>NZ_JBZFLF010000005.1:0-351953 GCF_058313455.1 Sphingomonas sp. SP5 | reverse complement strand
ACGGTCACGCTGTCCGCGCCCGGGTCGGGTGGCCACCCGACCCGGGCATCCCGCTCATCGCGGAACGTCCCCTCCCTACACTCTTTCCAACAGACAATGCCGGACTCGGTCCGGCATCCACGGATGCCGCACGCCAACACGCTCCTGGTTCGCGGCACGGTGGACCCCGGAACACGTCCGGGGTGACGGGGAACAGCGGGATGGCCTGCCCCCTCCCCCGAAACCAGCAGCCATCCCAGCCCTATGCCATCGCCCTCCTGTTCCGGGGCGGATCGGGCGTGCGCGTCAGGCGATGCGGTCCGGCACCTCGGCGGCGTCCTCGGCGATGCTCGCTTGCGGGGCGACCGCTTCCCACGGGAAGACGAACCAGTCCTTGGTCACATCGCGATCGATCGTCCGGGCGGCGTGGTCGACGCGTTCGGCGGAGCGGATGTTGTCGATCAGCGTGGCGAAGCGCACCGCACCCCGCGGCGCACCCGCGGCGGCGAGCGCGGCGCGGATGCGCCCGATCGTCCGCCCCGAATCGTTGATGTCGTCGACGAACAACAGCCGCTCGCCCGCCTGCGTCCGTTCGGCCAGTCGCACCAGCGCGCCCTCGGCGAAATCCTCGACCGCGCTGGAATAATCCACCGACAGCATCGGCAGCCCGGTGGCGTGGCTGAGGTACACCGCCGGCGCGAGGCCGCCGCGGCCGATGCCGACGAGGACATCGGGGCGCCGGGGATCGGCCATGATCGCGTCCGCCAGCGCCTGGACGGCGCCGACGAATTCCGCATGTGCGATGGGGGTGAAGACAGGCATCGCGATCCCGTAGCACACCGCAGCGGCGGCGGAACCCGTCGGGCTCCGCCGCGCCGGTCACATGCCGGCGAGCGCCTGGTCGAAATCCGCGATCAGGTCGTCGGCATCCTCCACCCCGATCGAGATGCGCACCAGATTGTCGGTGATGCCGAGCGCCGCCTTGCGCGCCTCCGGCACCGACAGGTGCGTCATTGCGGCGGGGTGGCTGGCGAGCGTCTCGGTGCCGCCGAGCGACACGGCGAGCTTGGCGATGCGCAGCGCGTCGAGGAAGCGGAACGCCTCCGCCTCGCCGCCCTTCACCAGCAGCGAGAAGGTCGAGCCCGCGCCGGTGCAATGCCGGCGATAGATATCCGCCTGCCGCTCCATGCCCGGCGTGTCGGGCAGGAAGCCGAGATAGCCGACGCGCTCCACCTTGGGGTGCTGGCGCAGGAAGGCGCAGACTTTGGCGGCATTCTCGCCCGCCCGGCTCATCCGCAGTTCCAGCGTCTCGAGGCTGCGCAGCAGCATCCAGGCGGTGTTGGGATCGCAGATCGTCCCGATCGTGTTGCGCATCGAGCGGATCGTGTCGATGTGCGCCTTCGTCCCCAGCACGCCGCCCGCGACGAGATCGGAATGGCCGCCGGCATATTTGGTGAGGCTGTAGACGACGATATCCGCGCCATGGTGCAGCGGCCGCTGCCAGAGCGGCCCCAGGAAGGTGTTGTCGATCGCGATCGGCGGCCGGGCGGCGGCATCGGTGAAGATCGCATCGCGGCTTGCCGCCACCGCCTCGATATCGACCAGCGCGTTGGTCGGGTTGGCGGGGCTTTCGAGATAGATCAGCGCGACGTTGCCGGTCGCCGCTTCGCGCAGCACCGCGTCGATTTCCTCACGCGTCGCGCCGGCGGGAAAATCGAGCCACTTCACCCCGAATTTGCCGAGGATGCGGCCGATCAGCGTCTCGGTCGCGGCATAGAGCGGGCCGGAATGGACGATGGTGTCGCCCGGCTTGGTCATGGCGAGGAACAGCGTCGCGATCGCCGACATGCCGGATGAGAAGGCGAGCGCATCCTCCGCCTCTTCCCAGATGGCGAGGCGGTCTTCGAGGATTTCCTGATTCGGACCGTTGAAGCGCGAATAGACGAGGCCCTCCGCGCCGCCGGGCCGCTTGCCGGTCACCCCCTCGAAATGCCGCTTGCCCGCCGCGGCATTGGGGAAGACGAAGGTGGAGGTGAGGAAGATCGGCGGCTTCAGCGACCCTTCCGACAGAGCGGGATCGAAGCCGTGGCCCATCATCATCGTTGCGGGCTTCAGCTTGCGCTGGCCGATCCGCTCCGGGCTCGGGGCGGGGCTGTTGCCGGCAACGCCGGTCAGTTCTGCTTCGTCGGGCATTCCACTCTCCTTGTTGCGGGAGAGCATAGCGGCGGATCGTATCGAATGACACCATCTGCCGCACGCGGCGGGATCGGCGGGGTCAGAGCAACTCGACTTTCAAATCCGGACTTTCATCCCTGTCTCCTGGACAGGCAGGCTATCGCATATGGGCTGCCTGATCTGGGATGGTGTTCTCCCTTCCTCCGTCATGCCGGGCTTGGTCCGGCATCCACCGTGCCGCACACCCATACGCTATGGGTTTTGCGGCACGGTGGACCCCGGACCAAGTCCGGGGTGACGGAGGCTACTGGGATGGCATGCCCCTTCACCCGAGCCCGGCAGCCGTCCCAGCCATATGCGATCGCCCTCTCTGGATAGGAGAGGGAAGGAAGCAGCACGGCGAGTGTCGATTTCAGCTTTGGAGCAGCCCGAGCGCCTGCAATTCGCCGCGCAGCCTGGGTTCGCCGGTGAAGTGCAGCGCGATCAGTCCGACGTCTTGCGCGCCGGCGATGTTGGCGGCGTTGTCGTCGATGAAGACCGTGCGCGCCGCCTCCAGCCCGAAGCGGTCGAGCGCCAGGCGGTAAATCGCGGGATCGGGCTTCACCAGCTTCTCGACGCCCGATACGACGACGTCGCGGAAGCGATCGAACATCGCGGCTTCGCGCGCGCGGAACGGCGGCCAGAATTCGTGGCTGAAATTGGTGATCGCGTAGAGCGGCACGTCCGCCGCCTCCAGTTCGTCGACCAGCGCGTGCATTCCCGGCATGGGATCGCCGATGCTTTCGAGGAAGCGCGGTCCCCAGGCGGCGATCAGCTCGGCATGCTCGGGGTACAGCGCGACGAGCTCCGCCGAGGTATCGGCGAAGTCGCGTCCGGCATCATGCTGGAAATGCCAATCGTGCGTCACGACGTCGCGCAGGAACGCGTCGAGCGCCCGATCGTCGTCGATCAGGCGCCCGTAGAGGATCCGCGGATCCCAGTCGTACAAGACCCGGCCGACGTCAAAAATGACGGCCGTGGGCTGACCCAAAAGGTTCAGCCCTGACGCGCCTTGAAGCGGCGGTTGGTCTTGTTGATGACGTAGGTGCGGCCGCGGCGACGGATCACGCGGTTGTCGCGATGACGGTCCTTGAGCGACTTCAGGCTATTGCGGATCTTCATGATCGATTCGCTTCTTTTCGAGATTGACGGTGTCGGTGAAAGCGCGAGCGGGTAGGGGCCAAGGCTGCAATAGTCAAGCAACGTGGATGCCGTTAGAGCGTTTCCCCATCGCAACGTAGCACAGAGGCCGCACCCGTCATGACCATCCGTCCGTTCCTGGCCCTCGGCCTCGGCGCCGCCGCGCTTGCCGGGTGCACGACCACCGCGGCGCTGCCGCCGACGGACGTGATCCGCTACCATCTGGGCGATCCCATTCCGCGCGGCACGATCGCGGTGGAGCCGCTGTCGGGCGGCGCCCCGGCCAGCCTGGAGTTCAAGACCTATGCCGCCGCGGTGCAGACCGAATTGCTGAAGGCGGGCTACAGCGTGCCGGCGCAGGGCGCGATGCCCGATTACGTCGCCACCGTGGGCTTCACCCGCACCAGCCGCGAAGGGCCGCCGCGCCAGTCGCCGGTCAGCATCGGCATCGGCGGCGGCGGCTACAGCGGCGGCTGGCGCGGCGGCGGCGTCGGCCTGGGCGGCGGCGTCAGCTTCCCGATCGGCAAGCGGCGGCCGACCGAGCTGCTGGTCGCGGAACTCGCGGTGACGATCAAGCGCCGGGTCGACCAGTCGCCGATCTGGGAAGGCAAGGCGCAGGGGATCAGCGATTTAAAGCGCGCCGACGAACAGGCCGGGCGGCTCGCCCATGCGCTGTTCACCGGGTTCCCCGGCCAGTCCGGCCGCACCATCTCTGTCCGGTAAGCCAGCGCCATGACGATCAGCATCAACGCCGCCTTCGACGGCGGCAACATCCGTGTCGTGGCCATCCAAGGCGACCGCGTCGACCTGGAGATCATGCGCGATCACCAGTCGGACTTCTTTCAATGGTTCTATTTCCGCGTCGCGGGCGCGTGTGGACGGCATCTCACCTTCCGCATCGTC
The DNA here is from genome assembly GCF_058313455.1 of Sphingomonas sp. SP5. Classification (NCBI taxonomy): domain Bacteria; kingdom Pseudomonadati; phylum Pseudomonadota; class Alphaproteobacteria; order Sphingomonadales; family Sphingomonadaceae; genus Sphingomonas; species Sphingomonas sp. SP5. The sequence goes on along the minus strand of NZ_JBZFLF010000005.1, from coordinate 347,717 downwards.
AACGCCGGCCAATCCGCCTATCCGTTCGGCTGGCCGGGCTATCGCACGCGCGCCAGCAGCGATCGCACCACGTGGCGGATGATCGACACGTCCTACGCTGACGGCGTGCTGTCGTTCGACCATCGGGTGGAGGGCGAGCTGGCCTGGTTCGCCTATTTCGCGCCCTATACGATGGAGATGCACGAGGATCTGGTCGCGCGCATCGCGCAGCGTCCGGGCGTGACGCATCGCGAACTCGGCCAGTCGCTCGACGGGCAGGCGATCGACTATTTCCGGTTCGGCGACGGCCCCAAGCCGGTGTGGCTCTATGCGCGCCAGCACCCCGGTGAATCGATGGCCGAATGGTGGATGGAGGGGGCGCTCGACTGGCTGACCAGCGAAGCCGCGGCGCCCTTGCTCGCCAAGGCGACGGTGCATGTCGTCCCCAACATGAACCCCGATGGCACGCGCCGTGGCCACCTGCGTACCAATGCGGCGGGCGTCAACCTCAACCGCGAATGGCACGCGCCCTCGGCGGAGCGCAGCCCTGAGGTGCTGTGCGTGCGCAATGCAATGGACGAAACCGGCGTCGCCTTTGCGATCGACGTGCACGGTGACGAGGCGATTCCGGCCAATTTCATCGCCGGCTACGAAGGCATCCCGAACTGGACCGAGGACCACGGCGCCAAATTCTACGCCTTCGGTCACCGACTTGCCGAGCACACCCCCGATTTCCAGACGGAAAAGGGCTATGAGAAGTCGAGCGCGGGCAACGCCAACCTTTCCATGTCGACCAACCAGCTGGCGCAGCGGTTCGGCGCCGTGTCGGTGACGCTGGAGATGCCGTTCAAGGATCACGATCCCAATCCGGATGCCGAACAGGGCTGGTCGCCGGACCGCAGCAAGGCGCTGGCGGTATCGTGCCTGGAGGTGCTGGCCGGGATGATCGACGAGATCTGATGGACATCCGACGGGACGATCCTGCCGCCGCGCATGTCGCGGATCTGCTCGCGCATCATCTGCGCGAATTGCGCGGTCATATGGCGGAATATGCTTTCGCACTGGATGCGACGGGATTGTCCGTGCCGGAGGTGACGTTCTGGACGGCGTGGCGCGACGATAGTCTTGCCGGGTTCGTAGCGCTAAAACACCTCGATCCGGGCCACGGTGAGGTGAAGTCGATGCGTGCCGCACCTGATGCGCGCCGGACCGGAGTGGGCCGGGCGTTGATCCGGCATGTGATCGCCGAAGCAGGGGCGCGTGGCTATGATCGCCTGAGCCTGGAAACAGGCACCGCCGCGCTGCACGCCCCCGCCGTCGCGCTCTATCGCAGCGTCGGTTTCATCGACACCGGCCCGTTCGCCGACTATCGACCCAGCCCGCACAACCAGTTTCTGACCCTCGACCTACGGGAGCCGCCATGCCTCGCCTAGTCCTCATCCGCCACGGCCAGTCCAGCTGGAACCTCGAAAACCGCTTCACCGGCTGGTGGGATGTCGACGTCACCGAAAAGGGGGCGGCGGAGGCGCGCGCGGCGGGCGAGCTGATGGCGGCGAAGGGCCTCGATTTCGACATGACCTTCACCTCGCTGCAGACGCGGGCGATCAAGACGCTGAACCTGGCGCTGGAGGCGATGGGGCGGCTGTGGCTGCCGACCGAGAAGGACTGGCGGCTGAACGAGCGCCATTACGGCGGCCTCACCGGGCTCGACAAGGCGGAGACGGCGGCGAAGCATGGCGACGAGCAGGTGCATATCTGGCGCCGCAGCTTCGACGTGCCGCCGCCGGTGCTGGAGCCGGGCAGCCCCTACGACCTGTCGCAGGACCGCCGCTATGCCGGCATCACGATTCCTTCGACCGAGAGCCTGAAGGACACGATCGCGCGCGTGTTGCCCTATTGGGAGGAGCGGATCGCACCGGCGCTGAAGGACGGGCAGCGGGTACTGATCTCCGCGCACGGCAACTCGCTGCGTGCGCTGGTGAAGCACCTGTCCAACATCCCGGACGACGAGATCACCGGGCTGGAGATCCCGACCGGCCAGCCGATCGTCTACGAACTGGACGACGCGCTGAACGCGACCGACCGGTATTACTTGAACGAGCGTTGACGCCTTCTTCCGTCATCCCCGCGCAGACGGGGATGACGAACCTTTGTGGCAATTCGGCGGGAGCGCAAACATTGCCCTCCCTCCCCTCCCCCGCTAGGTGCGCGCGATGGATACTCCGCTGGTCGGCATCATCATGGGTTCCACGTCGGATTGGGAGACGATGCGCGGCGCCGCGGACGTGCTCGCCGAGCTGGGGGTGGCGCATGAGACGCGCGTCGTGTCCGCGCATCGCACCCCCGATCGCCTCTACGATTATGCCAAGGGCGCCGCGGATCGCGGGCTGAAGGTGGTGATCGCCGGGGCCGGCGGCGCGGCGCACCTCCCCGGCATGGCGGCGGCGATGACGCACCTGCCGGTGCTCGGCGTGCCGGTGCAGAGCAAGGCGCTGTCCGGGCAGGACAGCCTGCTGTCGATCGTGCAGATGCCCGCCGGCATCCCCGTCGGCACGCTCGCGATCGGCAAGGCGGGCGCGACCAACGCCGGGCTGCTCGCCGCGGCGATCCTGGCGACGCACGACGCGGCGCTGTCGCAGCGGTTGCAGGCGTGGCGGCAGCGGCAGACCGACGCCGTCGCGATCCATCCCGAGGGCGAGCCCGCCTGATGCTCGCGCCCGGCAGCACCATCGGCATCCTGGGCGGCGGTCAGCTGGGGCGCATGCTCGCCATCGCCGCGGCGCAGCTCGGCTATCGCACCCATGTCCTCGCCCCAGATCGCGAGAGCGTGGCGGCGCAGACGGCGTCCAGCCTGACCCGCGCCGATTACCACAACCGCATCGTCCTCGCCGATTTCGCGGCGGCGTGCGACGTGGTGACCTACGAGTTCGAGAATATTGCGCTCGCCCCCGTCGAATGGCTGGCAGAGCGCGTTCCCGTTCACCCGCATCCCCGCGCGCTGGCGGCGGCGCAGGAGCGGATCGCGGAAAAGCGCTTCGTCGAGCAGGTCGGCGGCCGGCCGGCGCGCTGGGCAGCGGTGGACAGCCGCGACAGCCTGGCGACCGCGTTGGAGCATGTCGGCACGCCCGCGGTGCTCAAGACCGCGCGCTTCGGCTATGACGGCAAGGGGCAGGCGCGGCTGCACACGCCCGGCGACGCGGACGCGGCATGGGAGGCGATCGGCGGCCCTGCCGTGCTCGAGGCGTTCGTCGACTTCAGCCATGAATTCTCGATCCTGATCGCGCGCGGGCAGGATGGCGCGACGGTGCGCTACGATCCGCCGCACAACGTCCACCGTGACGCGATCCTGCGCAGCTCGACCGTGCCGGCGCCGCAGGCGGTGCTGGATCAGGCGGAGGAGGCGACGGCGCTCGCCTGCCGCATCGCCGCCGATCTCGATTACGTCGGCGTGCTCGCCTGCGAATTCTTCGTCGGCCGCGATGGGCCGGTGTTCAACGAGATGGCGCCGCGCGTTCACAATTCGGGACATTGGACGATCGAGGGCGCCGAGACCTCTCAGTTCGAAAACCACATCCGCGCGATCTGCGGCCTGCCGCTCGGCAGCACCGCGCTGACCGGGCGCGGCGTGGCGCTGGAGAATCTGATCGGCGACGATCCCTGGCAGCCCGCCCTGGCCGAGGCGGGCGCGCACCTTCACCTCTATGGCAAGGGCACCGCACGGCCCGGCCGCAAGATGGGCCATATCACCCGCGTCTCGCGCTAAACGCGTGACGCCTGATCCATCGGCCGTCATCCCAGCGCAGGCTGGGATCTGCTTGTAACAGCACAGGGCATGAGCCGATCGAGGCCCCAGCCTGAGCCTGCGCTGGAGCGACGTTTCCTTCGGTGTGGATGAGTCCCTATCGCACCACCGGCAGGTCGATGTAGCTCGCGTCCGGCCCCGCCACCGTCACCTTCTGCGTCGCCTTCACGTAATCCTTCGCCTGCGCGTTGAAGATGTTCGGTACGAACGTCTGCGGATTGCGGTCGTAGAGCGGGAACCAGCTCGACTGCACCTGCACCATGATGCGGTGGCCGGGCAGGAAGACGTGGTTCGTCTCGGGCAGCGCGAAGGCGTATTTGAGCGGCGCGTTAGGCGTCAGCGGCTTCGCCACGGCCAGGTCCTCGCGATAGCGGCCGCGGAAGATGTCCATGGCGATGCCGAGTTGATAGCCCGCCATCTCCTCCTGGCGCGGCATCACGTCAGGGTAGACGTCGATCAGCTTGACCACCCAGTCGCTGTCGGTGCCGCTGGTCGATGCGGTGAGGTGGACCTGCGGCGTGCCGGCGATCGTCACCGGTGCGGTCAGCACGTCGCTGGTGAAGGTCAGCACGTCGGGGCGGCCGGAGAGCGGGCGCTGGTCGTCGACCAGCCAGTAGCGCCACGTCGAGCCCGCCGCATCGGTCGGCCTGGTCGGCCGCACGCGATAGGAGACGGGGTTGGCGGGATCGGACAGATAGTCCGCGGTCTGCGCCGCGCCGCCTGCGGCCGCGAAGCCGAGGCTGCCGCCGGGTTTCAGGTACAAGGGCGTCGGCGTCGGCTGCGTCCAGGCCTGCAGCCGCTGCCACTGGTTGGTGCCGGACTGGAAGGCGGTGACCGGCGCCACGTCCATCGCCGGCTGGTCGCTCTTGAGATAATGCGCCAGGAACGGCCGCAGCACCTGCCAGCGCCACCATTTCGCGGTGTCCGAATCCCATTTGATCGCGCCGAGGCTGCTGCCGTCGCGGATCTCCTGCCCGTGATACCAGGGGCCGAGCGTCAGGAAGACCTTATCGTTCGCGGTGTCCTTGGGTTCGAGCGCGCGATAGACGGCGGGGGCGCCGTAGATATCCTCCTGGTCCCACAGGCCGGCGACGAGCATCGTCGGCACCTTGAGCGGCTCGCGCGCGAGGATGCGATCCATCGCGGCGCTTTGCCAGAAGGCATCGTAGGCGGGGTGCGCGGCCATCTTGCGGTAGAAGCCCGACGCCTGGTCGACGCCCTGCGCCTTCGCCACGGCACCGGCCGAGACGTTCTTCAGCCAGTATTCGTAATCGTCGGCGGTGTCGGTGATCCACGGCGTGCCGGCATCGCGCGTGCCCTGCTGGCCGAGCAGGTAGGACAGGCCGACCTGGCGGAACGCGCCGTTGTGGAACCAGTCGTCGCCGCGCCAGCCGTCGACCATCGGGTTCATCGGCACCGACACCTTGAGCGCCGGGTGCGGGTTGATGAGCGCCATCAGCGGCAGGAAGCCGTCATAGCTGATGCCGCTGATGCCGACGCGGCCGTTGGTTTCCGGCACGTTCTTCACCAGCCAGGCGATCGTGTCGTAGGTGTCGGTGGCATCGTCGGTCTTGGTCGGATTGTTGGGCGAACCCGCCGGCGTCGGGTTCATCAGCGTAATGCCCTCGCTGCCGTGCATGCCGCGCACGTCCTGGATGACGCGGATATAACCGTCGGCGGCGATCACGTCCCACGGTCCGTCGCCGTGCGACAGCACGCCGGCGAAGCTGCCGGTATCGGGCTTGGTCTGTCCCTCGGCATCATAGGGCGTGCGGGTCAGCAGGATGCCGGCATCCTTCGTCCCCTTGCGCATCACGATCACCGTGTGGAGCTTCACCCCGTCGCGCATCCGGATATCGACGACCTTGCGGGTATATTCATAGTTCGCGTCGCGGGGCGCGAGCCTGGCGGGGCGCTCGTCATAGCTCTTCTGCGCCAGGCCGGCGGACGCGCCGGCAAGGGCAGCCAGCAGGGCGACGGGGGCGCAGGCGGCGAGAAGCGGACGGATCATGGCGAGGGGCATCCCATAACGAAGCGGCCCGCCTTCGGGAGAAGGCGAGCCGCAATGTTTCGCGATTATTGCTCGCGTGTCAAAGGCCTGGCCGTCATCCCGGCATGCGCCGGGATGACGATACTATGCTCACCCCGTGCGCTTGCCCGACAGCGGGAAGCTGCCGAACGCGCCGGCACCGACGGTGCCGGTCAGCGTGTCGCCCTCGGCCGTCGCCTCGCAATCAAGCGTCATCGGCATCGGCACGGTCATCTGCTGCTTCCAGCGCACCGTGTTGCCGTCGACCTCGCCCGACACGTCGCTCGACCCCATTGCGCCCGAGGCGGTGCCGGTGAAGCTCGCGCCGTCGCTCTTGACGGTCAGCGTCAGGTTCTGGTCGCCCAGCGGCGATTTCACGGTGCAGTCCCAGCTGCCGTCGACATCTGCCATCGTAACTCTCCTTATTGCGCTGCGGGCGCGGCGCCGGCGGATGCGCCGGCCACCGCACTTGCCGGCACGACCTCGACCGGCAGGCCCAGGCTGTCAAGCTGCGGCTTCACCTTGGCCGCGTCGCCGACGACGATCCAGGTGATCCTGGCCGGATCGATCGTCTTCGCCGCCGCCGCACGCAGTCCGGGCAGCGTCATCGCCCGATACCGCGCGCCCAGCGTGGCGTAATAATCGTCCGGCCGCTTGTAGAGGTCGTTGGCCTGCATCGCGCTCAGCACCGCCGGGGAGGTTTCGAACTGGCCGGGCAGCTTCAGCACCGCGTCGGCGATCGCCAGCTTGAACTCGTTGTCGGTCATCGGCTTGGTCGTCACGAACTGCTTGATGTCCTCCGCCGCGGAGGCGATCGACGGCCCCGTCTTGTCCGCCTGCACGCCGGCGGAGACGACATAGGGCGCAGCATATTCCACGGTCTGGAAACGACCGCTGGCGCCGTAGGACCAATGCTTCTCCTCGCGCAGGTCCATGTTGATGCGGCTGAGGAAGCTGCCGCCCAGCGCATCGTTCACCGTGTTGAGGACGAGCATGTCGTCGGTGCCCTTGAGGCCCGTGCGCTGGCCGCCGACGATCATCGACTGCGGGCTATCCGGCCGGTCGATCAGCACGATGCCGGGGGTGATCGGCGTCTGCGCCGCGCCGAAGGTCTTGGTGCCGGCCGCGCCCTCCGACTTCCAGTCGCCGAAGCGGGACTCCAGCGCCGCCTTCACCTCGGCGAGCGGCCGGTCGGACACGACGAACAGCTTGGCCTTGTCGGGCCGCAGCCAGGCATGCTGGAATGCGCGCAGGTCCGCCGGGGTCAGCGAGGCGACGGCGACCGGATCGCCGCTGCCCTGCGCCTTGGCATAGGGCGTGCCGGCGGCGAGAATGCGGGTGGTCATCCGCTGCGCCAGCGCGCCGGGGTTGGTCAGTTCCTGCTGGATGCCGGCGATCTGCTGCGCCTTGACGCGCGCCACCTCGGCGGGGGCATAAGCGGGATGCCGTGCGACCTCGGCGAACAGGTCCAGCGCCGGCGCGAGATTGACGCTTGGGACACCCATCGTCACTGTGCTGCGATCGTTGCTGCTGCTGGTTCCCAGGCCCATGCCCAGCCGCTCGCGCGCTTCGGCGAGCGTGTTGACGTCATAATGCTCGGTGCCCTCGTCGAGCATGCCTACCGCAAGCTGCTGCGTTCCGAGCTTGTTGGGCACGTCCGCGGCATAGCCGGCATCGAAGCTCAGCACCGCCTGCGTCACCGGCACGGCGTTGCGCTGCGCATAGACGATCTCGATCCCGTTCGACAGGCGCGTGCGCTCGACCTTGGGGAACGTCAGCGCGGTGACCTGGCCCATCGCCGGGATCGGCCCGCGCGTGCCCTTCACCGGCTGTTCGGGGGCGGCGACCACGTCCTTCTTCGGCGGCACCTTGGCCTCGGCATAGGCATCGCGTGCACCGGGTATGACATCCACAGTCAGTGCCGGGCGCGACAGCCATTTGTCGGCGGCCGCCTTCACGCTGGCCGGCGTCTGCGCGGCCAGCGCGGCGAGGTGCTTCTTGTAGAAGCCGGGATCGTTCGAATAGAGCGCGCCCTCGGCAAGCGCGGTCGCCTTGCCGCCGAAGCCGCCGACCGCTTCCAGTCCGCGCACGGTTCCGGCGATGGTGCTGGTGACATAGCGCGACACCTCGTCCTGGGTCGGGCCGGTCCGCAGGAAATCGGCGAGAACCTCGTCCAGGCGCTTCGATGCCAGCGCCGGTTCGACGCCGGGGCGCACCAGCCCGTTGATGGTGAAGGTGCCGACCTGCGCAAAGGCGCTGTCGTCGGCGGACAGCGAGGTGAACAGCTTTTCCTTGCGCACCAGTTCGTTGGCGAAGCGCGACGAGGCCATGCCCCCCAGGATGCCGGCGGCGACCTCCAGCGAGGGCGTATCCTTGTCGTTCAGCCCGGGCACCGACCAGTTGCGGGTGATCATCGTCGCGGCAACGCGATCCTTCAACGTCACCGTCCTGGGCGAGGGCAGCGTGACCACCGGCGCGGCGGGCAGCTCGCTCTTCGGACCCGACGCGATATCGCCGAAATATTTTTCGACCATCGGCCTGGCGGTGGCGACGTCGATGTCGCCGGCAAGCACCAGCACCGCATTGTTGGGGCCATAATGGCTGCGGAACCAGGTCTTCACCGTGTCGAGCGTCGCGGCGTCGAGGTCCTCCATCGAGCCGATCGTGTCGTGGCCATAGGGGTGCGTGGTCGGATACAGCCCCTCCGTCACCGCATAGTCGAGCAGGCCATAGGGGCGATTGTCACCCTGCCGCTTCTCGTTCTGGACGACGCCGCGCTGCTCGTCGAGCACGCCCTGCGTGATCGCGCCGAGCAGATGGCCCATGCGATCCGATTCGAGGAACAGCGCGCGCGGCAGCGCGGCGGTCGGCACCGTCTCGAAATAATTGGTGCGATCGTAATAGGTGGTGCCGTTGAAATCGGTCGCGCCGACTTCCTTCAGCGGCCCGAAGAAGTCGCCCGGCGCATTCTCCGAACCGTTGAACATCAGATGTTCGAACAGGTGCGCGAAACCGGTCGAGCCCTTCGGCTCGTGCTTGGAGCCGACGTCGTACCAGACGCTGACCGCCACCACCGGCGCCTTGCGATCGGTATGGACGATGACCCGCAGGCCGTTCTTCAGCCGGAATTCCTGATAGGGGATGTCGATCGCGCGGACGAGTGCCGACACCGGCGCGGCCTTCACCTGCGCAGGCGGTGCCGTCTGGGCGGACGCGGACGCGGGCACGGCAAGCGCGATCGATGCGACGCCGGCCAGCGCGAAGAACTTCGTCATGATGTGGAACCCTTCCCCGGTAGTCTTGAACGACTGTATGGGTTGAGCATAACGGTCGAGGGACGGCTGGCAAGCGGCATCCGGAAAAAGTCCGATCTGGCCTGGCCGTCACACTTGTGTTGCACAATGGCAACACCATATCGCGTCGGAACACGATCAGGGGCCACCATGAACCTCGAAAAATTCACCGACCGCGCCAAGGGCTTCCTCCAGTCGGCGCAGACCGTCGCGATCCGCATGAACCATCAGCGGATCACGCCGGAGCATATCCTGAAAGCCCTGCTGGAGGACGAGCAGGGCATGGCCGCCGGACTGATCCAGGCGGCCGGCGGCGATGCCCGTCGCGCCACCGGCGAAACCGATGCGGCGCTCGCCAGGCTGCCGGTGGTGTCCGGATCGGGCGCGCAACAGACGCCGGGGCTCGACAACGACACCGTCCGCGTCCTCGACCAGGCGGAGCAGGTCGCGCAAAAGGCGGGTGACAGCTACGTCACCGTCGAACGGCTGCTGCTGGCGCTCGCGCTGGCGCAGACCAATGCTGCGGGCAAGGCGCTGAAGACCGCCGGCGTCACCGCCGAGGGGCTGAACGCCGCGATCAACGATCTGCGCGGCGGCCGCACCGCGGACACCGCATCGGCCGAGGATCGCTACGATGCCCTCAAGAAGTTCGCCCGCGATCTGACCCAGGCGGCGCGCGACGGCAAGCTCGATCCCGTGATCGGCCGCGACGAGGAGATCCGCCGCACCATCCAGATCCTCGCCCGCCGCACCAAGAACAACCCGGCGCTGATCGGCGAACCCGGCGTCGGCAAGACCGCGATCGCCGAGGGCCTGGCGCTGCGCATCGCCAATGGCGACGTGCCCGACACGCTGAAGGACCGCCGGCTGATGGCGCTCGACATGGGCGCGCTGATCGCGGGCGCGAAATACCGCGGCGAGTTCGAGGAGCGGCTGAAGGGCGTGCTCGACGAGGTGAAGGCCGCCGAGGGCGACATCGTCCTGTTCATCGACGAGATGCACACGCTGATCGGCGCGGGCAAGTCGGAAGGCGCGATGGACGCCGGCAACCTGCTGAAACCCGCGCTCGCCCGCGGCGAACTGCATTGCGTCGGCGCGACCACGCTCGACGAATATCGCAAGTACGTCGAAAAGGACCCGGCGCTGCAGCGGCGGTTCCAGCCGGTGTTCGTCGGCGAACCGACCGTCGAGGACACGATCAGCATCCTGCGCGGCCTCAAGGACAAGTACGAGATGCACCACGGGGTGCGGATCACCGACGGCGCGCTGGTGTCGGCGGCGACGCTCTCCAACCGCTACATCACCGACCGCTTCCTGCCCGACAAGGCGATCGACCTGATGGACGAGGCCGCCAGCCGCATCCGCATGGAGGTGGAATCAAAGCCCGAGGAGATCGAGACGCTCGACCGCCGCATCCTGCGCCTCAAGATCGAGCGCGAGGGGCTGCGCCGCGAGACCGACGCCGCCTCGATCGACCGGCTGGAGACGCTGGAGGGCGAACTGGCCAACCTGGAACAGCAATCGGCCGAGCTGACCGCCCGCTGGCAGGCGGAAAAGGACAAGATCGCCGGCGAAGCGAAGCTGAAGGAGCAGCTCGATGCCGCGCGGCTCGAACTCGACCAGGCGCAGCGCGGCGGCGATCTCGCCCGGGCGGGCGAGCTCTCCTACGGCCGCATCCCGGCGCTGGAGAAGCAGCTCGCCGAGGCGCAGGGCGCCACCCAGGGCGCGATGCTGCGCGAGGAGGTGACCAGCGACGATATCGCCGCGGTGGTCAGCCGCTGGACCGGCGTGCCCGTCGACCGCATGCTGGAGGGCGAGCGCGAGAAGCTGCTCAAGATGGAGGAGGTGATCGGCAAGCGCGTGATCGGCCAGGCCGATGCGGTGCGCGCCGTCTCCACCGCCGTCCGCCGCGCGCGGGCCGGCTTGCAGGACCCCAACCGCCCGCTCGGCTCGTTCCTGTTCCTGGGGCCGACCGGCGTCGGTAAGACCGAGCTCACCAAGGCGTTGGCCGAATTCCTGTTCGACGATCCCAACGCCATGGTCCGCATCGACATGAGCGAGTTCATGGAGAAGCACGCGGTCGCCCGCCTGATCGGCGCGCCTCCCGGCTATGTCGGCTATGAAGAGGGCGGCGTGCTGACCGAGGCGGTGCGGCGCCGGCCCTATCAGGTCGTGCTGTTCGACGAGGTGGAAAAGGCGCACGGCGACGTCTTCAACGTGCTGCTGCAGATGCTCGACGACGGGCGCCTCACCGACGGGCAGGGCCGCACGGTCGATTTCAGCAACACGCTCATCATCCTCACCAGCAATCTCGGCAGCCAGTATCTGGCGAACCTGGAGGAAGGGCAGGACGTCGAGACGGTCGAGCCGCAGGTGATGGAGATCGTTCGCGCCCATTTCCGGCCCGAGTTCCTCAACCGGCTGGACGAGGTGATCCTGTTCCACCGCCTGGGCCAGAGCCACATGGCCCCGATCGTCGACATCCAGGTCGCCCGCGTCGGCCGGTTGCTCGCCGACCGCAAGGTGACGCTGGACCTGACCGATGCGGCACGCGACTGGCTGGGCCGCGTCGGCTACGACCCCGTCTATGGCGCCCGCCCGCTGAAACGCGCGGTCCAGCGCTACCTGCAGGACCCGCTGGCCGAACTGATCCTGCGCGGCGCGGTGAAGGACGGCGCGACGGTGCGGGTGGACGAGGGGGACGGAAAGCTGGCGTTGTCGGTGGGGTGATAGAGCGCCAGTAAAAAGGGGGCATGCCGGCGGCATGCCCCCTCGATGCACTTAAGCAACCGTGGTGTTAGAAGTCCATCGACATGCCGAACCGAACATAACGGGGGGGCCTGGTAGTCGGTGATCTTACCATAGTTTGGGTTGGATGCCGTACGAGTATCGAGATCACCCAAGGCATTATAGTTTATGCCCGAGTGATTGTTCAGAAGGTTGAAGGCATCAACTCGCAGGGTCAACCCCCTCAGACCGGCAATCGGCACTTGATACTGGACGCTGACGTCGATCTGCTTCAACCAATCACTTTCGAACGCACGTCCACGGCCAATCAACTTCGCCGCCGTGTAACCCGGATCACTCAACGTCGGCGTCGATCCAGATGCGAGCGGCAGCCCTGTCGCCGCCGGGTTCGAACAGTACCAAGATGCGGCCGATGTCACTGCCGCCCGGCCGTCTGCATAAGGGTAGGTTCCGATGCAGCCGAACTTGCGCGGCGAGGCGAGCACACCGTTGAAGCCCAAGAGAATGCGATCAGTTGCCTTATACGATCCGTACAGCTTCAATGTGTGACGGCGATGATTGGGCAGATAGCCGTACGAGCCATCCATCCAGCCGGGTTCGTCGAAATCCTGCGTAAGACCCGTGTCATCCTGCCCGTTGTCCGATTTCACGCCGCCTTCGTAGTTGCCGACGCTGGAACTCAAGACATATGAGCCCCTTACACCCCATTGACCGTCGACCTCGCGCTCGATGCCGAATTCCATGGCTTTGTAGATCCGCTGCGCCTTCGGCAACTGGGTGAACGCCGCAGGAATCGTCAGCTTGGTCAGGGTGCCGTTGTTCTGCAGATCGACATCGACCACCACATCGCGACCCGGGTTGATCAACAGATAACCGCCGCTTCCGATAGTCGCACCGTTCAGGGACGGTGCAACCCTGCCCGGGAACGTCGATGACAGCGTGCCGGTCGGAGCGGTGCTGGCATTGCACCCGGCCATGTTCTGCGTCCGGCAGAAGGCCGTAATCGAGTATCGGAAATCCGAATCTTCGAGAACAGCACCCAGCTTGCGATAGACGCCATTGACGTTGGCTTTCCAATTGCCGCCAAATCGCCGCTCAAGCCCGATGATGAACTCATCCATATACTGCGGCTTGAGGTTCTGGGTCACCAGGGTGCGTGGATCGACATTGGACGCGTCGGACAGAACATTCTGCCCGCCGATCTTTTGCCCCAACGTGGGGTTCACCAGATTCCCGGTGAAATAGTAATAGTTCTCGATGAACGACTCGTTACCAGCCAACCGTATGTTGGTGTTAGCAGCAACAGGCAAGTAGTATCGACCGTAGAATCCCTTGAGGCTGGTCGTACGATCACCGAACAGATCATAAGAGAAACCGACACGCGGTGCAAATTGCTTATCCAACAGAATGAACGATTTGCCAGATGCGTTGAAGTTCTCGAACTTGTCGTACCGCAGCCCGAGGTTGAGGTTCAGCCTATCCGTCGGGTCCCAGGAGTCCTGAATATAGAATGCAGTGTTCGTGGTACGGAAGCTGCCGCCCGACACATAGGTCCGCGCACGTACATAGTCGGTGTTGCCGGGTACAGCCGTCTGGTTGACGGTGCCACCGCCGGCTCCCGTCCGGTAATAGCGATAGTAGATACCACCGGAATAGATGGTGTTAGCTTCCGATTGCAGCTTTTCGTAGTCGCCGCCGAACCGGACACGGTGAGATCCAAGAAGGTTGAAATTGAGATCGACATCGACACGATAGTCGTCACGCTGATCCCGTCCCGTTTCGATCTGGCCATTCGGATTACCAGCTACATAGACCAGCGTTCCCGACCGACCATCCAGCACATATGGAACCCCGTCGTCCGATCCGGCTACCGTTTGATTAAATTTCGATCGGCCGTATAGCGCCGAAACGGTAAGCCAATCGGTGAAGCTCCCCGTATATTTTCCGATAAGGTTTGATCCCCCCGAAAATTCACGGGTTGAGGAGGTAGTGTTGCTGCTTAGGACTGTTTGCTGGATAAGCGTATCGGTGGAATCGTTGAAGTACGTCAATTCGAAGCGCTGACCGTCAATGACGTTCAAATCGAGTTTGCCGCCGTAAAAAGGATTGTTTTGGAACCGCTGCACTCGGTTGTTGTCGGAGAATCCATTCGAAGCAGTGCCTGCCGCGTTGAATTTCTGTGACCACGAGGTGTCCTGCTGATAAAAATCGCGCGGGTTGAGGAAGCCGAAGAAGAACAGGTGATCCTTGATGATTGGACCGGATGCCCAGATGTTCCCCTCGATATTGTCGCGCTGATCGAGCGCATTGTGGGCAGCATAGGTGTTTGGCGCATCGCTGCGAGCCCAATCTGGCGAGTAAAAGACATTATACCCGCCCCGGAACTCGTTCGTGCCGGAACGTGAAAGCGCGATGACCGCACCACCGGTGTTGCGCCCGAACTCAGCCTGATAGCCACCCGTTTTTACTTGAACGGAGTCATAGAATTCGAACGGTATCGTCGTACCACCCACGAACGTGCGGAAGTTGGTAATATTCATCCCATTGATGTAATAGATATTCTCAGCCACCGATGAACCGCCTAAGGAAACGCCGTCCTCGAAATTGGGGTCGCCCGGAACGGCCTGAGGTGCCAGCAGCTGGATCGCGGTGGCATTGCGGGCGACCGGCAGCGTTTTGGCCGTTTCCTGGACGTTGAATACCTGGCCCGTTGCCGTCGATGCGAAGTCGACCGATCGTCGCACTCGTCCGGTGACGACGATGTCGCCGTTAGCCTCTGTAGTCCCTTGGTTCAGCGTGAACGTATATGATGCGCCGCCGAGTTGCGCCTGTACGTTGTCCGTGCGCGTCGTCCGATAGCCGGCGGCGGTAATCGTGACCGAATATGCCCCCGACGGAAGCTGCGGGACGAAGAATTGACCCTGAGCGTTCGTGGTGACCGTCCGCTCGTTGCCGCGCTCTGTCGACAGGAGCGCGACCGTTGCATTGGCGATCGACCCTCCGTTGGCATCACGTACGACGCCGGACAATGACGCCGACGCGACATCCTGCGCCATGGCAGGCGCTGCGCCAGACACCATGACGGCGCCGGCTCCGACCACAGTCAGCGCCCGGAGCGCCACCCCGCTCCGCAGCATCCTGCGTGCAAATCGTCCCTGTCCCATCTTTATACAGCCCCTTGTTGAGCCGGACTGATCGTCCGCACCGCCCTACCTTTAGGACGAATACGGACATAATTCCCCGTGGAGCGTTGCAGCGTAAAGATGTTTTGTGCAGATCACTGCAATCCCTGAACAGGCGTGGGCAAAATATCACACTTTCCGGCACATCGCGCGATCTTCCGATGCTCGGGATGGCATCGCGATTGATGTCACGCATCCCAATTCATGTGACTTACCGTAATAATACAGCGCTCCATTGTTGCGAAATTGTCGGCGAAGCAGAACGACTGGCCAACGTGCGATGATTAGTAACGAACTTTGCTCAAGGTGTTGTCAGTATTAGTTAATCCCGTTTTTGACCGGAGGCAGCCCGCGCCGGCGGCACATGGATCGGGGCTTGGGTGTAGAACACAAAAAAAGGGCGGGTCTTGCGACCCGCCCTTGCCCTGTTCGCGGTGGAACCGGGATCAGAAGTTGAACTTGGCGCCCGCGCGGTACTGGCGGCCGAAGATGCCGTCGCCGCCCTGCACGGCGTTGTACAGGTACGCGCCATAGGTGACCGGATCGAGCGGGGGCAGGCGATTGAAGATGTTCAGGGCGTTGACGTAGAACGTGAACTTGTCGTTGACCTTGAAGCTCGCGTTCGCATCGGCCGTGATGTAGCTCTTCACGCGGCAGCCATAGTAGGCCGGCGCCTGGCCGCAGTCCTTGTAGGCATCGCCCTGGTCCATCGCCGACAGGTCGTAGCCCGACGTGTAGTTGACGGTCCCCGACAGCGCGAAGTCGCCGAAGTCGAAGGTGTTGACCCAGTTGCCCTTCCACTCGAACGTGCCCGAACCGGCGGTCAGGTTGAAGTTGCCGAGCGTGTCGACATAGGTCTGGCGCACACCGTCAACCGTGGTGCTCAGCTCAAGGATGAGGCTGGCGTTGAGGTTGGTGTTCCACTTGAACGACCCGAAGTCGATGAAGCCGTTGGCACCGAAATCGATACCTTCCGACTTGATCGTCTGCGCGTTGATCAGCTGCGAACGGACGAAGGCGATCTTCGGCGTGGCGGTCGGGTTGTTGACGTCGACCGCGTCCGCGATGACCTCGAAGCCGGTGGGGATCGTCTGCCCCGCATAATAGGCCGCGATCGCCGGCGACAGATCCGGCGTGGTGATCGCACCGGTCTTCTTGATGTTGTAATAGTCGACGGTCAGCGACAGGCCGCGCACCGGCTCGACCTTGATGCCGGCGGTGAAGCTGCGCGACTTCTCGGGGTCGAGGTTCGGCGACGCGAGCGTCGTCTGGCCGATCGAATAGGAGGTGATGTAGGCCGAGCAGAAGTTGGGCGTTGCCGCCGAACAGATCTGATTGGCGCCCGGATTGGTGCTGTACTGGCGCAGGAACGCCGCCGGGATGCTGTTGAGCGACTGCGTCACGTAACCCGTGGTGGGCAGCGCATTCGCCTCGCCGAACGAGGGGATGCGGAAGCCGCGCGAGTAGGTGCCGCGGACGGTGACCTGGCGGATCGGATTGAAGATCGCGCCGAACTTGGGCGAGAACGCGCTCTGGCCGCTCGAATAATGGTCGTAGCGACCCGAGGCGTTCAGCGTCAGCTGGTCGAGGATCGGCGCGTTGACCTCGTAGAAGGCCGACGAGACGGTGCGGTTGCCGCTGGTGCCGAAGGCGTTCAGGCGGAAGTAGCGCTGGGTCGGACCGTTGGTGTCCGGG
Source organism: Sphingomonas sp. SP5 (assembly GCF_058313455.1). Classification (NCBI taxonomy): domain Bacteria; kingdom Pseudomonadati; phylum Pseudomonadota; class Alphaproteobacteria; order Sphingomonadales; family Sphingomonadaceae; genus Sphingomonas; species Sphingomonas sp. SP5. The sequence goes on along the minus strand of NZ_JBZFLF010000005.1, from coordinate 330,989 downwards.
TTGGCACTGGGTGCGTCGATCGCTTCGTAGAAGATCGACCCGCCGACCGCGACGCGCAGGTCGCCGCCCGGCAGTGCGAACAGTGCCTTGCCCAGCGTGAACTGCGCCTGGAACAGGTCCGAGCTGTCGTTGGTGATGTTGGTCGGCGTCAGGTAGTCGCGCGTCGCCTGGCTGTTCAGGCCCGGGTTGATGAAGTTGTAGCTGCCGTCCTTGATCACATCGAGCAGGTGCTGGATGTAGACATAGCCGTTCTGCTCGAGGCGCAGATCGGTGTGCATCGCGGTCGCATCGAAGCGATAGTCGACATTGTCGAACACCGTGCCGTTGATGCCGAACGCGGCGCGATAGACGCGGCTGCGGGTCTGGCTCGATTCACGCGAATCGGGCAGCGCACCGACGAGACGTGCGACCTGACCTGCCTGGGCGAACGGGTTGTTCGGGTTGAGCGTGCCGTTGGTCGCGTTGCAGGCGCCCACCGTGGTGCGCGGGCAGATGTAGACCGGCAGCGCCAGGATCGCCGAATTGGGATCGATCGCCGGCGTCGCATTCTGCGAGGTCGAATATTGCGGGAACAGGATGCCGGCCGGGGCATTCGCGCGGATGATCGTCGGAATGCCGGTGTAGCTGGTCGTCGCCTGCTGGAAGTTGACCTGCAGATAGGCTTCCGAGCTGTCGCCGACCTTGGCGGTGAAGCGCGCCGAACCGCCGAAGCGCTCGATGTCCGGCGTCACGTTGCCGTACAGGTTCTGCGTGTCGACCTGGCAGACGGTGCCCGGTGCGGTGGCGTTGATCGGCAGCGCCAGTTCGGCGGCCGTCGGGTTGTACGGAGTGCCGACGCGGCAGCCCGCCGCCTGGTTCAGCAGCTGGTAGCGGCCGAGCGCGGTGGTGTTGGTGGCATCGGCCGGGCGGACGTAGAAGGTCGGCGTGCCGATCGCGAAGCCGTTGGTGAACTGGTTGTTCTGGTCCAGGCCGTTGGAGATGTTGTTCGGACCGCAGACGGTGGTGCCGGTGCGATTGCCGCAGATGCCGCGTTCGTCGCTGGTGTTGAACCGTCCGGGCAGCTGCGACGATCGCACGCCTTCGCTGCGATAGTAGAAGCCGCTGACATAGGCGTTGTAGCCCTGCTCGTCGAGATCGCCGGTGCCGGCGGTCAGCGTCAGGCGCTGGTTGGCGTTATAGCCGCGCTCCGAGATGCCGGCTTCCGCGCGGCCCGAAACGCCCTTCACCGAACGCTTGGTGATGATGTTGACCACGCCCGCGATCGCGTCGGCGCCGTAGCTCGACGAGGCGCCGTCACGCAGCACTTCGACACGGTCGACGATGTCGTCGGGAATGGTGTTGAGGTCGACGAAGTTGCGCGTGCCGTCGTCCGACAGCGGATAATACGCGGCGCGCAGGCCGTCGAAGAGCACCAGCGTCGAGTTGGTCGACAGGCCGCGCAGCGACACCGACGATGCACCGCCGGCGAACGCGCCGTTGGCGGTGAACGAGTTGGTCAGCGCCGGGCCGTTGTTCGACGACAGCGCCTGGATGCCGGCCTGCACGGTGTTGATGCCGCGCGCGTCGAGATTCTCGGCGGTGATGGTCGACACCGGCGACGGGCCGACGTCCGCACCACGGATGATCGAGCCGGTGACGACGATGTCGTTGCCGCCGGACTGGTCGCCGGTCGTGGTTTCGGGGAGCACGCCCTGGTCGGCGCGCGCTTCGGCATTCTGCTGCGCGGCAGGCAGGGTGTCCTGCGTCGCCGGCGGGGCCGACGGCGCGGCGCTGGTCTGCGCGGACACGGCGCCCGCACACAGGAGCGCAAACGGCGTCGCTGCGGCGAGCAGCGCGGCCTTGCGCGTCAAACGATTCATCGTGGTCATGATTTTCCCTCGCTTGACCGGATCGCCATGCCCGTTGTGACGGTGCGTGCCCCCCGGTTTTGCCAAGCCCCCCTAAGCCGCGGCGCGGCTCCCAAGAGACATGCGACAGGAATGCGGGGCTGACATTTCGCTGTAAAGGCGCCGCGAGGAAAGGGACGCGCCTTTGACGTAGAGTGTCGCTAAAATGACACAGAAGCTGCCACGTTTATATGCAAGGTTGCGGGAGACTGCCGCCACATCGGGCAAAAGTGACAGAATCCCGCCGCCAGCATGCGTCAGGGTGTTGGTGGCATCGCTCCGGCGACGAGCAGCGGATCGAGCCGGGCATCGCGCCAGCGCAGGCTCCAGTGGAGATGCGGCCCGGTCGCCCGGCCGCTCGCCCCGACCGCACCGATCACTTGGCCCTGGCGGACGTGATCGCCGACCGCGACGTCGATCCGCGACAGGTGCAGGAAGGCGCTGTTGAGGCCATGGCCATGGTCGATCATCAGCAGGTTGCCCTCCAGGGTGAAGGGATGGTCGGCGGCGAGGATCACTACGCCATCGGCCGGCGCCGCGACCGGGGTGCCGGTCGGCCGCGCGATGTCGATGCCCGAATGGTAGCTGCCCGGCTCGCCGCGATAGATGCGCTGCGCGCCGAACAGGCCGGAAATGCGCCCGGTCGCCGGCCAATGGAACGGCTGACGCCAGCCGGCCGCGTCCGTCTCCACCGCACGCGCCGCGGCGATCGCGGTGAGCTCGGCCGGGCGCAACCGTGCCATCACCGGATCGGGCGCCGGGAAGCGCGGCAGGCGATCGAGCCGTTCGATGCGCCAGGCGCGCGGCGCGACCGCCAGAGCCTGCACCGCCTGCCGACCGTCGGCGAAGGTCGCCACCAGTGTCGCGGTGACCGGTGCGTCGCGATCGAAGCCGGCGACGAAGCCGCCATCGGGATCGAGAGCGACCGCCTTGCCGTCCAGTGTCACGCCCTGCGCCCCGGCCGGCGCTTCGCCCAGGATCAATCCGCCTTGCGTCGGATTGCCGGTCCAGCGGAAGCCTGCGGCGACAGGCCGGGTCGTCGCGGCCTGCTGCGCCACGCTGCCGGAGGCCGTCGCAGCCGCCAGCAACGCGAGCGCGAACCTGCGCTTCATCGCGGTGCCAGCGCCTCGCTGGCGAGTTCGGCGGTCGCAAAGGCCTCCTGCCGCGCCACGCTCCAATAGCGCAGCATCTCCAGCGGGATGCGCACGCCGCTGACGCCGCAGACGACATGGTCGCCGGGGGTGAGAACGCGAAACCCGTTGGCCATGTAGTGCAGGCGCGCGGGGCGATCGGAATTGGAAACGAGCATGGCAGGTCCGTATCAGAGCAGGGTGGGTTGGTCGGCCTTGGCCGCGACCGTGGGCCTGGCGGGCTTGCGCTCGGCCTTGGCGGGCGTGGCGGCGGCGGGCACGGCGGGCGCATCGCCGACGATCGCATCGACGCTGTCGTCGCGGAAGCGGAGCGTCACCGCCCCCGCCCCCCGTACCGCGGCGGCCGAGGCGAGCGTCTGCCCCTCCCGCGTGGTGACCCGCGCGTAACCGCGATCGAGCACCGCATCGGGATTGAGCGACTGCACCAGCCGCCACGTCGCGGCGAGTCGGTCGCGGTCGCGATCGACCTGGCGCTGGAGCACCGCAGGCCGCAGCGCGCCGGCGGAGCGGTCGAGCGCGCCGCGCGCCAGCGTCACGCGCCGTTCCAGGCCGCGGGTCAGCCGCTGCCCGGTTTCGTCGGCGCGCTGCCGCTGGGGGCCGAGCAGCGCATCGCGCTTCGGCAGCAACCGCGCGGTCGCGGCCAGCCGCTCGCGGCCGCGCTCGACATAGCGGTTGGCGCAGCGCTGCGTCCGCGAGGCGTGGCTCTGGATGGTGTAGCGCAGGTCGGCGAGCACCGGCACCGCCAGCTCCGCCGCCGCGGTCGGCGTCGGTGCGCGTAGATCGGCGGCATAATCGCACAGCGTGGTGTCGGTCTCATGCCCGACCGCGGAGATGATCGGGATCGAACAGCCGGCGACGGCGCGCACCACGACCTCTTCGTTGAACGCCCACAGATCCTCGATCGAGCCGCCGCCGCGCGCGACGATGACCAGATCGGGCCGCGGCACCGGGCCGCCCGGCGCCAGCGCGTCGAAGCCGCGCACCGCGGCGGCGACCTCTTCGGCGGCGCCCTGTCCCTGCACCTTCACCGGCCAGACGATGACGTGGCTGGGGCAGCGATCCTCCAGCCGGTGCAGGATGTCGCGGATCACCGCGCCGGTGGGCGAGGTGACGACGCCGATCGTCCGCGGCAAATAGGGCAGCGGCACCTTGCGCGCCGATTCGAACAGGCCCTCGCCCGCCAGCTTCGCCTTCAGCTTCTCGAACAGCGCCATCAGCGCGCCGGCGCCGGCCAGTTCCATCCGCTCGATGACGATCTGGTATTTGGAGCGGCCCGGATAGGTGGTGAGCTTACCGGTCGCGATCACCTCGATCCCGTCCTGCGGTGCGAAGGCGAGCGCGTTCACCTGCCCCTTCCACATCACGCCGTCGATCACCGCGGCATCGTCCTTGAGCGCGAGATAGACGTGGCCGGAAGCGGCGCGCTTGTAGCCCGAGATTTCGCCGCGCAGGCGGACGTGGCCGAACTCGCCCTCCACCATGCGCTTCAGCTTGAAGCTCAGCTCGCCGACCGACAGCGCGAGCGCGTTGTCGCCGGCGTGCTCCTCGGCTAGCAGCCGGGCATCGCCGGGATCGGCTGACGTATCGAAGGGAAAATCGGGCATGAACGTCCTGCTGCTGGGCTCAGGCGGCCGCGAACACGCACTGGCGTGGAAACTGGCACAATCGCCCTCTCTCGATACGCTCTATGCCGCGCCTGGCAACCCCGGCATCGCGGCCCATGCGACCTGCGTGGCGCTGGACGCGACGGATCACGGCGCGGTGGTGGAATTCGTGCGCGGCCATGTGGTTGAGCTGGTGGTGATCGGCCCCGAGGCGCCGCTGGTCGATGGCCTGGGCGACAGCCTGCGCGCCGCCGGCGTGCGCGTGTTCGGGCCGGACAAGGCGGCGGCGCAGCTGGAAGGATCCAAGGGCTTCACCAAGGACCTGTGCCGCCGCGCCGACATCCCGACCGCCGGCTATGTCCGCGTCGCCAGCCGCGCCGAGGCGGAGGCCGCGCTGGCCGGCACCTTCAGCTACCCCGTCGTCATCAAGGCGGACGGGCTCGCCGCGGGCAAGGGCGTGGTGATCGCCACCAGCGAAGCCGAGGCGGCCGCCGCCTTCGACGCGATGTTCGCCGGCGGCGATGCGCCCGTCGTGCTGGAGGAATTCCTCGACGGCGAGGAGGCGAGCCTGTTCGTCCTGACCGACGGCACCGCGCTGCTCCCCTTCGGCAGCGCGCAGGACCACAAGCGCGTCGGCGAGGGCGATACCGGCCCCAACACCGGCGGCATGGGCGCCTATAGCCCCGCCCCCGTGCTGACCGCCGAACTAGAAGCACGCGCCATCGCCGAGATCGTGGCGCCGACCGTCAGGGCGCTGGCCGAGGACGGCACGCCGTTCAGCGGCGTGCTGTACGCCGGGCTGATGCTGACCGCGACCGGCCCCAAGCTGATCGAATATAACGCGCGGTTCGGCGACCCGGAATGCCAGGTGCTGATGCTGCGGTTCCAGGGCGACCTGCTCGCCCTGATGCTGGCGGTGGCCGAGGAGCGGCTCGCCGAGGTCGGGGATGCCCACTTCGCCGACGATGTCGCGATGACGGTGGTCGTGGCGGCGGCGGGCTATCCGGGAACGCCGCGCGCCGGCGGCGCGATCCGCGGCATCGACCGGGCAGAGGCCGGCGGTGCGGTCGTATTCCAGGCGGGAACGCGACAGGCGGGCGAGACGCTGGTCGCCGCCGGCGGGCGCGTGCTGGCGGTGACCGCCGGCGGGCCCGACATCCGTGCCGCCCGCGATGCGGCCTATCGCGGCGTCGACGCGATCGACTTTGCGGATGGCTTCTGCCGCCGCGACATCGGCTGGCGCGAACTGGCGCGGTAGAACGACAAAAGGCCCGCCGGATCGCTCCGGCGGGCCTTTTCATGTGCATTGCTACGCGATCAGAAGTTGATCGTGGTGCCGATCGCGATGTTGCGGCCGAGCGAATCGTAGCGCTGCGGGATGGTGTTGCTGCGCGCCAGGCTGATGTTGTACGAATCGGGCACGATCGGTGCCGACTTGTCGAGCAGGTTGTTGGCGATCAGGCGCAGCGAGAACTGCTTGGCGATCGCGAAGTTGAGCGCCAGGTCGAAATAGTTCTGCGGCGACACGCGGTAATAGTTGGTCAGCACCCGGTCCGGCGTGCCGCCGATCGCCGCATCGCCCGAATTGTTGGCGTTGGTGAGCGAGCCGACATAGCGCCAGTTGAGCGAGGCGCTGAACATGCGATCCGCGGTGGTGTAGGTGGTGCGCAGGCCATGGCTCCACTTCGGGATCAGCTGGCCACACCCGTTGCCGTAATAGCCCGCGCAGTTGCGCTCCGGCTGCACCGGCGAATCCTGGCCACCGGCGAAGGTGGTGAGGGAGCCGTTGAAGTTGAAGTCCAGCTTGCCGGCCGCGGCGAGATCGAGGGCATATTGCGCCTGGAAATCGTAACCGCGCGCGATCGAGGTGAAGTAGTTGGTGGTGCCCTGCCGGATGAAGCCGGTGGTCGGGTTGGATGCCGGGTTGGAGAACAGGGTGCCCGTGCCCGGATTGCGGACGATGCCCTGGCAGAAGAACTGGTCCCCGCCCGAACGCAGACAGCCGTCGGTGTAATAGCTGTAGTCGTTATAGCCGAGCGAATTGTCGATCTTGATCCGGTAGCGGTCGACCGAGAACACCAGCCCCTTGATGAAGCGCGGCTTCAGCACCAGCCCGTAGGTCTGGGTATAGGCGGTTTCCGGATCGGCGATGAAGCCGCCCGAGCGCACGGTGCAGCCGGCGCTGCCGTTGGGCGTGGTGCCGTTGCTGCACAGCAGGCTGGTGCTGCCATAGAGCGCATCGCTGAGGCCGGTCGCGCGGCACACCTCGCGCGAGGCGACCGGCGCGCCATAGGTGACGCCGGTCGGGCCGGTGATGACGGTCGGCGCGCAAAAATCGTTGAACGTGCCCGCCCCGCCGCTGGCGAAGTCGATGTTGGTCGCCTGCCGGATCTCGACCACCGTCGGCGCACGCTGCGCCTTGTTGAACGAGGCGCGCAGCGTGATGTCGCGGACCGGCGCGTACACGCCCTCCAGCTTCCAAGTGTTGAAGGTGCTGGGATTGCTGCTGTACTTCGACACGCGATAGCCGCCGTTGGCCTGCAGCAGCTCGACGAACGGCTTGTGTTCGACCAGCGGCGCCTGCACCTCGATATTGGCTTCCCACACGTCCTGGCTGAGATAGATGTCGCTGCCGCCCAAGGCCGAGCGATAGCTGGCGTCCGCCGTCGATTTCAGCGTGTCCTTGCGATATTCCGTACCCAGCGCGATCGCGACGCCCTGTTCGGCGAACGGCGAGGTGATGCCATATTCGCCGAGGTCGCCGGTCATGTTCGCCTGCACGTCGTACAGGGTGCCGGTGGTCTGCGACGTGCCGGTGGCGAACAGATAGTTGATGAGCGCCGGATCGGTGTTGCCCGCGCTGAACGCGTCGAAGGGCACGCAGCCCGCCGCGCCGCTGAGGCAGGTCGGTGCCGCCTGCGTCCCGCCGACCGCGACCGCATTCTGCAACCGGCCCGGCTGGATGAAGCTCGGCGTGTAATCCTGGTGGTTGCGCGCGTAGACGCCGCCGATGTCATAGGTCCACGCCGTGCCCACCTTGCCGCGGACGCCCGCGGTGAAGCGTGCGCCGGTGTTGAGGTAGGTATCCGGACGATCCGAATTCTCGCCCAGGCGATAGGCGAGGCTGACCGGCACGCTGGCGGTTCCGGCGGCGCAGCCGATCGCGGTCGCCTGGCTGCCCGACAGGAACGGATTGTTGCAGTTCACCTGCACCGTGCCGCTCGCGATGGTCGGATAGTTGTTGTACGATTTGTCGCGGAACCAGATGCCCGAACCGTACAGCTCCGCCTCCGGTGCGATGTCGAGGCTGACGAAGCCGCCGGCGTTCACCCGCTCCGAGGGACGCTGATAGGCATAGCCGCTGAAATAGTTGGAGGCGTTGCCGGCGCCGGCGGCGAACGGCACGAAGGTGCGCGTGCCGTTGGGATTGTTGACGAATTGCGCGCCGTTGTTGGCGCCGCTCTGCGGCGTGACGAGGCCGCTGGTCGAGCTGCTCGGCGTCAGGCCGCACGACAGCGGGCCGTTGAACTGGAGCTGGGTCAGGTAGCAGCCGGCGTTGGAGCGCGCGGTCAGCGCGACCTCGTCCGTCTTGCGATAGTTGACGAAGCCGTTGATGCGCAGCGCGCCGTCGAACAGCTTCTTGCCCGCGGTCAGCGTGATATCGGCACGGCCGCCGTCGTTGGTCAGGCCGTTGCGGCTGCCGAAGCCGGCGGCGCGCGCCAGCGGCGATACCACCGTGTCCTTGTTGTTGTGGTTGTAGAAATTGTAATTGGCGTCGAGTTGCAGCCCCTCGAAATCCTTGCGCAGGACGAAGTTGACGACGCCGGCGATCGCGTCCGAGCCATAGACCGACGAGGCGCCGCCGGTCAGCACGTCGACGCGCTCCAGCAGCGAGGGCGGAATGATGCCGACGTCCTGGCCGTTCTGCGTACCCAGGCGCTTGCCGTCGATCAGCACCAGCGTCCGCTCGAAGCCCAGGCTGCGCAGCTTGATGCGCTGGCGGCCGTCGGAATCGTTGTAGGTCTGCTGGCTGTCGGGCGCGATCTGCGGCAGGCGGTTCAGCACGTCCTCGACGTTCACCGGCGCCTGCGCGCGGATATCCTGCGCGGTGACCGAGGTGATCGGCGCGGCCGAGGCGATGTTGGGTCGGGTGATGCGCGTGCCGGTGACGACGATCTCGCCGCCGCCGCTGGCGTCGGGCGTCTGCCCGGCGATCGTCGCCGACCGGGTGGCGATGCTGTCGTCCTGCAACTGCCCCGGATTGGCGCCCTCGGTAGCGGGCTGCGCCGCCGGCGTCGCGGGGGCGGGTGCCGTCTGGGCGGTCGCAGGCGCCGCCGCCAGTGCCAGGCTACCGGCAAGGGCAGCAAGGGACACGTTGTTCTTCCAGGTCATAGCAAAGCCTCTCAACCGGGCAGCGCTCTTCCGCCGCCTATATGGCAGCTACGCTTCCCCAACAGGCTTATCTGGTCAATACCAAAACAAAACCTTTGAGAGACTTTTTGCAGAAATGTGACTGGAATGCCGCACCCGTCTTAACGCCGGCGGCGCGGCTACCCGGCATCGTCACCAACGAAAAAGGGCTCGCCGGACGTGTCCGGCGAGCCCCCTTTCCCTTTGTCGACGCGGGTCAGAAGGTGATCGTCGTGCCGATCGCGATCTGGCGGCCGAGGGCGTCGTAGCGCTGCGGGATCGTGTTGTTGCGCGCCAGGCTGATGTTGTACGAATTCGGCAGGATCGGCGGATTCTTGTCGAACAGGTTGTTCGCGATCACGCGGAAGGCGAACTGCCGCGCGATGTTGAAGGTCAGCGCGAGATCGAAATAGCTGACCGGATCGATCCGGTAGAAGGTCGTCTGCGCCCGGTCCGGCGTGCCGCCGATCGCCGCGTCGCCCGAATTGTTGGCGCTGGTCAGCGAGCCGACATAGCGCCAGTTGAACGATGCGTTGAAGACGTTGTCGCTGGTCGAATAGGTGGTGCGCAGGCCATGGCTCCACTTCGGCAGCAGCTGGCTGCAACCGTTGCCGAAATAGCCGGTGCAGTCGCGCTGCGGCTGGACCGGCGAATCCTGGCCGCCGGCGAAGGTGGTCAGCGAGCCGTTGAAGTCGAAATCCAGCCGGCCGACGCTGCCGAGGCCGAGGGCGTACGTCCCCTGGAAGTCCCAGCCGCGGGCGATCGAGAAGTAATAGTTGGTCGTACCGGCGCGGATGAAGCCGCTGGTCGGGTTGCCCGATGCCGCCGCATAGAGCGTGCCGTTGGCGGCACGGACGATCCCCGAGCAGAAGAACGGATCGCCGTTCGAACGCAGGCAGCCGTCGGTGTAATAGCTGTCGTCGTTATAGCCGAGCGAGTTGTTGATCTTGATGCGGTAGCGATCGACCGAGAAGACCAGCCCCTTGATGAAGCGCGGCTTCAGCACCAGCCCGTAGGTCTGGGTATAGGCGGTTTCCGGATCGGCGGTGAAGCCGCCCGAACGCACGGTGCACTGGTCGTTGGGGCAGAGCAGCGTCGCGCTGCCGTACAGCGCATCGCTGAGCCCCGTCGCCCGGCACACCTCGCGCGAGGCGATCGGCGCCGTCGTGGTGATCGTGCGGCCCGGATTGGCGGGATCGGCGATCTGGCGCGGCACCGGTGCGCAGAAGTCGTTCTGCGAGCCGCCCTGGCGCGAGAAGCTGATGTTGGTCGCCTGGAAGGCCTCGACCACCGTCGGCGCGCGCTGCGCCTTGTTGAACGAGGCGCGCAACGTGATGTCACGCACCGGCGCGTACAGCCCCTCGATCTTCCAGGTGGTGAACTTGTCCGGGTTGCTGCTGTACTTCGACAGGCGATAGCCGCCGTTGGCCTGCAACAGGTGCGCGAACGGGCGATCCTGGATCAGCGGTGCCTGCACCTCGATGTTCGATTCCCAGACGTGCTGGGATCGGTCGGACGCCGCACCGCCGAAGTCTTCGATAAAGCCCTGCGTCAGTTCGGAGAACTGGCGATCCTTGCGGAATTCGGTGCCGAGCGCGAACGCGACGCCATCCGTCGCCAGCGGCGAGGTGATGCCGTACTTGCCGAGGTCGCCGGTCATGTTCGCCTGCATGTCGTAGAGCAGGCCGACCGTCTTCTGCCGGGCGGGATCGAGATTGCCGTAGAGGTAGTTGATGAGCGCCTGGTTGCCGTTGCCGGCGCTGAACGCGTCGAAGGGCACGCAGTCGCCGCCGACGACGCAGGTCGGCACGCCGTTCACGTTGACGACGTTCAGCGAATTGTTGACCCGGTCGAAGCTCGGCAGGCGCGACGAATCCCAGATCTGCTGGTTGCGCGCGAAGACGCCGCCGATGTCGTAGGTCCAGGCATCGCCCACCTTGCCGCGGATGCCGCCCGTCGCGCGGATGCCGGTGTTGGTATAGGTGTCGTTGAGGTAGGGCGCGTTGAACCGGTAGCGGATGTCGACCGGCACGCGGGTGGCGGTGCCGGCGGCGGCGCCGCACAGGATGCCCGCCTGCTGCGTCGACAGGAACGGGTTGTTGCAGTTCACCAGGAACGGATCGGAGCCGTAATTGGCGGCGGCGAAGACGCGGGTCGGCACGCGGTTGATCGACTTGTCGCGGAACCAGAGGGCCGAGCCGTAGATCTCCGCCTCGTCGGCGAGCTTCAGCGTGACGAAGCCGCCGGCGTTCACGCGATTGTCCTGCCGCTGGTAGGAATAGCCGTCATACGGATTGGCGGCATTGCCCGCGCCGGTGCCGTAGGGGACGAAGGTGCGCGTGCCGTTGGGATTGTTGACGTACTGCGTGCCGGCATTGGCGCCCGCGCCCGGCGAGACGAAGCCGCTGACCGAATAGGTGGAGAGCGAACAGGCGAGCGGACCGTCCTTGACGCTCTGGGTCAGCTGACACGCCGAGGTCGAGCGCGCGTCATACGGCACGAGGTCGGCATGGCGATAGTTGACGAAGCCCGACAGGTTGAGCTTGCCGTCGAACAGCGAGGTGCCCGCGGTGAGGGCGATATCGGCGCGGCCGCCGTCGTTGACCTGGCCGAGGCGCGGGCTGAAGCCCGATGCGCTCGCCGCCTGGGTGACGATGTTCGACTGGTTGACGTGATTGTAGAAATTGTAGTTGGCGTCGATGCGGATGCCGGTGAAATTCTGCTTGAGGATGAAGTTGACGACGCCGGCGACCGCATCGGAGCCATAGACCGACGAGGCGCCGCCGGTCAGCACGTCGACGCGCTCCAGCAGCGACACCGGGATGATGTTGGTATCCTGGCCGTTCTGGGTGCCGAGGCGCTTGCCGTCGACCAGCACCAGCGTGCGTTCGAAGCCGAGGCTGCGCAGCTTGATGCGCTGGCGGCCGTCCGAATCCTGATAGTTCTGCTGGCTGTCCGGCGCGACCTGCGGCAGGCGGTTCAGCACCTCCTCGACGTTGACCGGCGCCTGGGCACGGATGTCGGCCGCGGTGACCGAGGTGATCGGCGCGGCGGCGGCGATGTTCGGGCGCTGGATGCGTGTGCCGGTGACCACGATCTCGCCGTCGCCGGTGGTGTCGGCGGCCTGGCCCGCGATCGTCGCGGCCTTGGTGGCGGAGCTGTCGGCGCGCGTCTCGGGCGTGACGTCGTCCTGCGATTGTACGACATTGGTATTGTCATTGGCGGTGGGGCTGCCGGTCTGCGCCAGCGCCGGCGACGCGGCCAGCGCGAGGCTGCCCGCCAGCGCGGCCAACGACACATTATTCTTCCAAGTCATCGCGGTATCCCTTTTAGCGGGGCCGCGCTCTTCCGCTGACCCTCTGGACAGCGAAGCTTTCCTAACTGCTGGTGTCAGTCAATACCGATACCAAACCTATGTAGGACATTTTGCTAGATTGTGACAGAATCGCATCACTATGCAGCCAACCTGACCTTTTAGCCGCCCTCGCTGCGCAATGGCCGGGCGAGCAGCGCGCCGATCACCGCGTCGACCGGCGCGCCGTCCAGCAGCCGCCCGACCGCATCGACGATCGGCATGTCGACGCCCGCTTCGGCGGCCGCCTCGCGCAGCACCGGCGCGGTGAACGCGCCTTCGGCCACGGTGCGGCGATCGGCGAGCAGTTCGGCGGCGGAGCGCCCCTGCCCCAGCCCCAGCCCGAGCGAGAAGTTGCGGCTGCTCGTCGACGAACAGGTGAGCACCAGATCGCCGAGGCCCGACAGGCCGGCCAGCGTCTCCGCCCGTGCGCCACGCGCGAGGCCGAAGCGCGTCATCTCGGCAAAGCCGCGCGCGATCAGCGCGGCGCGGGCGTTCTGGCCGAGGCCCGCGCCGTCGACGACGCCGCAGGCGATCGCCAGCACGTTCTTGACCGCGCCGCCGATCTCGGCGCCGACGACGTCGCTGCTGGCATAGGGGCGGAAGTGCGGCGCGGCGAGCCGCTGCGACAGAGCGGCGCCGAGCGCGGCGTCGGCGACGGCGAGCGTCACCGCGGTCGGCAGGCCGGCCGCGACCTCGTGCGCGAAGGTCGGGCCGGACAGGACGGCGACCGGCGCCTGGGGGTGCACCTGGCGCGCGACCTCGCCGACCAGCAGCCGCGTTCCCGCCTCGATCCCCTTGGCGCACAGCACCAGCGGACGGGTGCCGACGGCGATCTGGCCGAGCACGCTGCGCACGTGCTGCGCCGGTGCGACGACGAGCAGGGCGTCAGCGTCGGCGAGGTCGGCGACATCGCCCGTCGCGCGGATCGACGGCGACAGCGGCACGCCGGCGAGGAACAGGTGATTCGCGTGGGCCGCGTTGATCCCCTCCACCACCTCTGGCTCGCGCGCCCACAGCGTCACCGGCTCGCCCCGGTGCGCCGCGACCTGTGCGAGCGCCGTTCCCCAGGCGCCGCCGCCGATGACCCCGATCTTCATGCCTTCACTCCTGCCCCGCGTACCGCCTCCGCACCCGGATCGAGCGGCCAGCGCGCGCGCGCCGGCGTGTCGAGCGGATCGGTGAGGCCGGCGGCAAAGCGTTCCGCCCCCGCCCAGGCGATCATCGCCGCATTGTCGGTGCACAGCCACAGCGGCGGCGCGACGAAGCGCAATCCGTGGTCCGCGGCGAGGCCCTGCAACGCCGCGCGCACCGCGCCATTGGCGGCGACGCCGCCGGCGACGACCAGCGCGGTCGCCTTGATCCCCGCGATCCCCCGCCGCGTGCGGTCGATCAGGCAGTCGACCACCGCCGCCTGGAACGAGGCGGCGATATCTTCGGGCGCATGCTGCCCGACCGCGCGGGCGACGGCGCTCTTCAGTCCGGCGAAGGAGAAATGCGGTTCGGCCGAGCCCTTGAGCGGGCGCGGCAGGGGTACGATCGGGCGACCGAGCGCCGCCGCCTTTTCCACCATCGGCCCGCCGGGAAAGCCGAGGCCGAGCAGCTTGGCCGTCTTGTCGAACGCCTCGCCCGCGGCATCGTCAATCGTCGTCGCAAGGCGGCGGTAGCGCGCGACCCCCTCGACCAGCAGCAACTGGCAATGGCCGCCGGAGACGAGCAGCAGCAGATAGGGAAAGGCGAGGTCCGGGTCCGACAGCCGCGGGCTCAAGGCATGGCCTTCCAGATGGTTGATCGCGACCAGCGGCTTGCCCGCGGCATGGGCGAGCGCCTTGCCGGTGACGAGGCCGACCATCACCCCGCCGATCAGGCCGGGGCCGGCGGTCGCGGCGATCGCATCGACTTGGGTCAGCCGGAGCCCGGCGTCGGCGAGCGCCGCCTCGATCAGCGGCTCCAGCGCCTCGACATGCGCGCGCGCCGCGATTTCGGGGACGACGCCGCCGAAGGGCGCATGCGCCGCCTCCTGCCCGGCGAGGCGGTGGCTGAGCACCTGGCGGTCGCTGGTCACGAGGGCGGCGGCGGTCTCGTCGCAGGAGGATTCGAGGCCGAGGATGATCCGGGGAGCCATCCGCCCCCTCTACCCGCGTCGCAAGTGGTTGTCGAAGGGGCGGCGTTTGGGCCATGGCACGGGATCGGACATGGCCGAGGGTGGTGCGGGAGCAGGTGTGGCGATCAGGTTCAGGCTGGGTACGCGGGGATCGCCGCTGGCGCTGACGCAGGCCAACATGGTGCGCGAGGCGTTGTGCGCCGCGCACGGCTGGCAGGCGGACGAGGTGGCGCTGGTGGTGATCCGCACCACCGGCGACAAGGTCCAGGACCGCCCGCTTGCCGAGATCGGCGGCAAGGCGCTGTGGACCAAGGAACTCGACCGCGCCTTGCTGGAGCGGGATATCGATGCCGCGGTGCATTCGATGAAGGACGTCGAGACGATCCGCCCGCCGGCGATCCGCATCGCCGCGATGCTGCCGCGTGCCGACGTGCGCGACCGGCTGATCGGCGCGGAGTCGGTCGCAGGACTGCCGCAGCAGGCGGTGGTCGGCACCAGTTCGCCGCGGCGGCGGGCGCAATTGCTGCGCGCGCGACCCGACCTTCACGTCGTCACCTTCCGCGGCAATGTCGACACGCGGCTCGCCAAGCTGGCGGCGGGCGAGGCGGATGCGACCTTGCTCGCCGCCGCCGGGCTCGACCGGCTGGGCCGCGACGGCGTCGGCCGCGCCATTCCGACCGACACGATGCTGCCCGCGCCGGCGCAGGGCGCGGTCGGGATCGAGGTGCGCACGGCCGATGAGGTCGCCGCCGCGTGTCTCGGCGCGATCGACGACCCTGCCACCAGCGCCTGCGTGATGGCGGAGCGCGCCTTCCTTGCGGCCCTGGGCGCGGATTGCCATTCGCCGGTGGCGGCGCTGGCCGCGCTGGCGGGCGAGATGCTGACCCTGCGCGCCGAACTGATCGCGGAGGACGGCAGCGCCTGCGTCGAGGGCAGCGGCGAAGGCACCGATGGCGCGCTGGTCGCCGCCGAACTCGCCCGCGACCTGCTGGCCAGCGCGCCCGACACGATCCGCCGCCTGTTCCGGCCGTGAGCCGGCCGCTTATCGTCGTCCGCCCCGAACCCGGCCTGTCGCGCACCGCCGCGCGGCTGCGGGCGGGCGGGGCGGCGGTGACGCAATGGCCGCTGTTCGCCGCCGCACCGGTGGCGTGGCAGGTGCCCGACCCGGCCCGTTTCGATGCGCTGCTGGTCACCAGCGCCAACGCCATCCGCCACGCCGGCGCAGGCCTCGCCCGCCTCGCCGCCTTGCCGGTGATCGCGGTCGGTGCGGAGAGCGCCGCGGTGGCGCGCACCGCCGGGCTGGCGGTGGCGGCGACCGGCGACGGCGGCGTCGCGCAGGCGCTGGCGGCGGCGCAGGCGGCAGGGTTCCTCCGGCCGCTGCATCTGGCGGGGCGCGAGCATGTCGACAGCGGCCAGCCGACGGTGATCGTCTATGCGAGTGCCGACCTGCCCGCTGATGCGCCGGCGTTCGCCGCGGCGGCGGCGGGCGGCATCGTGCTGCTCCATTCGGTGCGGGCCGCGCGGCGGGTGGCGGCGCTCGTGGCGAAACGCAGCGGCACGGGGATCACGGCGCTCAGTCCGGCAGTGCTGGCCGCGGCGGGCTCCGGCTGGGACATCGCCCTCGCGGCGCCACTGCCGACCGATGCCGCGCTTTGCGCCCTCGCGCTCGAACGGGCGATTGACCGTGCGGCGGGGGCCGGGGATAAGACGGCATGACCGACTATCAGCCGATCGACCGGGAGCGTGAGGCGACGCGTCCACGCGGCCCCCGCACCGGCGTGTTCCTGGCGATCATCGCACTGGCCTTCATCGCCGGCGCGGCGCTCACCGGCTACATGGTCAAGCGCATGCCGTGGCTGACCGGCCAGCAGCAGGCCAAGACGGCGCAGCCCGAGCCGACCGGCTTCAATCCCGCGCAGCCGCTGAACGCGCAGGGCCAGGCGAGCAACCCCGCACTGGATCCCAATGCGCTCGCCTCGCGCGAGGCGACGCTCGCCGGGCAGCTCACCGCCTTGGAGGCGCGCACCGCGGCGGTCAGCACCGATGCCGCCGCCGCCGCGACGCAGGCCGGGCGGGCGGAGGGCATGCTGATCGCCTTCGCCGCACGGCGCGCGCTCGATCGCGGTGTCGACCTCGGTTATCTGGAGGAGCAGCTGCGCCACCGCTTCGGCGCGGTCCAGCCGCGCGCCGTCGCCTATGTCATCGACGCCGCGCATCAGCACGTGACGCTGGAGGCGCTGCGCCAGGGCCTCGATGCGATCGCGCCCGATATCGCCACGGTCAGCAGCGACGATTGGGCGACGAGCCTGCGGCGCGAGCTTGCGGGGCTGGTCGTGCTGCGCAAGGCCGGCACGCCGTCGCTGCGCCCGTCCGACCGGCTGTCGCGCGCCCGACAGGCGCTGGAAGACGGCCAGGTGGAAGCGGCGCGGGCGGAGGTCGCGCGCCTGCCGGGCGCCCGCAACGCCGGCAACTGGATGCAGGCGGCAGAGCGCTACATCCTCGCCCGCCGCGCGCTCGACGTGATCGAAAATGCCGCGATCATGGGCCAGGCCGCCAAGCCGACCGTCGCCGCCAGCGCCCCTGCCCCCGCGGCGGAACTGCCGGCGATGCCGAACGCGATGACCAACGAGGAAGAGACCACCGCCGTCGGAATGTGAGCCGGCGGCGGTCCGCCCTGGCCGTTCGCCCTGAGCCTGCTGGAACCTGCCGCAGGCGGCGTCGTGCCGCAGCCTCCCGCACCCGCTCAATCGGCGCGATGCGGACCTTGGCGCCGTTGATGCCACTAAACGCAGCAGCACAGGCGCGGCCAATGTCGGTACGATGTGCCGCCAGCGTCCGAAGGTGGGGGGGCGGAACGGCGGCTTTCGCCGAGCTAGGTCACGATAGCCGACATCGCGCGACGCTGCCTTTTAAAAGGTCTCGGTTTGTAACTGGGCCTATAGGATCACGGGTCAATCCGGCTTTAACCAGGAAGAGATAATCGACCGGTCATGAGCAATTCACACCTCAGCGTCACAGCCTGCTGCATCATCGCTATGATGTTATCACCGTGTGTCTACGCAAAGGTCATGCCCGCAGACGATCGCAAACCAATCCGTCCGCAAATGGTGACCTTTCGTGGCGACACTGCTAATCCTGCCGGCTTCCAAATGTCGACTCATGAAGTGACGTGGAGACAGTACCTCCAGTCCGTCGACCAAGCGCGCTGCCCCATGCCAGAAGCTGTCTTTGTTCAAAGTCGAGATATTTTAAATCCCGCTGATTCACGTATTCGGGACAATTACCCCGTTACGGGAATTGGCGCGAGTCACGTGAGATGCTACATCGCGTGGCTTAATCGCAGCACTAGCTCGACTTATCGCCTACCTACTCTGCGCGAGTGGCAATACGCAGCTCGGAATGCACAGCCGCGCCTTTGGTCATCGACGCAAAGGGCAGGAGCGGTGCCCGCGGTGAGATCGGATCCACGCGTGGCTGTTCGCCAAGCCAGCGTTCAAGTTGTCGGCAACGGAACTGCTACAACGGAGGGCATCTTCGACCTTGAGGGCAACGCCGATGAACTAGTATCCGACCTTCACCCCTTGATAGGGCGAGAGCTCGAACGGTGCGGAAAAGAGCAGCCGAATGTTCTGCTGATCACAGGGTTCGGCGGGTATGACGTCGAGCGCGAGAGCGGCAGGGAGATTCCCCGTGATTTTCGCGCTGTCGGGCACTCTATATGTGGCATCCCGATGAGGACGGTCGGATTTAGGCTTGCCGCTTCCCTGTTCCATGCACCGATTCGCTCAAAACCACACTGATTTGGCGGTGATCGTCGCGCACAGGCTGAATGAGCGGCCGCTTCTAGAAAGGCGATTAGGACGTACAACGTCAAGATTTGGGCGATTGTGGTAGGGCTGCTTAGGTCCGACGCTCGATTGCGGCTTCAAGCCAGTGGATGCGCTTATGCCATTGCTTCGCTACTTTCGCAGAGGGGGCGATGGTGAGGCGCGAGCGCGAGCGATCAAGCTCGGCGCGCAAATCGTCGCCAGTCAGCTTGTCGAGTGCATCATCTGTATGCGGAACACCAGATCGCTTGCCCATTCGCGCAGTCTGCCCCGCTCGGTCGCTGTCCGCAATCGGGGCGAAACCTGCCGAACCACACCTCTATCTAACCCGTTGGATCAGGGCCATCGCCCCATGAGGGGCTCTGATCTTCGCTCCGTTGATGAAGAACACGAAGGTATCGCGCTGCGCCCTGGCCGGTGCGTCCGGGGTGACATAGGGCAGCCCGTCCGGCCGCCCGCCCGCCTGCCAGTCGCGCGCCGCCCGCGCCCAATGGTCGAGCGCCGCGTCGCTATAGCCCGCCGGCTCCTCCTCCTGCGCCGCCTCCAGCCGGGCGTAGACGAAGTCGGCGGTCACGTCGGCGATCGCCGGATAGTCCGCTGAATCGGCATGGACGATCGCGACGTTCGCTGCCCGCGCCATCGCGACGAAGGCGGGATCGGCGAAGCTGTCGTGGCGCACCTGCACCGCATGGCGCAGCGGCACGCCGGCGTGGGAGGCGGGCAGCAGCGCCAGGAACGCCGCCATGTCGTCGGGATCGAAGCGCTTGGTCGCCATGAACTGCCACAGGATCGGCCCCAGCCGGTCGCCCAGCTCGACGATCCCCTGCCTGACGAAGCGCTGGATCGAGTCCCCCGCCTCGGCCAGCACCTTGCGGTTGGTGCAATAGCGCGATGCCTTGAGGGTGAAGACGAAGCCGTCCGGCACCTGCGCCGCCCAGTTGGCGAAGCTTTGCGGCTTGAAGCTGGAATAATAGGTGCCGTTGATCTCGATCGCGGTCAGCGCGCTCGCGGCATAGTCGAGCTCGCGCTTCTGCGGCCATTTGGCGGGGTAGAAGGTGCCGCGCCACGGCTCGTAGGTCCAGCCGCCGATACCGATGCGAATCGTCATGCCACCATCTCCTTCAGGGGCAGGCCTGCATCGGCGAGGCGCGCCAGGTCGGGTGCGGCGCCCGCCAGCACCAGCGCCCGGCCCTGGACGTAATCCTTGGTGGCGTTGACGCAGTCGAGCGCGATCACCCGGCCGGCGCGCAGGTAGACGAGGGAGAAGCTGCGCATCCCGATGTCGCCGCGCACCACCACCGCATCATGGCCGATCGACAGGCCGACCGTCTGCAGGCGAAGGTCGTACTGGTTCGACCAGAACCAGGGCACGGCATGGTAATCGACCGGCATGCCGGCGATCGCCTTGGCTGCGACGGTCGCCTGGTCGTTGGCGTTCTGCACCGATTCGAGCCGCAGCCGCGCGCCGTCGGCGAAGGCATTGGCATGGCGGGCGCAGTCGCCGATTGCGAACACGTCGGCAAGGCTGGTGCGGCATTGCGCATCGACGTCGACGCCGCCGCCGTCGCCCGCTGCACCGGCGGCGAGCAGCGGTGCGACGGCGGGTTCGATGCCGATGCCGACGATCACCATGTCGGCCGCCACCGTCTCGCCATCGGCCAGCGTGACGCCGCACGCCTGCCCGTCGGCTTCCGCGATACAGGCGACCTGCACGCCCAACCGCACGTCGACCCCGTGCGCACGGTGTTCGGCCTCGTAGAAGCGCGACAGCGGCTCGCCGGCGACGCGGGCGAGCACGCGGGGCAGCGCCTCCAGCACCGTCACCTGCTTGTCTGCCTTGGCCAGCACCGCCGCCGCCTCCAGCCCGATATAGCCGCCGCCGATCACCGCGACGCGCGCCGTCCCGGGCAGTTCGGCGACCAGCCGGTCGACATCGGCGCGGGTCCGCACCGCGTGCACGCCGGCAAGGTCGTGGCCCGAACAGCTGAGGCGGCGGGGCGCGCCGCCGGTCGCCCAGATCAGCTGCCCGTATCCGAACGCCGTGCCATCCTCCGTGACGACCCGATGCCCCTCCGGATCGACGCGCACCACGCGGCGGCCGAGCAGCATCGCCACCTGCCGCTCCTCCCAGAAGGCGGGCGGGCGGATCAGCAGCCGCTCGAACGGCTTGTCGCCCGACAGGTAATCCTTGGACAGCGGCGGGCGTTCGTAGGGTAGCTCCGGCTCGTCGCCGAGGATCGCGATGCTGCCGGCGAACTTCGCCTGGCGCAGCGCGATCGCCGCCTGCGCGCCGCCGTGGCCGGCGCCGACGATGAGAACGTCGTAGTGGACGATGTCAGTCATGCCCGCCCCTGTGCCTTCGGTCGGCACCGCACGGCAAGCCCGTGCGCTCACTCGAACCGGTACGGCACCACCCCGCGCCGGTCCGGATCGACCAGCAGGTCGCGGCCCGCGGGCGGAAAGGCGCGCTGGTCGCAGTCGCGGCGGGGGCAGATGCGGCAGGACGGGCCGATCGGCGTCGCCGCGTCCGCGCCGGCGAGGTCGAGGCCGTCGCCATAGACGAAGCTTGCCGCATGCTCGACCTCGCAGCCGAGCACCACGGCATAGCGGCGCGCGGCGCGGCGGTAGCTGGCGGTCGCCTTCACCAGCCCCTTGGCCATCGACACGTAGCGTGAGCCGTCGGGCATTTCGGCGACCTGGACGAGGATGCGGTCGGAGATCGCCACCGCCTCATGCGCCACCCACAAGGGGCAGGCGCCGCCATATTGCGCGAATTGCAGCCGCGTCGCCGAATGGCGCTTGGTGATGTTGCCCGCCATGTCGATGCGACAGAAGAAGAAGGGGACACCGGCGAGGCCCGGCCGTTGCAGCGTCGACAGGCGGTGGCAGACCTGTTCGAAGCTGACCCCGAACTGCTGGCGCAACGCGTCCACGTCATGCCGCCGCGCCCGCGCCGCCGCCCGGAAGCGCGCATAGGGCATCAACAGCGCGCCGGCGCCGTAATTGGCGAGGCCGACGCGCAGCAACTCGCGCGCCGCATCGGAGCGCAGCGGCGCGCCCGCGACGATCCCCTCGATCAGCGCCGCCGCCTCCAGCCGGATCAGCTGGTGCGCGAGCTGGAAGCGGCGCGTCTCGATCGGCTGCGCGGCATCCACGGTCAGCACGCCCGTGTCGGCATCGAAGGCGCGCAGCGGGGCCGCATCGCCGCGATCGACGACGCGCACGCCATGCGCCGCCGCCAGCCGCTCCTCCAGCGCCGGCAGGTCTTCCCCCAGATCCTCGGCGAAGCGATCGAGCGCGTCGATGTAATTGCCGCTGCCCTGGAACCAGTCGCGCACCTCTTCCCAGGGCAGCAAATTGGGCTGGTCGCCCCGCGCATCGACGCGGTCGTCGAGCACGCGCAGCTGCTCCTGCGAACGCCGCAACGCCGCATGAAGCGCGACCATCCGCCGCGCGAGCAGCGGCTGCTGCTTGGCGCCGCGGCGCGCAGCGTCCTCGCCGAGCAGCGCCGCCGGCACCGACGGATCGGCGCCCGCGTCGAGCGCGGCGACCAGCAGCGCACTGTCCTCCTCGGGCGCGACGTCGACCCAGTCGAGCGGAAAGGCGCGGGCGAGCGCCGCCAGCACGCCGCCGGTGAGCGGCCGGTCGCCGCTTTCGATCTGCGACAGATAGCTGGTCGAGATGCCGAGGCGCCGTGCGAGCGCGCCCTGGCTCAGCGACAGGCGCGCGCGCAGCCCCCGCACGCGGTCGCCGGCGAAGATGCGGAGGCGGGTCGGTTCGGCCATGCCCACAACCGTAGTTTGCAAACCCATCGATCGCAATTTCGCAAAACCACAATTGCGCTGAACCGTTACAAGGTTCGAAAAGGCATCAGGAGTTGCCATGACCGCCACATTGACCGAACTCGAACGCCGCCGTGCCGCCGCTAGAGCCGGAGGCGGCGCGAAGCGCGTCGCCGCGCAGCACGCCAAGGGCAAGCTGACCGCGCGCGAGCGCCTCGACGTCCTGCTCGACGAAGGATCGTTTGAAGAGGTCGACATGTACGTCGAGCACAATTGCGTCGACTTCGGCATGGCGGAGCAGGTGATCCCCGGCGACGGCGTGGTCACCGGATCGGGAACGATCAACGGCCGGCTGGTCTATGTCTTCAGCCAGGATTTCACCGTCTTCGGCGGATCCTTGTCCGAACGCCACGCGCAGAAGATCTGCAAGGTGATGGACATGGCGCTGAAGGTCGGCGCACCGGTGATCGGCCTCAACGATTCGGGCGGCGCCCGCATCCAGGAGGGCGTGGCATCGCTCGGCGGCTATGCCGAGGTGTTCCAGCGCAACGTGCTGGCATCGGGCGTGGTGCCGCAGCTGTCGCTCATCATGGGCCCCTGCGCGGGCGGCGCGGTCTATTCGCCGGCGATGACCGACTTCATCTTCATGGTGAAGGATTCGAGCTACATGTTCGTCACCGGCCCCGACGTGGTGAAGACGGTGACCAACGAGGTGGTGACGCAGGAGGCCCTGGGCGGTGCCGTTACGCACACCACCAAGACCAGCGTCGCCGACAATGCCTTCGAGAACGATATCGAGGCGCTGCTCGCCGCGCGCGACTTCATCGACTTCCTGCCCGCCTCCAACCGCGAGCCCGTGCCGGAACGGCCGACCGCCGATGCCTGGGACCGGCTGGAGCCCAGCCTCGACACGCTGGTGCCGGCCAGCGCCAACCAGCCCTACGACATGCACGAGCTGATCCGGAAGGTGGTGGACGAGGGCGACTTCTTCGAAACGCAGCCCGGCCACGCCGCCAACATCATCACCGGCTTCGGCCGGATCGAGGGGCGGACGGTCGGCTTCGTCGCCAACCAGCCGATGGTGTTGGCCGGCGTGCTCGACATCAACAGCTCGAAGAAGGCGGCGCGCTTCGTCCGCTTCTGCGACGCGTTCGAGATCCCGATCGTGACCTTCGTCGACGTCCCCGGCTTCCTGCCCGGCACCGCGCAGGAGCATAACGGCATCATCAAGCACGGCGCCAAACTGCTGTTCGCCTATGGCGAGGCGACCGTGCCCAAGATCACCGTCATCACCCGCAAGGCCTATGGCGGCGCCTATGACGTGATGGCGTCCAAGCACCTACGCGGCGACCTCAACTACGCCTGGCCGACCGCGGAGATCGCGGTGATGGGCGCCAAGGGTGCGGTGGAGATCATCTTCCGCGGGCGCACTCCGCAAGAAATCGCCGAACGCACCGCCGAATACGAAGCGCGCTTCGCCAACCCCTTCGTCGCGGCGAGCAAGGGCTTCATCGACGAGGTGATCCAGCCGCATTCGACGCGGCGGCGGATCGCGCTGGGGTTGCGGAAGCTCAAGGGCAAAGCCCTGGAGAACCCGTGGAAGAAGCATGACAACATTCCACTCTGACCCCGTCATTGCAAGCGTAGCGAAGCAATCCAGAGCGGCCTGGCGTGGAAGTCTGGATTGCTTCGCTGCGCTCGCAATGACGAACAGAGGCGGGTGCTGATGCGGCCGGCGATCTACATGATGGCGAGCAAAAGGAACGGCACGATCTACGTCGGTGTCACATCCAACCTGCCGCAACGCGCATGGCAGCATCGCGAGAGCGTCGTGGACGGCTTTACCAAGCGCTATGGTTGCAAGCTGCTGGTCTGGTTCGAAGTCGCCGACACGATGGAAGGAGCGATCCTGCGTGAAAAGCAGATCAAGGCCGGATCGCGCACGAAGAAGCTGGCACTGATCGAAGGGATGAACCCCGGCTGGCACGACCTTTACGAGCAGATCGCCCATGGCTGACCCCAAGTGTTTTCCGTTATTGCGAGCGGAGCGAAGCAATCCAGAGCCGGACCAGGACGCCCTGGATTGCCGCGCTACGCTCGCAATGACGAAGGAAGAAGAGCCCGCATGACCCTCGGCCGCCTCAACCATGTCGGTGTCGCGACGCCGTCGATCGCGCGCGCGATCGAGACCTACCGCACGCTGCTCGGCGCCACCGCGATCGGCGAGCCGTTCGACCTGCCGGCGCAGGGCGTGAAGGTGTGCTTCATCGACACGCCCAACACGCAGATCGAACTGATCGAGCCCTATGACGATGCCTCCCCCATCGCCGGCTTCCTCAGGAAGAACCCGGCCGGCGGCCAGCATCACGTCTGTTTCGAGGTGGCCGACATCCACGTCGCGGTCGCCGACCTGAAGGCCAAGGGCGCGACCGTGCTCGGCGAGCCCCGCATCGGCGCGCACGGCACGCCGATCGTGTTCGTGCACCCCAAAGACATGGGCGGCGTTCTGGTCGAACTGATGGAGACGCCTGATGGCGATCATTGAGACCAACACCGGCGAGGACAGCGGCGCGGCACCCAAGGCGCATGCTACCCCCGAGCCGACGCCGCAGCCCACACTTGCCGACTGGCAGGCCGCCGCCGCCAGGGAAGTGAAGGGCAAGGACCTCACCTGGCACACGCCCGAGGGTATCGCAGTCAAGCCGCTCTACACCGCGGAGGATGTGCGGGAGGATCCCGGCCTGCCCGGCTTCGCGCCGTTCACCCGCGGCGTGCGCGCGTCGATGTATGCCGGCCGGCCGTGGACGATCCGCCAATACGCCGGTTTCTCGACCGCCGAGGAATCGAACGCCTTCTACCGCCGCAACCTCGCCGCCGGACAGAAGGGCCTTTCCGTCGCCTTCGATCTCGCCACGCACCGCGGCTATGACAGCGACCATCCGCGCGTCACCGGCGACGTCGGCAAGGCGGGCGTCGCGATCGACAGCGTCGAGGACATGAAGATCCTGTTCGACGGCATCCCGCTCGACCAGATGAGCGTCAGCATGACGATGAACGGCGCGGTGATCCCGATCCTCGCCTTCTTCATCGTCGCGGGCGAGGAACAGGGCGTCGACCGCAAGCTGCTCGACGGGACCATCCAGAACGACATCCTGAAGGAGTTCATGGTCCGCAACACCTATATCTACCCGCCCGAACCGAGCATGCGGATCATCAGCGACATCTTCGGCTATACCAGCCGCGAGATGCCCAAGTTCAACAGCATCTCGATCAGCGGCTATCACATGCAGGAGGCGGGGGCGACGCAGCTCCACGAGCTCGCCTTCACCATCGCCGACGGCATGGAATATGTGAAATACGGCGTTGCATCGGGGCTCGACATCGACAAGTTCGCCGGCCGCCTGTCGTTCTTCTTCGCGATCGGCATGAACTTCTTCATGGAGGTCGCCAAGCTGCGCGCCGCCCGCGTGCTGTGGCACCGCGCGATGACGCAGCTGGGCGCCAGGGACGAACGCAGCAAGATGCTGCGCACCCACTGCCAGACCTCGGGCGTCAGCCTCACCGAGCAGGACCCCTACAACAACGTCATGCGCACGACGATCGAGGCGATGGCGGCGATGCTCGGCGGCACGCAGTCGCTGCACACCAACGCGCTCGACGAGGCGATCGCGCTGCCGACCGATTTCTCCGCCCGCATCGCGCGCAACACGCAGATCGTGCTGCAGGAAGAAACGGGGATGACCAAGGTCGTCGATCCGCTCGGCGGCAGCTATTATGTCGAGAGCCTGACGCAGAGCCTGGTCGATGGCGCCTGGGAGATCATCGAGCGGGTCCAGGCGGAAGGCGGCATGGCCAAGGCGGTCGCCGCCGGCTGGCCCAAGGCGATGATCGAGGAAGCCTCCGCCGCCAGGGCCGCGCGCGTCGACCGCGGCGAGGACGTGATCGTCGGGGTGAACAGATACCGCAAGGCGGATGAGGACCCGATCGACATCCTCGACGTCGACAACATCGCCGTCCGCGAGGCGCAGATCCGCCGGATCGAGCGGGTCAAGGCCACCCGCGACGAGGCGGCATGCCAGCGCGCGCTCGACGCACTGCGCGAAGGCGCGCGTGCCGGCACCAATCCTCCCCAAGCATCGCTTGGGGAGGGGGACCAGCCGCAGGCTGGTGGAGGGGCGCCGGCGCAGCCGGCGGCTGACGCCGCCGCCCCTCCACCCCGCCCTGCGGGCGCGGTCCCCCTCCCCGAGCAAGCTCGGGGAGGACGCGAGACGAACCTGCTCGCCCTCGCCGTGGACGCCGCCCGCGCCCGCGCGACGCTCGGCGAGATCTCGTCGGCGATGGAGGACGTCTTTGGCCGCTTCGGCACGCAGCCGACGCCGGTCAAGGGCATCTACGGCGGCGCCTATACCGACGATGCCCGCTGGACCCGCCTCCTTTCCGGCGTCGCCGCGACCGAGCGGCGGCTGGGTCGCAAACCGCGCATGCTGGTCGCCAAGATGGGGCAGGACGGCCATGATCGCGGCGCCAACCTCGTCAGCTCGATGTTCGGCGATCTCGGCTTCGACGTGGTGCCCGGCCCGCTGTTCCAGACGCCGAAGGAGGCCGCCGTGCTGGCGCTGGAAAGCGATGTCGACGTGGTCGGCGCCTCCAGCCTCGCCGCCGGTCACAAGACGCTGATCCCCGAACTGATCGGCCACCTGCGCGATGCCGGCCGTGCCGACATCAAGGTGATCGCCGGCGGCGTCATCCCCGCGCAGGATTACCAGGCGCTGCGCGATGCGGGCGTGCAGGCGATCTTCGGCCCCGGCACCAATCTGGTGAAGGCGGCGGAGGACGTGCTCCGCCTGCTCGGCCACAACATGCCCCCTGAGGAGGATGCCGCATGATCCGTTACGTCCTGATCGCAGCCCTGGCGTGCGCCGCGCCCGCCGCCGCCCAGACGCAGACCGCGCTCAACCAGCAGGCCGGCGCGGCGTGGAAGGCGGCCGACGCGACGATGACCACGCAGTGGCAGCGCACCTATGCCGCGATGAAGCGCCGCGATGCCGCCGATACCAGCCGTGGCGGCGGCTTCGGCTATGCCGCCGCGACGCTCGCCAGCCAGCGCGCCTGGCTCGCCTTTCGCGACGCGCAATGCGTGATCGAGGGCGGGGAATATGCGGGCGGATCGATGCAGCCGATGGTACAGCGCCAATGCCTCGCGCGGCTGACGCGCGAACGGACGGCACAGTTGAAGGATTTGATGTGGCAGCGGGGACGATGAGCGCGGTACGCAACGACTGGACGCGCGAGGAGATCGCCGCGCTGTTCGACCTGCCGTTCGACGAACTGATGTGGCAGGCGCAGGGCGTGCACCGCGCGCACCACGCGCCGGGACAGGTGCAGCTGTCGACGCTGCTCTCGATCAAGACCGGCGGCTGTCCGGAGGATTGCGGCTATTGCTCGCAGTCGGTCAGCGCCGAAAGCGGCGTCAAGGCGACCAAGCTGATGGACGTCCGCGCGGTGCTGCAGGCGGCGGCGCAGGCCAAGGACGCCGGCTCGACCCGCTTCTGCATGGGAGCGGCATGGCGCAATCCCAAGGACCGCGACATGGGCGCGATCGTCGCCATGGTCGAGGGCGTGCGCGGCATGGGGCTCGAAACCTGCATGACGCTCGGCATGCTGGAACCGCACCAGGCCCGACAGCTCGCCGACGCCGGCCTCGATTACTACAACCACAACATCGATACCTCGCCCGAACGCTATGGCGACGTCATCACCACCCGCAGCTTCCAGCAGCGGCTCGACACGCTGGACGCGGTGCGCGGCGCCGGGATCAACGTGTGCTGCGGCGGCATCGTCGGCATGGGCGAGACGCGCGAGGACCGCGTCGGCTTCGTCCATGCGCTGGCGACCTTGCCGGAGCACCCCGGCAGCGTGCCGGTCAACGCGCTGGTGCCGGTGAAGGGCACGGTGCTCGGCGACATGTTGGCCGACACGCCGCTGGCGAAGATCGACGAGATCGAGTTCGTACGGACGGTGGCGGTCGCCCGCATCACCATGCCCGACAGCATGGTCCGCCTGTCGGCGGGCCGCGAGAGCATGTCGGATTCGACGCAGGCGCTGTGCTTCATGGCCGGCGCCAATTCGATCTTCACCGGCGACAAGTTGCTCACCGCCGGCAACGCCGGCGACGACAAGGACGCCGCGCTGTTTGCTAAGCTGGGCGTGACGCCGATGGCGGCGGAATGCCGCATGGCCGAGGCGGCGGAATAAGGTTCCCCCTCCCGCTTGCGGGAGGGGAGAAGAGGATGTTCAAGAAAATCCTGGTCGCCAATCGCGGCGAGATCGCGTGCCGGGTGTTCCGCACCGCCAAGCGGATGGGGATCGCGACGGTCGCGGTCTATTCGGATGCCGATGCGCGCAGCCCGCACGTGCTGATGGCCGACGAGGCGGTGCGCCTCGGGCCGGCACCGGCGGCGGAAAGCTATTTGCGCGCCGACCTGATCCTGCTCGCCGCCAGGGAGACGGGTGCCGACTGCATCCACCCCGGCTACGGCTTCCTGTCCGAACGCGAAAGCTTCGCGCGCGCCTGCGCGGAGGCGGGAATCGCCTTTGTCGGGCCGCCGCCGAACGCGATCGCGGCGATGGGCGACAAGATCGAGTCCAAGAAGCTCGCCAAGGCCGCCGGCGTCAACGTCGTCCCCGGCTATCTGGGTGAGATCGCCGACACCGACGAGGCGGTGCGGATCGCGTCCGACATCGGCTATCCGGTGATGATGAAGGCATCGGCCGGCGGCGGCGGCAAGGGCATGCGCCTCGCCTGGAGCGAGGCCGACGTGCGCGAGGGCTTCGAGGCGACCAAGCGCGAGGGCCTGGCCAGCTTCGGCGACGACCGCGTGTTCATCGAGAAGTTCATCGAAAGCCCGCGCCATATCGAGATCCAGGTGCTCGGCGACCAGCAGGGCAACATCCTCTACCTCAACGAACGCGAATGTTCGGTGCAGCGCCGCCACCAGAAGGTGGTGGAGGAGGCCCCCTCCCCCTTCGTCACCCCGGCGATGCGCAAGGCGATGGGCGAGCAGGCGGTCGCGCTCGCCCGCGCCGTCGGCTATTACAGCGCCGGCACCGTCGAGCTGATCGTGTCGGGCGCGGACACCACTGGGCAGGGCTTCTACTTCCTCGAAATGAACACCCGGCTGCAGGTCGAGCATCCGGTGACCGAGGAGATCACCGGCCTCGACCTCGTCGAACAGATGATCCGCGTCGCCGCCGGCGAGCCGCTGGGCATCACCCAGGATCAGGTCGGCATCCACGGCTGGTCGATCGAGAACCGCGTCTATGCCGAAGACCCGTATCGCGGCTTCCTCCCGAGCATCGGCCGGCTGGTGCGCTACAATCCGCCTAGCCCCTCCCCTGAAGGGGAGGGGCTTTTCAGGATCCGCGTCGACGACGGCGTCGCCGAGGGCGGCGAGGTCAGCATGTTCTACGACCCGATGATCGCCAAGCTCGTCACCTGGGCACCGACCCGCGAAGGGGCGATCGATGCGCAGATCGCCGCGCTGGATGCCTTCGAGATCGAAGGGCCGGGCACCAATATCGATTTCCTGTCGGCGCTGATGCAGCATCCCCGCTTCCGCGAAGGCGCGCTGACCACCGGCTTCATCGCCGAGGAATATCCCGACGGCTTCCACGGCGCGCCCGCGGATGCGGCGTTGCTGCGCACGCTTGCCGCGATCGCCGCCTTCGCCGCCACCGCGCAGGCGGATCGCGCCCGGCGCATCGACGGCCAGCTCGGCCGCCGCCTGCCGCCGCCCGCCGCATGGGTGGTGCGGGTCGGCGAGCGCGACCATGCGGTGACCGTCTCCACCGACGGGCTCAGCGTCGATGGCGAGGACCTCGACCTCGCGCTCGAATATACGCCGGGCGACCGGATGGTGGAGGCCGAGATCGGCGAGGACGCGCATCTCTCCGTCCGCATCGCGCCGGTTCGCGCCGGGTTCCGCCTGACGACACGCGGGGCGAGCCACGTCGCGCGCGTGCTGCCCGCGCATGCCGCGCCCTATGCGACGCACCTGATCGAGAAGGTGCCGCCGGACCTCTCCAAATTCCTGATCGCGCCGATGCCGGGGCTGCTCGTGCGGCTCGACGTCGGTGCCGGCGACACGGTGGAGGCGGGGCAGCCGCTCGCCGTGGTCGAGGCGATGAAGATGGAGAACATCCTGCGCGCCGAAAAATCCGGCCGGGTGAAGGCGGTGTCCGCCGCGACGGGCGACAGCCTGGCGGTGGACCAGGTGATCCTGGAGCTGGAATAAGCGACGCGCGGATCGGGGGTTACCCCGAATCGCGCTCCACCAGCACCGGCGGCATCACCACCGACGGTGCGTCGCGCCCCTCCATCCGCGCGAACAGCGCGCGGATCATCGCCGCGGCGCCCGTGGGAATATCCTGCCGGATCGTCGTCAGCCGCGGGATCACCGTGCTGGCAAAGGGCAGGTCGTCGAACCCGACCACCGGCATCCCCTGCGGCACCGCCACGCCGCGATCGGCGAGCGCGCGCAGGCTGTGCATGGCGATGACGTCCGATGCCGCGGCGATGCCGTCGATCTCGCCCGCCAGCCGGTCGACGTGCGCGGCGATCTCGTCCGCCATCACGTCGGAGGCGAGGTGCGTCGCGCACAGCGTCGGTTCGGCCAGCCCCGCCTCGCGCAGCGCCTGGCGGACGCCCTCGTAGCGTTCGGACAGTTCCAGCGTCCGCGTCTCGCCGAAGAAGGCGACGCGGCGGCACCCGCGCGCGATCAGCCGCCGCCCCGCCAGCAGGCCGCCCAGCCGGTTGTCGACGCCGACCGCGCAATGCCGCTGCCCGTCGAGATGGCTGCCCCACACCACCAGCGGCCGATAGCGTTCGGCGACCCGCTCGATCACCGCGACCTGATCCGACTGGCCGATCAGCAGCACGCCGTCGAGCATGCCCGAATCGACGATCCGCTCCAGCCAGTCGTCGGCATTGGGGATGACGCGCGACAGCATCAGGTCGTAGCCGTTCTCGGTGAGGCCGTCGGCCAGGTGGCCGAGCAGCGTCATGAAGAAGGGATCGGACAGGTGCTGGCGCTGTTCGTGGCCCAGCGGCACGACGACGCCGATCACGTTGGTGCGCTGCGTGCGCAGCCGGCTCGCCATCTGGTTGGGGCGAAAGCCGTGTTCGCCGGCCAGTGCCTGGATGCGCGCCCGCGTTTCGGCATTGACCAGCGGATTGTCGGCGAGGGCGCGCGACACCGTGCCGGGATGCACCCCGGCGAGCTTCGCTATGTCGTTGAGCGTGCGCGCTCTTGCCGGTGGCGGCGTGTCGGTCATGGCGTCACTATATGCCGCGCCTTTGCGCCATGGCTAGGCGTCCCCGGCGGCGAGCCGGGACAGTCTGGCGCGATCGAGCACCTCGATCCGGCCATAGGAGCGGCGCACCACCCCCGCCGCCGCCAGCCGCGCGAGGTGGCGGTTGAGCGTCTGCCGCGACACGTTGAGCATCGCCGCCACATCCTCCTGCCGGATGCGCAGGCCGTCCTGCGGGTGCGCGCGATCGGCGAGCAGGCGTGCCAGCCGGGCGGCGAGCGGCAGCGCCAGCGTCTGCGCGATGAAGTCCAGCGCGACGCGCTGATGCTGGCACACCAGCCGGCCGAGATCGTGGTAGAGCGCCGGAACCTCGCTGGCGATCCGGTGAAAGGCGGCCATCGGCACGGTGAGCACCCGCGCCGGGCCGAAGGCGGTGGCATCGTGCGGCCGCGGCCCGCCGTCCAGCGTCGACACTTCGCCGAACCAGGTGCCCGGCCGCAGGATCAGCGCCAGCACCTCATGCCCCGCGACCGGGTGCCCGGTCAGCCGCACCTCGCCCGCGGTCACCGCCCACAGGCCGTTGGGGGGATCGCCCGCGGCGTAGATGGTCGCGCCCGCGGCCAGGCTGCGCGGGCGGGCCTCCGCCAGCAGCGCGTCGCGCCGCGCCGGCGGCAGGCTGCCGAACCAGCCATCGGCGTCGAGCAATGCGCGTGTTTCCGGCTCCATCCCCCTGATAAGGCGGCCGAAGACGCGACTTTGTCAACATCGCGACATTGTATGCCGGCGAAACGTGCCATCCTCGTGCGATAACGAGAGAGGATCGACCGATGGCGACCGCATTGCAGCCTGCGCACCTTCCGATGTCCGACGAGGAATGGGCGCTGCGCGTCGACCTCGCCGCCGCCTACCGCCTCGTCGCGCTCTATGGCTGGGACGACCTGATCTTCACGCATCTGTCGGCGCGGGTGCCGGGGCCGGAGCATCATTTCCTCATCAACCCCTACAACATGATGTTCGAGGAGATCACCGCCTCGTCGCTGGTCAAGATCGACCTCGACGGCAATACGGTCGGCGACGATCCGGCGCCGGTGAACCGCGCGGGCTTCGTGATCCATTCGGCGATCCATGCCGCGCGCGAGGACGCCGCCGCCGTGCTCCACCTGCACACGCCGCACGGCCAGGCGGTGTCGGCGATGAAGGAAGGGCTGCTGCCCCATACCCAGACCGCGATGATCGCCGGCCACGACGTCGCCTATCATGACTTCGAGGGGATCGCGACGGAACTGGACGAGCGCGAGCGGCTGGTCGCCGATCTCGGCACCCGCAACACGATGATCCTGCGCAACCACGGCACGCTCGCCGTTGGAGCGAGCGTCGCCCAGGCCTTCCTGCGCATGTATTTCCTGGAACGTGCCTGCGAGGCGCAGATCCTGATGCTGAGCGCCGGGCGCGATGCGCTGAACGACCCCAACCACGGCGTCGCCGAAAAGGTGGAACAGCAATCCACCGGCCAGGGCATGGCCCTGCTCGCCCAGCGCCTCGCCTGGCCGGCGCTGCTGCGCAAGCTCGACCGGATCGACCCCGGCTTCCGCAACTGAACGGGCGCGCGAAGCCGCGAAGCCGATCGTTCACGCGGAGGCGCGGAGGCGCGGAGGTGTTGTACCCGGCCGCACCCGCGGCCCGCCCTCTCTGGCATCGCGATGAAGCCTGTGCGCTGTCGCGCACGAACCATCTCCGCGCCTCCGCGTGAACCTGAACGAAAGCCTCCTGTCACGGAACCGGCAGCATGCCTCATTACGGCGATTACCAGAACGCGATCTACGGCGCCGGCTTGACCGGCGTCGTGCCAAGGCTGCCCGTCGACTTCGCGACGCTGGAGGCACGGGCCGTGGCCGCGATGCCGGCATCGGTGCGCGACTATGTGCAGGGCGGTTGCGGCGACGAGACGACCCAGGCGCGCAACGCGAGCGCGTTCGGCCACTGGGGCATGGTGCCGCGGATGATGGTCGACGGCAGCCGCCGCGACCTGTCGATCGACCTGCTCGGGCTGCGCCTGCCGCATCCGCTGTTCATGGCGCCGATCGGGGTCAACGGCATCTGCACGCCCGATGGCCATGGCGACCTTGCCGCCGCCCGCGCCGCGGCGGAGACGGGGGTGCCGTTCATGGCGTCGACGCTCGCCAACGACCCGCTGGAGGCGGTCGCCGGGGCGATGGGGGACACGCCCGGCTTCTTCCAGCTCTACACGCCCAAGGACGTGGAGCTCGCCGCCAGCCTCGTGACCCGCGCGGAGGCGGCAGGGTACAAGGGGATCGTCGTCACGCTCGACACCTGGGTGACCGGCTGGCGGCCGCGCGACCTCAACACCGGCAATTTTCCGCAGCTGCGCGGCGCCGTGCTGACCAATTATTTCAGCGATCCCGTCTTCCGCGCCGCACTCGCCGCGCCGCCCGAGGCCGATCCCGCCGCGGCGATCCGGCAATGGATGGGGACGTTCGGCAAGGTGCTGACCTGGGACGACATGCCCTGGCTGCGCTCGCTCACCCGCCTGCCGCTGATCCTGAAGGGCATCTGCCACCCCGACGATGCGCGCCGGGCGATCGATCTGGGTGCCGACGCGATCTATTGCTCCAATCATGGCGGCAGGCAGGCGAACGGCGGCATCGCCGCGATCGACTGCCTGCCGGAGGTCGTCGCCGCCGCCGGCGATACGCCGGTGCTGTTCGATTCGGGCGTCCGTTCGGGCAGCGACGTGGTGAAGGCGCTGGCGCTCGGCGCGACCGCGGTCGGCGTCGGCCGCCCCTATGCCTATGGCCTCGCGCTCGATGGCGCGGCGGGGGCCGCACATGTGCTGCGCTGCATCCTCGCCGAAGCGGACCTGCTGATGGCGGTCAACGGCTATCCAACGATCGCCGCGGTGCGCGCGGCGGGGGCGCAGCGGATCGCGCCTTGAGTCGAAGCGCCAGGACCAATTGACATGCGCTCCTCCCCCGCGAAGGAAGGGCCATCGCATATGGCTGGGACGGCTGCTGGGCTTCGGGTGAAGGGGCATGCCATGCCTATATTCTTCGTCACCCCGGACTTGGTCCGGGGTCCACCGTGCCGCAAAACCAACAGCGTATGGGTATGCGGCACGGTGGATGCCGGACCAAGTCCGGCACGACGGAGGATTGAAGAACAGCACCCCGGATCAGACAGCCCATAGGCGATAGCCCTCCCCCACCAGGAGGATGAAGAGCGTCCCGCATCTTGCATGTCGATCGGCCCTGGCCGGCGCCCGGCCTTCCCTCACGCCTCCGGCATGCTACGGACGTTGACTTTACCTGCCCCACCCTTTTCTTCTGTCGCAACCGGGAAAGGGCCTCCTACATGCGCGGCATGACACAGGATTCCGCAACGTGACGCGCCCTTCGTTCGGCGTGCAGGTGTTCATCGGCATGGCCATCGGCCTCGCGCTCGGCTTCCTGGCACGCGAACATGACGTCGCGGGGCTGGCCGAGGGGCTGCGGATCGTCGGCGAGATCTTCGTGCAGCTGCTGAAGGCGCTGGTGGTGCCGCTGGTGTTCACCGCGATCGTCGCCTCGATCGCGGCGCTGCGCGATCTCGACAATGCGGCGCGGCTGGTCGGCGGCACCTTTCTGTGGTTCGGGATCAGCGCGCTGATCGCCGTGTCGATCGGCCTGACGCTCGGCACCGTGCTGCAACCCGGCGCGCATGCCGGGGTCAGCGCCGCCGCGGCGGCCCGGCCGGACACGGCGGGATCGTGGCTCGACTTCCTGCGCGGGCTGGTCCCCGGCAACATCCTTGGCCTGGAGGCATCGACCAAACTGGCGGATGGCACGGCGAAGACGGGCCTGTCGTTCAACGTGCTGCAACTGATCGTCATCGCGGTGGCGATCGGCGTCGCCGCGGTGCGCACGGGAGAGGCGGGCGCGCCGTTCCTCGCCTTCAACGCCTCGGCGCTCGCCATCTTTCGCCGCATCCTGCGCTGGGTCGTGCGGCTGACGCCGATCGGCACCGGTGCGCTGCTCGGCAGTGCGGTGGTGCGCTATGGCTGGCAGTCGCTGTCGGCGCTCGGCACCTTCGCGATCGCGGTCTACCTCGGCCTCGCGCTGGTATTGTTCGTCGTCTACCCGCTCTTGCTCGTCGTCAACGGCATGAGCCCGCGCCGCTTCTTCGCCGCCGCCTGGCCTGCGATCCAGCTCGGCTTCGTCTCGCGTTCGTCGATCGCGACCCTGCCGGTGACCGAACAGGTGGTCGAAAAGGGGCTGGGAGTGCCGCGCAGCTATGCTGCCTTCGCCGTCCCCTTTGCCGCAACCACCAAGATGGACGGCTGCGCCGCGATCTACCCGGCTGTCGCCGCGCTGTTCGTCGCGCAATATTACAACATCCCGCTGCACGGCGTGGACTATCTGCTGATCGTGCTGGTGTCGGTGCTGGGATCGGCCGCCACCGCCGGGTTGACCGGCGCGCTGGTGATGCTGACGCTGACCCTGTCGACGCTCGGCCTGCCGCTGGAGGGCGCCGGACTGTTGCTGGCGATCGACCCGATCCTCGACATGGGGCGCACCGCGGTCAATGTCGCTGGCCAGGCGCTGATCCCGACCATTGTCGCCAAGCGGCAGGGCCTGCTCGGCACGTCGGCGGAGGGGGAACCGGCGCTCGCCTGATGGATCGCGCGGCGGTCAAGTCCCTAGAAGGGCAGGATTTTCCCCCGCCCCCTGTCCTACAGCCGCGCGCTGTGCCACGCACCCCATCCGGCCGGCGGGGCGGATCGATCGTCCGTTCCACCCCGCCGTCGGGACATAGGCGTGGGCGTGACTTTTGTGACTTTCCGCCGCGCCGGTCAGGCCGCTGCCAGCGGCGCGAAGCGGGCGACCTGGCGACCGATCAGGCAGAGCTGCTCCACCACCGCAGGGTCGCTCGCGCCGCCCTCGTCGTCGAACTTGGTGATCTGCGTGTTGATCGCCGCGGCAAAGGGCGTCGGCCAGCCGCGCAGGGCGTGGACGATCGAGCGCAGGGCCGCGATCGTCGATCCCGTCGCCTGCCAGCCATAAGCGGTGGCGATCAGCCCGACCGGCATGTCGGCGAGGTAGGGCCGCGCGTCCCTGGCGGTTTCCTCCAGCAGGTCGAGCGCGTTCTTGACCACGCCCGAGATGCTGCCGTGATAGCCGGGGCTGGCGATGATGACCGCCGAGGCCTGCCGCACCGCATCGACGAACGCCTGTTCGTCCGCGGTCCGGCTGGTCGCGCGCGGATCGTAGAGCGGCAGCCGCGCCATGTCGGCGCCCCCGAACATGCGCGTGCGGAATCCCTCGCGCTCGGCGGCGTCCAGCGCGATGCGCAGCGCGCGTTCGGTCGAGGAGATGCCGCCGATGGTGCCGCCGATGCCGACGACGAGGGGGGCGGAGGAGCGATCAACGGCCATGCCGGGGCGATAGCGCGGCTCGACGGGCGGCGCCAGCCGCGGTAGATGCGCGCGATCGACGATGCGCGGTCGCAGGCCCTTGCGCCAGCTGCTTTAGGATTCTAATACACCTGTATGGCTGACCGCTGGGACGAGCCGATGCGTCACGATCCTGCCGACCCCGCCCGTGGCGACCGCGGCCGGGACAGCATCGGCCGGCGCTACGATCTGGACGAGGCACCCGCCCCCCGCCGTGACGACCGGTTCGCCGGGCGCTTCGACGCCTTCGTGGACGATGGCCATGGCGATGAGGATGCGCCACAGCATGGCGCGCCGCCCCGCCACCCGCGCGCCATCGGCCGCTGGATCCTGCGCGGGCTCGCCGCCGCGATCATCCTGCTGGTCATCGCGATCGGCTGGCTCGCCGTCACCGCGCCGCTCAGCAAGTCGCTGCAACCGCCCACCCCCCCGTCGATCACGCTGACCGCCGACGACGGCACGCCGATCGCCCGCCGCGGCGCGATCATCGACAGGCCGGTCGACGCCGCCAAGCTGCCGCCGCACGTGACGGAGGCGTTCATGGCGATCGAGGACCGCCGCTTCCGCTCGCATTGGGGGATCGACCCGCGCGGCATCCTGCGCGCCTTTGTCCACAATGTCGGCTCGGGCGGCGTGCGCGAGGGCGGCAGCACGATCACGCAGCAGCTCGCCAAGAACGCCTTCCTCGATTCGGATCGCACCGCCGCGCGCAAGCTGCGCGAGGTGATGATCGCCTTCTGGCTGGAGGCGTGGCTGTCGAAGGACGAGATCCTGTCGCGCTACCTGTCCAACGTCTATTTCGGCGACAACGTCTACGGCCTGCGCGCGGCATCGAAGCATTATTTCGGCCGTGAGCCGGAAAAGATGAACATCGGCCAGGCGGCGATGCTGGCCGGCCTGGTCAAGGCGCCCTCCCGCCTCGCGCCGACCAGCAACCTCGCCGGCGCGCGCAAGCGCGAGATGCTGGTGGTGGCGGCGATGGCCGATGCCGGCTTCCTCACCAAGGCGGAAGCGGCCGCGGTGCAGCCGCAGCGCGTGCTCGCCAGCCGGCCGACCCAGCTGCCCAGCGGCACCTATTTCGCCGATTGGGTCCTGCCCGACGCCCGCGACCAGGCGGGAGAGGTGAAGACCGAAGCGACGGTGAAGACCACGCTGGACCGCCGCCTGCAACGCACCGCCGAGCGCGTGGTGCGCCAGGCCGGGCTCCGCCAGGCGCAGGTCGCGCTGGTGGCGATGCGCCGCGACGGGCGCGTCGTCGCGATGGTCGGCGGCCGCGACTACGCCAAGAGCCCGTTCAACCGTGCGACGCAGGCGCGGCGCCAGCCGGGTTCGACCTTCAAGCTGTTCGTCTATCTCGCCGCGATGCGCGCCGGCATGACGCCCGATACGATGGCGGACGATTCGCCGGTGGAGATTGCCGGCTGGAAGCCGAAGAACGACGACGGCCGCTATCTCGGCCCGATCCCGCTGCGCCGCGCCTTCGCCCGCTCCTCCAACGTCGTCGCCGCGCGGCTGACCCAGGAGGTCGGCGTGCGCAACGTCATCAAGGCGGCGCGCGACCTCGGCATCTCGACCCCGATCCCCAACGAGGCGACGATCGGTCTCGGCACCGCGGAGGTGTCGCTGCTCGAACTGACCGCGGCCTATGCGGCGGTCGCCAACGGCAATTATCCGGTCCGCCCGCGCGGCCTCGAAGAGGTGCAGGCCAACAAGAGCTGGTATCAGTCGCTGACCGGCGGCACGACCAAGATGCCCGACGACATCCGCGAAAAGATGCTCGACCTGCTCTCCTCCTCGCTGCGCGGCACCGGGCGCGAGGCGGTGCTGACGATGGACGCCTATGGCAAGACCGGCACGTCGCAGCAGAGCCGCGATGCCTGGTTCATCGGCTTTGCCGGCGATCTGGTGGTCGGCGTATGGGTCGGCAACGACGACAGCACGCCCAACCCCGGCTTGCACGGCGGCGGCATCCCGGCGCAGCTGTGGCGGCAGTTCATGATCTCCGCGCTCGGCATCGCGCCGGTGCAGGCGCCGGTGGTGGTCGAGGAGAATGCGATCGATCCCGAGGCGGTCGGCCCCGAGGATGCGATCGAGGACCAGACGGGCGACGCCATCCCGGAAGAGGGCACGATCGACGGTTTCGGCCTCCAGATGAAGATGGGCCGCGACGGCAGCATCAGCATTTCGCCCGGTCGCGATCGCGAACCGCCGCAGGGGCCGCCATCGGGGGCGCGTGATCCGCGCGACCGGCGTGGCGGCGGCGAGGGCGAGGACGGCGGGCTGGAGTGACCGCCCGCCCGTCCGTGACGACGACGGGATTGCGTACGGGCGGCAACGACCCCACATAGGCTAGGCTGAAGTCGTATATCGACGGGTGCCGGCGCCCTTGGCGCGTGTGGTCCATCTTTCCCTGCAGCCACGGCATCGCGGACCGACTCCCGGCCCGTGACACAGGGGAGAACCCATGAGCAACACCGCGACCTTCTGCCGCGAGCAGGCGACCTTGCAACGCACCGCCTCCGCGCAGGCGACGCTTGCCAACGTCCGCCAGCAGTGCGACCGCGCCGCGGCATCCTGGGACGCGATGGCGGTCCGTGCGGAGCGGACGGAAAAGCTGCGCGCCGACCGTGAAGCCAAGACGCTCACCATCGCGGAATGATGCGCGCACCCGTTGCGCAGGCCTATGACACGCTGGATCGCGGCACCCGCCGCCTGACCGCTCTGGCGGCCGCGTCGCGGCTCGCCGATCCCTGGCCGGTCGCCGGTACCGATCGCGTGCGTATCCGGTACATCGGCAACTGTATGCGCGAACTCGACCGGTTCCTGCACATCCTGATCGACGAGCTGATCGAAGACGCCGTCGGCGATGCCGCGCCCGTACCCCCGACGCCGTCGCAGCTGACGTTGGCGGCGACCACCGCGGGCAAGCTGGGCCATCACGCGACGCCGTATCGCGACCGCGCCGCCGACCAGTTTCGCCTGCATGCGCTCGCCCGCACCCGGCTGTGCCTGTCGCACGGCGATGGCCGCGCGAACCGGCCGGACCGGCGCGACGGCGACCGGATGACCGCCGGGTGGTTCGCGCCGGCCTCCACCGCGCTGCGCTGCTACGCGATCGGCGAGCGGCTGCGCCCGTCCGGCCACGACCTAATCGGCATATCCGCCTTCTACCGGCAGCTTGCCGACCGGATCGTCGCCGGCCGCTGATCGGGGCAGATTCGGATCCGTCAGGCGGCGTACAGGAACGCTGCGTCACAGGCAGGGCGCACCGTGACCACAGGAACGCCATCGGCCATGATCCCGGACCGTATTGCAGAGGACCGTCGCGAACGGCAGGTGGACATCGGCCTCACCGCCCTGCTGGTGCTGCAGGGCGTGACGCTGTTTGCGATCATCCCGCTGGGCGGCGGCCTGTCCGGTCGGCTGGCGCTGGATATCAGCCATGTCTGCTATGCGCTGATCAGCGTCGCGGTGCTGACGCAGAACCGGCCGCTACGCGTGCTGCTGTGCGCGACGATCGGGCTGCTGATCGGCTGGCCGCTGATCGGTACGGCCGCCATCGCGGCGCTGCACCTCGATCCGACCCAGCAGCATGAGATCA
Source organism: Sphingomonas sp. SP5 (assembly GCF_058313455.1). Taxonomy (NCBI): domain Bacteria; kingdom Pseudomonadati; phylum Pseudomonadota; class Alphaproteobacteria; order Sphingomonadales; family Sphingomonadaceae; genus Sphingomonas; species Sphingomonas sp. SP5. The sequence continues at coordinate 290,517 of NZ_JBZFLF010000005.1, read as the reverse complement.
TCGCCGCCACCGCCTTCGCCTTCAACGCCGCGGTGACGATGCTGGTCGCCCGCCATGTCTTCGCCGCCCGCCGCGTCACCGTGCATCGCATCCGCGGCGCGATCCTGGTCTATCTCAATCTCGCCGCGCTCTTCGCGCTCGCCTATGGCGCGATCCAGGCGCATGTCGCGGGCGCCTTCGGCGGCAGCCTGTTTCCGCTCCACCCCCGCGACGCCACCGCCGCCTTCACCTATTTCAGCCTGAGCACGATCACCACCACCGGCTATGGCGACGTGGTGCCGATGATCCCGCTGACCCGCAGCCTCGCCAATCTCGAATCGGTGGTGGGCCAGCTGTTTCCCGCCACCTTGCTCGCCCGCCTCGTCGCGCTTCACCTCGCCCACGAAAGCCGCCGCGACGGCGAGCCGCGGGCATGAGCGGCAGCATTTGCCTGGGCGGCCGACGGGTCTAGGATCGCTGCCTATCCGATGCGGGAGTGGCCGAGATGCGGTTCGATGCGACGCGCGCGCTGATCCTCTATGCCGGCGGGCTGACGGCGGTGCTGGGCTGGCTGCTGGTCACCGGCGCCGCCACGCCGCGCCGGGTCGACACGCTCGACGTCGGCCGCATCAACGTGCGCGAAGCCGACGGGACGATCCGCCTGGTGATCGCAGCGCGCGACCGGTTCCCCGGCCTCATCATCCGCAAGGCGGAGCATCCGCACCCGGGCCGCACCGATTCCGCCGGTCTGCTGTTCTACAACGACGAAGGCACGGAGAATGGCGGCCTGGTCTTCGGCGGTGCCCGGCAGGGCGGGCGGGCCAGCGGCTTCGGCCACCTCAGCTTCGACCAATATGAACAGGATCAGGTCGTCGCCCTCGACCAGAGCGAGGACGGCGGCCGCCGGACGGCGGGGCTCAGGATCGCCGACCGGCCGGATGCTCCGCTCGACCCGGCCGCGATTCACCGGCTCGATGCGCTGAGCCCGGCGGCGCGGACCGCGGCGCTGGCGCGCATGCAGGCGAGCGGCGATTTCGGCTACCAGCGCGCCTTCTTCGGCAAGGATGGTGCGGGTGACGCGACGCTCGATCTCAGGGACGGTGCCGGCCGCCCGCGCCTGCGCCTCAGCGTCGACACGGGTGGAACGGCGCAGATCGCGTTCCTCGACGCCGCCGGCCGGATCACCCGCACGATCCGGCCCTGACGGTCAGCGGCTGCCCGCGATCCAGCCGCGCACCTTCGCCTCCAGCACCGGCATCGGCAGTGCGCCACTGTCCAGCACCCCGGCATGGAAGGCGCGCGGGTCGAAGGCGGCCCCCTGTTTCGCCTGCGCCTCGGCCTTGAGCCGCAGGATGGTCAGCTGGCCGATCTTGTACGCGAGCGCCTGTCCGGGGATGGCGATATAGCGTTCGACCTCGGCGGTGGCGTCGGTCTTCGGCATCGCGGAATGGTCGAGCATATAGGCGATCGCCTGGTCGCGGCCCCAGCCCTTGGCGTGGATACCGGTATCGACGACCAGCCGCATCGCGCGCAGCATCTCGTCGTTGAGGCCGCCCATGCGCTGATAGGGATCGGTTTCCATGCCGAGCGGCTTCCACAAGGTCTCGGCATAAAGTGCCCAGCCTTCGACATAGGCGGTGTTGCCGCCGAAGCGCATGAAGGCGGGCAGCGCCGTATTTTCCTGCGCCAGCGCGATCTGGAAATGGTGACCCGGCACCGCCTCGTGCAGGTACAGCGTCTCCATGCCCCAGGTGTAGCGGCTGGGAAGGTCGTAGGTGTTGTAATAGAAGATGCCGGGCCGCGACCCGTCCGGCGTGCCGTCCTGATAGCTGCCGGCGGCATCCGTCTTGGCGCGATAATCGGGCACGGGGCGGATTTCGAGCGGCGTCTTGGGGATCAGCGCGAACTGTTCGCGCACGCGCGCATCGACCCGCTTGCCGATGCTTTCGAAGTCGCGACGGATCTCATCGGCGCTGGTCGGCTGGAAGCGCTTTTCGGTGCGCAGATAGGTGAAGAATTCGGGCAGCGTTCCCTTGAAGCCCGCCGCGGTCTTCTGCGCCTCCATCTCGCGGGTGATGCGGGCGACCTCGGACAGGCCGAGCTGGTGGACCGCCTCCGCCTGCAACGGCAGCGTGGTGTTCTGCTCGATCCGATAGGCGTAGAGCGCTTCGCCACCGGGAATCGCCGACAGGCCGACGCTGGCGCGCGCCCTGGGCAGATATTCGGTCTTCAGGAAATCGCGGATCCTGACGTGCGCGGGCGTGATGACGTCGCGGACCTGCTTGGCATAAGCGGCGGTCAGCCGCTGGCGGTCGGCGGCGGGGATGCTCGCCGGGAACATGGTGACCGGCGCATAGAAGACGGAGCCTTCCGTCCCTTGCGCGAGCAGATTGTCGAACTGCCCGATCATGTTCTCGACGACCAGGCGCGGCTGCACGATGCCCTTGGCCATGCCTTCGCGGAAGCGGGCGATGATGCGATCGTAGAGCGCGGCATAGCCGATGTTGCGCTTCAGGTTGTTGTCGTAATCGGCGACGGTCTTGAACGGCGCACCGCCCTTGCCGCCGGCGAAATCGGGGTAGAAGGTCTGGATGCCGCCGAAATGGCCGATCGGCAGCAGGCGGGTGACCGACTGGATGGCGGGCGCATAGCCGCGCAGGTTCACCGTCACCATGTTGCGGAACACGTCGTAGGCGAGCTGGTCGACACGGGTCAGCTTCGCGCGATCGATCGCGTTGAGCGCGGCAAGGTCGGCCTCGAGGTTGCGCTTCTCCCGCGCGGTGGCGGCGTCGGTCAGGTAATCGCCGAACCGGTCGGCATAGCGCATGTCGCCGCGAAAGATCGCCGCGATCGGATCGAGCGCGAGGTCGCGTTCGTCGCTGTCGTAGAACAGGCGCTTCAGCCGGGCATCCTCGGGACCGTCGCCGGGCACTGGCACGGGCGGCGGCAGCGCCTGCCCGAACGCCGGCGCGGCGCCGATGAGGCTGGTGGTGGCAAGCAGCAGGCTGGCGAACAGATGGCGCATCGATGGTCCCCTTTGCCGCGATCCTTAGCAAGCCCTGGCTGCCACGCGATAGGGCGGTTGACGCTGCCGCCCGGCGACAGCAAGGCGCTGGCCATGCGCTTCTTTTCCGACAATGCCGCTCCGGTTCATCCCAAAGTGATGGCGGCGCTCGCCGATGCCAACACGCTCGACACCGCCTATGACGGCGATGCGCGGTCCCGGGCGCTCGATGCGCGCCTGTCCGACCTGTTCGGCCGCGAGGTCGCGGCGCTGTGGGTGCCGACCGGTACCGCCGCCAACTGCCTCGCCCTGGCCGCGCTCTGCCCGCCTCATGGCGGCGTGGTCTGCCACCGGGACGCCCATATCCAGAACGACGAAGGCGGCGCCCCGGAGTTCTACACACATGGCGCCAAACTCTTCCTAGCCGACGGCGAGGGTGCGAAGCTGACGCCGGAGACGATCACGACGGTGATCGATGGGATCGCCAACGACGTCCACCGCGTCCAGCCGCACGCGATCTCGATCACCAACGCCACCGAATATGGCCGGGTCTATACGCCCGACGAGGTGGCGGCGATCGGCGCGCTGGCAAAAGAGCGCGGGCTGGGCCTGCACATGGATGGCGCCCGCTTCGCCAATGCGGTGGCGACTCTGGGCTGCACGCCGGCCGCCGTGACGTGCGACGCGGGCGTCGATGCGCTGAGCTTCGGCTTCGTCAAGAACGGCGCGATGAGCGCCGAGTTGCTGGTCTTCTTCCGCACCGATCTTGCCGCAGCGACGCTCCACCGCCGCAAGCGCGCCGGGCTACTGTTCTCCAAAGGGCGATATCTGGCGGCGCAGGTGCTGGCGATGCTGGAGGATGACCTGTGGCTCGACAATGCCCGCGCCGCCAATGCGCGGGCGGGCGAGCTCGCCACCGCGGCGGGGCCGCGGCTGGTCCATCCGGTCGAGGCGAACGAGGTGTTCCTGCGCGCCACTCCCGAAGAAGCGGCAGCGCTGCGCGCCGAGGGCTTCGACTTCTACGACTGGGCGGCCGGCGAAATCCGGCTGGTCACCGCCTGGGACAGCCCAGCGGATCAGGTCGCCGCGCTCGCCGCCGCGATCCGCCGGCTGTGAGCGAGGCGCCCGCGCCCCAGTCGACCCGCGCGGCGATCCTCGTCCCCTTCGCGCTCGTCACGCTGATCTGGGGATCGACGTGGCTGGTGATCCGCGACCAGCTGGCGGTGGTGCCGCCGAGCTGGTCGGTCACCTACCGTTTCCTCGTCGCCGGCCTCGCCATGGCGGTGGTGGCGAAGGTGAAGGGTGAGCGCGTGGCGCTCGACGGACGCGGATGGATGTTTGCCGGCGCGATCGGCCTGTTCCAGTTCTGCCTCAACTTTAATTTCGTCTATCGCGCCGAGCATCACATCACCTCCGGGTTGGTCGCGGTGGTGTTCGCGCTGTTGCTGGTGCCGAACGCGCTGCTGGCACGCGTACTGCTCGGGCAGCAGATGGGGCGGCAGCTGGTCGTCGGTTCCGGCGTCGCGATGGCCGGCATCGCGCTCCTGTTCCTGCACGAGGCGCGGGTCGGGCCGGCAGGCACGGCGGCGACGCTCGCCGGGATCGGTTTCACCGGTGTCGCGATCCTAGCGGCATCGATGGCGAACGTGCTGCAGGCGACGCCGACCGCCCGACGCTATCCGATGATGGCGACGCTGGCCGTTGCCATGCTGATCGGAGCGGCGATCGACGGCGTGGTCGCATGGTGGCTGACCGGGCCGCCGGTGGTCGAGATGCGCGCGGCCTATTGGGCGGGCATCCTCTATCTCGGGCTGGCCGGATCGGCGCTGGCCTTCCCGCTTTACTACCGCGTGCTGCGTGTGATCGGACCGGCCAAGGCGGCCTATTCCAGCGTCATCGTACCCGTCATCGCGATGCTGCTGTCGACGCTGTTCGAAGGCTATCGCTGGTCGCCGCTCGCCGCCTTGGGTGCAGCGCTCGCCGGCGTCGGGCTGGTGATCGCATTGAGGGCACGCAGGCCCAATCGATAATCGGGATAGAGCGGGCGCCAGCCGAGCACCCGCTTCGCCCGGCCGTTGGCGACCCGGCGATTCTCGGCATAGAAACCGCGCGCCATCGGCGACAGCGTCTCGATCGCGACCAGCGGCGGCGGCGGCAACCCGAGCAGCCCGGCCGCAAAGGCGACCACATCGTCCTGCGGACACGGTCGATCGTCGGCGAGGTTGTAGGCCCCCGCCGGGGCGCCACGCGCGGCGATCACGCCCGATACGATGTCGTCGACATGGACGCGGCTGAACACCTGATCGGGCAGACCGACGCGATGCGCCCGCCCCTGCGCCACGCGGTCGAGCGGCGAGCGGCCCGGACCGTAGATGCCGGGCAGGCGGAACACGCGGGCCCCGCGTGCCAGCCAGTCCGCATCCGCCGCCGCCCGCGCGGACCGCCGCCCGCCGCCGGTCGGCGCGCCTTCATCCACCCAGGCGCCACCCGCATCGCCATAGACGCCGGTCGACGACAGATAGCCGAGCCATCGCCCGGCGAGCGCATCGCCATAGCGGACGAGCACCGGATCGGCCCCGTCCTCCGGCGGCACCGACGACAGGATGTGCGTCGCCGCCGCGATCGCGGATCGCACCGCCGCTGCATCGTCGAAACGGAGGGTGCCGTCTCGTCCGTCGCGTGTCGTGCCGATCACCGCACCCGGCCACGCGGCGGCGACGCGCGCAGCGGTGTAGCCGAGGCCGAAGATCAGCAGCATCGGGCTCGACCGGTCATCGCTGCGCCATCGGTCCCTTGTAGGTGGTGCCGAAATAGTCGCCCTTGTTCCACACCGGCCGGCTCGGACCGTCGGCGATCTCGCGGGCGATGGCATAATTGGTGGCGACGAAGCGGACGCCCTGATCCCACAGGATCGGCTGCGTCAGGTCGTCGCCCGGCCGGTGATAGCGGTTCTCCATGAAATCCTCGAACGGCGCCTTGCCCGCGCCCTTGATCCCCGGCCACAGGAAGACCGACGGGATGCCCTTGCGCACGAAATTGAAATGGTCGGACCGGGCGAAGAAACCCTGTTCGGGCATCGGATCGGGTGACAGGCCGACGCCGACGCTGTTCACCGCGCGGGTGACGATCGGCCCCAGTGTCGAACGCTGCGCACCGAAGGCGATCATATCCTCGAACTTGTAGAGCAGCACAGGCATGTCGAGATTGACGTCGGCAACGATGTCGCGGAGCGGCACGGTCGGGTGATTGACGAAATAGCTCGACCCGATCAGCCCCTTCTCCTCGCCGGTCACGGCCAGGAACATGACGGTGCGCTTGGGCGGCTTGCCGCTGGCGGTGAAGCGCTTCGCCTCCTCGATCAGGCTGGCGATCCCGATCGCATTGTCGAGCGCGCCGTTGTTGATCCGGTCGCGGCCCGGCGCATCGTTCGCCCCGGCGGCAGAGACGCCGATATGGTCGAGGTGCGCGGACAGGACGACCACCTCCTTCGACAGCGCAGGATCGGCGCCCGGCACGACGCCGATGACGTTGCTGCTGTCGGCCGGGGTGAAGGCGGTGCGCGTCGTCGCGGACAAAGTGCCGGTCAGCGCCGCCGCGGTATAGCGGGGATCCTTCTTCTGCGCCTCGGCGACGATCGCCTTCCAGGGGGTGGCGCTGCCGGCGAACAGCCGCTCGGCCGTGGCGGTGCTGAGCGTACCGAGCACCGGCGTCGTAGGCGCGGGGCTGTAGCCCACCCCGGCCGGCGTCGCCCAGGTGGTGCGGCCGTAGGCATAACTGCGCGCCATGTCCTTGGGCAGGTTGCGGTCCGCGCCTGCACGTGGGGTGGGAAGCATGACGATGCCGACCGCACCGTGTGCCGCCGCGATCTCCGCCTTGGTCGCCATGGAGCCGAAATAGGCGCGCTCCTCGCCCGGGAAGCTGGTCGGCGATCCGCCGAAGATCGCGACGATCTTGCCGCGCGCATCGACGCCCGCATAATCGTCGACACCGAACTGCGGCGCGACGATCCCGCGGCCGGCGAAGACGAGCGGGGCCGATACCGTCGTTTCCGCGCTCGCCGGGTTGGCGGCGGGCACATAGTCGACGCCGAAGGTCAGCGCCTGCCGCTTGCCATCCCTGCCGGTCAACGCCATCGCGCCCTCGCCTGCCGCCTTGTAGGTGACGAGCGGCACGCGTTGCAAATAGCTGCCGTCGTCCCCCGCCGGGCGCAGGCCGGCGGCATAGAATTGCGCCGCGACATATTGCGCCGCCACGTCATAGTCGGGCGTGCCCGCCTCGCGCCCCTTCATGGCATCGGAGGCGAGGAACATGACATGCGCCTTCATCGCTGCCTGATCGGCCGGCAAGGCTCGGTTAAGAAGGGCATTAGCCGCCGCCGTATCGGCGCCCGGCGCTTGCGCCACGACGGGCGTGGCAAGGGCGAGCGCAGCGAGCACGCCGAAGGAACGGATCATGTGGGGGTAATCCTGGTTAAGATGACGTTGCCCGTACCGTAACAGCGCCGCCGCCCCATGCAAGTCGTCGGCAGAAGGACTGGCAGGCCGCGCCCGCGCTCCTATAAAGGAGACATGCTCGACGTCTCGCAATCCATCGCCCAGCCCGTTCATCAGGCGCCCGCAGGGGGTGCACCCCAGGCGATCGGGCGGCACGATTACCACCCGCCGGTGTGGATGGTGCCGGATATGCGCTTGATATTCGACCTTGATCCCGCCGCGACGCGGGTGACGGCGACATTGTCGGTGACGCGCAACGGCGCGGCGGGCGAGCCGCTGCGGCTGGACGGTGCGGGGCAGGAACCGCTCGCGGTGCGCGTCGACGGCGTCGCCGTGAACGACTGGCGGATCGAAGGCGAGCAGCTGGTCGTGCCGCTGGCCGGCGATGCCCATAGCATCGAAACCGAAGTGGTCATCGCGCCCGACCGCAACACGCAGCTGATGGGCCTCTATGCCAGCGGCGGCATCCTGTGCACGCAATGCGAGGCGGAGGGGTTCCGGCGGATCACCTATTTCCCCGATCGTCCCGATGTGCTGACCCGCTACAGCGTGCGACTGGTGGCGGACAAGGCGCGCTATCCGGTGCTGCTGGCCAACGGCGATCCGGTCGATGCGGGGGATCTGGCCGATGGACGCCACTGGGCGGAATGGAACGACCCCTTCCCCAAACCCTCCTATCTGTTCGCGCTGGTGGCGGGCGACCTGGCGGTTAATCGCGGCAGCTTCACCACGCAATCGGGCCGCGAGGTCGCGCTCGGCATCTGGGTGCGCGCCGCCGATATCGACAAGACGCATCATGCGCTCCACGCGCTCAAGCTGTCGATGGCGTGGGACGAGCGCGTCTACGGCCGCGAATACGACCTCGACGTGTTCAACATCGTCGCCGTGGACGATTTCAACTTCGGCGCGATGGAGAACAAGGGGCTTAACATCTTCAACAGCCGCTACATCCTCGCCGATCCCGACACCGCCACCGATTACGATTACGACGCGATCGCCGCGGTGGTGGCGCACGAATATTTCCACAATTGGTCGGGCAACCGCATCACCTGCCGCGACTGGTTCCAGCTGTCGCTGAAGGAAGGCTTCACCGTCTATCGCGACCAGGGCTTTTCAGCGGACCAGGGGTCTGCCGCGGTCAAGCGGATCGAGGATGTCCGCGGGCTTCGCGCGGCGCAATTCCCCGAGGATGCCGGGCCGCTCGCCCATCCGGTGCGCCCCGAAAGCTACCTTGAGATCAGCAATTTCTACACCGCGACGATCTACAACAAGGGCGCCGAGCTGATCCGGATGATGGCGACCATCCTGGGTCCGACGGCGTTCCGCGCGGCGACCGACCTCTACTTCCAGCGTTTCGACGGGACGGCGGCGACCTGCGAGGATTTCGTCGCCTGCATGGAAGAGGCGAGCGGCGTGGACCTGGCGCAGTTCCGCCTCTGGTATTCCCAGGCCGGCACGCCGCGCGTCGCCGCCAGCCTGTCCCATGTCGCGGGTGAGGGGCGGGCCACCCTGCGCCTCGCCCAGCACGTGCCGGGGACGCCGGGCCAGCCCGACAAGCAGCCGATGGTGTTGCCGCTCAAGATCAAGCTGTTCGGCGGCGAAACCGGTCGCGCGCTCGGTGACGAGCAGCTGGTGCTTCTGAACGAGGCGTCGAGCACCATCGTCTTCGACGGCATCACCGAACGCCCCGTGCTGTCGATCAATCGCGGCTTTTCGGCACCGGTCATCATCGAAAGCGACCGCAGCGCCGCCGAACTCGCTTTCCTCAGCGCGCAGGACGACGATCCCTTCGCCCGCTACGAGGCGATGCAGCAGCTGATGCTCGACACGCTGGTGGCCGGCGCCGTCGAGGGCCGCGCCGACCATGATGCCGTGGTGACCGCAGTCGCCAATACGCTCGCCGACCGGACGCTCGATCCCGCCTTTGTCGCGGAAGCGGTGCTGTTGCCGTCCGAAAGCTTCGTCGGCGATCAGCTGGCGCTGGTCGATCCGGAGGCGATTTTTCGAGCGCGCGAGGCGCTGCGCCGCGACCTCGGCGAAGCGCTGATCCAGCAATGGCGCGATGCCTATGCGCAGGCGCCGGGCGGTCCGTACGTCTATTCGCCCGCCGCCAAGGGCGCGCGGCGGCTGCGCAGCGTCGCGCTCGGCTATATCGCGGCGAGCGGCGCAGCCGATGCCGCCACCCTCGCCTTCCGCCAGTTCGAGGCGGCGGACAACATGACCGACCGGCAGGGCGCGCTGACCACGCTCGCCAACGGCAAGGCCGACGAGCGCGAGGCGGCGCTCGACATCTTCTACAACCGCTATGCCGGCAACAGCCTGGTCATCGACAAATGGTTCCAGACGCAGGCGCTGTCGTCGCGCGACGACACCGGCCAGGCGGTGGCGATGCTGGCGCAGCATCCCGACTTCACGCTCGCCAACCCCAACCGGGCGCGATCGCTGGTCGGGGCGTTCGGGGCCAACCAGCGGGCATTCAACGCCGTGGACGGTTCGGGCTATCGCTTCCTTGCCGACCAATTGATCGCGCTCGACAAGCTGAACCCGCAGACCGCGGCGAAGCTGCTGCCGCCGCTCGGCCGCTGGCGCCGCTTCGACGCCGGCCGATCGGCGCTGATGCGCGCCGAGCTGGAGCGGATCGTCGCAACGCCCGGCCTGTCCAGGGACCTGTTCGAGCAGGCATCGAAAAGCCTGGGCTGATTGGGGCTTATCCCAGGTGAGCGGATAAGCATTGCCGGTCGGCGGCGGCCGGCCTACGCTCCGGCCGTCGGGCTGGGAGAGTCGTCCGTGGTAGTAAGGCGTTGGGTTGCGGCGGTAGCGATGAGCGCGCTTCTGGCGGGCTGCGGCGGCGATGGCGGTGGCGGTGGCGGTGGCGGGTCGGGCAGCACCGCGGCGAGCGGCGGCACCGTCACGACGGCGGGCTGTTCGCTGCGTGAGCGGCAGGACTGGGTGAACGCGCAGATGCGCGAATGGTACCTGTTCCCCGACACCCTGCCCGCCAGTCTCGATCCCGCCGGCTATGGCACCGTCCCGGATTACCTGAACGCGCTGACCGCGACGGCGCGGGGGCAGGGCAAGGACCGCTATTTCACCTACCTGACCTCGATCAAGAGCGAGAACGCCTATTACGGATCGGGATCCAGCGCCGGCTTCGGCTGGCGGCTGGCGATCGACGGCAGCGGGCGGTTGCAGGTGACCGAGGCGTTCGAAGGCGCGCCGGCGCTTGCCGCGGGGATCGATCGCGGGGCGGAGATCCTGGCGATCGGCACCACCACCGGCAATCTGCAGACGGTGAGCAGCCTGTATGCCGCCGGCGGCTCCGCACTGAGTGATGCGCTGGGTCCGAACACGGCGGGGACGGCCCGCGTGTTCCAGATCCGCGATGGCAGCGGCACACGCAATGTGTCGGTGGCCAAGGCGGACTTCACGCTGGCGCCGGTATCGAGCCGCTATGGCGCGCAGATCATCACCGACGGCGGCCAGCGCTACGGCTATGTCAACCTGCGCACCTTCATCGACACCGCCGATCCCGCCTTGCGCGCCGCCTTTGCGCAATTCCGGTCGGCCGGCATCACCAACATCGTCGTCGACCTGCGCTACAACGGCGGCGGGCTGATCAACGTCGCCGAGCTGATGAGCAACCTGCTCGGTGCCAACCGCCAGACGTCGGAGGTGATGACCTATACCACCTTCCGCTCCGAAAAGGCGGCGCGCAACACGACGACCTATTTCAACCCGCAGCCGCAATCGGTCGCGGCGACCCGCATCGCCTTCATCGGTGCCGGCGCCACCGCCTCGGCGAGCGAATATGTCATCAACGCCTTCATCCCCTATCTGCACGCGAATGCCGGGCTGATCGGCAGCAACACCTATGGCAAGCCGGTCGGCCAGATCGCGCTCGACAGGAGCGAGTGCGACGACCGGCTGCGGGTCATCGCCTTCGCCCTCCAGAATGCGGCGCGGCAGGGCGCCTATTACAGCGGCCTCGCCGGCACGGTGGAGGCGAGTTGCCGCGCCGCGGACGACATCAACTATCCGATGGGCGATCCGCGCGAAGCCTCGACGCGGGCAGCGCTCGACTTCCTGCAAGGCAAGAGCTGCACGCCGATCGGTGGCTCCGCGACGGCGAGCGCCGAGGCGCGCGCGCTGTCGGTGCCGTTGAGCCGCGAGGCGTTGCAGCCCGATCCGGCGAAGATGTCGCCGGCGCAGCGTGAGGTGCCGGGGCTGTTCTAAGCCGTGCCCGGCGGCTAACCGGCTGCCTGTGCTCGACGATCCCCTGTTCCTCGCCATGGCCGCGCTGGCGGTGATCCTGGTCGGCCTCGCCAAGGGCGGGCTGTCGGGATTGGGCGCGCTCGGCACGCCGTTCCTCGCGCTCGCCGTGCCGCCGGTGGAAGCGGCCGCGATCCTGCTGCCCATCCTGGTGGTGCAGGATGCCGTCAGCGTCTGGGCGTTCCGGCGGACGTGGGACGGCTGGGTGATCGGCTGGATGCTGCCGGGCGCGCTCGCCGGCATCGCCGCCGGCTGGGCCTTTGCCGCGGTGCTGCCGACGCCGGCGGTAATGGCGATGCTGGGCGGCATCACGCTCGGCTTCGGCCTGTGGCGGCTGTGGATCGAGCGCGGTGGCCGGGCGGTCGCCGCGTCGCGCTCGCCGGGCTGGGTCGGCAGCCTGTTCGGCCTCGGCATGGGCTTCGCCAGCCAGATCGCCCATGCCGGCGGCCCGCCGTTCCAGATGTGGGTGGCGCCGCGCAAGCTGCCGCACGAGCGCTTCGTCGGCACCGGCGCGATCCTGTTCGCCATCGTCAACTGGGCGAAGGTGCCGGCGTATCTGGCGCTGGGGGCGTTCACCCGCCAATCGCTGATCGCGTCGGCGGCGCTGCTGCCGCTGGCGATCGCGAGCACGCTGGCCGGGGTGTGGGTGATCCGGCGGATGAGCCCGCAGCGCTTCTATGGCATCGTCTATGCGCTGATGGTGCTGCTCGGCGCGAAACTGCTGTGGGACGGGATCGGAGGATAGGATGACACCGCGGATCGACCCGAGCTGGATGGCGCCGCTCGCCGAGGCGCTGGCCTGCCCGAGCATGGCGGCGCTCGATGCCTTCCTCGCGGCCGAAGCGGCGGCGGGCAAGGCGATCTTTCCCCCCGCGGCGGACCGGTTCCGTGCGCTGGAGCTGACGCCATTGCCGCGCGTCAAGGTCGTGATCCTGGGGCAGGACCCCTATCATGGACCGGGGCAGGCGCACGGCCTCGCCTTTTCGGTGCAGCGCGGCGTCAAGGTGCCGCCGAGCCTTATCAACATTTACAAAGAGCTGGACGCCGACCTCGGCATCGCACCGCCGCGCCACGGCCATCTGGAGCATTGGGCGCGGGCCGGCGTGCTGCTGCTCAACACGGTGATGACCGTGGAGAGCGGCAAGGCCGCCTCCCACCGCGCCCGCGGCTGGGAGCGATTCACCGATGCGGTGATCCGCGCGGTCGCCGCCAAACCGGAACCGGTCGTCTTCCTGCTGTGGGGCGCGCATGCGCAGGCCAAGGCGAGCTTCGTGCGGACGGTGGAGCAAGGCGGCGCGCATCTGGTGCTCGCCGCGCCGCATCCCTCGCCGCTGTCGGCCTACAAGGGCTGGTTCGGCAGCCGCCCGTTCAGCCGGACCAACGCCTTTCTGGAGAGTCACGGCGTGGCGCCGGTGGATTGGGCGCTGCCGGACGCGTGACGGCGGCGGACGGCGCGGGTGCCGGCACGGCTGTCGGCACGGCTGTCGGCACGGCTGTCGACAGGGCTGTCGACAGGGCTGTCGACGGGGCGGAAGTTGGCGAAGTTGACGGCACGTCCCCGTCGCAATCGGCTCCGGGATCGGGCCGCCCCGCCCGCGTTTCCAAAAAGGCGTTCCATTCGGCCTCGCGGCGCGCCTCGTCCTGCCGCTCCTCGGCCTCCTCGCGGGCGCGGGCGGCGCGCTCCTGCTGCTCCTTCTCTTCCGCCTCGGTGACGTAGCGTGCGGGCTGGTGGCGATGGCGCGGCGGCGGCGGCCGGTCGCCGGCATCGCGGGCGTAGGCATCGGCCTCCACCGCGTCGGTCATCTGTGCGAGCGTGATCGCCGCCGCATCGGGCGCGCGCTCCGCCCGGCAGCCGTCCAGCCATGCGCCGTAGCGCACCGGGTCGCGATAGCGCAGCAGGAACATGGTCAGCCGTTCGTCATAGCGGCGGCGTTCACCGATCTGCTCGCCCTGGTAGAAGATCGGCTGTGCGACGCCGTGCAGCGCGCGCGAGAAGGCGGCGTCGGCAAGCCGCTGGATGGCATGATCGAGCGCCAGGTCCCAGGCGAGGCGAAAGCTTTGCGCCTCGACGCGCCGTCGCAGGGCATAGGCCCCGGTGGTGCTGATCCCGACGCGCTTGCACGCCTCTGCGACGCAGCCCGATTCGGCGAGGGCGTGGATGAAGCCGGTCTGCCGCTCCGGCGTCCAGCCATCGTGGCGGTGGCGGACCTCGGCAGGGTCGAAGTCATCGGCACCGGTGAACAGCGGCGGATCGAGCGGCTCGACGCGGCGGGCCGGACGGGCGGAGGGCCGCGGGGCGGCGCGACGGCGTGCATGGGTCATGCCCGCCTATGAGGCACGATCGATCCAACAAAGGAAGCGGCGCCGGCGGTACGGCGGGTGGATTGCCGCCGCGGTGTGGCGTGGGGGCATCCATCAGCGGGCGTGGGGGTGGCGTGACAGGACGCCGACCGGTCGTGGTTTCATACGGATGTTGAAAGTTGCAAAGCCACTTTCAACGAAAACGGCTTTTCGTTGAAAGTGGCGTAGGAGGATTGTAGGTCCGTCCAATGGATCGCAACGGCTTTTTGGACCGGGCTACCGGTTCGCTCATCGCGACTATCGGCAATCGCAAGGCCTTTGTCCCGGCGCCCCTGCCGCCGGATACCATAGATGTGCAGCGTATATTGCCCGAACTGACGCGGGCGACGCAAGCCGTGGGCGAACTGAAGGGCATCGGTCGGACCGTATCGAATCCCCTCTTGCTCGTCCGCCTCCTGCAGCGGCGTGAAGCCGTCTCGTCCTCCAGTATGGAAGGGACGTACACGACATTGTCGGATCTGTTTCTGTTCGAAGCCGGCGCCAGCGATGCCGCGATCCGTGGCGATACACGCGAAGTCGCCAACTACGTACGAGCGTTGGAAGGCGCGATCGAGGGGCTGGCGATTCTTCCTATCTCGACGCGGCTGATCCGCGATGCGCATCGCATTCTGCTGGCCGATGTGGCGCGCCACCGTGGTGCCAGCGTCGAAGCGGGCGAGTTGAAACGCGACCAGAATTGGATCGGAGGACGTGGACGCATCGATAGCGCACGCTTCATCCCCGCTCCGCCTGCCGAAACGCCCCGTGCGCTCGACACGCTGATGGCATTCGTCAACCGCGAAGAAAGGCCGTCGCCATTAATCGATGCGGCGCTGGCCCATTATCAGTTCGAGGCAATCCATCCCTTCGCGGATGGCAACGGACGCGTTGGGCGAATGCTCATCACGCTGATGCTGCTTGACAATGGCACGCTACCGCAACCGCTTCTCTACATGAGCCCGTATCTCGAACGGCACAAGGATCGCTACATCGACCTGATGTACGCCGTATCGCGAGACGGCGCGTGGGAAGAATGGATCGCCTTCTTTTTAGAAGCCGTTGCCGCGTCGGCAGAAGAAACGATCGCAGTGGTCGAACGCCTGCAAGACCTCCAGCGCCACTATCGTGAACGATTCCAGACGGCTCGACGATCTGCCTTGATGCTGCGCATCATCGATCTCGCCTTCGCAAGACCGGTGCAGTCGATCACTGACCTTGCCGACGCCTTGGACGTGACGTGGCAAGGCGCCGCGAACAATGTGCGCGAACTTATCGCCCAAGGCGTAGCCGAAGAGGTCGAAGGCAGTTACCCCAAGCTGATCCGCTTCCCCGGCATATTGGAAGTCTTGCAGGTCGGGTAAGATCGTCTTCGGCTTGGAAGCGGCGCGGTCCTGCGCCGGCCGCTACTCCGCCGCCGGCAGATACACCTCGCTCCCCTTCTCGCGGAAGCGCTCGCTCATCGCGGCCATGCCGGCTTCGGCGTCCGCTGCCGCGGACTTGCCGCCGGCGAACAGGGCGCGATCCGCGTCGGCGGCGTCCGCTGCGACGAAGGTGTCTACCGGAGCATTCTGCTTTGCGGCGAAGTCGCGGACTTCCTGGGTGATCTTCATGCTGCAGAATTTGGGGCCGCACATCGAGCAGAAGTGGGCGGTCTTGGCGCCTTCCGCGGGGAGGGTCTGGTCGTGGTACTGCTCGGCCGTGTCGGGGTCGAGGCTCAGGTTGAACTGGTCGCGCCAGCGGAATTCGAAGCGGGCGCGGCTGAGGGCGTCGTCGCGCAGCTTGGCGGCGGGGTGGCCCTTGGCGAGGTCGGCGGCGTGGGCGGCGAGCTTGTAGGTGACCACGCCGACCTTCACGTCGTCGCGATCGGGCAGGCCGAGATGCTCCTTGGGCGTGACGTAGCAGAGCATCGCCGTGCCGTACCAGCCGATCATCGCCGCACCGATGCCGCTGGTGATGTGGTCGTAGCCCGGCGCGATATCGGTGGTGAGCGGCCCCAAAGTGTAGAAGGGCGCTTCGCCGCACACCTCCAGCTGCTTGTCCATGTTTTCCTTGATCTTGTGCATCGGCACGTGGCCGGGGCCTTCGATCATCACCTGCACGTCCTGCGCCCAGGCGCGGTGGGTGAGCTCGCCCAAGGTGTAGAGCTCGCTGAACTGCGCCTCGTCGTTGGCGTCGGCGATGCTGCCGGGGCGCAGGCCGTCGCCGAGGGAATAGGCGATGTCATACGCCTTCATGATCTCGGTGATCTCGTCGAAGCGTTCGTAGAGGAATGATTCCTTGTGGTGCGCGAGGCACCATTTCGCCATGATGCTGCCGCCGCGGCTGACGATGCCGGTGACGCGCTTGGCGGTCATCGGGATGTAGGGCAGGCGGACGCCGGCGTGGATGGTGAAATAGTCGACGCCCTGCTCGGCCTGCTCGATCAGCGTGTCGCGGAAGATCTCCCACGTCAGCTCCTCGGCGATTCCGCCGACCTTTTCCAGCGCCTGGTAGATGGGGACGGTGCCGATGGGCACGGGCGAGTTGCGGATGATCCATTCGCGCGTGTCGTGGATGTTGCGGCCGGTCGACAGGTCCATCACCGTGTCGGCGCCCCAGCGGATCGACCAGACGAGCTTGTCGACTTCGCTGGCGACGTTGCTGGCGACGGCGCTGTTGCCGATGTTGGCGTTGATCTTCACGAGGAAGTTACGGCCGATCGCCATCGGTTCGGATTCGGGGTGGTTGACGTTGTTGGGGATGATCGCGCGGCCGCGGGCGACCTCGTCGCGGACGAATTCGGGCGTCACGAAATCGGGGATGGCGGCGCCGAAGGATTCGCCGTCGCGGGCATATTCGCGCAGCCGCTCGCGGCCGAGGTTTTCGCGGGTCGCGACATATTCCATCTCGGGCGTGATGATGCCGCGGCGGGCGTAGTGCATCTGGCTGACGTTGGCGCCGGCTTTCGCCCGCAGGGGGCGGCGGACGGTGTTGGGGAATTGCGGCACGCCGCCCGAACGGTCGGGACCGAGCTGGCCGTTGTCCTCCGGCCGGATCTCGCGGCCGTCATAGGCCTCGACGTCGCCGCGGGCCATGATCCAGTCGCGGCGCAGCTGCGGCAGGCCGGCCATGATGTCGATGCGGGCGTTGGGATCGGTATAGGGACCCGACGTGTCGTAGACGCGCAGGGGCGGCTCGCCCGAGGCGGGGTCGAGGTGGATTTCGCGCATGGCGACGCCCAGCGGGCCGACGTGGACCTTGTGCGATCCGCGGATCGGCCCGGTGGTGACGCCGATTTCGGTGCGGGCGGGAACGTCGGCCATGGTCTTGCTCTCCAATGGACGGAGAGCGGGCGGTTCATGGGTGTGAGACCGCTCCCTCCCTCCGCCGGTGTCAACCGGATCAGGTTCAGCGGGTCGAGGGCTGCGGCCCTCCTCTCAAGCGCCGGTTATCGCGCTCCCCCGGGGATGGGGAGGGTGTACGCGCTTTTTGGGACATTGGCCAATCGAAACGTCGCGCCTGTGGCTAGCCCTTAACTGCGCGCTCCTCCCCTGCTGCCCAGGGGAGGAGCGTGCGAGGTCAGCCGCTGGCGGCGCTGGTGCGGATGTTGCCGTTGACGCCCGAGGGGAAGAACCCGCCCGATCCAACCGCGGCCTTGTTGAGGTAGACGATGTTGAGCACCTGGCCGGTCGACCGGCTGTAGGCGAGGCCGTTGGTGTCGGTGGGGACGATGTTGGCCGTGGTTGCGTCGCCGATGCCCTGGTCGATATCGCCGCTGCCATCCAGGCTGTCGCGCGCATCGGAGATGAGGCGGGCGTTGTTGAGGATGGTGGGGTTGTAGAGCGCCTGGGTCGCATCGACGCCCTTGCGGTAGAGCGTCGAGCGGATCAGGCCGGCGTGGTAGCTTTCGGTGGCGAGGATGCCGGCCGCCGCCTCAAGGAACACCGCATTGTTGATGAGCGGCGAGGCGCCCTTGTACGCGGACACGCCGACATCCTCGAACAGATAGGCGCCGAGCAGGAAGCTGATGTCGTCGGCATAGGGGTTGAACACCCCCGTCGCACCGACGACGCCCGCCGCGCGCGCGGCGGCGGTGAAGGCGCCGGTCGCATCGCCGGCGATGTTGATCGCCGGCATCGCCACCGCCGAACTGCCGAGCACGGAGCGGAGGAAGACGACGTGCTGGATCTCGTCGAAGGCGATCTCGCGCGCATATTGCGCGACGATGGGATCGGAGAAGCTGACGGCGGCACCGCCGGTCACCGCGCCCAGCGTGCCGATGCCGGAGGTGAGGCCGGCGGACAGCGGCTGGCCGAACGCCGCCCAGCTGTAGAATTGCGCCTCGAGATATTCGAGGTTCAGCGCGAAATTGAGCACGTCGGCATCGGCGCCGACGGTGGGCACGGTCGCACTGGGCGTCGGCGTGGGCGACGAACTGCCGGTGTCGCCGCCGCAGGCGTTGAGCAGCGACAGCGCGCCGGCCGACGCGGCGGCGCCGCCGGCATAGCGCAGGAAATTGCGGCGTTCGGCGCGGCGTTCGGCGATCTTGTCGAAGATGGCGGCGTTGCGCGCGATGTCGGTCGAATGGTCGGTCATCGGGTCAGATCCCCTGGATACGCGAGGGTGAGGGACGAGCGGACGGATCAGGAGGCGACCGCCGCCTTGATCGTGCCGTTGAGGCCGGAGGGGAAGAACCCGCCCGCGCTCGCCGCCGCGGCGTTGAGGTAGACGATGTTGAGCACCTGGTTGGGGGTGCGGGTGTAGGTGATGCCGTTGGCATCGACCGGCGCGATGTTGGACACCGTATAGGACACCGAGGGCGTCGGCGTCGGCGACGGGGTGGCCGTGGAGGTCGGCGTGGGCGTGGGCGTCGGAGTCGGCGTCGCGGTGGACGAAGGCGTCGGGGTCGGCGTGACCGAGACGGTGCGCGTCTGTGCGGCGATGCCCTGGTCGATATCGGTGCCGCCATCCAGGCTGTCGCGCGCGTCGGAGATCTTGCCGGCCTGGTCGATCAGCGTCGAACCGGTGGCGAGCCCCTTGCGGTAGAGTTCGCTGCGGATCGTCGCGGCATGATAGGCCTCGACGGCGAGGATGCCGGCGGCCGCCTCGACATAGGTCTTGGTGAGCAGCGGGGCCGCGCCCTTGTAGGCGGTGACGCCGACGTCCTCGAACAGGAAGGCGCCGAGCAGGAAATTCTCGTCGCTGGCATACGGATTGAAGGTGCCGCCGGCGGTGATCAGCCCGGCCGCGGTCGCGGCGAGCGAAAAGGCGGTGCCTGGCCCGACCGAGATGTCGATCACCGGCTGCGCCACCGCGACGCTCGCCCCCAACGTGTTGCGCAGATAGGTGACGTGGGCGAGTTCGTCCGCCGCAATCTCACGCGCGTAGCGGGCGATGACGGGATCGCTGAACTGCACCTGCTGGCCGCCGCGCACCGCGCCTGCGGTGCCGGTGCCGCCGAGCAGGCTGGCGGGCAGGCCGGCACCGGTGGTGGCGTAGGCATAGAATTGCGCCTCGAGATATTCGAGGTTCAACGCAAAATTGAGGATATCCTGATCCGTGTAGGTCGTGGTCTGCGCCTCGGCCCGCTGCGCCAGCGTCAGCGCGGCGGTGCCGGCGGCGGTGACCGCCATCGCGCCGAATGCGTTGCGGAAGAAGTCGCGGCGTTCCTCGCGACGGGCGACGCGGGCGTCGAGCGCCGCGGTCATCACGGCGCTGTCGATATCGGTTCGGGCGGTCATTACTCGGGTTCTCCCCATGACGCGGGCGGAAACGAGCCGCCCAGGATGCCCGCAGCCGTTCCGCATCCGGCCCGGTGCGTCAAGCCCGGACGCGTGCGAATCGGCCGGTCGGAGGCGATGAGCGGCACGATGGACGCGTCTGCCGCCCGTTTCGCAGGCACGCCGGCGCCTTGACACGCTGCTGCCATGGCATGGCAGGATGCCAAACGGGAGGACGATGGCCGATGTCTCGCGCGCAGCGACTGCTCGATCTGATCCAGGCGCTGCGCCGGCATCGCCGCCCGGTGGCAGGCGCGGTGCTGGCCGCCGATCTCGGCGTGTCGCTGCGCACGGTGTATCGCGACATCGAGACGCTGAAGGCGCAGGGCGCCGATATCGAGGGCGAGGCGGGCCTGGGCTATGTGCTGAGGCCGGGCTTCCTGCTGCCGCCGCTCATGTTCTCCGAGGAGGAGATCGAGGCGCTGGTGCTCGGCTCGCGATGGGTGTCGGACCGGGCGGACGGCGCGCTGGGCGCCGCCGCGCGCAACGTGCTCGCCAAGATCGGTGCGGTGCTGCCGGAGGCGCTGAAGGAGGGCATGGGGGCATCCGGCTTGTTGATCGGTCCCGGGGAACGGATCGCGACGCGGGAGAGCGACCTCGTCGCCATCCGTCATGCGATCCGGTCCGAATGCAAGATACGGATCGGTTACGCGGACGAACGGGGGAGCACCACCGAGCGGACGATCTGGCCGCTCGCCCTCGCCTTCTTCGATCGGGTTCGCGTCGTCATCGCCTGGTGCGAACTGCGCGGCGGCTATCGGCATTTCAGGATCGATCGCATCGCCTCGCTCGATCCAACGACGGAACGCTACGCCGGGCGGCGCGCGAGGCTGCTGAAGGCATGGCATGCCGTGCAGAACGTGCTCGAACAATGACTGCTGACAGAAACTGACAGTGACGCGTCGTACCCCGTACATCGGCCGGCGCCCGATCCTGCGCGCCGCCGAGGAATGAGGGGATCGTGATGCCGGAGTTCAATTTTCTGCTGCTGCATGTCGCCGATCCGGCTGCCAGCGCGGCCTTGTACCACGCGCTGCTGGGCATCCCGATCGTCGACCGGAAGCCGCACATCGCGCTGCTGCCCCTGCGCGAGGGCGTGATGCTGGGCCTGTGGTCGCGCGAAACGGTGGAGCCGGCGAGTTCGGGCGGGACGGGCGCGAGCGAGATCGCCTTTGCCGTCCGCGATGCCGCGACGGTCGAGACGATGCACGCCGATTGGCGGCAGCGCGGCCTGAGGATCGTACAGGCGCCGACTGCGATGAGCTTTGGCATGACCTTCGTCGCGCTCGATCATGATGGCCACCGGCTGCGGGTCTTTGCGCCGTCGGCGGTGTGAGCGCGCCGTGGGGGGCGGATGTGGAGATCGACCTGCCCAATCCCCTCCCTGGACCGCAGGGGTTATCGGATATAGCTTGAACCGCTGCCGGCTTGGGGTGGAGGGGCATGCCAGACCGGTATTCCCCCGTCACCCCGGACTTGGTCCGGGGTCCACCGCGCCGCAAAATTAGTAGCGTATGGGTATGCGGCACGGTGGATGCCGGACCAAGTCCGGCATGACGGAGGTTGAAGAACACCACCGCGGATTGGACAGCCAATATGCGATAGCCCTCATCCAGACCGGGAGGCGTGTCGGGAAGCGTCGTAATCGATGGAGTGAGGATGATGGGTGGACCGACAGCCGCCGACGCGCTGTTCGCGCGCTTCGCTCGCCCGCCCTGCGCCGATACATTGGGCTGGCAGCTGGTCGCGGCCGATCCGGCGGCGGGAACGGTGCGAGTGACGATGGAGGGGCTGCCCGCCTTCTGCAATCCGGGTGGCACCATCCAGGGCGGTTTTCTCGCCGCGATGCTGGACGATACGCTGGGCCCCGCATTGCTCGTGCGGTCGGGCGGGATGCATTATGGCGCGACGATCGCGCTCAACGTCAGCTACCTGCGCCCTGCCCGGCCCGGCCGGTTCACCGGCATCGGCCGGGTGGTGGAAGCGGGGAAGACGATCGCGTTTCTGGAGGCGGAATTGCTGGACGCCGATGGTCGGTGCGTTGCGCGTGCCACCGCGTCGGTGCGGGTCGTTGCGATGGCCGCTATCGGGCAAGCCGAGACGCCGGGGGCTGGAGGGACAGTGCCCCTCCAGCCCTGACGGTGCGGTTATCCGAGGCCGACGGTGAAGGCCGGGTTGGGATTGTTGGTGCCGCTCGGGAAGAATCCGCCGCGGGTGCGGTTAGAGCCGTTGACGTTCAGATAGGCGATGTTGTGCACCTGTTGCGTGGTTCGGCTGTAGGCGATCGCATTGGTGTCGGCCGGCACGATGTTCGATACCGCGGTGGCGAGGACGCCGATGTTGGTGCCGGCGATGCCCTGGTCATCGTCACCCGATCCGTCGAGCAGGTCGCGCGCGTCGGAGATCTTGGTGGTGGCGGTGATGAGGTCGGCATTGCTGACGCCGCGGGTGTAGAGCGCGGTGCGCACCAGACCGGCATGATAGGCCTCCGCCGCCAGGATGCCGGCCGCCGCGTCGAGGTACATCGCCGAGATCACCGGCGAGGCGCCCTTGTAGGCGGTGACGCCGATATCCTCGAAGATATAGGCGGCGAGCAGGAAGTTGGTCGGGCTGGCATAGGGATCGAACGTGGCGTTCGCCCCGACCACCCCGGCCGCGCGGGCGGCAGCGGTGAATGCGCCGGTTGCGGTGCCCGAGATGTCGATCGCCGGCTGTGCCACCGCCGACGCGCCGAGCGCATTGCGCAGGTAGATGACGTGCGCATTCTCGTCGCCCGCAATTTCACGCGCATACTGGCCGATCAGCGGATCGCCCGAGAAATCGACCGCGCGCGGGAAGCCGGCGCCGGAGCCGGTGACGACCGCTCCTTGCGTGCCGGTGCCGGTGAGCACGGCCGGCGACAGGCCTGTGCCGAACGCCGCATAGCTGTAGAATTGCGCCTCGAGATATTCGAGGTTGAGCGCGAAATTGAGCACGGCGACGTCGGTGCTGGCCGTGGTCGCCGTGGGGGTCGGCGTCGGAAACGGCGTCGACATGGCGCCGTCGTCGTCACCGCAGGCGGCGAGCAGCGAGAGGCCGCCGACGGCGGCGGCGCCGCCGGCTGCGGCCTTGATGAAGGCCCGGCGCGCATTGCGGCGGGCGATGGTCGCGTCGACGATGTCGAGGACCGAGCTGTCCTGGGTCATGGTGCGTCCTCTTCCGATCAGTTCGCTGCGCTCGCGCGGAGCGCGGTGTTGCCGTTGTTGATGCCGTTGGGGAAGAATCCGCCCGCGGTGACCGACTTCGGATTGAGGTAGACGACGTTGAGCACCTGCGCCGGCGTGCGGCTGAAGGCGAGGCCGCTGGGATCGAGCGGCGCGATGTTGGCGACGATGCCGGTCGCGTTGGTCGTCGGCGAGATGCCCTGGTCGAGATCGGTGGAGCCGTCCACCGAATCGCGCAGGTTGGAGATGGTGTCGGCGGTGGTGCGCAGCGACGGGGTGTTGAGCCCGCGCGCATAGAGCGCGGTGCGGACGAGCGCGGCGTGATACGCCTCTACCGCCAGGATGCCGGCCGCCGCCTCCAGATAGGTCTTGTTGTTGAACAGTGCGCCGGCTGCGCCCTTGTAGGCGGTGACGCCGACGTCTTCGAAGACGAAGGCGGCGAGCAGGAAGCTGTTGTCGTCCGCATAGGGATCGAAGCCGGTGATGGCCGGGCTGGCGGCGGCTGCCGCAGCGGCGAAGGCACCGCCGGCCGATCCCGAGATGTTGATCTGCGGCATCGCGGCGGTCGAGGCGGCGCTGCCGATCGCATTGCGCAGGAAGGTGACGTGCGCGACCTCGTCGGCCGCGATCTCCCGCGCATAGGCGGCGATCGCCGGATCGCTGAACTGCACTTGGCGGGCCGAGCCGGCGCCGGTGCCGGTGACCACCGCGCCCTGCGTGCCGACGCCGCCGGTCAGCAGGTTGTTGGGCAGGCCGGTGCCGAACGCCGCATAGCTGTAGAATTGCGCCTCGAGATATTCGAGGTTCAGCGCGAAGTTGAGCACGTCGATCTCGGAGGGGCCGGTGGACTGCGCCTCCGCCTCGCTCGCCATCGACATCGCCGCCGCGCCGGCTGCGGTCACTGCCGCGACGCCCATGGCGTTTTTGAAGAATGCGCGACGATCGTCGCGCCGCCTGGCGCGCGCGTCGAACGCCTCGATGATCTGGTCCGCCTGCGTCATCGTCAGCAACCTCCCACAACCTAATTCCGTCAAACGCCGCCGCCGTGCCACTGCACGGATCGACCCGGTTAACTTCGATCAGGTACGCGCGGACCCGGCAAAGGATGCGGAGGATGAAAAAGAAAAGCGCCGAACATCCGATCGAACCTGGATCAAACCGGCAAGTTCGCAACGGGTTGTTGCCCGATGGTGCAAGTGACGTTAGCCATGGACGCCGTGTCCGCGACCGACCCCAATCCGGCCGATGCTGCCCGCGCCGCCCTGGTGGACGCCCTGATCCGTACCGGCGAAGAGGATCGCGAGGCATTTCGTGCGGTGTACCAATCGACATCGGCGAAGCTTTTCGGGATCTGCCTGCGTATCTGCGACGACAGGCAGGGTGCCGAGGACGTGCTGCACGACGTATATCTCACCATCTGGAACCGCGCGGGCGCCTATCAACCGGGGCGGGCGAGCCCGATTTCCTGGCTGGCGACGATCGCGCGCAACCGGGCGATCGACTGGCGCCGGCGGCAGGGGCGCAGCCAGGCCGCGCCGGTCGAGGCGGCCGACGCGCTGCCCGACGCTGCGCCGGTGCAGGACGACGTGCTGCTGGCGGAGGAGGCGCGCGCCCGGCTGCACCTGTGCCTGGATGCGATCGAGGGGCGGCAACGCACGGCGATCCGCAGCGCGTTCTTCGGCGGGCTGACCTATGCCGAACTCGCCGAACGGCAGGCGGTGCCGCTGGGGACGATGAAGAGCTGGGTGCGGCGCGGGTTGCTGGCGCTGCGGAGGTGCCTGGATGCCGCCTGATCCCGCCCTGCCCGATCCAGCGGGGACCGATCCCGACCTCGTTGCCGCGGAGCTGGCGCTGGGGCTGCTCGACGGCGCCGAGCGCGAGGCGGCGTTGCGGCGGCTGGCGCGCGAGCCCGGCTTCGCCATCGCGGTGGAATGGTGGCAGGCGCGGCTGGCGGCGCTGTTCGCGGCTTGGCCCGGGGTGGAGGCGCCGGCCGCGGTGGCGCGGCGGATCGAGGCGACGCTGGATGCGCGCGGCCGCGCGGCGAACGACGATGCCGCGCCGGTGGCTGCGCAGCGGGCGGCACGCTGGCGGCGGGTGGCGATCGGTGCCGCCATGGCCGCCTGCCTGTTGCTGGCGGTGACCGCGACGCTGCTGCTGCGCCCCCCGCCCGCGCCGGTGCGCGTGGCGGTGCCGGTGCCGGTGCCCGTGGCAGCGCCGCCGCCGCTGCTCGCCGCGATCGTGCCGAGCGGCTGCGGTGCGCCGATCGCGGCCGCCTACGATCGCACCGCCGGCACGGTGCGGATCGCGGGCGCGGTGGCCGCGCCGGCCGGGCGGGTGGCGGAGCTGTGGGCGATCCGGGGTGCCGAGCCGCCGCGCTCGCTGGGGCTGCTGCCGACAGCGGGCGCGGCGCGGATCGCCGTCGCGCCGGCGCTGCGCCCGGTGCTGGCGGCGGACACGGTGCTCGCCGTCTCGATCGAACCGGCCGGCGGATCGCCGACCGGCCTGCCGACCGGACCGGTGGTGGCGACGGGCAAGCTGAGCGGTTAGGCCCCCTCCCGACCCAGGAGGGGACGCCCGGCGTCAGAAGGTGTAGGCGATCCCGACCGCGCCGAGCCACTGGTTCTTCGAACCGGCGATGCTGACCAGCGGGCTGTTGGCGAAGTCGTTGAGCATGCGGCGGTAGGTGGCGCCGGCGACGACCTTCCACCCCTGCAGCAGGTTGCCGGTCAGCGAATAGGTGGCGAGGCCGCCCAGCGTATAGTTCTTCCACCCGCCGCGCGCGTAATAGGTCGGCAGGCCGCTCGCGACCGTCTGCTGCGGCGACACCGAGAAATAGGTGGTGGCATAGCCGCGGCCGGCGCGCTCGGCGGAGGCGAACAGGCCGACCGCCGCCTTGGTGCTGAGCGGCGTCAGATAGTTGACGCTCGGCTGCCAGATGCCGCTGTCGTGCGCGCCCGCCACGTCGTGGCGGTAGCTGACGGTCACCGACAGTTTGTCATAGGGGCTGGTGATGACGCCGGTCTTGCCGATGCCGACATAGCCGCCGAGCTCGATCGCCGTATCCACCTCGCCCAGCGCGCGAACGCGGCGATCGTCGATGCTCTTGACGCTGTTGCGGTTGAAGTTGACGACGCCGATCGGCCCGGCCTGCAGGTCCCACACCGGCCCCGGCTGGTTGCGGATGAGATCGACGCTGAGCCGGTTGCCGGCGAGGGTGAAGGCATAGCCCTTGATCGAGCCGATCGCCGCAGGCGCGGGCACGAAGCGATAGTCGTTCGAGCCTTCGTAATCGGTCAGGTAGACGCCGGCGACACCCGCGGTGATCATATCGCGATCGACGTCGAGCTGCGCCGCGGTGGCGGCCGAGCCGGTGTCGGGCGGCAGCCCCTGCGCATCCTGGGCGAAGGCGGGCGCAGCGACCGTGGCAGCCGCAACGGCCAGCGGCAGGAAAAACTTGGACGACAAAGGGTTGGCTCCGAACCTGTTACGTCGCCGTAACGCGGCGCGATCCCTTATGGCTCCACCGTTCGGACTAGAGGATGTAACGCATCGTGATCTGTTGCCGGTTTGCATCACCCGTCACCGCGAACCGGGCGGCGGCGAAGCGCGGCGGGCCGAAGCGGATCGCCGGATTGCGCGAAAAGCCGAAGCCTTCGCGCGGGATGCCGGCGAAGGTATCGAGCTTGGCATTGCCGTTCTCGTCATGGATCACCGCCACCGCATAATTGCCGAGCGGCAGGCCGTCGAAATGCATGGCGTGCGCGCCGGCGGGCACTGAACGGGTGATGGCATCGGCATCGTCTACGCAGGCGGGGAAATTATCCGGATCGGCGGTCAGGCAGACGCGCAGCAGCCCCTTGGCCGAGCGCATATGGTCGACGCCGACGTCAAGCCGCGCGATCGGCGCCGCGCCGAGCACCAGCGCCGCCGCTGGCAGCAGCGCCGCCAGCCGGGCCACGCGCCGCCGCCCGGGCATGCGAGCGCGCGAAATCACCGACCCCCCGGTCGGTGCCGCACAGGCGATCCCAGAAGCGGAAATAGAGCCCATAGTTACACCCGTATTGCTCGTGGTGGCGTTGATGATGGCTTGCGGTGATCAGCCATGCCCCCAATGGCCCCCGCCACATGAACCGCGGGAAAACCTCCCACCCCATATGATTGGTCACACCCATAACCGTCATCACCGCCAGCACGAAGCCCAGAGCGCCGACGTGGATCGGAATCAGCAGCACCAGTAGCGGAATTGCCACAGCCCCGGTCACCGCCTCGATCGGGTGGAAGGCCATCGCCGCCCAGGCGGTCGGCGGGCGGCTGGCGTGATGCACCGCATGCGCCGCCTTGAACACCGCGGGCCGATGCATCCAGCGATGCGTCCAGTAGAACCAAGTGTCGTGGAGGACCAGGTAGGCGAGCACCGACACCGGCAAATACCATAGCGGCCGGGCGTGCACGTCCTCGTAGATGCGCGTCCAGCCATGCGCCTTCCACCCCCAGGCGAGGACGCCGGCGGGGATGCCGTAGATCGCGGCGGAGGCGAGGCTCCAGGCGATCTCGCGCCGCATCTGCGCATCGAGGCCACGGTAGAGGCCGGGATGCCGCACCCGCGTCGCCGCCGCGAACGCGCCCGAGACGATGAGGTAGCGGACCCCGACGATCAGCGTCATCGCCAGGGCGGACAAGGTGATGGCGAGCAGCATGGGTGCGGTATAAAGGAAACGGGCCGGCGGGGGCAGGTGTTTATTGGGTCGGCTGGTGACGGTAGCCAGTGAGCCGGGAGCGTCGTGCGTGCGGAGACGCCCCCTCCCCCGCTAAAGCGAGGGAGGAAGCGGTTACCCCCCCCGCCAGGGCAGGGCTGGCGCATATGGGCCGCCTGATCCCGGGCACTGGTTTTTAACCTTCGTCATGCCGGACTTGGTCCGGCATCCACCGTGCCGCACACCAATACGCTATTGGTTGCGCTGCACGGTGGACCCCGGAACACGTCCGGGGTGACGAAGGGTATTGGGAGGGCATGCCCCTTTACCCGAAGCCAGCAGCCATCCCAGCCATAGGCGCCCTCCCCCGCCAGGGGGAGGTGGCCGCCGCAGGCGGTCGGAGGGGGAGGTAAGCCGCGAAACCGATGCTTGCACGACACGCCTCCCGCCGGCGCCGTTCACCGCTCCAGCACGCATACCGCCCGGCCGTTGTACGCCGCATCGCGCGCCGGCCGGTAGCCGAGCTTCGCCGCGAGCCGCAGCGATGGCGCGTTGGCGGGATCGATGATGCAGGTGGTGCGCGCGATGCCCTGCGTCGCCGCCCAGGCGAGGATCGCGGTCAGCGCCTCCCCGGCATAGCCCCGGCCGTGCACGGCGGGCGCGAGCACCCAGTTCGCCTCGGGCAGGATCAGCGGCGGATCGATCGCGCGCCGCGCCTCCATCAGCCCGCCTTCGCCCACGACCGTGCCGGCGGCATCGCGCCACACCCAGCTGCCATAGCCGAACGCCTGCCACTGCCCGATCGAACGCAGCAGCCGCAGCCACACCTCCTCGCGACTCCGCGCCACGCCGCCAATCATCGCGTAGACGGCGGGTTCGGCCCACATCGCCGCCAGCGCGTCGAGATGCTCGGGGTGGTGCGCGACGAGCGAGAGGCGATCGGTGGCGAGGGCGGGCGCGGTCATGGCGAACAGGCTAGGAGCGGCAGGAAGGGATTGGAACGGTACACAGTCGCGGGGCGGCCTGACAAAGCGGCCTTCAGGTCAGCAGATCCCAGACGGCGCTGCGACATTCTGGGTGAAAATCGTGACAAGCCGTACTTGAGTTTGGAGTTGGCGAACATTTCTTGTTCATGATACGCAAGTCGGGTGGCTGAGCGTTACGAACCCTCTTCAGCTTTTCTGAAAGCGGTTGCGGCAGAGGAACTGCCGCTCACAGGTTCGGTATTCGCTGACGAGAACATGCGACAGCTCATCGCAATGACGCAGGATGACGACCTCTCCAACCGTGACTGGGCGACGATGCTTCTCGCATCAGAAGAAGCCGATACGCTCTACATCCGCGAGGCGCTGCTATCGGCAGCAAAGGACGAAAACGACTTTGTACGCGCAGAGGCGCTTGTCGGTATTGCGCAGCGTGATCCAAGTTTGGCGCTACCGCTCGTTCTTGAGGCGTTATCTGGTGAACAGGTAAGTATGCCCGTGTTCGAGGCGGCCGCGTTGATTGCTGATCCCGCCTTGGTGGATGTGCTACGGCCTTGGACGCAGCCGTCGGATAACGAGTGGCTCGACCAGCTAGCGCGCGACGCCTTGGCAGCTTGCGAAGGTGGCAAATCCGTCCTCTAGCCGCTGGATGACCGCTAACAGGCGGCAGCGGACCATGTCTCACCGACATGCGTGATCCACCCACCCGCCCGCGCGCTTCAGAAATCCCGGTTCTCGCCCGCTCCGCTTTCGGCTAGGCGCTTCAACGATGGGTAGGACGATCCCTTGCGACGTGGCGATCGTCGGCGGCGGGCTGGCCGGTGGGCTGATCGCGCTGGCGCTCAAGGCGAAGCGGCCCGATTGCGACGTGCGCGTCATCGAATCGGGGGCGGCGTTCGGCGGCGATCATGTCTGGTCGTTCTTCGGCAGCGACGTGGAGAGCGCGGACCGCTGGCTGGTCGCGCCGCTGGTGGTGCATGGCTGGCGCGGCTATGACGTCGCCTTTCCCCGGCTGAAGCGGCAGGTCGATGCGACCTATTATTCGCTGACCAGCGAACGGCTGGACGCGGTGGTGCGCGAACGGCTGCCGGCGCAGGCGGTGATGACGGGGCGCAAGGTGCTCGCCGCCTCCGCCACCGCGGTGGTGCTCGCCGACGGCGACCGGGTGGAGGCGGGCGGCGTGATCGATTGCCGCGGGCCGGGCGACCTCGCCACGCTGGACCTCGGCTGGCAGAAGTTCGTCGGGCAGGAGCTGGCGCTGCGCGAGCCGCACGGTGCCGGCGGGCCGACGGTGATGGACGCGACGGTCGCGCAGATCGACGGCTATCGCTTCGTCTACTGCCTGCCCTTCGCCGAGCGGACGATGTTCGTCGAGGATACCTATTACAGCGACACGCCCGACCTGGACGGCGCCGCGATCGGCGCGCGCATCGCCGATTATGCCGCGCAGCGGGGCTGGCAGGTCGAGGCCATCGTCCGCGGCGAGGCGGGGGTGCTGCCGATCACGCTGGGCGGGGATTTCGACGCCTATTGGCGCTCGACCGGCGGCAACATCGCCAAGGCGGGGATGCGCGCCGGGCTGTTCCAGCCGGCGACGGGCTATTCGCTGCCCGATGCGGTGCGGCTGGCGGTACGGATCGCCGGGCTGACCGACCTGTCGGGCGGGGCGCTCGCACGCTTCACCCACGATCATGCGGCGGCGGCGTGGAAGCGCGGCGCCTTCTATCGGATGCTGAACGCGATGATGTTCCGCGCCGGCGATCCGGCGGAACGCTGGCGCATCATCGAGCGCTTCTACCGGCTGGACCCGACGCTCATCACCCGTTTCTATGCCGGGCGATCGAGCCTGAGGGACAAGGCGCGGATCCTGACCGGCAAGCCGCCGGTGCCGGTCGGTGCCGCGATCAGGGTATTGCGGACGACACAATGGCGGTGACGGTGTGGCCGGGGACGGTGTGGCGATGACGAGACAGGGAATGGACAGCATGCAATCGGCAATCGTCATCGGTTCGGGCTTCGGCGGTTTGGCGCTGGCGATCCGGCTGCAATCGGCAGGCGTGCAGACGACGATCGTCGAGGCGCGCGACAAGCCGGGCGGCCGCGCCTATTATTGGGAGCGTGACGGCTTCACCTTCGATGCCGGGCCGACCGTCATCACCGATCCCGCCTGCCTGAAGGAATTGTGGGCGCTGACCGGGCGCGACATGGCCGAGGACGTGACGCTGGAGCCGGTGTCGCCCTTCTACCGGCTGAACTGGGCGGACGGCACCAACTTCGACTATTCGAACGACGAAGCAGCGTTGCAGCGCGAGATCGGCAAGCTCAACCCCGCCGACGTCGCCGGGTACCACCGTTTCCTCGAATATGCGGAAGGGGTGTATCGCGAGGGATACGAAAAACTGGGGCATGTCGCCTTCCTCGACTTCGCCTCGATGGTGAAGGCGGCGCCGGCGCTCGCCAAATACCAGGCGTGGCGATCGGTCTATTCGATCGTGTCCAAATATGTCGCCAACGAGAAGCTGCGCGAGGCGCTGAGTTTCCACACCCTGCTGGTCGGCGGCAACCCGATGACGACCAGCGCGATCTATGCGCTGATCCACAAGCTGGAGCGCGACGGCGGCGTCTGGTTCGCGCGCGGCGGCACCAACCGGCTGGTGGCGGGCATGGTGGCGCAGTTCCAGCGGATCGGCGGCACGCTGCGGCTCGGCGATCCGGTGACCGCGATCGAGACGCTGGGCGACCGCGTCACCGGCATCACGACGCAAAGCGGCTGGTCGCAGACCGCCGACGCGGTGGCGGCGAACAGCGACATCATGCACACCTATCGCGACCTGCTGTCGACGTCGCGCAGTGCGCAGCGGACGCGCGGCAGCCTTGAAAAGAAGCGCTATTCGCCGTCACTGTTCGTGGTGCATTTCGGCATCAAGGGCGCGTGGCCCGGCATTCCGCACCACATGATCCTGTTCGGCCCGCGCTACAAAGGGCTGCTGGAGGATATCTACGACCATGGCGTGCTGGCGCAGGATTTCTCGCTGTACCTGCACCATCCGACGGTGACCGACCCGAGCCTGGCGCCCGAGGGGCATTCGACCTTCTACGCGCTGGCGCCGGTGCCGCACATGGGCAAGTTCCCGGTCGACTGGAACGAGGTCGGGCCGATCCTGGAAAAGCGCATCCTCGACGAGGTCGGGCGGCGGCTGATCCCCGACATCCACGAGCGGATCGTCACCAAGTTCAGCTATGCGCCGAGCGATTTCGCCACCGACCTCAACGCGCACATGGGCTCGGCGTTCAGCCTGGAGCCGATCCTGACGCAGAGCGCCTATTTCCGCGTCCACAACCGCGACGACCATATCCCGAACCTGTATTTCGTGGGGGCCGGCACCCATCCGGGCGCGGGGATTCCGGGCGTGGTCGGCAGTGCGAAGGCGACCGCGGCGCTGATGCTGGGGGGACGGTAGACCCGGTCCCATCCAAGGACCGGCGGCGCGGCGAACGTGCGCGTGCGTCCGCCCGGCCGCATCGGCGACTAACCTGCGTTGGGGTATGGCCTTGATCCATATCTATACTGCCGCCATGACAACGAAGACGCGCACGCACGCGGCATGGCGCCACCGCCGGGACAGGCGCTCGCTGGCGCAGAGACGGCGCGCGTCGCCGTTCCGGCGCACGCTGATGCAGCGCCTTCGCCACTGGTTGGCGACGGTGCTGCGGCACCTTTGACGGTGGCGCCGCTTTCCCGACACCGACACTGATACCGACATTGGCACGATCGGGCGGCTGATCGGCGAAGCCCGCCCCATGCTGCGGGACCAGCCGCGGCATGGGGCCGGTGGTCAGTTCGGTTGCGAGCGCTCGTTCGTACTGCTCATGTTGAGCGCCCTGCGGAAATCGGTGACGCCTTGCTGGGTGACGCCGTCGAACCGCGCCCATTCCGCCTCCGTGTTGCAGACGCGCGTCGGCAGGAACGATCCCGTCGGGGTCAGCGAACGGCATTTCTTTTTCGGCTTGGCCGGAGGCGTCATATCGTCGGCCCTGGTCTGTGCCGCTGCCGGCGCGACGAGCAAGGCGATGGCGAGCGCCGCTGCTGTGCCATGGACGTACCTGAACATGCGTGCCGTTTCCCCGGTTGTTTCGGGCAGAGGTTGCGACAGCGCAGCTGTCTTATCAAGCCGTTGAATGACGCACGATGTCGTCCGGCGAAACGGACACGAGCCTGCATGAGGACGGGCGCAAGGCTTGTCCCTGCCCGGCCCTTGGCGTAGCGCCGGCCCATGAAACGCCTCGCCATCTATTGCGGCTCCGCGACGCCGGCCGACCCCGTCTACATCGAATCCGCCCGCGCGATCGGGCGCACCCTTGCCACACGCGGCATCGGCGTCGTCTATGGCGGCGGCCGGCTGGGGCTGATGGGGGCGATCGCCGACAGCGCATTGGAGGCGGGCGGCGAGGTGATCGGCGTGATCCCGCAGGCGCTGGTCGATGCGGAGGTGGCGCATCGCGGCCTCACCGAACTGCACGTCGTCGCCGGCATGCACGCGCGCAAGGCGGCGTTCACCGACCTCGCCGACGGCTTCGTCACCATTCCCGGCGGCACCGGCACGATGGACGAATTGTGGGAAGCCTTGTCCTGGGCGCAGCTTGGCTATCATGCCGATCCGGTCGGGCTGCTCAACGTCGCGGGCTATTACGATCACCTGATCGCCTTTTGGGAGAAGTCGGCGGAGGTCGGCTTCCTGCGGCCGCAGCATCGCGACCTGCTGATCGTCGACGATACGCTGGACGGGCTGCTCGCCAAGATGGACGCCCACGTGCCGACGCAGCCGATCGTGCGGATGAAGACGTCTGACCTTTGAAGCCGCTGGAATCGTTGGTGCTGAGCCTGTCGCAGCACAGGTGAGTCTCATCGCCCTTCGACACGCTCAGGGCTAACGGGAGTAGGTGAACGCCGTGTCCGCTTCATCAGCGCCCTCGCCCAGCCGCGACGCGATCGTCGCCACCGCGCATGAATCGATCGCGCGCGGATCGAAGAGCTTTGCGGCGGCGAGCCTGTTGTTCGATCCGCGCACCCGCGAACGGGCGTGGCTGCTCTATGCCTGGTGCCGCGCCTGCGACGATATCGCCGACGGGCAGGATCATGGCCACGACCTGCGCGCGGTGGAGGATGCGCCGCGGCGGATCGCGGCGATGGCGACGCTGACCGAAGGCGCGCTGGCGGGAGAGACGATCGGCGTTCCCGCGTTCGACGCGCTGCGCATCGTCGCGGGCGAGACCGGGCTGCCGGCGCGGTTCGCGCGCGACCTGATCCAGGGCTTCCGACTGGACGGCGAGGGCTGGCGGCCGTGGTCGGAGGACGACCTGTACCGGTACTGCTACCATGTCGCCGGCGTCGTCGGCTGCATGATGGCGGTCGTCATGGGCGTGGCGCCGGACGACGAGGCGGTGCTCGACCGCGCCTGCGACCTCGGCATGGCGTTCCAGCTCGCCAATATCGCGCGCGATGTGGACGAGGATGCGCGCGGCGGGCGCTGCTACCTGCCCGGCGCGTGGCTGGCGGAAAAGGGCATCCCTGCGGATGCGGTCGCGGCGCCGGAGCATCGCGAGGCGATCGCCGACCTCGCGCGGCGGCTGACGGATCGTGCTGCGGCGTTCGAGGCGAGCGCGCGGCAGGGGACGCGGGCGCTGTCGTTCCGCTCGGCCTGGGCGGTGCTGGCGGCGGCGGCGATCTATGGCGCTATCGGGCGCAAGGTGGCCGCGCTGGGGCCGCGGGCGTGGGATGCGCGGGTGACGACGTCGAAGGGGGACAAGCTGCGCTTCATCGCGCGGGCGGCGGTGGAGGCGCGGGGGCGAGGGGCGTTGCCGTTCGTGGCGCGGGATGCGGGGTTGTGGACGCGCCCTCGATAGGGTTTCGCTCTCACCCTTCGGCCGCTTCGCGGCCTCTTCCCTCTCCCAACGGGAGAGGGAACTTGGATCAATGACTCCGGCCGAAGTCGGGCTTGGCGTCGTCCTGGCCCTGTTCGATGATCGAGCGGCGGATCGCGCGGGTGCGGGTGAAGAGGTCGAACAATTGGTCGCCGTCGCCCCAGCGGATCGCGCGCTGCAACATGGTGACGTCTTCGGTCAGGCGCTGCAGGATCTCCAGCACCGCCTCGCGATTGTTGAGGAAGACGTCGCGCCACATCGTCGGGTCGGAGGCGGCGATGCGGGTAAAGTCGCGGAAACCGCCGGCGGAGAATTTGATGACCTCGCTCTGGGTCACCTCCTCCAGGTCGCTGGCGGTGCCGACGATCGAATAGGCGATCAGATGGGGCACGTGGCTGGTCACCGCGAGGACGAGATCGTGGTGCCGGGGCGTCATCACCTCGACCGCGGCGCCCAGCGCTTCCCAGAAGGCGCGCAGGCGGGCGACGGGGGCTTCCGGCGTCCCCTCCTCCGGCGTCAGGATGCACCAGCGGCC
This sequence comes from Sphingomonas sp. SP5, assembly GCF_058313455.1. Taxonomy (NCBI): domain Bacteria; kingdom Pseudomonadati; phylum Pseudomonadota; class Alphaproteobacteria; order Sphingomonadales; family Sphingomonadaceae; genus Sphingomonas; species Sphingomonas sp. SP5. Next base: position 255,336 of record NZ_JBZFLF010000005.1, on the reverse strand, counting down.
GCGGAACAGCGTCGCGAAGCCCGCCTCCGGCCCGCTGTGCTCGGTGCCGGCGACGGGGTGGCCGGGGACGATCGTCGCGTGCGGCAGCACGGCGCGCAGCGCGGCGAGCACGCTCTCCTTGGAGCCGCCGACGTCGCTGACGATCGCGTCCGCAGGCAGATCGTCGGCGAATTCGGCGGCGACCGCGCCCATCGCCCCGACGGGGACGCAGAGCATGACGAGATCGGCGTCGACCACCGCCGCGCCGGCGCTGTCGGCGATATCGTCGGCAAGGTCGATGCGCGTCGCGATGGCGCGCACCTCCGGCGAGGCGTCATAGCCGGTGATCCGCACCGTCGGCATCGCCTGCCGCACCGCGCGGGCGACCGACGAGCCGATGAGGCCCAGGCCGATGATCGTGACGCGTGCGAAGGGGAGCATCAGCCGGTCCGGTCGGTCTCGGCGCGCAACACGGCGACGACGTCGCGCATCTCGGCTTCGGTGCCGATGGTGATGCGCAGGCCGTGGGGCAGGCCCTGCCCCGGCAGCCAGCGCGTCGCATAGCCCGCCGCCATCAGCGCCTTGTAGGCGTCTTCCGCGGTCAGCAGCCCTTCGAACAGGACGAGCACGAAATTGGCCTTGCTCGGCACCGCGCGCAGGCCGGGCAGCGCGTCGACCTGTTCGCTGAACCACGCGCGCCATTGCCGGTTGTGTTCGCGGCTGTGCGCGACGAACCCGGCGTCGCCGAGCGCGGCGATCGCGGCGGCCTGCGCGCCGATGCTGAACGCGAAGGGCGCGCGGATACGGTGCATCGCGGCGATGATCTCAGCGCTGGCATAGCCCCAGCCGACGCGTTCGGAGGCGAGGCCGAAGATCTTCGAGAACGTACGCGTCACCAGCACGTTGGGCTGGCTGCGGGCGAGTTCCAGCCCGCCGTCGTCATCCTCGGGATCGAGATATTCGGTGTACGCCTGGTCGAGGACGAGCAGCACCGATTTGGGCAGACCGGCGTGGAGGCGCGCGATCTCTTCGCGGGTCGAGTAGGTGCCGGTCGGATTGTTGGGGTTGGCGACGAACACGACCTTGGTCCGCTCGGTCACCGCGGCGAGGATCGCGTCGACATCGGTCGCATAGTCGCGGTCCGGCACCACGACCGGCGTCGCACCGACGCGGCGCGTCGCGATCTCGTACACCGCGAAGCCGTAGCGGACGTGGATGATCTCGTCCCCCGGCCCGGCGAAGGTGCCGGCGGCGAGGTGCAATACCTCGTCCGAGCCGGTGCCGTAGATCAGCCGGTCCGCCTCGACGCCGTAATGCGCCGCCAATGCGGCGCGCAGGTCGACCGCGGCGGCATCCGGATAGCGTTCGAGGTGCGTCGCGGCGTCGCGATAGGCGGCGCGTGCGCCCTCGGGCGTGCCGAAGGGGTTTTCGTTCGACGACAGCTTGGCGACCTTGCGGCCGTCCTCGCTGGTGGCGCGGCCGGGGACATAGGGCGCGATGCCGAGGATCCACGGCTTGGGGGCAGGTGCGGTCATGGCTGCGGCCATAGCGGCCGCGACCGAACGTTGACAACTTGCTTCCGCGCGGCGTGGGCCGTAGCGGACGCATCACGATGACCGACGATCAGCGCTTCGGATGTGGCCGCCACGTGACGCTGCCGGGGCCGCTGCGGCTCGACGGCGGCGTGCTGCTGTCGCCGGTCGAGATCGCGTACGAGACCTATGGCACGCTGGCCGCAGACGGCGGCAACGCGATCCTGATCTGCCATGCGCTGACCATGGACCAGCATGTCGCATCCGCGCATCCGCGCACCGGCAAGCCCGGCTGGTGGATCAGCATGGTGGGGCCGGGCAAGCCGATCGACACCGACCGCTATTTCGTGATCTGTTCGAACGTGCTCGGCAGTTGCATGGGATCGTCCGGCCCGGCGAGCATCAATCCCGCGACCGGGCGGCCGTGGGGCATGGCGTTTCCGGTCATCACCATCCGCGACATGGTGCGCGCGCAGGCGCTGCTGCTCGACCATCTCGGCGTCGGCCGATTGAAGGCGGTGGTCGGCGGGTCGATGGGCGGCATGCAGGCGCTCTCCTGGCCCGCGACCTTCCCGGATCGCGTGGCGGCGGCGGTGGTGATCGCCTCGACCGCGCGCCATACCGCGCAGAACATCGCCTTCCACGAGGTCGGCCGGCAGGCGATCATGGCCGATCCGACCTGGGCGGGCGGCGATTATTACGGCGGCGAGCCGCCTGCCGCCGGCCTCGCCGTCGCACGGATGGCGGCGCACATCACCTATCTCTCCGAAGCGGGGCTGACCGAGAAGTTCGGCCGGCGGTTGCAGGCGAGGGACGCCAAGAGCTTCGGCTTCGACGCCGATTTTCAGGTGGAAAGCTATCTGCGCCACCAGGGGTTGAGCTTCGTCGACCGGTTCGATGCCAACAGCTACCTCTATATCACCCGCGCGATGGACTATTTCGACCTCGCCGAGGAGCATGGCGGCCTGCTCGCCAACGCCTTCCGCGCCAGCGCCGCGCGCTTCTGCCTGGTCAGTTTCGATACCGACTGGCTGTATCCGACGATCGAATCGCGCAGCATCGTGGCGGCGCTCAACGCGGCGGGCGCGCCGGTCAGCTTCGTCGAGCTGTCCAGCCCCTATGGCCACGACGCCTTCCTGCTCGAGGCGCCGGAGATGAACCGGGTGGTCGACGGCTTCCTGAAGGGGGGACGATGATCGCGCTGGACGACGATCGGGCGCGGCTCGACGTGGCGCGCATCCATGGCTGGCTGGCCTCGAGCTATTGGTCGCCGGGGATCGACCGCGCGCTGGTGGAACGCGCAATCGCCGGGTCGCACTGCCTCGGCGCCTATGCGGATGGCGCGCAGGTCGGCTTCGCGCGGGCGATCACCGATCACGCCACCTTCGCCTGGATCGCCGATGTATGGGTGGACGAGGGCGCGCGCGGCCGCGGGCTGGGCCGGCGCATGGTCGGCTGGTTCGTCGACCATCCGCGCTTCGCCGGCATCCGCCGCATCGGCCTGGTCACCGCCGACGCGCACGGCGTCTACGAAGCGCTGGGGTTCCATGCCCCGCTGCGGCCCGACCGCTATATGGAGCGGCTGTCGCCGGACGCGGCGGCGCAGCTGCGGGCGGCACCATGAGCCTGCGACCCGACCTGGCGGTGATCGCCAGCCACGTCGCCACCGGTGCGCGCGTGCTGGATATCGGCTGCGGCGACGGCGCGCTGATGGCGGCGCTGCGCGACACCCGCGGCTGCGACGCGCGCGGGCTGGAGATCGATGCGGGCAACGTCGCGGCGGCGGTGGCGCGCGGGCTGTCGGTGATCCAGGGCGATGCCGACGTCGATCTCGCCGCCTATCCCGACAAGAGCTTCGACTATGCGATCCTCAGCCAGACGCTGCAGACCGCGCGGGCACCCGACGTGGTACTGGAGCATCTGCTGCGCATCGGCCGGCGGGCGTTCGTCAGCTTTCCCAATTTCGCGCAATGGCGCGTGCGCCTGTCGCTGCTGTGGGGCGGGCGGATGCCGGTGACGCGGCAGCTGCCCGAGCAATGGTATGACACGCCCAACATCCACCATGTCACCATCGACGATTTCCGCGCCTTCCTGAAGGAACGGCGGGTCGTGGTGGAGGATGCCTGGTTCCTGTCGGGCGACCGCGAGCGCAGTTCGGCGGCCGCCAACCTGCTCGCGCAGCATGCGGTGTTCCTGTTGCGGCGCTGACACGCGCGTGTCGAATTCGGACACACCAGCGAAAAATCGTGGAACCAAAGCGATTAACCTGGGTTTGGCTATGCCAAGCCAGGATGCACGATGACCAAAACAGCCCTGATCGTCGAGGATGAGATTTTCGTTGCTCTCGACCTTGAACGTATCCTGCTCGACGCGGGATATGCGGTTGCCGCCATCGCCGCCGACAGCGCGAGCGCGATCGAGGCGGCGCCGGGATGCGGCTTCGCCTTCGTCGACGTGAACCTGCGCGATGGGCCGACCGGCCCCGGCATCGCCGAGCGGATGGCGCGCGATTATGGCGTGAAGGTCGTATTCGTCACCGCCAACCCGTCGCAGATCGATTGCAGCAGCGATTGCGCGATCGGCTACATCCGCAAACCGTTCAGCGAAGCCGCGATCCTGGCGGCCGCCGCGATGGCGACCGAGCCCGAGGCGGCGCCTCCCGCCAATGACGATGTCGTGGTGTACCGTTCGACGGGCAGCTGATCGGCGCGCAGGGGAATAACGAAGACGGGTAGATCAACCCGCCGCAGGGGTGTCACCCCGTCACGCCGATGCCATCACGTCCGGCTGAACGCGGCGAGCGGTACGCGGATCGTCGCGACCAGGCCATCCGGCCGCCAGTCGCGATCCACCGCCCCGCCGAGCTGGCGCACCGCGGACAATTCGATGAGCTGGCTGCCGAACCCTGCGGACAGATCGGGTTTGATGACGGCCGGGCCGTGCCGTTCCACCCAGCACAAGGTCGCCTCGCGCCCGGCGCGCGTGACCGTCAGTTCGACCTCTCCGGCATCGGCGGACAGAGCGCCATATTTGGTGGCGTTGGTGGCAAGCTCGTGGAACAGCAGGGCGAGCGGCGTCGCCGAGCGATCATCGATCTCGATCTCGTCGCCGCGGATCACGATCGGATGGCGATCGGCGCGACGATAGGGTTCGAACAATTCGCCGAGCAGGCCGTGCAGGCTGTTCTGCTGCGCCGAGGGCCGCGACGCCGGGCTGTGCGGGCGGACGAAGTCGTGCGCCCGGCCCAGCGCGGTGATGCGCTGGCGCAGATCGCTCGCCGCCGGCGCGAACTCCGGCCGGCTGCGCGCGGCAAAGGAGATGAGGCCGGAGATCACCGCAAAGATGTTCTTGATCCGGTGCGACAGTTCCTGGCTGATGATCTCGCGCTCGTGCAGCGCGAGCTTTTGTTCGTGGATGTCGGTGCAGGTGCCGAACCAGCGGGTGATCCGCCCGTCGGCGTCGCGGATCGGCAGCGCACGGCCCAGCACCCAGCGATAGCTGCCGTCGAAATGCCGCAGCCGGTATTCGATCTGATAGGGATCGCCGGTGGCGAGCGAATGGCGCCACACCTCCCACGCCCGTGCCTGGTCCTCGGGATGGAACACGCCGTTCCATCCTTCGCCGTCGGTCGATCCGGGCGGGGTGCCGGTGAAGTCGTACCAGCGCGCGTTGTAGTAATCGTGATAGCCGTCGGGCAGCGTCGACCAGACCATCTGCGGCATGGTGTCGGCGAGCGTGCGGAAGCGATCCTCGCTATCGGTCAGCTGGCGCTGCACGTCGCGTTCCGCCGAGCGATGCGCCGCCGCCTCGCGACTGCCGCGCAACCGCGCCATCACCGCCTCCGCCAGCGTCACCAGCCCCTGTGCCTGCAACGGGGTCAGCCCGGCGGCGCGCGGCACGGTGTCGATGATGCACAAGGCGCCCAGCGGCACGCCGTCGTCGGCGATCAGCGGCGCGCCGGCGTAGAAGCGGACCTGCATGTCGCCGGTGACCAGCGCATTGTCGGCGAAGCGGGGATCCTGCGTCGCATCGGGGATGACCATGATCCCGCTCTGCCGCATCGCATGCTGGCAGAAGGACAGGTCGCGCGCCGTTTCGGCGAGCACCAGCCCGCTGCGCGCGAGGAAGCTCTGCCGCGTTTCCTCGACCAGGCTGACGAGCGCGATCGGCGCCTCGCACAAGGCGGCGGCGAAGTCGGTGATCCGCTTCAGCGCCGCGCTGCCGCGCAGCGTATCGACGTCGTGCGCCGCGATCGCGGCGGCGCGCGTCTCCTCGTCGATCGCAGCCTCCGGCGTCACCGCGCAGAGCGCCCCCGGTGCCGTCATCTCCGGCGCCGTCACATCGGGCGGGGGCGTGCTCAGAACGGCACGTCGTCGTCGAGGTCGTCGGCAAAGCCGCCGCCCTGACCGAAGCCGCCACCGCCGCCGCCGCCACGGCTGGCGCCGCCGCCCGACGAACCGCCACCACGGCCGCCGCCGCCATAGCCGCCACCCGACGAACCGCCGCCGCTGCCGCCACCGAAGTCGCTGCCGCCGCCGCCCCAATCGTCGCCACCGCCGCGGCTACCGCCGCCGCCGCCACCCTGGCCGCCGCCGGCGCCGTCGAGCATGGTCAGCACGCTGTTGAAGCCCTGCAGCACGATCTCGGTCGAATAGCGGTCCTGCCCCTGCTGGTCCTGCCATTTGCGGGTGGTCAGCGCGCCCTCGATATACACCTTGGAGCCCTTGCGCAGGAAGCGCTCGGCGACGTTGGCAAGGCCTTCGTTGAAGACCTTCACCGTGTGCCATTCGGTCTTTTCCTTGCGCTCGCCGGAATTGCGGTCCTTCCAGCTTTCCGACGTCGCGATGCGCAGTTCGACGACCTTGCCGCCGTTCTGGAACGACCGCGATTCGGGGTCGCGCCCCAGGTTGCCGACGAGAATGACCTTGTTGACGCTGCCCGCCATGCCTTGCCTTTACGAAGATGCTAGAGGCCGGCGAACACCGCCAGCCAGTATGTGAGTCCGGCCATGATGTAGGCGGCGGCGAACAAATAGCCAACCATGAACAGCGGCCATTTCCAGCCGTTGGTCTCGCGCCGGGTCACCGCGATCGTACTGATGCATTGCGGCGCAAAGACGAACCACATCAGGAAGGCGAGCGCGGTCGGCAGCGTCCAGCGGCCGCGGATCTGGTCGGTGATGCGGTCGGTGCCGCTGCCGTCCTTGTCGTCGATCGCATAGACGGTGCCGATCGCCGACACCGCGACTTCGCGTGCCGCCATCGCCGGCAGCAGCGCCAGCGCGATGTCGCGGTTGAAGCCGATCGGCTTCACGACATATTCGATGGCATGGCCGATGCGGCCGCCGACCGAATAGTCGACCGGGCTGATGCCGCTCCCTTCCGGCGGCTTGGGAAAGCTGAGCAGCAGCCACAGCACCATCGTGGTCGCGGCGATGATCGTGCCGGCGCGCTTCAGGAAGATCACGGCACGCTGCCAGAGCCCCAGCGCGACGTCGCGCATCCGCGGCATCTGGTATTTCGGCATCTCCATCATGAAGCCCGACGACGCGCCCTTGGTGACGGTGCGGCGCAGCACCAGCGCGGCGACATAGGCGCCGGCGATGCCGACGACGAGCAGCCCGAACATCACCACCCCCTGCAAGCGCACGAAGGGGGCGAGCGGCGTGTTGGGGATCATCGCGCCGATGATGAGCGTGTAGACCGGCCAGCGCGCGCTGCACGTCATCAGCGGCGCGATCAGGATGGTGGTCAGGCGATCCTTTTCATCGTCGATGACGCGGGTCGCCATGATCCCCGGCACCGCGCAGGCGAAGCTGGACAGCAGGGGGATGAAGGCGCGCCCCGACAGGCCGACGGTCGCCATCAGCCGGTCCATCAGAAAGGCGGCGCGGACCATATAGCCCGACGATTCGAGCACCAGGATGAAGAGGAACAGGATCAGGATCTGCGGCAGGAACACGATCACCGCGCCAACACCGGCAATCAGGCCGTCGGTGAGCAGCGAGCGCAGGAAGCCGTCGGGCATCGCCGCCTGGATCGCATCGTGCAGCCAGCCGAAGCCCGCATCGATCGCATCCGCCGGCACGCTCGCCCAGGTAAACACCGCCTGGAACATCACGAACAGGATGGCGATCAGCAGCAGCGGCCCGGCGACGGGATGCAGCGCGACCGAATCGAGCAGATGCGCCCAGCGTCGTCCCGCCGTTTCCGACACGGTCGCCGCCGCGGCGATCTGGCGCGCGCGGCGTTGCAGGTGGACGATATCGGCCTGCGTGCCCGCGCCGGGAGCGGGCTTGCGCGCCGCGCCGCCGACCGCATCGCCCAGCGCGGCGCGCAACCCGTCGAGCCCGCGCTTGCGCACCGCGACGGTGGCGATCACCGGCACGCCCAGTTCCCGCTCCAGCACCGCGGCGTCGAGCGTCAGCCCGTCGCGTGTCGCGAGATCGACCATGTTGAGCGCCACCACCACCGGCAGGCCCAAGGCGATCAACTGAAGCGTGAAGCGCAGGTGATTGTCGAGGTTGGCGGCATCGACCACCACGACCAGCGCGTCCGGCAGCCGTTCGAGGCTGCTGGCCCCGGTGACGACGTCGCGCGTGACCCGCTCGTCGGGGCTGGAGGGTTCGAGGCTGTAGGCGCCGGGCAGGTCGATCAGCTCGACCGGGCGGCCATCGTCCAGCACCATGCGGCCCGAATGGCGCTCCACGGTGACGCCGGGATAATTGCCGACCTTTTGCCGGGCGCCGGTGAGCGCGTTGAACAGCGCGCTCTTGCCGGCATTGGGATTGCCGACCAGCGCGACCAGCGGGGATGCGTGCAAGGGCTTATCCGGCGACGGCGGGGCTTACGTGAATGGCACCGGCGACGCCGCGGCGCAGCGCCACCGTCATGCGGCCGATGCGGCAGGCGATCGGGCCGCTGCCGAGCGAGGCACGGTGCAGCACCTCCACCGCGACGCCTTCGTCGAAGCCCAGTTCGCGCAGGCGCCGCGCCTCCGGCACCGCGAGTCGCGCCCAGTCGATGCCGGCGACGGTCGCCCGCTGGCGTCGGGGAAGCGACACGAGATCGAGGGCGGGGACGATGCTACGCGACATATCCATGCTGCGAGTGATTATCATTTACGCAGGGGGGAGTAAAGCGGGCCGGCGCTCGGTTCGACGTGGAAATGTCGGCTTTGGTGGAGTTTGCTCCCTCCCATCTTCCATCCCCCGCCAAGGCGGGGTCCATATCGGCTGACGTAGCTCACATGACATTCAATCCTCCCCCGCCAGGGGGAGGTGGCGCCGTAGGCGACGGAGGGGGAGGACTCCCAACGTCCGTCGTCGCTTACCTCCCCCTCGGTCAGGCTGCGCCTGCCACCTCCCCCTGGCGGGGGAGGACTATCGCTTATGGGCTGTCTGATCCGGGGGCGTTCTTTAATCCTCCGTCATGCCGGACTTGGTCCGGCATCCACCGGGCCGCACACCCATACGCTCTTTATTTTTGCGGCACGGTGGACCCCGGAACGAGTCCGGGGTGACGAAGGATACCGCGATGGCATACCCCTTCACCTCAATCTAGCAGCCGTACCAGCCATAGGTGATAGCCTTGCCTTGGCGGGGGAGGATGAGCGGATGACGATTCGCGTGGATAGGATCACACCACCGGATAGCGCAACCGACCGACGAAGCGCGACAGGCTCGGTCGATGCTCGTAGCGTTTGATGAAACCCGCCTTGGCCTTTTCGAAGCGCATGATGCCGTCGATCCGCCGCGACAGGAAGGCGCGGGTGTCGGCATGGTCCTCGCTCTCGTCGTCGAGGAAGACGGTGACGGTCGCGCCATAGACCGCGAGCAGCATCGCGCGCTTGGTATAGTGATTGTAGTCGGTCGCGGTATCGCCGGCGAGACGCCACATCGTATCGGCGCTGCGCCAGCCGAGGCGCGCGCCCCGCGCGACATTCTGCGGCAGGGCGAGGATCGCCAGGGCGCGGCGCAGCGATTCGCGGTTGGGGGCGACGGCGGCCAGCCGCGCCTCGACCAGCGCGGCGATCCGCGCGCGGATCTTCATCGCGGCCAGCACTTCGGGCGGCAGTTCGGCGGCCATTACGTCGTCGACATGCGCAAACCAGGCGTCGATCATCGTCACCGCACCGTCCGCGAAGGCGAGCCGGGCAAGGTCACGGTCGATCCCGGCCGCGTCGGCCGCCATGTCGCGTGCGGCATCGCTCCAGCCGTCGAAGGCGGCATTGTCCGCGATGCCGGGGGCGAGCGCGGCGCGGATCTCGTCGAGGGTCAGGTCTTCGCTCATGGCACCATCTCCTGCTCCCGGCCGCGCGCCGGCGCAACCTCCGCGCGGCGTACCAGCACCAGCGCCACCGCAACCAACGCGACACCGATCCAATCCGCTCCCTGCAGCCGCTCGCCATAGGCGATCCAGCCGACCGCGCCGGCCACCACCGGCTGGATCAGCAGCGCGATGCCGACGACCAGCGGCGACAATTGGCCGAGCGCGAAGATCATGCATCCCTGCCCCAGCACCTGGCTGACGAGCGCGAGGCCGATCAGCGGCGTCCACTGCTGCGGCAGCACCTGTTCGTGCAGGGCCAGCGCGAACAGCAGCAGCGGCAGCGCGGTGGCAGCGCTCGCCAGCGCCAGCGCCGGCAACGGCCGCATCGCCCCCCTCACCCGCGCCATCAGCACGATATAGACGGTGTAGAGGATGCCGGCGAGGATGCAGAGCAGATCGCCCGCGAGGTTGCGCGGATCGAGCTGGTAGGAGCGCCCCATCAGCAGCCCCGCCCCGATCGCGGCGAGCAGCAGCGCCACCCCTTGCGTCCGCGACGGCCACGCGCGCGCGGCGATGAAGCCGTAGAGCGGGTAGATCAGGATCGCCGAATTGCCGAACAGCGTCGCATTGGCCATGGTCGTGCGGACGATGCCGAGATGCCAGCTGCCGAGATCGGCGGCGAAGGCGACCCCGCCGATCGCGATCATCACCCACAGCGCCGGCGGCATCCGCACCGGCCGCGCCCCCGTGCCGACCGCCAGCGCGGCGAGGAACGGAATGGCGACGGTGATTCGCCAGAACCCCGCCGCGACCGGTCCGACGTCGGCGAGGCGGACGAACCACGGGCCGAAGGCGAGCGCGACATTGGCGACGACGAGCGCGGCGAAGGCCAGACCGGTGGATGCCGTAGCGGCAGGCGCCGGCGTTGCGTCCGGGACAGTTTTTCTTGTGGCGGCGCGCGCGTGCATGCCGCCCTGTAGCCGCCTATCTCCGCCGCGTCAGGCTTTTAAGGAGTAGTCATGCCAAGCCTTTTCGATCCCATCCAGCTCGGCGACATCCACGCCGCCAACCGCGTCCTGATGGCACCGCTGACCCGCGGCCGGTCGACCGACGACCATGTCCCGACCGAACTGATGATCGATTACTACCGCCAGCGCGCCGGCGCCGGCCTCATCATCAGCGAAGGCACCGGCGTCAGCCGGCAGGGCCTCGGCTGGCCCAACGCGCCGGGGCTGTGGACCGAGGCGCAGGTGGAGGCGTGGAAGCCGGTGACCGACGCGGTGCACGCGGCGGGCGGTCGGATCGTCGCCCAGATCTGGCACATGGGCCGGCTCGCCCGCCCGGATGTGATCGGCATGACGCCGCTGTCCTCGTCGGCGACGCGCGCGCCCTATCACAAGCCGGACAATCCGTATGCCGAGGCGCAGGCGGCGAGCCTGGACGACATCAAGCGCGCGCAGGACGATTACGCCACCGCCGCCACCAACGCGATCCGGGCGGGCTTCGACGGCGTGCAGCTGCACGGCGCCAATGGCTATCTGATCGACCAGTTCCTGCGCGACGGCACCAACCTGCGCGACGACGATTACGGCGGGTCGCCTGAAAACCGCATCCGCTTCATGCGCGAGGCGGTCGAGCGGGTGATCGATGCGATCGGTGCGGGCCGCACCGGCATCCGCCTGTCGCCCAACGGCGAGACGCAAGGGGCGGACGACAGCGATCCCGCCAGCGTCTTCGTCCCCGCCGCGGCCGCGCTCGACGCGCTCGGCATCGCCTTCCTCGAACTGCGCGAGCAGGCGCCCGACGGCACCTTCGGCAAGAGCGACGTGCCCAAGCTCAGCCCGCAGATCCGCGAGGTGTTCAAGGGGCCGCTGATCCTCAACCAAGATTACAGCCTGGAAGGCGCGCAGGCGGACCTCGACTCGGGGCTGGCGGACGGTATCGCCTTCGGCCGCAAGTTCATCGCCAATCCGGACTTGGTCGAACGCCTTCGCCGGGGCGCGCCGCTCAACGCGGACAACCAGGCGACGTGGTATTCGAAGGGGCCCGAGGGCTATACCGACTATCCGGCGCTGGAAACCGAGGCGGCGTAGTGGGCTGACGGCGCGCTGTTACGACGCGCGTCGCTTACCTCCCCCTCCGCCATGCCTTCGGCATGCCACCGCATCGGGAATGCGCAAGTCCTCCCTCGGCGCAGCCGGGGGAGGGGGACCGCCGGCGAAGCCGGTGGTGGAGGGGGCGGCTCCGCGGGCGGGACGCTTGCCGTTTCGCCCAGCGAACGTCGGACCAGATCCGTTAGCCCTGAGCCTGTCGAAGGGCATCGTGCCGCGAGCGTACTGCTTGTGGAGGCCCGCCCTTCGACAAGCTCAGGGCTAACGCGGTAGAGTGAACCGGATCTGTTGCGCGATGCCGTAGCCTTACCGCCCCAGGTCGGGCACCAGCCGCTTGAGGTCCGCCGGCGCTAGGCGCCGCACGTCGAGGGCATCGACGCCGGCGACCAGGATCTCGCCGAGGCTGCGTTCGCCGGTGTCGATCAGGATGCCCTCCGCCGTCGAGCGCAGCGCGCCCCAGGCGACCTCTCGCACCGCGATCCGCTTGCCGCGACGCTGCATCACCGCGACGCGGCCGGCGCGATCGATCGCCAGCGCGCCGCCGCCATCGGCGCCGACCACCGCGCCCTGCGTCTCGAACCCGGCCAGCGACGCCTCGGCCGCCTCCGCCGCATCCTCGGGCGTGCCGATCCGTTGCGGCCGCGCCCGCAGGCGCAGCAGCGCCCATCCCCCGACGGCGACGAGCAGCAGGATCGCTGCCGCGACGCCGGCCAGCAGGCGCGGATCGCTCTCCATTGCGATCACTGCGCGCCGGCGAGCGCATCCAGCGTCGGCCGCATCGCCGACAAATCGTAGCCGGCTGCCCTCGCCTGGTTGACCAGCAGTTCGGGATTGCGCCCCGCCTTTGCCGCGGCGAGCGCCCACAGGTTGCAGCTGCGCGTGCCCGAACGGCAATAGGCGAGCACCGGACCGTCGGCGTGGACCAGCACGTCCGTCATCGCATCGATCTGCGGGTGCGAGAAGCCGGCGTGGGTGACCGGGATGGCGGCATAGCCGAGCCCGGCCGCCTCCGCCGCCGCGCGGATCGCGTCGCCGGCGGGCTGGCCCGCCTCTTCCTCGTCGGGGCGGTTGTTGACGATCGCGACGAAGCCCGCCGCCTTGATCGCGGCGACGTCCTCCGGGGTGATCTGCGGGGCGACACTGACGGATTCGTTGACGGTGCGGATATCGGCCATCCGGTGCCGATACGCGATCGGCCGAGGCGCGTCAGCCGTTTTCGGACGTATCGCGGATCACTTGCAGGAACGCATCGCCATAGGCGTCGAGCTTGCGCGCGCCGATGCCGGAAAGGTGCATCAGCTCGGCGCGGCTGGCCGGCCGCTGCGCCGCCATCTCGCGCAGCACCGAATCGTGGAAGATGACATAGGGCGGCACGCCCGCCTCCTTGGCGAGATCGCGCCGGCAGCTGCGCAGCGCCTCGAACAACGGGTTATCCGCCGGATTGATGGCGACGCCGGTATCGCGCTTCCTGCCCCGCGTGCGCTTGGGCGGCAGCACCAGCATCACCCGCGCGCCCTCCTTCAGGATCGGCCGCGCGCCGGGGCCGAATTCCAGCCCGCCATGCTGGTTGGTCCTCAGCGCGTCGCGCAGCAGCAGCTGACGCGCGACCGGCTTGACCAGCCCCGCCTCCTCGCCCTCGACGATGCCCCAGACCGACAGCGATTCATGCCCGCGATCGATGCTGCGGTCGGTCGACTGGCCGATCAGCACCTGCTCGATATAGCCGACGCCGAACAGCTGACCGGTGCGGAACACCGCCGACAGGAATTTCTGTGCGACCGTCGTCGCGTCGACCGCATCGGGTGAGCCGAGGCAATTGTCGCAATTGCCGCAATCCTCTTGGGCGTCCTCGCCGAAATGCTTGAGCAGGATGCGGCGGCGGCAGCCCGCGGTTTCGACCAAGGCGCCGAGCGCGGCGAGGCGGGTGCGTTCGCCGGCCTGGCGCTCCGGCTCGACCTCGCCGATGCGCTGGCGGGCGCGGGCGAAATCCTCCGCCCCCCAGAAGAGGTGCGCGACCGCCGGATCGCCGTCGCGGCCGGCGCGGCCCGTTTCCTGATAATAGGCCTCGATCGATTTGGGCAGGCCGGCATGCGCGACGAAGCGGACGTCGGGCTTGTCGATCCCCATGCCGAAGGCGACGGTGGCGCAGATCACCATGTCTTCCGACGCGACGAAATCGGCCTGGTTCCTGGCGCGGATATGCTGTTCGAGGCCGGCGTGATAGGCGCGCGTCGGCCGGCCGGTTCTGGCGAGCGCCTCGGCCAGTTTTTCCGTCGCGGCGCGCGTCTGCGCATAGACGATGCCGGGGCCGGGCGTCGCGGCGATGATGTCGGCGATCTGCTTGTTGGTGTTCGCCTTGGGGGTGATCGCGTAGCGGATGTTGGGCCGGTCGAAGCCCGATACGATCAGCCCGTCCTGCGGGATGCCGAGCTGTTGCAGGATATCGCTGCGGGTGTGCGCGTCGGCGGTCGCGGTCAGCGCAAGGCGCGGCACATCCGGAAAGGCGTCCATCAGCGGCGCGAGCAGGCGGTAATCGGGGCGGAAATCGTGCCCCCATTCGCTGACGCAATGCGCCTCGTCGATCGCGAACAGGCTGAGCGGCGCTTGTCCCAACAGATCGCGGAAATGCCCGGTCGAGGCGCGCTCGGGCGCGATGTAGAGCAGGTCGAGGTCGCCGCCCTTGAAACGCGCGATCGTCTCGGCCCGGTTCTGGTCGGCGCTGGTCAGCGTGCCGGCGCGGATGCCGACCGCCTCGGCCGCGCGCAGCTGGTCGTGCATCAGCGCGATCAAGGGAGAGACGACGACGCACGTCCCCTCCAGCATCACCGCGGGCAGCTGGTAGCAGAGCGACTTGCCCGCCCCAGTCGGCATGACGCCAAGCGTGCGCTCGCCCGCCAGCACGCGACTGACGACATCCTCCTGCACGCCGCGGAACCCCGCGAAACCAAAGACGCGGGAGAGGACGGGCAGCGGATCGGGGATCATCGTGGGGCCCATGTAGGCGCGCGAGGCCGCAGCGTCGAGGCGCGCCGTCGCGTCCATGCCCGAATCGGCCTTGATTGCGCCATCGTAACGACATGCTCCCGACGCTTGATCACGCCGGACACAGGGGAGCGGGAACGATGCGGCGGACGATCACGGCGCTCATGGCCATGATGGCGATCGGCGCTACGCGGGCGCCGCAGGAGCGGGTGATCGCCGCCGACGGAATCGTCTCCGGCCGGATCGGCGACACGCCGCTGCGCCTGCGCATCGACCCCGCCGCCCCTGCCATGCCGCTCGTCACCACCGCCGTCGCCGAGCGCGCGGGGTTGAAGGGTGGCATGTTCGGTACGGTCTACGGCGTCGGGCCGCTGCGCATCCCGGGACGCACGGCGTTGACGCGGATCGATTTCGGCACCGGTGCGGTGAAGCGCCGGGTGTCGTTCGCCCCCCGAGCCTATGCCGCCGGCTTCGACGGCGTGGTCGGGCCGGGCGGGCTGGAGGAGCCGGTGGTCCGCTTCGTGTTGCGCGGGCCGCTGCCGGGCGAACGCACGGTCGCGCTGCCGATGGTCGATCAGGGCGGCATGATGGGCGGCTGGGCGGAACGGTTCGCGTCGATCACCGTCGGCGGCGAGCGGCTGCGCGTCCGTTTCGACCCGCATCATCCGCGCACGCTGGCGACGGCGGCCGCGGGCGTGCGGCTGGCCGCGGCGTTCGGCGGCACGGTATCGGGCACGGCCGGGGAAGAGGAGATCGCCTTCGACATCCGCCGCCCGGTACGCGCGCTGACGCTCTCCCGCCCGATCGACATCGGGCCGATCGCCATCCGGACGCTGGGCGTGCGGACCACCGACAATGGCGACGCCTCGGCCATCGCGGAAGCGGGCGTGGAGCCCGATCCCAACGAGATCGTCGTCACCGCCAAGGGCAAGCACGATCCGGATCGCGATCGCCTGTCGCTCGGCGCGGACGCGCTGGCACGCTGTTCTTCGATCGTCTTCGACAAAGCGGCCAAGGTGATCCGGCTGACCTGCGCCTGACGCGCTATTCCGCCGCCAGCGCGCCCTCGCCGGTGCCCGCCACGTCGGCGTCGTCGCGCTCCTGCGCCTGGCGTGCCCACATTTCGGCATAGAGGCCGCCCTGCCGCAGCAGCGCGGCGTGCGTACCGCGCTCCGCCACCCGGCCGCCGTCGAGCACGACGATCTGGTCGGCGTGGACCACCGTCGACAGGCGGTGCGCGATGACGATGGTGGTGCGGCCGCGCTCGATCGCCTGCAGCGTGTCGAGGATCTCCGCCTCCGTCCGGCTGTCGAGCGCGCTGGTCGCTTCGTCGAGGATCAGGATCGGCGGGTTCTTGAGCAGGGTGCGCGCGATGGCGACGCGCTGCTTTTCGCCGCCGGACAGTTTGAGGCCGCGTTCGCCGACGCGGGTGTCATAGCCCTCGGGCTGGCGCTCGATGAACCCGGCGATCGCCGCGCCTGCCGCCGCCGCCTCGATCTCCGCCCGGCTCGCGCCTTCGCGGCCATAGGCGATGTTGTAGCCGATCGTCTCGTTGAACAGCACCGTGTCCTGCGGAACGATGCCGATCGCATGGCGCAGGCTCGCCTGCGTCACGGCGCGGATATCCTCGCCGTCGATCGTGATCCGGCCGCCGCCGACGTCGTAGAAGCGGTACATCAGCCGCGCGAGCGTCGACTTGCCGGCACCCGACGGGCCGACCACCGCCAGCGTGCTGCCCGCCGGCACGTCGAGGTCGAGGCCGTCGAGGATCGTGCGATCGGCATCGTAGCCGAAGCGCACGCCCTCGAACCGCACATGGCCCTTGCCGATCGCGAGCGGCGGCGCGTCCGGCGCATCGACGACCTCGGCCGGCATGTCGATCAGGTCGAACATGCTCGCCATGTCGATCACCCCCTGGCGGATCGTGCGATAGACCATGCCGAGCAGGTCGAGCGGACGGAACAGCTGCGACAGCAGGGTCGAGACGAACACCACGTCGCCCGCCGAGAAGCGGCCTTGGCTCCACCCCCAGGCGACGAACGCCATGCCGCCGCCGAGCATAACGTTGGTGATGAGCGCCTGCCCGACGTTGAGCCAGGCGAGGCTGTTTTCGGACTTGGTCGCCGCCGCGGCATAGGCGGAGATGGCGGCATCGTAGCGCCGCGCCTCGCGCTCCTCGGCACCGAAATATTTCACCGTCTCGAAATTGAGCAACGAATCGACCGCATGCGCGACCGCGCCGGTATCGAGGTCGTTCATCCGTGCCCGCAAGGCGTTGCGCCAGTCGGTCACCCGCTGCGTGAAGAGGATATAGACCGCGACCATCACCACCGTCGCGGCGACCAGCGGCCAGCCGAAGCTGGTCCAGAAGATCGCCAGCACCATGGCCAGTTCGAGCACGGTCGGCGCGATGTTGAACAGCAGGAAATACAGCATCGTATCGATGCTCTTGGTGCCGCGCTCCACCACCTTGGTGACCGCGCCCGTCCGCCGTTCGAGGTGGAAGCGCAGCGACAGGCCGTGCAGGTGGCGGAAGACGTTGGCCGCCAGCCGCCGCGTCGCATCCTGCCCGACACGCTCGAACACCGCGTTGCGCAGATTGTCGAACAGGGTGGTCGAAAAGCGCGAGGCGGCATAGCCGACCACCAGCAGGATGACGATCGTGGCGAGGCCGCGGTCGCCCACGGCCATCCGGTCGACGGCGTATTTCAGCGTATAGGCGGCGCCGAAGACCTGGACGATCTTGCTCGCGACGACGAGCGCCATGGCACCGACGATGCGCGCCTTCAGCCCCGTCTGTCCGGCCGGCCAGAGGTAGGGAAGAAAGCGGCGGAGGGTCGGCAGCAGCGGCTGGTCGGCGCGGGTCTGGTTGGTCGGATCGGCGGGCGGCATCGCCTGCCATGTAGTCACGGCACGCCCCACGCGAAAGCGACGCGGCGGAACATATTGCGCCCCTTACGGATTTTACCGGACAAGAGCGGAGGGACTTATGGAACCGTTGTTCTACGTGATGGCGATCATGGGCTGTGCCGACGGCAACGTCCAGTGCACCGAAGCTCGGATCATCCCGGCCCGCTACCAGACCATGGCACAATGCCGAGCGGCGCTGCCCGCGCAACTCGCGCGCAACACCGACGTGCCCTACCCGATGATCGGCGCATCCTGCCGTACCGCGGGTGCGCAGGTCGCCAAGGCCGACGGCAAGATTCGGCGGTCCTGACGGTCCCGGTAACCGGCAGGCAGCCGCATCTATCCGATCAGGCTCAGCCTCGCATGATTCCGCTGGCTCCGCCCGATCCTTCGTCCAGCACGTTGATCGCCTGATACACCCGCGCCTCGATCTCGCCGCGCGGCAGGCCGGGCGGAATGATCTCACCCAGCCGGATCGTCACCAGGCCCGACCGCTTGGCACCGTGCTTCGGCCACACCCTGCCCGTATCCAGCGCGATCGGCACCACCGGCATCGCCAGCGTCCGATAGAGGCCGGCGAAGCCCGCCTGCAGCGGCGGCCGCTCGCCGGGCAGCACCCGCGTGCCCTCGGGATAGATCAGGATCGAGCGCCCTTCCGCCTTCAGCGCCTTCGCATCGCGCATCATCGATCGCAGCGCGGCGGCCGATGCCTCGCGATCCGCGACGATCCCGCCATAGCGTCGCGCCGCCCAGCCCCATAACGGGATGCGGCTCAGTTCGCGTTTCAGCACCATGGCCGGGCCGCCGAGCAGCAATTGCAGCTCCAGCGTTTCGAACATCGCCTGATGCTTGGCGGCGTAGAACACCGGCCCGTCCGGCACGTGCCCCTCCACCCGCACCCGAATGCCCATGATCGTGCGGTAGAGCAGGCGGTGCATCTTCGCCCAGACGTGCGCGTGCGCGATCACCGCCTGCCGCCCGAACAGCGCCGATACCGGCACCGTCGCCACGATCGGCACGGACAGGCCGTAGAAGAACAGGCCGAACAGCAACGTGCGCAGCCGGTTCATACCCCCACCCCCAGCCACAGCGCGATCCGGCGCAGCAGCAGCTTGTTGTATTCGTTGACCAACGTGCCGAGCCGCGGCGTGCTGGGCACGCCATCCCCCAGTACGATCACCCCCGGCCCCATCGCCGCGGCCAGTTCCATGCGCGCGCGCGGCACATGCCAGTCGGAGGTGACGAGCCGCACGGTGCGATAGCCGTGCGTCTTGACCCAGGCGGCCGTTTCCTCGGCGTTGGAGCGGGTGTCGACCGCGTCCGCACCCAGATCGATGCAGCAGGCGAACAGCGCTGCGGGCGCGCGATATTCGCGCACCAGATCGGCCGGGCGGACGCCGGGGGCGACCCCCGTCACCAGCATCCGCCGCGCCTGGTGCGCCCGGAGCAGCGCGATGCCGCGATCGATCCGGCCCGCCCCGCCGGTCGGCACCACGATCGCATCGGTGGTGTTGCCGCCGAGCGGCTGGGGCAGCAGCAGCATGAACGCGGCAAAGCCCAGGCACCAGCCGAGCGCGGCGAGGCCGATCAGCCGCGCGATCACAGCGACCGCCTCAGCGCGGCGATCACCGTCACCCGCGCCGCGAGCGTCGCCAATGCGACGAAACCGAGCGGCAGCAGCACCAGCAGCGCCCAGTCTGCCGCCGCGAGCGTCAGCCCGCCGAGCAGCTCCGACCCCAGCGCCGCGACGCGGCTGCCGACGAACGCCAGCACCGCCAGCGCCGCCAGCCCGCCGCCGGTGCTGCCGAGCGCCGCGTCGAGCGCGATCCGCCGCTGGAACAGGCGCGCGACCTGCACGTCGGTGGAGCCCAGCATGTGCATCACCTCGATCGTCGCGCGGTGCGTCTCCAGCCCCGCGCGCGCCGCCAGCATCACCACCGCCGCCGTCGCCGAGAGCATCAGCACGACGAGGGCGAGCGCCAGCCAGGTCAGCGTGTCGAGGAAAGCACTCACCGGCGACATCCAGCGCTGATGCCGGTCGATACGCGAGGCGGCGCTGACCTGCCGCACCGCCGCGACGACGCGGCTTGCATCGGCGCGGGGGGAGAGATCGACGTCGATCATCGCCGGGATCGGCAGATCGGCATCGGCACCCGCGCGGCCCAGCCACGGTTCGAGCAGGCTCATCAGCTCGGCGCGGTCGACCGGCGTCGCGCGCCGCACCTCGGGCAGCGCGCGCAGCACGGTGAGCGTGCGCGCCGCCAGCGCATCGCGCGTCACCGGGCTGCCCTCCACCACCTGCACGGTCAGCCGACCGGCGAGCTGCCGTTCCAGCGCCGCGGCGGACTGGCGCGTGCCCAGTCCCGCGGCGGCGGCGAGCACGGTCAGGAACAGCATGATCGCCATGACCCAGGTCATCGCGCGCAGGCCCCCCGCCTCGTCCAGCACCCGCCGGTCCGCGCCGCTCACGCCCCCCTCCTCACGCATGCCCCCGCGCCGACGGCGGATAGCGCAGCACGCCGGTGGGATCGAGCAGCCGCCCCTTGTCGAGGCGCATCATCTGCGCGCCGGGCACCCGGCTGAGCAGCTGGAAATCGTGGGTGGCGACGACCACGGTGGTGCCAAGCTTGTTGAGCGATTCGAACAGGTGGATCAGCCGGTCGGCCATGTCGGGATCGACGTTGCCGGTCGGCTCGTCCGCCACCAGCACCTCCGGCCGGCCGATCACGGCGCGGGCGATGGCGACGCGCTGCTGCTCGCCGCCGGACAGTGTCGCGGGCCGCGCCTGCGCGCGTTCGGCCAGGCCGACCCAGGCGAGCATCTCGCGCACCGGCTGTTCGATATCCGCCTCCGGCACGCCCGCGACGCGCAGCGGCAGCGCGATATTGTCCCACGCCGACAGATGGGGGACGAGGCGGAAATCCTGGAAGACGACGCCGATCCGGCGGCGGAACCCGGGCAGGCGGCCGCGCGGCATCGTCACCGCATCTTCGCCGAACAGGCGGATGATGCCGCGGCTGGGCCGCTGCGCGAGATAGAGCAGCTTCAGCAGCGACGTCTTGCCCGCGCCGCTCGCGCCGGTGAGGAAATAGAAGGCGCCGCTGCCGAGCGTGAAGCTGATATCCGACAGCGTTTCCTGCCCGGTGCCGTACCGCAGCCCAACATTTTCGAACTGCACGATATTTGCCATGCGCGCGGCCGCGATCGCTCCAGAAGATGATGGTCGGGCCGCTTCGCCCCTCCCGAACAGCCTTCGCATGGCCGGCGCGCGGCTTCAAGCTTGCCACGCGGGGCGCCGACGTGCTTAGAATCGCGGCGGCTCGCCGGTATCGGTCGGCGGGCACCGTCCGTGAAGCGTTGCGCATGATCCTCGAATGTCCCGAATGCAGCACCCGCTATCTGGTGCCCGACAGCGCGATCGGGGCCGAGGGACGCACCGTGCGCTGCGCCAATTGCCGGCACAGCTGGTTCCAGGACGCCGCCCCCCCGCCACCCGCTCCACCCCCGCCTGCTCCGCCGCCACCGGAGCCTGTCGCCCCGTCCGTCGATCGGATCGAGGAGGATGACGAGGCGACGCCGCCGTTCCTCGAACCCGCCGCCATCCCGTCGCTGCGCACGCCCGCTGCCGCGGCGGCGCCCGAGCCCGTGGTCGCCGCGCCCGGCTACGACGCCTTTGCGCACCGGCCGCCGTTCCGCCCGCGCCGCAACACCGCGCGCCGCTGGACGGTGATCGCGGTCGCCGCCGGGCTGCTGATGATCCTGGGGGTCGGCGCCATCCTGTTCCTCGGCGCGCCCGGGCTGCTCGCGCGCGTCGGCCTGCCCGTGGGGGCCGAGGAATCGCCGCTGCGGCTCAAGGACAATCCGATCGAGCGGCGCGAGCTGGAGAATGGCTCCGAACTGTTCGCGGTCAGCGGCCAGGTGACCAACCCGTCGGGCGAGCGCCAGCGCGTGCCCGACATCCGCGCCGAACTGCGCGATGCGCAGGGCCGCATCGTCTACAGCTGGACGATCACGCCGCAGCAGCGCACGCTCAATCCCGGCGGGTCGATCGACTTCAATTCCGCCAAGCTCGACGTGCCGGCCAATTCCAAGCGGCTCGAACTCAGCTTCGCCGGCGAAGACGCCAGCTGAGGATCGCGAATCGGCCGCCGTGCAGCAGTGCGGCGGCCAGCATGCCGATCCCCGATGCCCAGGCGAGCGCCATCGGCTCCCAGCCGTGATGGACCAGCCACCAGCCGATGCCGCCGGTGACCAGGAAATAGGCGATGATGCTGTTGATGCCCGCCACCACCTGATCGCCCAGGCTGCGCAGCGCATAGACGAGCACCACCTGGATGCCGTCGAAGACGATGAACGGCGCCCAGATCGGCAGCATCGCCGCGGCGATCCCATGCACCTCGCGCGTCGCCGGGAACAGCGCGACCAGCCGCCCGGCCCCGGCCGCCAGCAGCCCCGCACCCAGGCCCAGCGCACAGACGGCCAGGCACAAGGCGATCGCGGTGCGGCGGATCGCCGCCTGCGGCCGCCCCTCGCCCACCGCATTGCCAGCGCGCACCCCCGCCGCCGATCCCAGCCCCAGCGCCACCGCAAAGGTGACGTTGTGCATCGAGAACACGATCTGGAAGGCATGCGCCGCGGCATCGCCCAATTGCGTCGACAGCGCGATCAGCACCGAAAATCCGGCCAGTTCCAGTCCCGACGCCACCGCCGGCACGATGCCGAAGGCGGCCAGCGCCACCACCCCGCGCGGCACGCCCGCCCAGGCCGCACGGTCGACCCGCCGCACGCCGCGCTCGCGCGCCCGCGGCAGCGTGACCGCACTCGCCACCATGCCCGCCGCACCCAGCAGCGAGGCGATGCTGGTCGCCAGCGCCGCCCCCACCGCGCCCAGCGCCGGAAGCCCCAGATGCCCCGCCGACAGCGCCCAGGCGAGCAGGGCGTTGACCGGCAGGACCGCAAGGTTGACCACGGTGACCCGCCCCGGCCGGCTGACCCCTTCGAGGAAGAAGGCGGCGGCGACGTTCACCAGCTGAAAGGGATAGGCGACGGCGAAGGCGCGCACGACGCGCGCGCTCTCGTCGATCCGGGCCTCCGCGACGCCGATCATCGCGAGCAGCGGCTCGGCAAAGGCGAGGAACGCCGCACCGATCGCCAGGCCGAGCAGCAGCCCCAGCACCAATCCTTCGCGCAGCACGCCGCCGGTGCGCGGCAGGTCACCCGCCCCGTCGGCACGCGACGCCATCACCAGCACGCCCGACAGCCAGGCAAGCCCGGTGACGATGCCGACGAAGCCCAACGCCCGACTCGCCCCCAGCGCCGCCACCTCCTCGGTCGAGACGAGGCCGACGACCATCACGTCGGTGACCTGCAACAGCGTCCAGTTGAGGCTGGTCAGCACCACCGGCCAGGCAAGGCCGAGCAGCCGCCGCGTCTCGGCGCGCGTCGTCGTCGGGGGCAGCGCACCGGTCATGCCACGGGCGCTACCCGCCCGCGCGGCATAGGAAAAGCGCAGGCCGCGCAAAAAGGGGCGTTGCGGAGCGGAAAAGCCTTTGCTAGGGGCCTGCGCCTGCCAGATGCCGGCTTCGCCCGGCGTTCTTCACGTGCGGCCGTGGCGGAATTGGTAGACGCGCAACGTTGAGGTCGTTGTGGGCGAAAGCCCGTGGAAGTTCGAGTCTTCTCGGCCGCACCACTCATCCTGATCGATGAACCAGCCTGCAATCCAATGGGTAGCGGGTTTGCGCTTGCCTTGTTGGAAAATGTTGCTCCTATGTTCTCGTCACATCGGCAGGTGAGGCGCTATGATAGAGGCAACGGACGACAGGCAACGGCGGGCGTTTTCGCACTGGCTGCGCACGGGTAGAGTGCCTCCCGCGCTCGGTCCCGACGGGCTCGAGCTGAAGTTCAACCCGTGGCATGATCCGGCGGACGGCCGGTTTACCTTTGCCGGTGCGGGCAGCCGGCACGGCACCGGTGGCAAGCAGCGCTTGCGCGCCGGTACGATCGGCCACATTTCCAGGAAACCGGCACCCGCGGTCAAGGCGAAGACGACGGCCACGCCGCGTCAACGGCCGAATCCGGCGCTCGAATTCGCCGGTGGTATCGGCGAAGGGCTTCGCGACGTCGCCAAGGACACGGCTGCAGGGATCCGGTCGACGCTGACGACCAACCCCGTCACGACATTGCGCGACACGACCCAGGGCATCGCCGCCATGATCGATGGCGCGATCGCCGCGGAGGACACGCCGGCGCGCATCCAGATCGCGCGGGGACGACGCGCCGTTGCCAATGCCTCTGCGCGGGACCTCGGTCATGCGACGGGGTCCGCGATCGGTAACGGCGCGCTGACGGTAGCGCCGGCCGGTGCGATCACCAGAGTCTCGCGGGCGCGCTATCTCCGCAAGATCGGGCCACGCCCGACCTTCGAACCGATCAAGATCGGCTGGGCCAAGGAAAATCTCGGAAAAAAGGACACGGAGTGGAGGCGTTACAACGACGCCGCGGATGGCGCCCGCCCCGGTGAGGCGCCGACGCTCATGCGCACGATGCCGGATGGATCGAAGCGACCGGTCAAGTTCGACGGCATTCGCGCCGATTACGTCATCGATCGCAAGTGGAAGGTCGTCGGTCGTCCCCGTAGCCGGGCACAGGTCTTGAGGCAGGCGCAGGCGCTGACCGAAAACAAGCAAATCGGGGTGTGGGAGGTACCCAGCCCCATACAGAAGACCAAGGCACTCAAGCTGCTCAGAGAATTGAACGTCACCACCATCAAAGTAAGGATCGTCAAGCCATGATAGCCGAGCAAGTCGCCCGCATCATCGCGGTTTTCATCTTGTTCCTCGAGACGACCGATGAGGATAAACTCGATCCGGACGAGGCCGTCGAGGTCATGGAATATATCGGCAAGCTGATGGACGAGTTCGACAAGGGCTTTCTTCGGGAATTGATCGACGCCTTTGCAACGATCGCACCCGAATTCAAGGGCGCCTCACAGCAGATGGTGCGCGACATCCCCTTCGATTTCTACCTCGAAGAAACGCTTGCCGCCGATGATCCGGTGAGAATGGCCGAACTGGATCGGCTGCGCGACGAGCGGGACGAGGCGAGCCCGGTGTGAACAACGGCGATCGAGGCCCTCGTTCGCGAACACGCGCGCCTTCAACGGCGGCACCCGCCGCTCAGCTCTTCGCCGCCTTGCGCAGCGCGAGCCGGACGAGCGCGTCGAGCGTCGCTGTGGGGCCCAGGTCTTCCTCCGCCGCGCCGACCGCGCTCGCCGCCTCGGCGGGGCGGAAGCCGAGGTTGAGCAGCGCCGACACCGCGTCCGCACTCGCGCCGACCGGCATCGCCTGCGCCGCCGCGGCGGGGCCGAGCGCGACGCTGCCGACCTTGTCCTTCAATTCGCGCACAATCCGCTCGGCGAGCTTGGGGCCGACGCCATTGGCCCGCGCGATCATCGCCTTGTCCTGCGCCGACACCGCGCGCGCGATCTCGGCGGTGTCGAGCGCGGACAGGATGGCGAGCGCGACGCGGGAGCCGACGCCCTGCACCCCGGTGAGCAGGCGGAACCAGTCGCGCTCCTCGGCGCGGGCGAAGCCGACCAGGCGGATCGAATCCTCGGCGACCAGCATCTCGGTGTGCAGCATCGCCGCCTCGCCCACCGGCCCGATCGCGGCGAGCGTGCGCGCCGAGGCGCCGATCAGATAGCCGACGCCGCCGACGTCGATCACCGCATAATCGACGCCCGTCGCGTCGAGCCGCCCTTTGAGATGCGCGATCATGCCGTAATCCTCGCCCGCCGCGCCATGCCCTGCGCGCTCGCCAGATGGTGCGCGTGGGTGATCGCCACCGCCAGCGCGTCCGCCGCATCGGGGCCGGCGAGCTTCGCGCCGGGCAGCAGCACCGCCATCATCGCCTGGATCTGCCGCTTTTCGGCGCCGCCGGTGCCGACCACCGCCTTCTTGACGGTGGAGGGATGATATTCGCCGATGTGCAGCCCCGCCGACGCCGCGGCGAGCAGCACCACGCCGCGCGCCTGGCCGAGCTTCAGCGTCGATTGCGCATTGGTGTTGCCCAGCACCTCCTCGACCGCAGCCCCGTCCGGGCGCTCGGCGAGGATCACGTCGGTCAGCGCGGCGTGCAGGTTCGACAGGCGGCGCGGCAGCGGCATGGAGGGATCGGTGCGGATCTGGCCGTTGGCGATATGCGACAGGCGGTTGCCGTCGGCATGAATCACGCCCCAGCCGGTGGTGCCGAGCCCCGGATCGAGGCCGAGGATGATCACCTCCGGTCCTCCCCCGCTTCAGCGGGGGAGGGGGACCGCTCGCCGCAGGCGAGTGGTGGAGGGGGGCCGCCGTGGAACGGCGGCTGCGCCGCCGCCCCCTCCACCATGCTGCGCATGGTCCCCCTCCCCCGCTGCGCGAGGGAGGACTGGATCATCAACCCAGCTTCTCCATCACCTCGTCGGACACTTCGTAATTGCCCCACACCGTCTGCACGTCGTCGTCGTCGTCCAGCGTGTCGATCAGCTTGAACAACGTCGCCGCATCGCCCTCGTCGACCGCGACCATCGTCTGCGGGCGCCAGGCGAGCTTCGCGCCCTCCGGTTCGCCGAGCACCGGCTCCAGCGCCTTGGCGACTTCGTGCAGGTCGCCCTGCGCGGTCCAGATCTCGTGGCCCTCGTCGCTCGAGGTCACGTCCTCGGCGCCGGCCTCCAGCGCCGCCTCGAACACCTTTTCGGCGTCGCCGGCGGTGGCGGGATAGCTGATGAGGCCCATCCGGTCGAAGGCATGGCTGACCGAGCCGGAGGCGCCGAGGTTGCCGCCGTTCTTCGCCACCGCGGTGCGCACGTTGGTGGCGGTGCGGTTGCGGTTGTCGGTCAGCGCCTCGATGATGAGGCTGACGCCGCCGGGGCCGAAGCCTTCGTAGCGGATTTCCTCGTAATTTTCCGTATCCCCCTTGGACGCCTTGTCGATCGAGCGCTGGATATTGTCCTTGGGCATCGACTGCGCCTTGGCGGCGTTCACCGCGGCGCGCAGGCGCGGGTTCATGTCGGGATCGGGCAGGCCCATCTTGGCCGCCACGGTGATTTCGCGGCTGAGCTTGGAGAACATGCCGGAGCGCTTCTTATCCTGCGCGCCCTTGCGGTGCATGATGTTCTTGAACTTGGAATGGCCTGCCATGGGAACCTTCGCAAAGTGGTACTTTGCGGGGACCCCGGCGAAGGGGTGCAACCCGCAAACGAACGCGTCCTCTAACCCCGCGCCGCGAGCCTGTCGATCTTCTCCTCCAGCGCGGCGAGCCGATCGAGCACCACGCCGTCGAGCTTGTGGTGGAGGCGCAGGATGTCGAGCTCGGCGCGCAGGTTGGTTTCGTAATCCAGGCTGGCGGCGAGACGGTCCTTCGCCGCCTGCCGGTTCTGGCTCATCATGATGACCGGCGCCTGGATCGCCGCCAGCGTCGACAGCATCAGGTTGAGGAAGATGTAGGGATAGGGATCGAACGCCGCGCCGAAATGGACCAGCACGTCCGAATTGAGCAGCATCCAGCCGAGCAGCACCAGCGTGAAGGCGATGATGAAGCCCCACGACCCGCCGATCGCCGCCACCCGGTCGGCCAGCCGGTCGCCCAGGCTGGCGCGGGCGTCCGCCTCGTCGGCGGCGTCGCGGCTGACGATGGTGCCGTCGTCCAGGCTGGCGAGCACGCGCCGCTCCTCGGGATCGAGCGCGTCGGGCGATTTGCGCAGCAGCCGCAGGGCGAAATCGGCAAGCGGGATCTGGGCCATGCGCGGGCGTCCTGTAGGCTGGGGCGGGCGGCGGTGCCGTACCGGACCCGTTGCGCGGCGGCAACCGGTGCGGGAACCACCGCAAAGCGCTTGCCCCTGCCCGCGTGGATCGGCAAACGCCTGATCCATAATGACCGTCAGCGTAGACATGGGCAGCGACGACCGCGGCGCGCCCGTGACCATGGACCTCGAAGAACTGCTCGCCACCCGCTTGCTCGTCCAGGGCAATTCGGGATCGGGCAAGTCGCACCTGCTGCGCCGCCTGCTCGAAGGATCGGCGGGCCAGGTGCAGCAGGTGGTGATCGATCCGGAGGGCGATTTCGTCACGCTCGCCGGTCCCTACGGCCATGTCGTGATCGAGGCGGCGGATTATTCGGTGCCGGAGATCGCACGCATCGCGACGCGGCTGCGCGAACATCGCGCCAGCGTCGTGCTGAGTCTGGAGGGGCTCGAGGCGGAGGGCCAGATGCGCTGCGCCGCCGCGTTCCTGTCGGCGCTGTTCGACGCCCCGCGCGAACATTGGTACCCGGCGCTGGTCGTGGTGGACGAGGCGCAATTGTTCGCACCGACCACCGGCGGCGAGGTGGCGGAGGAGGTGCGCCGCGCCTCGCTGTCGGCGATGACCAACCTGATGTGCCGCGGCCGCAAGCGCGGGCTCGCCGGGGTGATCGCGACGCAGCGCCTCGCCAAACTCGCCAAGAACGTCGCGGCGGAGGCGTCCAACTTCCTGATGGGCCGCACCTTCCTCGACATCGACATGGCGCGCGCCGCCGACCTGCTCGGCATGGAGCGGCGCCAGGCGGACGGCATCCGCGATCTTGCCCGCGGCACCTTCCTGGCGCTGGGGCCGGCGGTGTCGCGGCGGCCGATCACCGTTAAGATCGGCCAGGTCGCGACCTCGGCACGCTCGGGCAGCCCCAAGCTGACGCCGCTGCCGACCGCGCCCGTCGAGAATTTGCAGGAGCTGATCTTCGCGCCCCCGCCCGAAGAGGCGCCGCAGCTGCCGATGAGCTTCGAATCGCGCCCGCGCCGGGTGCCGGCCGACGAACTGCTCGGCACGATCGAACGCCCTGCGCCACAGCCGGCGACGCTCGCGCCGCTGCCCGACAAGTCGGACGGCGAGGTGGAGGCGATCTACGCCGCGGTGCTGGAGGCGATCGTCGCCGATCGCGAATCGGCGCTGCGCCCGCCGTCGGTACTGTTCCAGGATTTCCAGGTGCGCTGCCGGATGGCGGGGCTCGCCAGGCCGCCGCTCGACCTGCCCGCCTTCACCCGGCGGCTGTCGGCGGCGCGCGCCGGCATCTTCGACGTCACCGATCCCGAATGGACGGAGGCGATGGAGCTCGCCAACACGCTGCCCGACGACATGGCCGGCGCCTTCCTGCTGATCGCGCGCGCCGCCAAGGCGGGAGAGCCCTGCCCGTCGGACGTCGCGCTGGCGGAAACCTACGGCACCAGTTCGCTGGGCCGGGTGCGCCGCCTGATCGCCTATATCGAAAGCCGCGAACTGATCGTCGCGCGCGTCGACCTCTCCGGCAAACGCTCGATCACCGTGCCGCGCCTCGGCTGGACCACCGCGGCGAGCGAAGCGGCGTGAGGGATCAGCGCGCGGGCGGGATCGGCGTATATTGCGCCGACACCAGCTTCCAGCCGTCGGCCATCCGCCACGCGACGTAGCGGACCCGAATCGCGCGGGTAACGGACGTGCCGTCGGGCCGTTGCACGGTGAAGCTGAGGCGTTCCGTCTCGATCGCGGCCGTGCCGTGCAGCACCACCTCCCGCTCGCTGCTCTGCATCGCCGGCGCGGGCTTGCGATCCTGGGGGCGGTAGAAGCCGAGGACCTTGGCGCGGTCGTCGACATCGCCGATCGGCGATATCTCCTCGTAATCGGGCGCCAGCGTCGCGGCCAGCGCCGCGCTGTCGAACCCGGCGCGCGCGGCGTTGAACCGCTCGACGAGCCGCTCGACCGCCACGCCCGGCCGATCGGCCGCTTGAACCGGCGTGGCCACCGCGATAGCGATCGCCGCGGCTCCAAATCCCCAATGCATCATGCCAACCCGCCCGATCCGATGTGATCTATGCAGGTAAGACAGTCGGGCGGTATCGGTCAATGCCGATCACCCGAGCAGCAGCGTCGCCAGCCCCAGCGCCATCCCGGCATGGACCATGGCGATCAGGTCGAGGCAGAGCGTGAACGGCTGTTTGCGCGTCTTGTGGCGGAAACGCCGGCGCGCCCACAGCGCGCCGGGCGAGCCGCCGATAAGCGCCAGTCCGAGCAGCGTCGATTCGCGCACCCGCCAGCCGCCCGTCTGCGCCCGAGCCTTGTCGTGCGCGAACGCTAGGATCGTCGTCAGATTGATGACGGCAAGCGCCAGCAGCAGAGCGATGGTCATGTCCGATCGTACGCCCCGACGCCCTGCCCGCCTGAAAGCCTGCCGACGTCAGATCATCCCCAGCGCCTGCATATAGACTTCCAGGATCGCTTCCTCTTCCTGATACTCTTCCTTCTTCTTCTTGCGGATGGAGAGGATCTTGCGGATCGCCTTGGGATCGTAGCCGCGGCCCTTGGCCTCGGCCATCACGTCCTTGATGTCGTCCTGGATGCCCTTCTTCTCTTCTTCCAGCCGCTCGGCGCGTTCGATGAGCAGGCGCAGTTCGTCCGCCGCGACGTGCCCGCCGCCCATGCCCTCTTGCCGGTCTTCCGCCATCGTCCCACCCCGCCGCAGGTCCTGCGGCCCTTCTTGATTCGCGTGAAAAGGATGCCGGCGCAGCGCCGGCAGGGGCGGGCGTTTAGGCGTTTACCACGTCTGGCTCAACCCCGGCCGGGCTCGGTCATCGCCGGCGGATCGCTTGCCGGAAAGCTTTCGTCCAAGGCCTCGTCCAGCGCCGCCTCACGCCCCTGATTGCGCTTCAGGCTCTCGTCCATCCGCGCCAGTTGTTCGGGCGTCGCCTCGGTCTGGTAGCGCGCCTTCCACTCCGCCTGCGGCATGCCGTAGATCGTTTCGCGCGCGGCCGCCTTGTCGAGGCCGCCCGCCTCCTCGATCCAGTCCGACAGGCAGTTGCGGCAGAAGCCCGACAAGCCCATCAGATCGACGTTCTGCGCATCGGTGCGGTGGCGCAGATGGCGGACGAGGCGGCGAAACGCCTGCGCGGCCACCGCATCGGGCAAGGTATCGAGGGGATCGGTCATGCGGCGTCCTTTGCGAAAGGTTGATCGCGGATAGATAGGGGCTAGAGGAAGGCGCGGCCATTCCCCAGGAGCCTATCCATGACCACTGCCATTGCGCCCCGTTCGCGGAAAGTGCGCGTGCTCGCGACCCTCGGTCCGGCGAGCAACACCCCCGAGATGATCGCGACGTTGTTTCAGGCCGGTGCCGATGCCTTTCGCGTCAACATGAGCCACGGCGACCAGCAGTCCAAGGTCGCGGTGATCGCGGCGATTCGCGGGCTCGAAAAGCAGTTCCAGCGCCCGACGACGATCCTCGCCGATTTGCAGGGTCCGAAGCTGCGCGTCGGCAAGTTTGAAGGCGGTCGCACCGTGCTGGAAAGCGGCAGCACCTTCATCCTCGATCGCGATGCCACGCCGGGCGATGCGACCCGCGTCGAGCTGCCGCACAAGGAGATCTTCGAGGCGATCGAGCCGGGCGCGCGCCTGCTGCTCGACGACGGCAAGCTGGTGCTGCGCGTCACCGATCACGGCCCCGACCGGATCGAGACGCAGGTCGAGATCGGCGGCCCGCTGTCGAACAACAAGGGGCTGAACGTGCCCGACGTGGTGCTGCCGATGGCGGCGCTGACCGAAAAGGATCGCAGCGACCTCGCCTTCGCGGTCGAACAGGGCGTCGACTGGATCGCGCTGTCGTTCGTGCAGCGGCCCGAGGATCTGGCGGAGGCGCGCAAGCTGATCGGCGGCAAGGCGGCGCTGCTCGCCAAGATCGAGAAGCCGGCGGCCATCGACCGCCTCGAGGAGATCGTCGAGATGTGCGACGGCGTGATGGTCGCGCGCGGCGACCTGGGCGTCGAGCTGCCGCCCGAATCGGTGCCGCCGCTCCAGAAGCGGATCGTCGAGACCGCACGCCGCCTCGGCCGGCCGGTCGTCGTCGCGACGCAGATGCTCGAATCGATGATCCAGAGCCCGTCGCCGACCCGCGCCGAAGTGTCCGACGTCGCCACCGCGATCTACGACGGCGCCGACGCGATCATGCTGTCGGCGGAAAGCGCGGCCGGCGCCTGGCCGGTCGAATCGGTTGCGATGATGAATTCGATCGGCATTTCGGTGGAACGCGATCCGATGCACGGCGACCGCGTCCACTTCACCGTGATGCGGCCCGATCCGACCACCGCCGACGCCTTGTCGGAGGCGGCGAAGCAGATCGCCAAGACGACGTCAGCGACCGCGATTATCTGTTTCACCACCTCGGGCTCCACCGCGCGGCGCATCGCGCGCGAGCGGCCGTCGGTGCCGATCCTGGTGCTGACCCCCAGCCGCGACACCGCGCGCCGGCTCGGCCTGCTCTGGGGCACGCACGCCGTCCACACCCGCGACGTCGAATCGTTTGAGGACATGGTCGGCAAGGCCAAGCGCATGGCGCTGCGCACCGGCATCGCGCATGCCGGCGACCGCGTGATCGTGATGGCCGGCGTCCCCTTCCGCACGCCGGGGTCGACCAACGTGCTCCACGTCGTGCGGATCATCGGCGACGAGCTGAAGGATTATAGCTGATACGGTCGGCGCCACCCGGAGGTGCCGCTCCTGGAGCGTATTGACTTGAAACCGTTCGTGCTGAGCCTGTCGAAGCACAGGTGAGACTCATGCCCCCTTCGACGCCGCCTGCGGCGTCGCTCTGGACAGGCTTCGACAAGCTCAGGGCGAACGGTAGGGGATCGGACCACAGTCATCATGCTCGCGAAGCGCCCGCGCCCTCGCCGCAGACACCCCCTTGCAAACCCCATACGTTACGTATGGATGACGGCCGCGGCAGGCGCTAAAGGTCGCGTCCCATGTACCGTCCCGCGCTGTCCGTCGTCATCCCCTGCTACAACGAGGCCGCGTGCCTCGACCTGCTGCACGCGCGGGTCGCGGCGGCGGCGCGCGCCGCGGTCGGCGACGATCACGAGATCGTGCTCATCAACGACGGCAGCCGCGACGACAGCTGGGCGGTGATGCAGCGCCTGTCCGCGCAGGACCCGCGGCTGGTGGCGATCAACCTGTCGCGCAACCACGGCCACCAGCTGGCACTGACCGCGGGGCTCGACCTGTGCTCGGGCGAACAGATCCTCATCATCGATGCGGACCTCCAGGACCCGCCCGAACTGCTCGCCGACATGCGCGCGACGATGGCGGCGCAACAGGCCGACGTCGTCTACGCCGTCCGCCGCAAGCGCGAGGGCGAGACGATCTTCAAGAAGGCGACCGCCGCCGCCTTCTACCGCGTGCTCGACCGGGTCACCGACACGCCGATTCCGCTCGACACCGGCGATTTCCGGTTGATGAGCCGCCGCGCATTGGATGCGTTGCTGTCGCTGCCCGAACAGGCGCGCTTCATCCGCGGCATGGTCGCCTGGGTCGGCTTCCGCCAGGTCCCCTTCCCCTACGATCGCGCCGAACGCCATGCGGGCGAGACCAACTACCCGCTCGGCAAGATGGTGCGCCTCGCCTTCGACGCGGTCACCGGTTTCTCCACTGCGCCGCTGCGCTTCGCCAGCCATGCCTCGGTGATCCTGGCGGGCGCGTCGCTGCTGCTGCTGTTCTACATCCTGTGGGGCTTCTTCGAAGGTTCGCCGGTGCAGGGCTGGACCTCGACCATGCTCGTGGTGACGGTATTGTCCGCCGTGCAGATGTTCGTGCTCGGCATGATCGGCGAATATCTCGGCCGGCTGTATATCGAATCGAAGCGGCGGCCGCTCTATCTGGTCGCCGACATCGCCGGGCCGGTGAAGGGCCATTCGACGCTGGGCTTCAACGCCGCCGAGCCGTCGCCGGAGTTCGAGGTGGCGGACGGCCGCAAGGCGGCGCAGTAACCCTCGCTCCCTCTCCCCGCCGGGGAGAGGGGGTCAGCGCGGCTCCGCCAGCGTGACGATCGACACCCCCGGCGTCAGCGGCACGCGCCCGACGGCGTGGCGCTCCAGCCGGAAGATCGTCTCGAACAGCGCATTCAGCGGCTTGGCCGGCGGCGAATCGTCGCTGTCGTCGCGCCCGGTCAGCCGCCCCGCGATCCGCGCCGCCGCCGCGAGCGGGAACAGCAGCGAGTTGAAATAGGTGAGCTTCGCGGGCTTCAGCCCCGCCGCGTCGATCGCCCTCGCCAGGCTCGCCTTCGAATAGCGGCGGTGGTGGTGGTTCACGACATCGTGCGCGCTCCACATCCACTGATGCGCCGGCACCGCGATCAGGATCTTGCCGCCGGGTTTGAGCAGGCTCGCCATCCCCTTCAGCGCGGCGACGTCGTCCTCGATATGCTCGACCACGTCGAGCACCGCGACGAGATCGTAGGCGCCGCGCGCCACCCCGGGAAGGTCGGGCAGTGGCGCATCGCCGACCGGCTTGCCGAGCCGCTCGCTCGCGATTGCCCGGGCGGCGGGGTCGATCTCGATCGCGTCGACCTCGCCGAAAGCACTCAGCATCGGCAGGTTGTGGCCGGTGCCGCAGCCGATCTCCAGGATGCGCGCGCCCTTGGGCACCTTGCCGTAGCGGGTCAGATAGTCGCTCAGGATGTCGCGGCGCGCGCGATACCACCAATGGGTGGAATCATGGGCGGCCATGCGGTCGTAGACGATGCGGTCCATGTTAAGCGAACACCAGCCAGCGATTGAGGATGAAGGTGAGGATCGTCGCCAGCGCGATCGCCGGCAGCAGCGGCGCCCAGGCGGGCAGGCCGAACTGCGCGGTGCCGATCCAGGTGATGAGCGCGTTCAGCGCCATGCCCGATCCCTGCACGCCGACGAACTGCACCTGTTGCCGCATGCCCGGATGGCGGACCCCGTGGCCCTTGAAGCTCCAGCGGCTGTGCAGGAAGAAGCCCGCCGTCACCGCGACGACGAAGGCGAACGGCACCGCATAGACCGCATGGTCGCGCGGGAAGACCCAGGTGGTCAGCGGCAGGTACACCGCCGAATAGATCAGCGTCGACAGGCCGCCGGCGATGCCGAAGCGCAGGATCTGCCCGCGCATGTCGTTGCCCTGCACGACGTCCAACAGTGCCGATACTTCCCTCGCCATCGCGCTCGCCCTAAAGGGAATGACGCGGGAGCGAAACGGGCAATTGGGGTCTGAAGGCTTGAACAGCATAGCACGCGGTCGGCTGGCCGAGGAACTCGACCGGCGCTGGATCGCGCTCACCCTCATCGCCTGGGTGGCGGTGGCCGTCTGGTACGTGTGGAGCGACTGGAACCTGGTGCGCTGGCTGTCGCTCGGCGACACCGACGACAACATGCGGCTGATGCAGGTGCGCGCCTGGCTGGCGGGGCAGCCGTGGTACGATCTGCGCAATTACCGGCTCAATCCGCCGGCCGGTTTCGACATCCACTGGAGCCGCATCGTCGACCTGCCGATCGCCGGCCTGATCCTGTTCTTTCGCCTGTTCACCAGCAACTTTTGGGCGGAGCGGCTGGCGTGCGGCATCGCGCCGCTGATCCCGCTGTCGATCGCCATGCTCGGCGTCGGTGCCACCGTGCGGCGGCTGATCCATCCGCTGAGCTGGCCGCTCGCCATCGTCTTCCTGCTCGGCACGTCGGCGACGATGCTGATGTTCCTGCCCGAACGGATCGACCACCACGGCTGGCAACTGGCGATGCTGAGCCTCACCGTCGCCGGCCTGTGCGATTCGCGCGGGGTCCGCGGCGGGCTGATGGTCGGCCTCGCCAGCGCGGTCAGCCTCGCCATCGGGCTGGAGATGCTGCCCTATTGCGCGATGGCCGGCGCGATCCTGGCCTTGCGCTGGGTCTGGGACCGGGTGGAGGCGACGCGCCTCGCCGCTTATGCCCTCAGCCTCGGCGGCGGCAGCGCGATCGGTTTTGCCGCTTTCGCCTCCAACGCCAATTACGCGATGCGCTGCGATGCGCTGACGCCGGTGTGGCTCAGCGTCTGCATCGCGGCAGGCGCGCTGCTGTTCCTGCTCGCCCGGCTCAACCCCGCATCGCGCGGCGTCCGCATCGGCCTGGCGCTGCTCGCCGGTGCGGCGATCGTCGCGGGCTTCGTCCACTTCTTCCCGCAATGCCTCGGCCGGCCGGAGGGCGTCTCGCCCGAGCTCCAGAAGAACTGGCTCGACAACGTCCGCGAGGCCAAGCCGATCTACAAGCACCCCTTCCGCCTCGGCTTTCCGATCGCGGCGCTGCCGATCGTCGGCGTGTTGGGCGTGATCGTCGGCACCTGGCGCGCGCGGCGCACTCGCGCGCTGATCGGCTGGAGCGCGGTGGCGCTGTTCGTCACCTTCGCCTGCCTGATGCTGCTGTGGCAGGTCCGCGCCGGCCCCGCCGCGCAGCTGCTCGCGGTGCCGGGCGCGACGCTGCTCGGCTGGATCGTGCTGCCCTGGCTGCTCAACCACCGTTCGATGCCGGTGCGCGTCGGCGGCACGGTGGCGGCGTTCCTGCTCGTCTCCGGCCTGTTCGCCGGGCTCATCATCAAATATCTGCCGGTCGACCGGCCCAACGCCTATACCAAGCGCGTCAACGGGGCGACCGGCAGCTGCGTGCGCTACACCGTGCTGAAGGCGCTGGACCGGTATCCGGCGCAGACCGTCTTCACCTTCGTCGACCTCGGGCCGCGGCTCATCACCGTGACGCACCACGACGCGATCGCCGGGCCGTACCATCGCAACGGCGCCGCGATCCTCGACGTGCAGCATGCCTTCGGCGGCACCGCGGATCAGGCCCATGCCATCGTCCGCCGCCATGGCGCGACGCTGCTGCTCGTCTGCCCCAACCATTCGGAATCGACCAACTATCGCGCGCGCAACCCCGGCGGCTTCTACGACCAGCTGGCGCATGGCGAGGTGCCGGCATGGCTCACCCCACTGCCGCTACCGCGCAACTCGCCGCTCCGGCTGTTCAAGGTGGATTGATCACACCGTTCGTGCTGAGCCTGTCGAAGCACAGGTGAGTCCCATGCCCCCTTCGACGCCGCCTGCGGCGTCGCTCTGGACAGGCTTCGACACGCTCAGGGCGAACGGTGGTGAAGATCAACCCTGCGTCTGCAGGCTCAGCGCAGGCTGACCTGCAACCCGTCCATCACGAACTGCACCGCCAACGCCGCGAGCAACACGCCCAAAAGGCGGGTGATGACCGCCTCGATCCGCGTCCCCAGCAGCCGCATCAACGGCCCCGCGGCGAGCAGCGCCACCAGCGTCAGCAGCAGGATCGTCGCCATCGCCGCCAGCACCACTGCGGTCGCCTCGATCCCGTTGGTGCGCGCCATCAGCAGCATCACCGTCGCGATCGATCCCGGCCCGGCAATCATCGGCATCGCCATCGGGAAGATCGACACGTCCTCCACCTCGGGGTCGGCGGCGACTTCGGCGGCGCGATCCTCGCGGCGCTGCGTGCGCTTTTCGAATACCATCTCCAGCGCGATCAGGAACAGCATGATGCCGCCCGCGATGCGAAAGCTCGCCAGGCTGATGCCGAGGCCGCGCAGCAACTGCTCGCCGAACAGCGCGAAGACCAGCAGGATCGCGCTGGCCACGCCCACCGCCCGGATCGCCATGGCGCGCCGCTGCGCCGCCGACGCGCCCGCCGACAGGCCGGCATAGATCGGCGCGCAGCCCGGCGGATCGATCACCACGAAAAAGGTGATGAGCGACGAGACGAAGAGCTCGATCATGGCCGTCCGATCACAGCGCCACCGCGTCCAGCGCCTCGCGCCGGCAGGCGGAGACATAGGTGTTGCGGATCAGGCAGGCGATCGTCATCGGCCCGACGCCGCCCGGCACCGGCGTGATCGCCCCCGCCACGCCTTGCGCCGCTGCGAAGTCGACATCGCCGACCAGCCCCGCATCGGTGCGGTTGATGCCGACATCGATCACGGTCGCCCCCGGCTTGATCCAGTCGCCCTGCACGAAGCGGGGGATGCCGACGGCGGCGACCAGGATATCCGCCCGGCGGGTATGCGCGGCGACGTCGCGCGTGCGGCTGTGCACCACCGTCACCGTGCAGCTCTGCTGGAGCAGCAGCTGCGCCATCGGCTTGCCGACGATATTGGAACGGCCGATCACCACCGCCTCCAGCCCGGCAAGCTGCGGATGCACGTCCTTCAGAAGCATCAGGCAGCCCAGGGGCGTGCAGGGCACGAAGCCCTCCGCCCCGATCGCCAGCCGCCCGGCATTGACCGGGTGGAAGCCGTCGACGTCCTTGTCGGGATCGATCGCCAGCAGCACCGCCTCGGCATCGATATGCGCCGGCAGCGGCAGCTGGACGAGGATGCCGTCCACCGCCGGATCGGCGTTCAGCTGCGCGACCAGTGCGAGCAGCGTCGCCGCATCGGTATCGGCGGACAGGCGATGCTCGAAGCTGGCCATGCCGGCCTCGCGCGTCGCCTTGCCCTTGTTGCGGACATAGACCGCCGACGCGGGATCCTCGCCGACCAGCACCACCGCGAGGCCCGGCGCGCGGCCGGCGCGCTCACGGAACGCGGCGACCGCATCGGCGACGCGGCCGCGCAGGGCGGCGGCATGCGCCTTGCCGTCGATGATCGCGGCGGTCATGCAGCGCCGTTCAGGATGATCGCGGATGCGACATTGTTGAGGATGATGTTGGCGATCATCATCAGCACCAGCACGGCGAGCGGCGCTAGGTCGATCCCGCCCGCGCTCGGCAACACCCGGCGCAGCGGCCGGTAGAGCGGCTCGGTCAGCCGGTCGAGGCCGTAGTGCAGTGAGCGCACGAAGTTGTTCGACGTGTTGATGACGTTGAACACGATCAGCAGCGACAGCACGAACTGCACGATGATGATCCAGCGCACCACGTCGAGCAGCACCTGGATGATCTGGATAAGGGTGAGCGCGATCACGCGGGGCTCCGTTTTGGGGGTCCGCCCCGCCCTAGCGATTTACCGCGCCCGCGAACAGGGGGCGCGAGCGATCACGGCGCCGCTATCGTCTCCCCTGCCGGAGCAAGGGAGGACTTCCGGCTCACGCGTGCACCAGCGTCCCTGCCCCTGCCGAGGTGAAGATCTCCAGCAGCATCGCATGCGGCACCCGCCCGTCGAGGATCACCGCCGCGTCCACGCCCGCCTCGACCGCGGCGACGCAGGTGTCGACCTTGGGGATCATGCCGCCCGAAATCGTCCCGTCCGCCTTCAACGCCGCGATCCGCGCGGGGTCGAGGTCGGTCAGCAGGTTGCGATCCTTGTCGAGCACGCCGGCGACATCGGTGAGCAGGAAAAAGCGCGACGCGCCCAGCGCGCCGGCGATCGCGCCCGCCATCGTGTCGGCGTTGATGTTGTAGGTCGCGCCGTCCTTGCCGAGCGCGATCGGGGCGACGACGGGGATGATGCCGCTCGCCGACAGCGTGTCGATGATCGTCCGGTCGACCGCCACCGGCTCGCCGACGAAGCCCAGGTCGACGTGCCGCTCGATCCCCTGCAACGTATCGGGGGTGGTGCGGCCGACCTTTTCGGCGGTGACGAGGCCCGCATCCTTGCCGGAGATGCCGACCGCGCGGCCGCCGGCCTGGCCGATCCAGGCGACGATCTCCTTGTTGATCGATCCCGCCAGGACCATCTCGGCGATCCGCGCCGTCTCCGCATCGGTCACGCGCAGGCCGTCGACGAAGCGCGATTCGACCCCCAGCCGCTTCAGCATCGCGCCGATCTGCGGCCCGCCGCCGTGCACCACCACCGGGTTGATGCCGACCGCCTTCAACAGCACCACGTCCTCGGCGAAATCGCGCGCCAGTTCCGGATCGCCCATCGCATGGCCGCCGTATTTCACCACGAAGGTGCGGCCCGCATAGCGTTGCAGGTAGGGCAACGCCTCGGTCAGCGTCTCGGCCTTGGCGAGCAGGGCGGCGGTGGCGGCGGAATCGGTCATCACGCGCGCGCTTTAGCGGCGGGGGGAAGGACGGGATAGTCCCGGCAATGCCCTCGTTCCTCCTACGCCGGGGGAGGGCTATCGCATAGGGCTGTTGCTGGGCTCGGTTGAGGGGACACGCCATCCCGATATCCGTCGTCACCCCGGACTCGTTGCGGGGTCCACCGTGCCGCAGAACCCAGAGCCTATGGGTGTGCGGCACGGTGGATGCCGGACCGAGTCCGGCATGGCGGAGGATGAAGGAACATCGCCGCGGACAGCCCATCTGCAATAGCCCCGCCGGGTCAGTGACACCGCGAAGCGGTGACGGAGGGGGAGATAAGCGGCGAGCTCAGTGCCGTTGGACCGTCCCCTCCACAACCAGCCTTGCCGCCACCCCCCCGCCTCGGGAGAGCGAACTTAGACGCGATCCAGCTTTTTCCCCAGCCCGACGAACAGGTAGATCAGCGGCGGCACCAAAATGGCGGATAGCGCCACCTTGGCGATCATCTGGCCGAGCAGCAGTTCGCCGATCGGGAACACGCCGGCAAAGGCGATGGTGACGAACAGCAGCGTATCCACCACCTGGCTCAGCATGCTGGCGAGCCCGGCGCGCAGCCACAGCAGGCCACTGCCCTCGCGCCCCTTCAAGGCAGCGAAGATCGTCACGTTCAGCGTCTGCGAGATGCCATAAGCGACGATCCCGCCCAGCCAGATGCGCGGCGTGCCGCCCATGATCGTGGCGAATGCATCGCGGCGCACCGGGTCCATGTCCGCCGCCGCGGGCACGGCGAGCACGACGATCGACAGCAGGATCGACACGATGAGCGGCACGAAGCCGATCTGCACCAGCCGGTTGGCAATGGTTCGCCCATGCAGCTCGGCAACCGCGCTCGACACCACCACCAGCAGCAGGAACGCGAAGATCCCCGCCTCCACCGCCAACGGCCCGAGGCCGACCAGCGGCCCCAGCGCCGACAACGGCCCCAGCGCCACCTGCTTGTTGCCGAGCACGCCCGCGATGCAGACCATGCCACCGTAAAAGATCGAATAAGCGAAGAGCGAGCGCGGCACGCCGCGAACCGGGGTATCCATCGCAGGAACGCTAGCGGCTTTCACCCGTCAGGCAAGTACCGACGGCACCTCGCTTACCGGCATCCCTCGCTCCCATCCGTCATCCCGGCGAACGCCGGGACCCATGGAGACACGCGGCGGATGGCGCGCATATCGCAACGTCATGCCGTCCATGGATCCCGGCGTTCGCCGGGATGACGGTAGGGCGAATGCCAGCCCTCAATCCATCAACACCGCGCAATACGTTCCGAAGCAGCGCGCGCCGCTTTCCCCGGCCATGCAAGTACCGACGGCACCTCGCTTTACCGGCATCCTTCGCCCCACCCGTCATCCCGGCGAACGCCAGGACCCATGGAGGCACGCGGCTGATGGCGCGCACATCGCAACGTCATCGCGTCCATGGATCCCGGCGTTCGCCGGGATGACAACAGGGCAGCTGCCAGCCCCTCATTCCAACAACACCGCGCAATACGTCCCGAAGCAGCGCGCGCCGCTTTCCCCGGCCATGCAAGTACCGACGGCACCTCGCTTTACCGGTATCCCTCGCCCCGCACCCGTCATCCCGGCGAAAGCCGGGACCCATGGAGGCACGCGGCTGATGGCGCGCATATCGCAACGTCATGCCGTCTATGGGTCCGGCGTTCGCCGGGATGACGGCACCAGTCCTAAGCCCTCAATCCATCAGCACCGCGCGATACGCCTCGAAGCAGCGCTCGCCGCACTTCAGGCGGATCAGCGCGCCTTCCGCCATGGCGGTCGCACGGCGCGGGTCTTCCTCCACGGCCGGACGGATCGCTTCGCGGTTCCAGTCCTCGCTATGCTTGATGTCGAGCACCGCATGCAGGTCGAAATAGCGGCGCTCCTTGTCGGAGAAGCCCAATCGTCGCAGGCCCTTGGCCGTCGCGGCCGAGCGATCCGGCGCGGTCAGCTCGATCACGCCCAAAGCGCCCACCGAATGCCAGGCATAGCGGCGGTTGGTCGCCATCGCCGTCATCGCATTGGCAAGCGCGAGGCTCTGCCACAGCGTGTT
Organism: Sphingomonas sp. SP5; assembly: GCF_058313455.1. Lineage (NCBI taxonomy): Bacteria > Pseudomonadati > Pseudomonadota > Alphaproteobacteria > Sphingomonadales > Sphingomonadaceae > Sphingomonas > Sphingomonas sp. SP5. The sequence goes on along the minus strand of NZ_JBZFLF010000005.1, from coordinate 213,671 downwards.
CTCGATGACGGGATCGACCTTCAGCGTCTCCACCAGCGCATCCAGCATCGGGCCGTGCATCCCCTTGGCATTGCCGCGGCCCATCTCGTCCCAGTAATTGCGGGCGAGTTCGAGCTTGGGGAATTTGGGCAGCTTGACCTGGGTCATCGCGACGAGATCGTCGAAGCCCGCCTCGCCGGCCGCCTCCTGCTCGAAGAACCAGCGGATCTGGTCCAGCGTCGCTTCGTCGGACAACCAGGGGAACAGTTGGTCGTGCTGGCCGGGGCCGCTTGCCTTCAACTCCTCGAACCAGGCGATGAAGCCCTCGACGTCGGTCGGCGCGGCAGCGGCTTCCTCGCGCACCTCTTCGCGCAGTTCCTCCAGAAAGCCGCCTTCCAGCCGCTGCATGCGCACGTCGCGATCGAGCGTGCGCTGCCAGTCCGCGGTCGGAAAGCCGGGCTCCAGACGCTCGCGGTTCCAATGCGCAAGGCCGCGCTGGAAGCTGTCGGTCAGGAACTGCGACCCTGCGATTGCAGTGTCGGCGATACGGGTTGCCATCGTCATCTTCCCCGGAGAAATATCATGCTATAGCCTCGCTAACCGCCTGCCCGGTCGATCGTTCCCGACGGCTCCGAGTCGCTTGACGTGGATCAAGACGATAGTCGCGCGCTTCCCCCCGCCGCCCGTCCCGCGTATAGGCGGCGCGATCATGAGCGCCGCTACGCCCCTGCTGCCCCCCGCCGACTGGCGCGACTTCCTGGCGCTGACCAAGCCGCGGGTGATGACGCTCGTCGTCTTCACGGGGCTGTGCGGCATGCTGGCGGCACCAGTCGGCATCCATCCGGTGCTGGGCTTCACCGCGATCCTGTGCATCGCGCTGGGCGCGGGCGCCGCGGGTGCGCTCAACCAATGGTATGAGGCGGATCTCGACGCCAAGATGCGCCGGACGCAGAAGCGGCCGCTGCCCGCGGGGCGCATGGACCGGCAGGCGGCGCTGCACTTCGGCGTCGGCTTGGGCGCGTTCTCCGTCATCCTGATGTATTTCGCGGTCAATCTCGCCGCCGCGGCGATCCTGACGCTGTCGATCCTGTTCTACGTCCTCATCTACACCGTCTGGCTGAAGCGCCGCACCCCGCAGAACATCGTCATCGGCGGTGCGGCCGGCGCCTTTCCGCCGCTGATCGGCTGGGCGGCGGCGACCGGCGACGTGGCGGTGTTGCCGGTCCTGCTGTTCGCGCTCGTCTTCCTGTGGACGCCGCCGCATTTCTGGGCGCTCGCGCTGTTCGTGAAGACGGATTACGCCAATGCCGGCGTGCCGATGCTGCCCGTCGTGGCGGGCGAGCGGACCACGCGGCACCAGATCGGGCTCTACACCGTGCCCATGGCGATCGCCGCGATCGCGCCCTGGCCGCTCGGGCTGACCGGGCCGATCTATGGCCTGGTCGCCGCCGTCACCACCGCGCTGTTCGCCGCGCTGGCCCTGGTCGTTGCGACGCGGCACACGCAGGCCGACGACACGATGAAGCCGGAAAAGCGCTTGTTCAGCTATTCGATCCTCTATCTGTTCGTGGTGTTCGGCGCGCTGGTCGTCGACCGTTGGGTGTACGCATGACTTTTCCCCCCGATCCGCAGCACGACCAGGACCTGATCCGCCGCCGCCAGCATGCGCGCGCGCGGGTGATGGCGCTGCTGCTCGGTGCGTTCGTGCTGCTGATCTTCGCCATCGCGATCACCAAGATCCGCCAGGGGATGATGTGACGCAGGGCGCCGGCAGCACCGGGCGCCAGCTGCGCACCGCCCTGCTGGCGGTGCTCGGCATCTGCGTGATGACCGGCGTCGCCTGGGCGAGCGTGCCGCTGTATCGCCTGTTCTGCCAGGTCACCGGGCTCAACGGCACCACGCAGCGCGGGCAGGAAGCGCCCGGCGCGGTCAACAAGCTGATCCGCATCGATTTCGACACCAACGTCGCGCCCGGCATGCCGTGGCGCTTCGCCCCCGAACAGGCGTCGGAAACGGTGAAGATCGGCGCCCGCGACATGGCGTTCTTCACCGCCACCAACACCGGCGCGAAGCCGGTCACCGGCACCGCGACGTTCAACGTTACGCCGGCGCAGGCGGGCAAATACTTCACCAAGATCCAGTGTTTCTGCTTCACCCAGCAGACGCTGAAGCCGGGCGAGACGCAGCGCATGCCGGTGATATTCTACGTCGATCCCAGGATCATGGACGATCCGGATGCCAGCGACGTGGAGACGATCACCCTCTCCTATACGTTTTACCCGGTGGATTCCGCCAAATCCTGAGGCTAGAGCATAGCCCAAGAGGATAAGAGAACAGGGACCTGACCATGGCCGGCGCCAAGAACCACGATTACCACATCCTGCCCCCCAGCATCTGGCCCCTGTTCGGATCGCTTTCGGCGCTGGTGATGGCGACGGGCGCGATCATGTGGATGCACGGCGGCCACCTGTCCGCCGAAAAGGCGAACGGCGGCGGCTGGATCTTCTTCGCCGGCCTCGCGGGCGTGCTGTTCACCATGTACAGCTGGTGGGCGGACGTGGTGCGAGAGGCGCATCACGGCGATCACACCCCCGTCGTCCAGCTGCACTTCCGCTACGGCATGATCCTGTTCATCGCGTCCGAGGTCATGTTCTTCGTCGGCTGGTTCTGGGCGTTCTTCGACTTTTCGCTGTTCCCGACCGCGATGAGCTTCGTCGACGGCCAGGTGGAGCGCGCCGCCGAGGGGGCGAGCGCCATCGTCGCGCAATGGCCGCCCAAGGGGCTGCAGGTCATCAACGCCTTCGAACTGCCGCTGCTCAACACGCTGATCCTGCTGACCAGCGGCACCACCGTCACCTGGGCGCACCATGCGTTGATCCACAACCAGCGCGGCGGCGAGAAGAAGGGGCTGTGGGGTATCCTGGGCGTCGGCGATCGCGACGGCGTGCTGAAGGGCCTGTGGCTCACCGTCGTGCTCGGCGTGCTGTTCAGCAGCATCCAGGCCTATGAGTACATGCACGCGCCCTTCCCCTTCAAGGGGCTGAACTATGGCGCGTCCTTCTTCATGGCGACCGGCTTCCACGGGTTCCACGTGCTGATCGGCACGATCTTCCTGATCGTCTGCCTGATCCGCGCCTACAAGGGCGACTTCACGCCGCGCCAGCATTTCGGCTTCGAAGCGGCCGCCTGGTACTGGCATTTCGTCGACGTCGTGTGGCTGTTCCTGTTCGTCACCGTCTACGTCTGGGGCGGCTGGGGCGCACCGGTCCACATCGGTTGACCGGACCGGGATCGACCGGACCGGGCGCATCGTCGCCACCCGCGATTCTCGAGGTCGCATGCAAGGGGCTGTGTCCGCGGTGCGGCCAGCCCCGTCTTTTTGCCGGCTGGATCCGCTTCGCCGACCGCTGCACCGCCTGCGGGCTGGACTTCACGCAGTTCAACGTCGGTGACGGCCCGGCGGCGTTCCTGACGCTGATCCTCGGCACGGTCGTCACCGCGGCGGCGATCACGCTCGAACTCACCGTGCATCCGCCCTTGTGGCTGCACATGCTGATCTGGATCCCGGTGACGCTCGCCGGCGTCATCTGGTCGCTGCGCATCGCCAAGGGCGCGCTGATGTCCGCCGAATATCGCAACGCCGCGCGCGAAGGACGCATCCACCCCGGCCCATGACACGCATCCCGCTCGTCCCCACGGTCCTCGTCACACTCGCGGTGGCGGCGATGATCGGCCTCGGCCTGTGGCAGCTGCTCGATCGCGCACCGAAGAAGCAGGCCTATCTGGCGCAGCTCGCCCGTAACCCGGCGCTGCCGCCGGTCGCCTTCCCCGATCGCCCCGACGACCGCCTGCTGTTCCGCCGCGCATCGGCCGTCTGCACCCGGCCCGACAGCCAGCGCCTCGCCGGCGCCGGTGCCGCCGGGTTTCGCCTGATCGCCGATTGCGGCAACGGCCTGCTCGTCCAGCTCGGCACCACCACCGATCCGATCTTCAAACCGCGCTGGGCCGGCGGCCCGGTCAGCGGCTTCATCAGCCACGCCCCCGATTCGCGCTCGCTGATCGGATCGCTGTTCGACCACCGCCCGCAGCCCCTGCTGCTGGTCGCCGACACGCCCGCCCTGGGCCTCGCCGCCAACGGCCGCCCCGACCTGTCGTCGGTGCCGAACAACCACCTGTCCTATGCGGTGCAATGGTTCCTGTTCGCCACCATCGCCGCGGTGATCTACGCACTGGCACTGCGCCGGCGGGGGTAGCGGCTGGTGCTTGCGGCTGGCGCGATGCCGTGAGGGGGTTGAACGACTGAGGTCGGAGGTAGAGGGCAAGTCTTCCGCTTCAAAAAGCGGGCGTCAATAGCCAAGGTTGGGGACCATGCCAACCTTCCCAGAAAGGATGGTGTTTAGAAAATGGTCAGAGCTGGTGAAAACAGGGCATTAGCTGCAAACATTTTGTACGATCGCCTTAGCCTTACCATTCGCTCCTGCAATCCCGACCTTCAATGGCTCGCAAACAGGCGATTGGCTGACAGTAAGCCAGCGGGCCATAGATCGCCCCACGCATTGCACTCGTTTGCGCCAGAAGAAGCCCGGACGCATTATAGTGCCTTCAAGAACAGGGCCGCGCCTCACGAGACGCGTTGCCGCCCATTCGGCATCGAAGCGGTTCGGCGATCGATGCATCTTCGACAACTCCGCAAGGCAGGCAGCAGAATCCTTGAATGTCAAAGATGGCAGAGGGCCATCACGGTGGGTCGAAGCTTCGGCTTCAGCCATGATAAGCGTCGATTGTGCTGTTAGCACACCTGCTAGCACCAGTGCTTTGAGTGTGTTCATAGCCGCATCATAGACATCGCGCTAACGTCCGCAATTGTGCGGAAGCGGCCGGGCTGCTTCTGGGGTGAAAGTACATACCCCAGCGATGGTGCGATCGATGGACAGCGAGCGTCAGTCGTGACCGAGCACGACGTCTGCGAGCGCGCCCGCTTTCCCTTTCAGCCGTCCATCCCAACTGAGTATCCTGCGACCGAATGGCGTCTCAATCGACATCACGTGAAACGGCGCTCCGATCCCAATCTCGCCGGTCCGCCTTACCGATTCAGAGTAGAGTTTTTTCGATCGGATCAAATTGTCGAGCAATCGGCCCTCGGTGGCAGTAAGATCTCTCGCCTCGTGCGACTGCAGCTTACGATCTGTGGCGAGAAGCCCTCCGGGACCGATCTCGCTAGCTTGATCCCAGCGCCACTGACCGCTGCCGTCCCGCCAGACAACGGTGCTCGCCTCGCTACGGAGATGGTGAACGGCGACGCTATCTACAGCGATCACGGAACCTCCCGTCGGCTTTGGCAGGTTGTATCGCTCCCTAAGCAGATACCCGCGCTCGATCTCCTTTGTAAAAGCGGCCGACTGGACAGCTGCGCGCGACGTTTCTGCGGATGCCGACATGCTTGCGAGTGCGAGCAAAATCAGGAGCGATTTGGACATAGCCATACTTTGGTTTGAACGGGTCCGCGAATGTCCGCAAGTGAGCGTTTGCCGAACGGCAGCTTTCCCAAAAAGGAACCTATGATGAGAATCCCGCCTCATCGATCGCGCTGACGGACGCCCGCGGGTTTTGCTTTCCCGAAACCTGTTCCCGATTCATCATTCCCGAAACTACCGGTTTCGACGGAGAAACGGGAAACATCACCCTCCACGGGAAAGCGTTTTCCAACAGCCAAATTTTTCCCGCGACGATCCCACAGCACCTTTAGCCCCCCCCCAAACCCGCTGTCCTACACGCACCACGCCGTCTATACCCCCGCGCATGCCCCACCCCCGCCCCCTCGCTCCCGTGCCTGCCGGCACCGGTCGGGGAAGCGATTTCGAGCGGGACGTAGTGGCAACTTCGGCAACTTCCGAGCCTCCGGCGCAGCGGATGCGCGATACCCGAATCGCACCGCGGCCAAGAAATCCCGTCGTTGCCCGTTGCGCCGCACCCCGCTACCCAGCCGCGATGCGCTATGTCAGCACCCGTGGGACCGCGCCCGCGCTCGATTTCCGTGACGTCACGCTCGCCGGGCTGGCGTCGGACGGCGGACTCTACCTGCCCGACGCCTGGCCGAGCCTGACGTCCGAGCAGATCGCCGGCCTCGCCAACCTGTCCTACGTCGATACCGCGGTGGCTGTGATGACGCCCTTCGTCGGCGATGCGCTGACGCCGGCGGAACTGCGCGAACTGTGCACCGCCGCTTATGGCCGCTTCGCGCATGCCGCGGTGACGCCGCTGGTCCAGCTCGATCACGACCAGTGGCTGCTCGAACTGTTCCATGGCCCGACGCTGGCGTTCAAGGACGTCGCGCTGCAATTGCTCGGCCTGCTGTTCGAACGGTTCCTGACCGGCAGCGACCGCCATCTCACCGTCGTCGGCGCGACCAGCGGCGACACCGGCTCGGCGGCGATCGATGCGCTGGCGGGGCGCCGCGGCGTCGACATCTTCATGCTCCACCCCGCCGGTCGCGTCAGCGAGGTGCAGCGGCGGCAGATGACGACCGTGCTCGCCCCCAACGTGCACAACATCGCGATCGACGGCGACTTCGACACGGCGCAGGCGCTGGTGAAGGCGATGTTCAACGATCCCGGCTTCTCCGGCCGCTATGCGCTGTCGGCGGTCAATTCGATCAACTGGGCGCGGCTGATGGCGCAGGTGGTCTATTATTTCTACGCCGCCGTCCGCCTGGGCGCACCAGGCCGCGCGGTCGCCTTTTCGGTGCCGACCGGCAATTTCGGCGACGTGTTCGCCGGCTACGTCGCCGCCAGGATGGGCCTGCCGGTCGCCAAACTGATCGTCGCCACCAACGTCAACGATATCCTCCACCGCGCGATTTCCGCGGGCGATTACAGCAAGGGCGTGGTGCAGCAGACGCCGACGCCGTCGATGGACATCCAGGTCAGCTCCAATTTCGAACGCCTGCTGTTCGATCTCGGCGCGCGCGACGGCGCGGCGCTCGCGGCCCAGATGCAGGGGTTCGAATCGTCGGGCGCGATGCGGCTGACCAATGCGCAGCACACCGGCGCCGCACTGTTCGCGAGCGACCGCGTCGACCTCGACGACATGACGCTGGCGATGCGCTGGGCGCACGGACGCGCCGGCCAGGTGATCGACCCGCACACCGCCATCGCGCTCGCCGCCGCCCGCCGCCACCCCAGCGACGTGCCCGTGGTGACGCTCGCCACCGCGCATCCCGCCAAGTTCGGCGACGCGGTGGAGCGCGCCACCGGCCAGCGCCCGGTGCTGCCCGGCCGGATCGGCGACCTGTTCGATCGCGAGGAACGCTGCGCCAGCCTGCCCGGCACGTTCGAGGCGGTCACCGCCTATATCGGCGAACGCGCCGTGCCCCGCCCATGACGCTCGCGACGCTGATCGGCGAACCCTGGGCGGATTACGGCCTGGTCGATTCGGGCCATGGTCGCAAGCTGGAGCGCTATGGCCGCTTCCGCTTCATCCGTCCCGAACCGCAGGCGATGTGGGCGCCGGCACAGGCCGACTGGAAGGCGCAGGGCGAATTCGTTCCGGCGAGCGACGAGGATGGCGGCGGCCGCTGGGTGTTCGCAGAGCCCGTGCCGCGCGAAGGCTGGCCGCTGAAATGGGACGCGGTCCGCTTTACCGCGCAGACGACGCCGTTCCGCCACCTCGGCTTCTTCCCCGACATGGCGCCGGTGTGGAGCTGGATGCGCGAGCGCGTCGCCGGGCTCGAATCGCCGGAATGCATGAACCTGTTCGGCTATACCGGCGTCGGCACGCTCGCCATGGCGACGGCCGGCGCCCGGATGGTGCATGTCGATGCTTCCAAGAAGTCGGTCGAGGCGGCAAAGGCCAATGCCGTGCTCTCCGGCATGGCCGATGCGCCGGTGCGCTGGATCGTCGACGATGCCGCCAAGTTCGTCGCGCGTGAGGTGCGCCGCAATCGCCGCTACGACGGCATCCTGCTCGATCCCCCCAAATACGGCCGCGGGCCGGAGGGCGAGGTCTGGCGGCTGGAGGAGGATCTGCCGCGGCTGCTCGCCGATTGCCGCAAGCTGCTCGATGCCGACAGCCGCTTCCTGTTCCTCACCGTCTATGCGGTGCGGATGTCGGCGCTGGCGATTCGCGAATTGCTCGCCCAATTGTTCGCTGACCTGCCCGGCACCGTCGAGGCGGGTGAGCTCGGCGTGCGTGAAGAGGCGCGCGGGCTGGCGCTGCCGACCGCGATCTGGGCGCGCTGGAGCCGCTGACCGGGCGGTTCGTCGCATCATCCCCACGTGGTGCGGCGCAGCAAGAAAACGTTACGGAACGCTCGTCGTATAGAAGGCTTATCGAGTCTACATGCCATCGACCACCAGCATGGAGGCTCATTCGATGCAGTCCAACGACGATATCGCCCAGCGCGACACCAGCGAAACCGAACTCAACCCCTTGTGGGGCAGGCTTGCCCTGCTGGTCTTCGGCCTGACCGTGCTGGCATTTCTGACTGCGATCGATCGTCCCGAATGGTTTCACCTGAAACCGGCGACGGGAACGGCGGCAGCGATGGTCTATGCTTCGGATCATCATTCCTGATCCTGGCGGTTATTATAACGGATTGTAACGCCACATTGCCGGATCGGCCGATCAGTCGGTGGCGATCCGTAGCGCAAGTGCAGCGATCCACGGCCCGCCCGCCGTCAGCAACAGGCTGATCGCGCCCAACCACTGCAACGCCCCCGTGCCGCCCTCCAGCGATCCCGCCCCGAAGATGAGGAGCGGGATTGCCAGCGGCAGCATGACCAGCCCGGCAAGGCCGCCGCTCCCCCGCAAGCCGGCGACCAGCGCCGCGGTGGCGACGGCGAGCGCGGCAAGCCCCGGCGTGCCGATCAGCAGGCCCAGCTCGACGCGCAGCAGCGTCGCCACCGACAGGTCGAACAACCCCGCCGCGACCACGGCGGCGAGCATCAGCGGCGGCGCGAAGCCCAGCCAGTGCGCGACCGTCTTGGCGAAGGCGACGAACGCCAGCGGCACCTCGCGCACCGCGAACTGATCGATCACCCCCGCCTCCTGATCGGGCGCCACCAGCCGCTCGACCGGCAGCAAGGCGGCGAGCAGCGCCGCCGCCCAGATCACGCCGCCGCCGATCCGCGCCAGCAACGCCGCCTCCGGCCCGACCGCGAACGGAAACAGGATGGCGGCCAGCAGGAAGAAAGCGACCGGCCATGCCGCGCCGCCCCCCGCCCAGGCCCGACGCAGATCCCGCGCGACAAGACCGGCTAAATTCATCGCCGCAGCACCACCGCCTGCGCGCCGGGCATAGCGATCGGCTGGTGCGTCGCGACAAATGCGATGCCGCCATCGGCGCGGTGCGCGGCGATCAGCGCCTCCAGTCGCGCCAGGCCCTCTGCATCGAGCCCGTTCGCCGGCTCGTCGAGCAGCCAGATCGGCGCCGCGCTACCGACGATCCGCGCCATGCCGGCACGCCGCCGCTGCCCGGTCGAGAGGATGCGGACGGGCACTTCGCCGAGCCCCTCCAGTCCGACCGCAGCCAGCGCCGCCCCGGCCCGCGCGCCGATCCAGAAGGCCAGCGCCCGTGCCAGCGGCAATTCGGGGTCCAGCGCATGCGCTTCGGCCAGCAGCGCGACCGAGCCGTCACGCATGACGCTGCCGGCCACCGGCCGTAGCAGCCCGGCGGCGATCCGGATCAGGCTCGATTTGCCGACGCCGTTGGGGCCGGTCACCAGTGCCGCCTCGCCGGCGCCGAGCGTCAGGTCGAGCCCTTCGAACAGCATCCGCCCGCCGCGCAGGCAGCCGACACCGGCCAATGCGAGGCACGTCAATCGACCACCGCGTCTTCGAGCGCATGCATGTCGTCGTCGGACAGGCCGAAATGATGGCCGATCTCGTGGATGGTGACGTGGCGGACGAGATCGTCCAACCGCACCCCCGTTTCCACCCACTCGGCCAGGATCGCCTGACGATAGAGGTGGATGGTATCGGGCATCGTGCCGGAATCCATCGACGATTTTTCACCCATCGGCCGACCGTGGTAGAGGCCGGTGAGGTCGAGCGGATGGCCGAGGCCGAGCGCCGCCAGCGTTCCCGCGTCCGCCTCTTCCTCGATCAGCAGCAGCACGTCGCCGAGGTGCGCGGCGAACACCGCGGGCAGCCGCGCGATCGTGCCGCGGGCGATTCCCTCGATCGCGGCGGCGTCCGGCGCCGGCCCATAAGCATCTTGCCCGCTCATCGCCGTCGCCATACCCCGTGCCCCTGCCCTCCAGCAAGGAAGACGCGACATGATCGAGCCCCTCAGCGAAGCCGAACGCGCCGATGCGCTCGATGGCCTGCCCGAATGGGATTATGACGAAGCGCGTGATGCGATCACGCGCAGCCTCGTCTTCGCCGACTTCGTCGAGGCATTCGGCTTCATGACGCAGGTCGCGCTGATGGCGGAGAAGGCGAACCACCATCCCGAATGGCGCAACGTCTACAACCGCGTCGAAATCCTGCTGACCACGCACGATGCCGGCGGCCTGTCGGGCCGGGACGTCGAGATGGCCGAGGCGATCGACGCCATCGTGGATGAGTAAGCGCTACTCACCCACATCCGTCATCCCGGTGAACGCCGGGATGACGGACTGAAGGTTCAGCGCAGCGACCGCCGCATCCGCTTGCGCAGCGCCCCCGGCATCCAGCGCGCCGCGAAGCGCAGGCGTTCGGCGGTCTTGCCGACATAGGTGTGGACGGAATCGCCATGCACCGCCGCCCACGCCGCTTCGGCGACGCGATCGACCGGCGTCAGTTCGAGGCCGGCGCCGGTCACCGCCTCGCGGATCGAGCGGTTCGTGCCGCCGGCGACACCGTCGAGCAGCGGCGTTTCGATGAAGCTCGGCAGCAGGCAGCGGACCTTGATGCCCTCGCGGTACCATTCGCCGTCCAGCGCCTCGCTCAGCCCCCGCACCGCGAACTTGGTCGCCGAATAGGTGGCAAGTCCGGAAGAGCCGTAGATGCCAGAGGCCGATGAGGTGTTGAGCAGCACCGATCCCGGCGTCTTCGCCAGATAGGCGTGGCCGATGCGGGCGCCGTTCAGCACGCCGGTGAAATTGATCGCCACCGTGCGGTCGAGATCGTCGAAGCTCGCCTCGGCCAGCGGACCGCCGGTGCCGATGCCGGCGTTGTTGAACAGGACATCGAGCCGTCCGCCGCTCGCGCGGGTGAAGGCGTCGAGGCTGGTCGTCCAGCCGTCGCGGTCACGCACGTCCATCGCATAGCTTTCCGCCATACCGGCGGGCAGCAACGCCAGCGTCTCGGCGAGGCCCGCCGTGTTGACGTCGGCGATGCCGACCCGCCAGCCGCGGCTGGCGAACAGGCGCGCGACGGCGCGGCCGATGCCCGATCCGCCGCCGGTGATGAAGATCGCCTTTACTTCGCTCATCGCTCATCCTCTTCCGCATGCCCGTTGATTGGACTTTGTCGCAGGCATCCCGCATCGTCGCGGTTGATGCCAGCAGAATCGCTCCGCTTCGATAGGGTTACCAAGCGGTTCGGCGATACGCTGGCGGTGGACAGGGTATCGCTGGGGATCGATGCGGGCAGCTTCGTCGCACTCGTCGGCACCTCGGGATCGGGCAAATCGACTTTGCTCAAGACGATCAACCGATTGATCGATCCGGATGCCGGCCGCGTGCTGATGGGCGGCGCGGACGTCGCCGCCGGGCCTGCGCCTGCCTTGCGACGGCGGATCGGCTATGTCTTCCAGGAGATCGGGCTGTTCCCGCACATGACGGCGGCCGAGAATATCGGCATCGGTCCGCGCGTCGCCGCCGATCCGCCCCCGGATGTCGGTGCGCTGCTGGATCTGGTGGCGTTGCCCCGCGATGTGGCGGCGCGGCGGCCCGCTGCGCTATCTGGCGGCCAGCGCCAGCGTGTCGCCATCGCCCGCGCGCTGGCGGCGCAGCCCAAGTTGCTGCTGCTCGACGAAGCATTCGGCGCGCTCGATCCGGTGACCCGTGATGCGCTGGGCGGCGAGATCCGGCAGTTGCACGATCGCCTCGGCCTCACCACGGTGCTGGTCACCCATGACATGGCGGAGGCGCTGCTGCTCGCCGATCGCGTGCTGGTGATGCAGGCCGGGCGGATCGTCGCGGACGAGAGCCCGGCCGCATTGCTCGCCGGCAAGGGCGGCGAAGCGGCGCAGGCACTGGTCGCAGTGCCGCGCGACCAGGCCGAGCGGCTGCGCAGGCTGAGCCGATGAGCGCCTTCCTCGACGCATTCGGCCGCGTGCCGCCGCTCCTCGCGCAACATGTGCTGCTGTCGGCGGCGGCGTTGCTGCTGGGCATCGCGATCAGCCTGCCGCTGGCGGTTCTGGCTGGACGGCGGCGGCGGATCGGCGGCGCGATCCTGGGGATCGCCAGCCTCATCCAGACCATTCCCAGCCTCGCCCTGCTCGCGCTCTTCTATCCGCTGCTGCTGTGGCTGTCGGGGCTGGTCGGCGGCGGCATCGCGGCGCTCGGCTTCCTGCCGTCGCTGATCGCGCTGACCCTCTATGCGCTGCTGCCGATCATCCGCAACGGCGTCGCCGGCCTCACCGGCATCGACCCAGCGATCACGCAGGCGGCGAAGGCGGTCGGCATGACGCCGGCACAGGCCCTGCGGCTGGTCGAGGCGCCTTTGGTCGCTCCGGTGCTGATCGCCGGCATCCGGACCGCCGCGGTGTGGACGATCGGCGCGGCGACACTGTCGACCACAGTGGGTCAGCCGAGCCTCGGCGACATGATCTTTGCTGGGTTGCAGACGCAGAACTGGGCGCTGGTGCTCGCCGGCTGCGTTGCCGCGGCGGGGCTGGCGCTGGCCGTGGATGCGCTGATCGGCCTCATCGAGCGCGGCATCGCCCGCCGTCGCCGCGCGACGTGGCTGGGCGCCGTGCTGGCGCTCGCCGCCGGCCTGTTGCTCGCGCTGGCGCCGTTATGGTCGCGCGGTGGCGGTGACCGGGTGGTGACGGTCGGCGCCAAGAACTTCTCGGAACAATATATTCTGGCGCGGCTGATCGGCGACCGGCTGACGCGTGCGGGCTATCAGGTGCGTTATCGCGACGGGCTGGGATCGGCGGTGATCTATGGTGCACTCGCGAGCGGCGCGATCGACGTCTATGTCGATTATGCCGGAACCGTGTGGGCCGGGCCGATGCGCCGTCGCGACGTCCCGGCGCCTGCCGCCATGGCGGCGGCGATCGGCCGCTGGACGCAGGGCACGAGTGGCGTGCGCGTGCTGGGCGCCCTGGGCTTCGAGAACGCTTATGCCTTCGCGATGCGCGGCGACGACGCGAAACGACGCGGCATCGCCAGCCTGACTGACCTGATCGCCGCTGCGCCCGACTTGCGTCTCGGCAGCGATCTCGAATTCCTGGAACGCCCCGAATGGGCAGCGGTGCGCCGCGCCTATCCGCTGCGTTTCCGGGCGACGACGCCCTACGCCCCCACGTTCATGTATCAGGCATTGGCGAGCGGCGAGGCGGACGTGATTTCCGCCTTTTCCTCCGACGGGCGCATCGCGGCCGAGCGGCTGACCGTGCTCGCCGATCCGCGCCATGCCATCCCCAGCTACGATGCGCTGCTGCTCGTCGCCCCGGATCGTGCCCGGGACGCACGCTTCGTCGCCGCGCTCGCGCCGCTCGTCGGCCGTATCCCGGTCGCGGTCATGCGCGAGGCGAATTATCAGGTCGACCGCGACAGGGACAAACGCACGCCCGAACAGGCGGCCGATTGGCTCGGCCGCCGGATTGGGTTTTAGAAGAAAAGTTTTCGCAGACTCAGCCTGACTGTGCGGCCCAGCGGATCCTGATAATCCGGCGCGTAGATAACCGGCGTCAGTCCCGCCGCATCGCGGACGCGCTGGCGGCTGTTGAAGACGTTGTCGACCGAGAAGGTCACACGGGCACCCCGCACCCAGGGGTGCGCCTTTACCAGCCCCAGCTGTTGGCCGAGATCGGCAAACAGCCGGAGGTTTGCCGTCGCCAAGCCAGAAAAGCGCAGGTTCTGGGCATTGGCGATGGTGCCGCCGTTCACCTCAGTTCCCGTCGCATAGTTAGCCGACAGGCGCACACCGATGCCATTGTTCGAATAGCCCGCCTGCCCCTCAAACTCGTGCCGGGGCTGGCCGCCGCTGCCGCCGGTGGCATCGCCGTTGAGCAGGTCTAGCACCGGGCCGCCATTGGCGACGGTCACCCGCTCGACCAAGTGCCAGGTATGGTACAGTGCGAACTGGATCCGCCCGCCGCCGGCACCGCCACGCCCCCCGCCGCCGAAGCCACCGCCGCCGAAACCACGGCCGCCCCCTGCGCCGCCAAAGCTTCGTCCGCCGCCGTCCCCGGACGCCGCGCGCTCCGGTGGAGGCGCATCTCCCGATGGAGGCGCATCACCCTGCGCCGGCCGGTCACCGGTCGGCGGTGTCGCGCCATCGGCTTGCCCGCCTTCGCGCCTGCCTCCCTGTCCTTCGCCGGGCCTCCCGTTCCCACCGGGGAAGCGCATCCCGGCGAAGGGGTTGGGTCCGGTACCAGCGCGGAACGCGTCCAGCTGCTTCTGGATTTTGGACTTGATCGGCCTGGAAAAGTTGATTCCCCAACGGAACTCCTCGCTTTCGGCACGTGCGAAGTTGATCGGCCGGGTATCGAGGCGCGTGAGCGTACCGTTCGTTCGGGTAAACCGATCGGGGAAGGCTGCCTCAATCGCCGCGGTCAGAGAGGGAAAGCTTTGGATCGGATTGCGCGTGTCCTGCTTGGTATAGTTGACTGTCAGCGTCAGGTCCTTGGCGCTCCACGGCTTCAGGTTGAACGACAGCCGGGTGACGCGGCGATCACTCGATCGCAGGTTCGGGTTGCCGCCGCTGAGCGTCGTGACGGTCACCGTCTGCCCCTGCACGTAATCAAAGACGCGCACGTTCGGGGTCAGGATAGTCGGGTTGCCGAGCTGCGACGCAGTCGGGGCGACGTCCTGCTGGTTGATCGAACCGATCACCCGCACACCCGTGACGGGTCCCCAATTCACGCCATAGCCATACGCCGTCAGCGTGCCGAAATCCGACAGCTGGTTGACCGCGGCATTGCCGTTGATCGACAGATTGCCGAGGAAGCCCAGCACGGCCCGGCTGCGGCTGGCGATCGGCAGGTCGACGTTGACGCGGCCACTGGCGCTGTCACGCGATATGTCCGCTCCGCTCGCGATACCCGCGCGCAGCGAGTTGCTCGAAAAATCGCTGGTCTGCGCGCCGACCCGCACCGCGGTCGAAACGTCACCCGCCGGCAGTGAAAAGAGCGGGCCGTTGACCAGCGCCTCGATTTCGCCGGTGTTCGACACCGAGTGTGCGCGGTTGCTGTCACGCCCCGCATTGGTGTCTCCGAACGTGCGTGTATCGGTGCGGTCGTAGGCGCCGGTCACCGTCCACAGCCAGCGCGGGCTCAGCCGACCGTTGAGGCTCGTGCCCAGATGCCCGGTGACGGCGTTGCTGCGCTGTTCGAGTGGGCCACCGAGGGGCAGATTGCTGGCGTCGAGGGGCAGGCCAAATTGGCCAACGCTCTGCGTCGCGGTGACCTCGCCGTTGATCGTTGCGGACACATCGCCGATCGGCTGCGCGTAGGTGGCATTGGTGCCAAAGCTACGGCTGAACGGCTGCAACGTGCGATACGGCCGCTGGTCGAAGGTCGCAGCCGCATTGTCGGTGGCCGCCACCGGAATGTCACGCTCTGCTTCGGTCAGCGCGGAGCTTTGCTGGTAGCGGCTGTGCAGGTTGAACCGCTTGCCGCTACGGATGGTGAGCAGATCCAGTTCTGCCTGCGGCGTATTGCGACCGCCTTCCGTCGCGGCCCGATCGGCGAGTTCGACCGTGGTCGAGCGGAAACGACGCCGCAGGACGAAGTTCACCACCTTCTGATCGGCGGTGTAGCCGTATTTCAGTGCCACCTCTTCGGGCAGGATATCAACGCGCAGGATCGCCTCGGTGGGGATATCGCGGATCTCCTGGAAACCCGAGATGCGCTTGCCGTCGAGCAGCACCACCGGTGCGCCGCCGGCGCCGCTACGGGTCTGCGGAGCGAGTTCGGTGAGCAGGTCGGAGACGCTGCTGACGCCATAGCTGCGAATATCGGCGGGACTCAGCACCTGTTCGGCGGGGATGTCGCCTACCACCGATCCCGGCGGACGCCGGCCGGTAACGACGATCTCATCCTCGTCCTCGCCGCCGCCCTGTGACGCCGACGCTGAGTCGGGCGCGGGCGCAGGCGCGGTGTCGGGTAAGGTCGCAGGTGTCTGCGCCTGGGACTGAGCCTCGGTGGACGTGGGCGAGGCAGCCGGCGTGACCGGCGCGGGAGCCGGTGTCGGCGCCGCGGGTGGCTGCTGTTGCGCCGCCGCCATCGCCGGCCAGCTTGCCGCGATCATCATCCCCGCCACCAGTCGCATGTCCGAATCAGCCCTTTTATGTGTCGGGCGTGGCTCTAGGCGGCAAATGTCGCACAAATGTGCCCGTCGAGCTTATCCGCCGATCGACAGCGCCACGCTTTCGATCCGTCGCAGCATCGCCATGAACTGCGCGACCTCCTGCGGATCGAAGGCGGCGAAGATGCGGCTTTCGAGGTCGAGCGCCTTGGGCGCCACCGCCGCATACAGGTCCCGCCCCGCATCGGTCAGCTCGAGCAGGTGCGACCGGCGATCCTCGGCATTGGCGCGGCGGGCGAGCAGGCCACGATCGACCAGGGCGATCGCCGCGCGCGACACCGTCACCTTGTCCATCCGCGTCCGCATGCCGATCGCCTGCTGGGTGATCCCCCCCGTCTCCGCCACCACCGCGACCAGCCGCCATTCCGGGATGGTCAGCCCGAACAGCGATTCATAGGCGCGGGCAATGGAGTCGCTGACCAGGTTCGACGTAACCGACAGGCGGTACGGGATGAATTCGTCGAGAACGAGACGGGACGAGGTCATGGTGGGTTCGTATCAGTTGACACCGGTTTGGCAATGACGCAGGAAATTGGTAACAGAAGATACCATCTGGAGCGAACAGCATGACCGACGGTTCGAACGATCATATCGACGTCAATCCGATGGGGCTGGACGGCTTCGAATTCTGCGAATTCACTTCGCCCGACCCGGATGCGCTCGCCGCGCAGTTCGAGGCGCTGGGCTTCGTCGCCGCCTCCACGCACAAGACGAAGGCGCTGACCCGCTACAAGCAGGGCCGCATCAACCTCATCATCAACCGCGAAGCGACCGGCCACGCCGCCGAGTTCCGCGCCGCGCACGGCCCCTCGGCCAGCGCCATGGCGTTTCGCGTTCAGGATGCGCAGGGTGCCTATGATGCGGCGATCGGGCGCGGCGCCAAGCCCGCACCGGCCGGCGCCGCGCTGGACGGCGTGCCGGCGCTGGAGGGGATCGGCGGTTCGCTGCTGTACCTCGTCGACCGGCACGGCGCGGCGGGCAGCGTGTACGATGATTGGGATCAGGTTCCCGGTGCGGCCGAAGCCGAAGCGGAAAACAGCGTCGGCCTCGACCTGCTCGATCACCTCACCCACAACGTCCGCCGCGGCCAGATGCGTACCTGGTCGACCTTTTACGGCCAGATCTTCGGCTTCGAGGAGCAGAAGTATTTCGACATCAAGGGTAAGGCGACCGGCCTGTTCAGCCAGGCGATGATCGCCCCCGACCGGGCGATCCGCATCCCGCTGAACGAGAGCCAGGACGACAAGAGCCAGATCGAGGAGTTCATCCGCGATTACAATGGCGAGGGCATCCAGCACCTCGCGCTGACCACCGACGATATCTACACCACCGTGGAAAAGCTGCGCACCCGCGGCGTCCGGTTGCAGGACACGATCGAGACCTATTATGAACTGGTCGACAAGCGCGTGCCGAACCATGGCGAAGACCTGGGACGCCTGCGCAAGAACCGCATCCTGATCGACGGCAACGTCGGCGAGGAAGGGCTGCTGTTGCAGATCTTCACCGAAACGATGGTCGGCCCGATCTTCTTCGAGATCATCCAGAGGAAGGGCAACGAAGGCTTCGGCAACGGCAACTTCCAGGCATTGTATGAATCGATTGAGTTGGATCAGATTCGGCGGGGTGTGATTACCGTCGACGCCTGACCCATCCCTTCGTCACCCGGGACTTGTTCCGCAGTGACGGGAGATACGGGGCGGGTGGCCTAACCCCTCTCCCACCGGGAGGGGGAGGGAACCGGCAAAGCCAGCGGAAGGGTGAGGGCGGACGCGACCGAGTCGCCACCCCGCACCTACCCTCACCCCGCGCTCGCTAACGCGAGCTTGCCCCCCTCCCGATGGGAGAGGCGAATGTTGGGAGAGGACGCCAGAACGATGACCGACCACCACCACCCCTATCAGCCCGGCTTCGGCAATCACGTCTCGACCGAGGCCGTCGCCGGCGCCCTCCCCATCGGGCGCAATTCGCCGCAACGGCCGGCGTTCGGCCTGTATGCCGAGCAGCTGTCCGGCACCGCCTTTACCGCGCCGCGGCATGAGAACCGTCGGTCGTGGCTCTACCGCATGCGGCCGACCGCCGAGCATCCGCCTTATGCCCGCTACGCAGGAGCGACGCTGTTCGCCCCCGGTACCAGCGATGCGCCGCTTGCCCCCAATCGGCTGCGCTGGGATCCCTGTGCCGATGCTGCGCCGGGCACCGATCTGATCGACGGCATGACGACGATGCTGGCCAATCGGCATCCCGCCGATCTCGAAGGCGTCGCGCTGCACGTCTATGCCGCCAACGCCGACATGATCGACCGGGTGTTCATGGATGCCGACGGCGAACTGCTGTTCGTGCCGCAGGCGGGGCGGCTCGCGCTGCTGACCGAACTCGGCCGGATCGATATCGCGCCGGGGCAGATCGCATTGGTGCCGCGCGGCGTGCGCTTCCGCGCCGAACTGCCGGATGGCAGCGCACGCGGCTATGTGTGCGAGAACCATGGCAGCCTGTTCCGCCTGCCCGACCTCGGCCCGATCGGCGCCAACGGCCTTGCCAATGCCCGCGATTTCGAGACGCCGGTCGCCTGGTTCGAGGATCGCGACCGGCCGACCGAGGTCATCCAGAAATTCATGGGATCGCTGTGGACGACGACGCTCGACCATAGCCCGCTCGACGTGGTGGCGTGGCACGGCAACCTGGCGCCCTGGCGTTACGACCTTGCCCGCTTCAACACGATCGGCACGGTCAGCTTCGATCATCCCGATCCGTCGATCTTCACGCTGCTGACCTCGCCCAGCGACGTGCCCGGCCGTGCCAATGCCGATTTCGTCATCTTCCCGGCGCGCTGGATGGTGGCGGAAGACACCTTCCGCCCGCCCTGGTTCCACCGCAACGTGATGAGCGAGGCGATGGGCCTCATCACCGGTGCCTATGATGCGAAGGCGGAGGGGTTCCAGCCCGGCGGCATTTCGCTGCACAATCTGATGGCAGGGCATGGGCCGGACCTCGCCAGCTGGCAGGGCGCGTCCGCCGCCGAGCTGAAGCCGCACAAGATCGACGGCACCATGGCCTTCATGCTGGAAAGCTGCTGGCCGTACCGCCCGACCGCGCATGCACTGGAACATGCGCAGCTCGATTACGATGCGGTGTGGGCGGACTTCCCCAAAGCGACGCTGCCGCAGGATCGCACGGCGTGATCCTGCACGGTTACTGGCGTTCGGGCGCCGCTTATCGGGTCCGCATCGCGCTGGCGCTCAAGGGCCTCGCCTACGAACAGGTCAACCACGACCTTCGCACCGGCGGGCAGACGGATCCCGCTTATGCCACGCTCAATCCGCAGCGACTGGTGCCGGCGCTGGAGGTGGACGGCGTGATCCTCACCCAGAGCGTCGCGATCCTCGAATGGCTGGACGAGCGCTTTCCCGAACCACCGCTGATGCCCGACGACGCGAACGGCCGCGGCATCGTGCGAGGCATGGTCGCGACGATCGCCACCGATGTGCATCCACTGCACAACCTGCGCACGCTGAAGGCGCTGCGCCAGGATTTCGGCGGCAGCGATGCGCAGGTGAACGCCTGGATGGCGCATTGGATGGCGGAGGGCTTCGCCGCGGTCGAGGCGCTGATCGTACGGCACGGCGATGGTTTCGCTTATGGTGCGGCGCCGACGCTGGCGGACTGCATCACCGTGCCGGCGCTCTACTCGGCCGAGCGGTTCGGCGTGGATGTCTCGCCCTACCCGCGCCTTGTCGCGGCCGCTGCGCGTACCGCTGCGCTCGCCGCCGCTGCGCACCCCAGCCGCCAGCCCGACGCGGACGCATGAGCGATCGGCTGTCGGCGACGCCGCCGGGCGTCGCCTTGTCACGGCTGGAGGCGATTCCCGACGGCACCGCCCGCAATTTCGTCCTGCAGATGCGCGCCGGCCGCTTCCACGGCTTCGTCGTGCGGCGGGGCGACACGGTGGTCGGTTACGTCGATCGCTGTCCGCATGCCGGCGTACCGCTGGCGCAGGCGCTCGACGATTATCTCAGCCCCTCGGGCGACCTGATCGCGTGCAGCTGGCACGGCGCGCTGTTCACCATCGATGACGGTCTGTGCGTCGGCGGACCCTGTGTCGGTCAGCGGCTCGCACCCTGGCCGGTGGCGGTGATCGAGGGGGTCATCACGACCGCCTGACAAACCGGCGCGACCTGCTACATTCGCCGGCCTTCATCGGCCGGAAGGATGGAACGGACATGACGAGCGGTGTGCGCTGGACCTTCGGATCGCTGCTCGGCGGCGCGGCGCTGACCGCGGCGGGCGGGCTCGGCCTGTCCTTCTATGCCGACCGGATCGCGCGCGAGGCGGAGCGGCTGGTGCCGCAGGACGGACGCCACATGCAGGTGCCGGGTGCACGCCTGCACTACGTCGATCGCGGCAGCGGCCCGGCGATCGTCATGGTCCACGGCCTCGGCGGGCAGCTGCGCAATTTCAGCTACGGGATGCTCGACATCCTCAGCGCCGATCATCGCATCATCCTGGTCGACCGGCCGGGCTCCGGCTATTCGACCGCAGACGACGACGGCGAACCGTCGATCGCCGAACAGGGCGCGATGATCGGCCGCCTGATCGAGATGCTGGGCCTCGACCGGCCGCTGCTGGTCGGCCATTCGCTGGGTGGTGCGGTGTCGCTGGCGCTCGCGCTGGAGCGGCCGGACCTGGTGCGCGGCCTTGCCCTGATCGCGCCGCTCACCCAGTCGCAGGACGAGGTGCCGGAGGCGTTCCGCGCGCTTGCCGCGATTCCGCCATCGCTGCGTCGGCTGGTGGCACAAACGATCGGCACGCCGCTGACCCGCCTGACCCGCGAGCGCAGCTTGCAGGCGGTGTTCGCGCCCGAACTGGCACCCGCCGACTTCGCGACGCGCGGCGGCGGTGCGTTGACCCAGCGGCCGAGCGCGATCGCCGCCGCTGCCGCGGACCTCGCCGCCGCGGGCGCCGAAATCGCCGGGATCGCCGCGCGCTATGCCGACCTTGCGGTCCCGGTCGCCATTCTCTTCGGCCGCGACGATGCGATCCTCGCACCGGCACTGCACGGCCACCGCAGCGCCAATGAGATTCCCGGCGCTCGAATCGAGGTGATCGAAGGCGGCCACATGATCCCCGTCACCGCGCCCGCGGCGACCGCTCGCTTCGTCGCCGAGGCCTCCGCCCGCTTCGCCTAGAGCGGGGAAAGCTCCGCCGCATAGCGCCGCGCGTTGGCGACATAGGTCGCGGCCGACAGGCGCAGGCCGGCGATCTCCGCCTCGGTGAGCGGGCGCGCCACCCGCGCCGGGCTGCCGACGATCAGCGATCCGGCGGGGAAGGCCTTGCCCTCCGTCACCAGCGCATTGGCGCCCACGATCGAATCGGCACCGATCGTCGCGCGGTTGAGGATCGTCGCGCCCATGCCGATCAGGCTGTTGTCGCCGATGGTCGCGCCATGGACGATCGCGCGATGCCCGATGGTCACGCCGCGGCCGATGGTCGTCGGTACGCCGGGATCGGCATGGACGATCGCGCCGTCCTGCACGTTGCTGTCGGCGCCGATCACGATCGGATCGTTGTCGCCGCGCAGCACCGCACCGAACCACACCGAGCTCCGTTCGCCGAGCACGACCCGGCCGATGACGTGCGCGCCCGGTGCCACGAAGGCATCGGCCGCGATGCGCGGCGCAGCATCGCCCAGCGCGTAACACGTCATACGTCGTAATCTCCCACACCCTCACGGAAAAACCAATCTGACCGAGGTTCCGAATCGGGCATACTTAATCTCCTTTTTACCGGTGTCTGTCCATTGTGGATGAAGATGCCCGCAATGGTGCGCACATCCGGTTCGTCCGGACGGGCGCGTCCAACGGCTCGTCACCTGCCTCCTCGTCAAAGGACACGACGATGCTTTCCTGGTTCGTAAAGAATGCGCCGATCCGCACCAAGTTCAAGGTTCTGCTGGTCGTGCAGACCGCTCTCGCGGCCGGCGGCGTCGCCACCACCTACTTCGCCGGATCGAGCCCGCCGGGATCGGGGGATATCTATACGGGCATCGCAGCGACGTTCGCCGTGCTCACCGCCGCGCTGATCGCCTTTGCCGGCAAGATGATCTGCGATCCCTACGTCAACACCGTGGTGCGCATGGAGGGGCTGGCGCAAGGCGACCTTGAATCCCCCATCAACTGCACCGAATATCGCGACTGCGTCGGCCGCATGACCCGCGCGATGGAAGTCTTCCGCAGCAATGCCGAGACGGTGGCCCGTGCCAACGAGGCGCAGACGGTGATCGTGACCGCATTGGGCGAGGGCCTGACCCGTCTTGCCGCAAGCGATCTCAGCTACCGTATCGAACAGCCGTTCCCGGCCGATTACGAGCGCCTGCGCGCCGACTACAACCGCGCACTCGACGCCGTCGCCGAGACGATGAGCGCGGTGACCGAGGCGACGAGCGGCATCAACAACGGCGCAACCGACATCCGCCAGGCGTCCGACGACCTGTCGCAGCGCACCGAGCAGCAGGCGGCCAGCCTGGAGGAAACCGCGGCGGCGATGGACGAGATCACCTCCACCGTCCGCAAGACCGCCGAAGGCGCGATCCGCGCCAACAGCGTGGTCGAGGAGGCGCGAATCGAGGCCGAGCAGTCGGGCAATGTCGTGCGCCGTGCCGTCGACGCGATGAGCGGGATCGAGCGTTCGTCGAACGAAATTTCCGAGATCATCTCGGTCATCGACGGCATCGCCTTCCAGACCAATCTGCTGGCGCTGAATGCAGGCGTGGAGGCGGCACGCGCGGGCGATGCCGGCAAGGGCTTCGCCGTCGTTGCCTCCGAGGTGCGCGCGCTGGCGCAACGCTCCGCCGAGGCGGCCAAGGACGTCAAGACGCGCATCACCGCTTCCTCCGAACAGGTCGACGCCGGCGTCGAACTGGTCAGCGAGACGGGCAAGGCGCTGGACCGCATCATCGTGCGGATCGGTGAGATCAGCACGCTGGTTGCGCAGATCGCCACGGCTGCCGAGCATCAGGCGACCGGCCTCCAGCAGGTCAATGTCGCGGTCAGCGAGATGGACGGCGTGACGCAGCAGAATGCCGCGATGGTGGAGGAAGCCACCGCCGCCGCACGCAGCCTGTCGGCCGAGGCCGACGAACTCGCCCGCCAGGTCGCCCGCTTCAAGATCGCTGCGGGCGGTGAGGCGCCCCGTACCGGATCGGTCGTCCACCAGTTGCAGAACCGCGCCGCCGATGCCGGTCGCCGCATCGCCCGTGCTGCCCGGCGCAGCACCGGAGGCGGGGCCGCCGCGGTCGCCGCCGACGATTGGTCGGAATTCTGAACGGCTGACGTCCTGCGCGCATCGACCCGATGATCGATTCGCGTTCCAGCGACCTCTTACCAGGAAAGGCGGCACCCGTGCGATACAACGACAATGACCGGCATCAGCGCGCGTGCCGCCCCGCCACGCACCCGACACGCCGTCGCACCGGGCGGTTCATGCGCCGGTCCGGCTGCTACAAGCCCCTGATTACACTCAATTCGGTTGCTCAACACGTCGTTAAGCAGCCGCGGCAATTTTCGCGCTCCATGGACCGGGCGGACCTCTTCCGCGGGTCGTGGATGGAGACGTTGCCGATGTTCAGCTGGTTCGAGAAGCATGCGCCGATCCGTGTGAAGTTCCGCACGCTAGCGATGGTGCAGGGCGCGCTCGGCGCGATCCCCGTCGGCATCACCGCTGGTGCCGCCACCGGCGTGATCCACACCGCGCCGCTGATCGATATCGGCGTATCGGCGCTGACCGTAGCGACGATGGTCGGCACCACCCTGTTCGCCGGGCGCATCATCTGCCGTCCCTATGTCGACACCGTGGTGCGCATGGAAGCGCTGGCCGCGGGCGATCTCGACGGCCCGATCGCGCATACCGACAACCGCGACTGCGTCGGCCGGATGACCACCGCCATGGCGATCTTCCGCCGCAACATGGAAGAAGCGAACACCGCCGAGGCGCAGCGCGCCATGGCCGCCGCGCTCGCCGAAGGGCTGGGCGAACTTGCGCAAGGCAACCTCACCTTCCGCATCTCAGCCGATTTCCCTGCTGAATTCGCCGGGCTGCGCAACGACTTCAACGGCGCGATGGACGCGATGATGGCCGCCGTCGCCGCGGTCAATCAGGCGGCCGCCAGCATCAACACCGGCTCCACCGACATCCTCCAGGCGTCCGACGACCTGTCGCAGCGCACCGAGCAGCAGGCCGCGAGCCTGGAGGAGACCGCCGCGGCGATGGACGAGATCACCGCCACCGTCCGCCAGACCGCGGCCAGCGCCACCCGCGCCAATGGCGTCGTCGCCGAAGCGCGCGGCGAGGCCGAACAATCGGGCGAGGTCGTCGCGCGCGCGGTCGATGCGATGGGGGGCATCGAACGATCCTCCAACGAAATCTCCGAAATCATCTCGGTCATCGACGGCATCGCCTTCCAGACCAACCTGCTCGCATTGAACGCAGGCGTCGAGGCGGCGCGGGCGGGTGACGCGGGCAAGGGCTTCGCCGTCGTCGCCTCCGAAGTGCGCGCACTGGCGCAGCGCTCCGCGGAAGCCGCCAAGGACGTGAAGACGCGCATCACCGCGTCGGCCGAGCAGGTCGATGCCGGCGTCGAGCTGGTCAGCGAAACCGGCAAGGCGCTGCAACGGCTGATCGGTCGCTTTGGCGACATTAGTGCGCTGGTGTCGCAGATCGCCACCGCTGCCGAACAGCAGGCGACCGGGCTGCAACAGGTCAACACCGCCGTCGGCGAGATGGACGGCGTGACGCAGCAGAACGCCGCCATGGTCGAGCAGGCGACCGCCGCCGCCCGCGCATTGTCGGCCGAGGCGGATGCGCTCGCCGGGCAGATGGTGCGCTTCCGTACCGACCGTCGCGCGCCGACCGCCGCACCCGCCAACACCGTCCACCGCCTGCAACAGCGCGCTGCCGACGCCGGCCGCCGCATCGCCGCCCAATCGCGCGGGGCGGGCCGCCGCACCGGCAACACCGCCCTGGCCGTCGCCACCGACGACTGGTCGGAATTCTGATCCGCCGCTTCTCCCGAGGAACCACCGCCGTCATGCCGCATCCGCTTCCCCCCACGCTCGATACGACCGCCGCCGGTCCGCTGCGCCATGCGCTGCTCGCCCGTATCGAGCGTGGCGAGCCGCTGCATATCGACGGCGCGGAAGTGACGCGCATCGGCCAGGCGTGCCTGCAAGTGCTGACGAGTGCCCGCGCCACCGCGGCGACGCGCGGTCTCGCCTTCCGCCTCGACGCGCGCAGCGATGCGCTCACGCGCATGGTGACGCTGGCCGGGCTCGATGCGGCGCTCGCCCCCGTGGCTGGCGCCTGAAAGGACCGACGATGAACCTCGACGAGATCCAGCAGATCTTCTTTCAGGAATGCGAAGAAGGCCTCGCCACGATGGAGGCGAGCTTCGCGAGCGTGCGCCAGAACGGCCACGATCACGAAACGATCAACACCATCTTCCGCTCGGTGCATTCGATCAAAGGCGGCGCGGGCGCGTTCGGTCACGAGCGGTTGCAGGCCTATACCCACGAATATGAGACGCTGCTGGACCTGGTCCGCAACGGCACGCTGTCGCTGACCTCCGACCTGCTCGGCACGATCGTCGGCGCCTTCGACATGCTGTCCGACCATGTCGCCGCGGCGCGCGACGGCGGCGAGCCGCCAGCGGATGCCGCGATGCTGGCGCGGCTGGTGGCCGCCTCGACGCCGGCCGAACCGGTGCTGGTCATCCTCGACGACCTGCCGTCCGCGGCACCCGTCGCCGCCGGCCTTGACGATTTCGACGACCTGTTCGCGCTGTGCGAGGCGCCGGCGCCGGCGCCGGCCGCGCAGGACGGCGACTGGCAGGTCACCTTCGTTCCCGGCCGAGATGCGCTGGAGAATGGCGGCGATCCGCTGCTGCTGCTGCGCGAGCTGACGATGCTGGAGGGCGAGGTGATCGCTGTCGACCTCGCCGCGCTGCCGACGCTCGACGACCTGCATCCCGAATGCTCGTATCTCGGCTGGACCGCGATCGTGCCCGCTGCCGTTGCCGAGGACGACATTCGCGCGATCTTCGAATTCATGGGCGCGTGCGACCTCACCATCACCCGCCTCGGCGCACCGGCCGTGGCGGCGGACGACCTGCTCGTCGATCTGCTCGATGCCGCTGAAGCGGTGATCGCCGAGCCGATAGCGGTCGCAGCCGTGCCGGCATCGGCCCCGATCGCGACCGTGATCCCCGCCGAGCCCGCAACGCCGCGCACGCCTGCCCCGGCGGCGGTGCAGACGATCCGCGTCGACCTCGACAAGCTCGACCGGCTGGTGAATCTCGTCGGCGAACTCGTCATCACCCAGGCGATGCTGGCACAGCGTTTGTCCGAACATGCACTGGGCGGGATCAGCGAACTCACCGATCTCGATCACCTGACGCGCGAGTTGCAGGAATCGACCATGGCGATCCGCGCGCAGCCGATGAAGACGGTGTTCAGCCGCGTGCCGCGCATCATCCGCGAGCTGGAGGTGGAAACCGGCAAGCGCGTCCGCCTGGATATCGTCGGCGAGATGACCGAGGTCGACAAGACCGTCGTCGAGCGCATCGGCGAACCGCTGACCCATCTGATCCGCAACGCCGTCGACCACGGCCTGGAAACGCCGGCCGATCGCCTCGTCGCAGGCAAGGCCGAGGAGGGCGTCGTCACCTTGTCGGCGGCGCACCATTCGGGACGCATCGTCATCACCGTCGCCGACGACGGCCGCGGCATCGACCGCAAGCGGGTGCGCGCCAAGGCGATCGAGCGCGGCATCATCGCCGCCGATGCGATCCTGTCGGACGAGGAAACCGACAACCTCATCTTCGCCCCCGGCTTCTCCACCGCGGCGACCGTGTCCAACATCTCCGGCCGCGGCGTCGGCATGGACGTGGTGCGCAAGAACGTGCAGGCGCTGGGCGGTCGGATCGGCATCAGCTCCAACCTCGGTTCGGGATCCAGCTTCGCGCTGTCGCTGCCGCTGACGCTCGCCGTGCTCGACGGCATGATCGTCACCGTCGGCGACCAGACCTTCGTCATCCCGCTGGGCCATATCGTCGAGAGCCTGCGGCCGAGCGACGACGGCGTGAAGGTGCTCGGCCCCACCGCCTCGCTGCTCGACGTGCGCGGGTCGTACGTGCCGGTTCACCGCGTCGCCGAACAGCTCGGCATCCACGGGGCACAGACCGATCCTGCGCAGGCGGTGCTGATCGTCGTCGAATCCGACACTGGTCAGGCGGTGCTGATGGTCGATTCGATCCAGGACCAGCGCCAGGTGGTGGTGAAGAGCCTGGAGGCGAATTACGAGGCGATCCCGGGCCTTGCCGGCGCCACCATCCTCGGCGACGGGCGTGTCGCGCTGATCCTCGACGTCGATGCGCTGATCTCGCGCTGGCGGCGCGATCCGCGGCTGGCCGCGGCGCCGCTGGGGCTCGCCGCATGACCGCTGCTCGCATGGTGGCGAACCGGCCCACCGAATTCCGCTTCGACGCCGCCGATCACGCCGCGATCAGCGCCTTCGTCTATGAGGAAGCCGGCATCCTGATGCCACCGGGCAAGATGCAATTGGTCTACGGCCGGCTGGCGCCGCGCGTAAGGGCGCAGGGCCTGACGAACTTCGCCGATTACATCGCGCTGATCGATCGCGACGACGCCGAGCGGACGCAGGCGATCGACGCGCTGACCACCAATCACACCAGCTTCTTCCGCGAATCGCATCATTTCGATCATTTCCTCGAACATGCCTGGCCCGCGCTCGACCAGCGGCTGGCGGCGCGCGGCAAGGTGCGGCTGTGGTCGGCCGCCTGTTCGAGCGGCGAGGAGCCCTATTCCTTGCTGATGGCGATGTTCGGCAAGGAGCGCGGCAACGGCCAGCGGCTCGCCCGCACCGACCTGCGCGTGCTCGCCACCGACCTGTCGACCGAGATTCTCGCCGCCGCCAAGGCAGGCCGCTATGCACTCGATACTGCCTCCGGCGTCCCCCAGTCGCTGCGCAGCACCTGGATGGCGCGCGTCGGCGATCAGGCGGAGGTGCATCCGCTGGTCCGCGAACGCGTCGCCTTCCGCAAGCTGAACCTGCTGGAGGCATGGCCGATCCGTGGGACATTCGACGCGATCTTCTGCCGCAACGTCATGATATATTTTGACGATCCGACGAAGGAACGGTTGCAGAGCCGTCTCGCCGACCATCTCGCGCCCGGCGGGTTCCTCTACATCGGTCATTCCGAGCGACTGGCGGCATCGGTCGCCCCCCGCTTCGCCTGCGTCGGGCGCACCACGTTCCAGAAGGTGGCGGCATGAGCGTGCGAGCCCTGGTGGTCGACGATTCGCCGACGATGCGCGCGATGGTCGCGCACAGCCTGTCGCAGGATACCGAGATCGAGGTCGTCGGCACCGCCGACGGGCCGCACAGCGCGCGCGAGATGATCAAGGCGCTCAACCCCGACGTCATCACCCTCGACGTCGAGATGCCTGGGATGAACGGCCTCGACTTCCTCGACAAGATCATGCGCCTGCGCCCGATGCCGGTGGTGATGCTGTCGACGCTGACCGGCCGGGGGGCGGATGCGACGATTCGCGCGCTCGAACTGGGCGCGTTCGACTGCTACGAAAAGCCGGCGCGCGCGTTTGGCGAGGGGCTGGGCGAAGACCTCGCACGGCTGGTCAAGGCGGCGGCGCGGAGCCGGATGCGTGCGCGTCACGCTCCCGCGGCGCCACGTGCCCCCGCCGATTATACGCCGCGCGCCGATGCGATGATCGCGATCGGTTCGTCGACCGGCGGCGTCGAGGCGCTGATCGAGCTGCTGTCCGGCTTTCCCGCCAATTGCCCGCCGACGGTGATCGTGCAGCATATGCCCGAAAGCTTCGTCCCGACCTTCGCTGCGCGGCTCGACCGGCTGTCGGCGCCACGCGTCGGCGTCGCTCGGGCGGGTGCGCCGCTGGAGGCGGGGCAGGTGCTGGTCGCGCCCGGCGGATCGCAGCACCTCGAAATTACCGGCGGCACGCTGCGCCGCTGCCGCCTCGTCGCCGACGAGAAGATGAGCGGTCACCGCCCCTCGGTGGACCGGATGTTCCTGTCGGTCGCACGCTGGGCCGGCGCCTCGGCAGTGGGTGCGATCCTCACCGGCATGGGCGCCGATGGCGCGCTGGGCCTCAAGAGCATGAAGGAGGCAGGCGCGATGACGATCGGCCAGGATGAGGACAGTTGCGTGGTCTATGGCATGCCCGCCGCCGCCAAGCAGATCGGCGCAGTCACCGCGCAGCTGCCGCTGTCGCGTATCGCGGCGCGCCTGCTGCAGGAGTGCCGCGCATGAGCGCCCTGCCCCGCGCCGCCGACGGCCTCGTCCGCGTCACCATCATGCAGGGCGAAACCAAGGTGTCGGACGACCCCGGCGTGGTCCTGACCACGGTGCTTGGCAGTTGCATCTCCGCCTGCCTCTACGATCCGGTCGCCAAGGTCGGCGGGCTCAACCACTTCCTGCTCGCCGAGCCTGGCAGCGGCGAAACCGACGTGCGCTCGCTCCAGCGCTACGGCGTCTATGCGATGGAAGTGCTGATCAACGCGATGATGGCGATGGGCGCGACGCGATCCAATCTGAAGGCCCGCATCTATGGCGGCGCCAGCTTGCGCGACGGCTTCCGCGATATCGGCGCGACCAACGCGTTGTTCGCGCGCCGTTTCCTGCGCGACGAACGCATCGCGCTGGTCGGCGAGGATGTCGGCGGGCATGGCGCGCGCCGCGTCGAGTTCCGCCCGACCCTGGGCCTCGCCCGCTGCCGTATCGCCAGCGAACGCCCGCCCGAACGCCCGCGCATCGTGCTGGCCCCCGCCCCTGCCGCCGACACCTCCGGCGACGTCGAGTTCTTCTGATGACCCCGATCCCCAATGAAGGAAACCCCGTGTCCAGCACGATCATGACCGTCGACGATTCGCCCAGCATGCGCATGCTGCTGAAGGCGGCGCTGACCGATCTCGGCTACAAGGTGCTGGAGGCCGAGGATGGCGTTCAGGCGCTCGAACGCCTGGGCGGCGCGGAACCGGACCTGCTCATCACCGACATCAACATGCCGCGCCTCGACGGCTTCGGCCTGATCGAGCGGGTGCGCGAACAGGACCGGCATCGCAACCTGCCGATCCTGGTGCTGACCACCGAAAGCTCCGACGAGAAGAAGCAGCGCGCGCGGTCCGCGGGCGCGACCGGCTGGATCGTCAAACCCTTCCACCCCGACAAGCTGGCCGCGGCGATCCGTCGCGTGCTGCACTGAGGAGAGCCGCCCATGTCCCGTCAGCTCATCACCTTCCAGATCGGCGAGCAGGTGCTCGGCGTCGACATCATGGCGATCCGCGAGATCCGCGCCTGGTCGCCGGCGACGCCGCTGCCCAACGTGCCGCCGCATGTCCGCGGCGTCGTCAACCTGCGCGGCGTCGTGCTGCCGGTGCTCGACCTCAGCCATCGTCTGGGCTGGGGGATGACCGATCCGTCGTCGCGCCACGTCATCATCGTCGTGCGGATCGGCGAGCAGTTGCAGGGCCTGATCGTCGATGCCGTCAACGACATCGTCACCGTGCCCGACGACGGCATGCAGCCGCTGCCCGATATCGGCGAAACGCCGGCGGCGAACTTCCTCGAAGGCCTGGCGACGATCGACCAGCGGCTGATCCTGGTGCTGGCGCTGGAACGCCTAGCCGAAGGATCGTCGTCGCTGGCCGATGCCGCCTGACCCATCGTCTTCACACTCCAAGGATTTCAAGGCCATGGCCGCCCCGGTAAAGGTTCTCGTCGTCGATGATTCGCTCACCATGCGCGCCCTGCTTTCGGGCGCGCTGGAGCGGATTCCCGGTGTCGTCGTCGTCGGTTCCGCCGACGGTGCCGACGAAGCGCGCAGCATGCGCGAGCAATTGCATCCCGACGTCATGACGCTGGACGTCGAGATGCCGGGGATGAGCGGCCTCGAATATCTCGCCGAGATGATGGAAAAGAAGCCGATGCCCGTCATCATGTTCTCCACCCGCACCGAAGCGGGGGCGGAGGCATCGGTGGAGGCGTTGCGCCTGGGCGCGATCGATTGCTTCCCCAAGCCCAAGGTCGCGGTGGCGGCGGAATTCGACAAGATCCTCGCCAAGCTCGGCAAGCGGATCAAGGCGGCCAAGGGCGCGGTGGTGAAGAGTGCCGCGACGGCCAAGGCGGTCGCCGCGCCGCCGATGGACTGGAACGGCCGCATCCTCGCCATCGGCGGTGAAGCAGCAGCGACGCAGAGCCTGTTCGAGCTGTTCGGCAGCTTTCCCGCCAATTGTCCGCCGACGGCGGTGGTGCAGCATCTGGGGCCGGGCCTAGCCGGCACGATGATCGACAAGCTGGCCGCGGAGATCGCGCCGCGCATCGTGCTCGCCGAAGACGGCATGGCGGTGGAACAGGGCACGATCTACCTCGCGCCGCCGGGCGACCACCATGTCGCGCTGGATGCCTGGCCGGGCGGGCGGCTGCGGTTGCTGCCGCGCGACCCCGTGGCGGGCGAGCGGCCGTCGATCTCCATCCTGTTCGCCTCGGTCGCCAAGGCAGCGGGGGCGGAGGCGGTCGGCCTGCTGCTCGGGGCGGACGGCGAGGATGGCGATGCCGGCATCCGTGCGTTGCAGGCCGGCGGTGGCTATTGCCTCGTTCCGGCGGAAGACCGGGCACAAGGCTTCGTCCTCTCCCGCCGCATGGCGACCCAGCCGGTGCCGGGCGACCAGTTGGCCCGCAGCCTTCTGAAACTGTGCAGCAAGTGAGGGCCGACGTCATCGCCGTGGACGGCGCCTGTGCGGTGGAGCCGGCACTCGCCCATGCGCTGGCCGACGAACTGGTCGGCCTGACCGGCCTGCTCGCCGACCTCGCCTTCGACCTCGCCGGCAATCCCGATACGCTGCGCCACCATATGCGCAGCCTGCAAGGCGTGGATCGCATCACCCAGGCGCAGCTGGCGATCGCCGAGCTGCTACGCGCATCGACCCCGGTGGAACGGCGGCTGGAGGCCGTGACACTGGAGGAACTTGGCGCTAACTTACGTGAATCGTTCGATCGGTATCGCCGTGATGGCGTGCCGATCGGGTCGGATATCGACGACACGGCTTGATTTCGGATCGGCTCCGGTTATGCCGTGGGGCAATAACGGGAGCAACGATCACGATGGACGCCGGTTTACGCGAACAGAATGTCTCGGCCCTGCACCTCGGCGACACCGGTGGCACCACGTTCGCCGGAGCGCCTGTTCACGCCATCGTCGAAGGGCACGATGCGGCGGATGCGGAGATTGCGGTTCTGGCGCGCAGCATCGCGGCGGCCCGGCGCAAGCTCGGCACCCATCTCGAAGCGTCGCTCTTCGCCAATCCCGGCCTCGACATCATGCTCTTCCTGTTCGCCGAGGGGCTGCACGGCGCGACGGTGACCACCAACGCCTGCTGCGCCGCCGCGGGCGTGCCGCGCACCACCGCGCTGCGCTGGATCAAGCTGTTGCAGGACCGCGGCCTCGTGCTCGGCAGCGACGACCTCAGCGATCGGCGGGTGACCATGCTGGCGCTGACCACCACGGGCCGGTCGACGATCCGCAGCTGGCTCACTGAGATTGTAGCACTGCCGCTGCAGCGGGCAGAGTAGCCGGCGGCCTGACGGGACATTCCAGCGCTTCCAGCGCCTGGCTGACCAGTATCGCCGGCAGACGGGCATTGTTGGCGTCGAGCAGACTCAGTGCATCGTCCAGCAATTGACAGATGCACTGGCGCTCGTCGCTGTTCACGCTCATCTCCCATCCGCTGACGAACCGTGCCCGACGATTTCCGGTATCACGATCTGTATCCGTTTCGGATGGGTACAAGAAACGTTTTCGACGGGCAACAGGGATTACTTAAAAAGTATACGAATACGACGTTGATGCGTTCGCTTTCTGGACGACGGTTTGGCAAAAGGCCTCATCCGCCGGGCTACGGCACATGCAGCCGGGTAGCATCGGGCGATCAGCCGCGGACGATCGGATGGGCGCTGCGCAGATCGTCGGCGATCCGCTCCACCATATCGTTCTCCGCCGCCGAGCCCGTCGGCGTCACCGACCAATTGCAGTGCGGATGCGTCGCCGTATCGTAGACGCGTACGTCTCCCAGCACGAGCCGCCAGCGGCGCCGGTTGCCGCCCGCCTGCCGGATCAGCGTCGAAAGGAACAGGTCGTGGAGCGCGCCGCTGGTCATGGGCGCGCCCTATACGCCCGGACGCGCTCGCGAAAGCTCAGCCGAACCCGAGGCTCTTCGCCCAGGCGAGCAACAGTGCCGGCCACGCCTCCACCGGCTTGCCCGCCGCACGGCGCAGACCGAAGCCATGCCCGCCCTGCGCGAACAGATGTGTCTCCACCGGAACGCGGGCCGCCTTCAGCGCGGCACGGAACTCCAGGGTGTTGCCGACGTCGACCACCGGATCGTCCTCGGCATGGACCAGGAAGCAGGGCGGGGTTTGCGCGGTGACGTTGCGTGCCGGGCTGTGCGCAGCCTCCAGCGCGCTGGTCGGCTGGCGACCGAGCAGCAGGTCGCGCGATCCGGCATGCGCCAGCGGCCGCGCCATCGATTGCACCGCATAGATAGGCGCTGCGGCATCGGGACGCGCGCTCAGCCGGTCGGCGGCATCAATCGACGCATAGGTGCTGGCCACCCAGCGGGTGGCGAGATCGCCGCAGACGTGCCCGCCTGCCGAAAAGCCCAGCGCCGCGACGCGATCGGGCCGGATGGCGTAACTGCGGGCACGGTGGCGGATCAGTCGCATCGCGCGCTGCGCATCGGACAGCGCGACGTCCGGCCCCGCCGCCCAGCCATCGCCGGGCAGGCGGTAGAAGAGGACGAACACGGTCCAGCCGCGGGCCGCCAGCCAGCGGCCGAGCTCATAGCCTTCCTTGTCGATGACGACGCGCGCATAGCCGCCGCCGGGGGTAACGAGCAGCGCCGATCCGTTGGCGACCGCCGGTCGGAACACCGCCAGCCGCGGTCGCACGATGCCCCGCAGCGCGCGATCGGGCAGCGCCGGATCGGTGCTGCGTTCGTCGACCACCTCGACCGGCGGCACCTGGGGTATGCCGGGCGCACTGCCCGGCCACAGGTCGATCGTCTCGGCGGGATCGGGCAGGCCCGGTCCTGCGCTGCCCGCCCCCTGTGGCGCCGGGATCTGCGCACCCGCCGCCGTCCCCATCCAGCCGGCGGCGAGCGCCGCCAGCAATGCCCCGCGCCGATCGATCATACCGCTCACATCTTGAAGCGCGCGCCCATCAGGAACGTGCGGCCGAAGTGGTTGTTCTCGTAATTGCGGTTGGCGTCGAGATCGACGTAGCGGTCGCGATACTGGTCGGTCAGGTTGGTCCCCTCCAGCGACAGTTCGAAATTCTGCGTCAGCTTGTAACGCAGCGAGGCATCGACGTTGATCGTCTTGTTATACCCTTCGAACAGATTGCCCGTCGCCGACGCCGCATCGATATACGGACTGCGATAGCTGATCGAGCCGCGTGCCGAGAATTTGGCGTCCTCATAGTAGAGCGTGCCATTGTAGGCGCGCTTCGACAGGCCGAACAGCGTCGCAGTCCGCGTGACGTTCGGATAGGCGCCGAGCACGCCGCCCGCCGTCGTCACCGCGCCGGTCACCGGGTTGATCACCCCGCGCGAGACGCTCGTCGCCGGTCCCCCTTGCGTATAGGCCGCCGACGAATCGATGAAGGTGGCGTTGGCGAGGAAGCCGAAGTTCTTGAGAAATCCCGGCAGGAAGCGGAACGAGGATTGCAGCGCGATCTCGACGCCCTTCAGCGAGGCGCCGGTTCCGTTGATCGGCTGGGTGATCGTCCACAGCTGGCCTTCCGGATTCTGCGCGGCGGGCGAGCTGGCCGGGATCACCGACAGCGGCAGGCCGGTCGAGGCGAAGGTGCCCGAACGCGGCTGCGAAACCGGGAAGCTTTCGATGTTCTTCTTGAACGCCGCGACCGAGAAGATCGATTGCGGCGCGAAATACCATTCCGCCGACAGGTCGAACGAGGTCGCACGGAACGGGTCGAGCTGCGGATTGCCGAAGCTGACACGATAGTTGAACCCGTCGACCGAGCCGCCCGGCGTCAGGCTGCCCAGCGTCGGCCGCGTGATGACCTTGGCGATCGCGCCGCGGATGATGACCTTGTCGGCCGGGAACAGCGCGACGTTGATCGCCGGCAGCCAGTCGTCATAGCTCCGCTCCACCGTCGCGGGCGTGTTGACCGTCGTGCCATTGACGGTGGCGGAGGACAGGCCGGTCGATTTCTGCGCGGTATGGACGTAGCGCATGCCGACATTGGCGGCATAGCGCAAGCCGGCGAGATCGCCCTTCACGTCGAACTCGCCATAGCCGCCGGTCACCTCTTCGGACACGCTGCGCGTATCGCCGACCAGCACCGCGGCGGTGCGATTGTAGAGGCCGGTATATTGCGCCGCGGCGGCGATGTTGGGGATCAGGAACTGCGTGGTCGTGCCCGTCGGCTGACCGGCGCGGCCGAGGTTGAAGATCTCGCCCAGATTGGTCGCGGGGAAGCCGTAGACCGCGGTCGGCCCGATGTTGGTATTGGG
The DNA here is from genome assembly GCF_058313455.1 of Sphingomonas sp. SP5. Classification (NCBI taxonomy): domain Bacteria; kingdom Pseudomonadati; phylum Pseudomonadota; class Alphaproteobacteria; order Sphingomonadales; family Sphingomonadaceae; genus Sphingomonas; species Sphingomonas sp. SP5. Next base: position 177,597 of record NZ_JBZFLF010000005.1, on the reverse strand, counting down.
CGTGCAGGTGATCGTGCCCAGCACCACGTCGCGGCCGCCCGCGTTGGGGCAGACCACCGCATCGCGTGAGAAGCCCTTGGTATCGAACGCGAAGCGGCGATAGAGGCCGCCGGCCTTGATCTGCAGGCCCTCGGTGACGTCCCATTCGGTGCGCAGCTGCGCGGTGCGGAAGTTGTTGACCGTTTCCGACGGCCGATCGCGAATTTCCGCGAGCTGGAAATTCGCCGGATCGGTGACGCTGGTACCGAAGCTGATGAGGGGGCTGCGCGAATTGGTGTAATCGTAGCGGAAGCCTTGCGCGTCGCGATCGTCGAAGACGAAGGTCGTCTCGACCGGAATCGTTGCGTCCGACTTCGAATAACCACCCAGCAACGTGAAGCGGAATGTGTCCGTCACGTCCTGGTCCCAGCTGCCGCCGATCTGGTAAAATTCGGTTTGCGACTTGCGCAGATAATGTTCCGTGCGCACCCACGCGTCGTTGATGGTCGCCGCGATCAGATTGTTGTTCGAATCGATGGTGTAGTTGCTGACGTCCATCTGCCGCTCGTTGGAGCGCAGCAGCACCTCGCCCCATTTCTCCTCGCGCGTCTCCTTGAAGCGCGAATAGAGGCCGTCGATCGAGATCTTGGTCGCGTCGCTCGGCGCCCATTGCACGCTGCCGGTGATGCCCAGCCGCTCGCGATCGTGCCGCACCGAGCCGTAGCGCGGGATACGCGGGTGGAAGGCGAGCGCGACCGCGTCGCACGTCGCGTTGTTGGTATAGGCGCCGCCGCGGTTGGGCTGGGTGAAGCAGGGCGTGCCGTTCACCGAATCGAACACGCCCTGCGACCAGCGCACCGTGTTGTTGCCGAGTTCGAAATTGTTGGTCTTCTGATAGGCCGCGGACAGCGAGGCGCCGAAGGTCCCCGCATCGTTCTTGTACGACAGCAGCCCGGCGATGCGCGGGCCGAAGTTCTTCGACAGGTCGTTGTAGCTCGCCTGTCCGGACAGCACGCCGGTGAAGCCGGTCTTGCCGCCCAGCGGATTCCCGGTGTTGAGGTCGACCACCGCGCCTAGCGATCCTTCGTCGAGGCTGGCCTCGGCCGTCTTGTGGACGACGATCGAGTTGAAGAGTTCGGAGGCGAAGACGTTGAAATCGAACGCGCGGTCGCGGTTCGACGAGGCGCCGTCGGTCGAGGTCGCAACCGTTTCGAGGCCGTTGACACGGACGCGGGTGAATTGCGCGCCGAGGCCGCGAACGGTGATCGCGCGGCCTTCACCGGCGTCGCGCTGAATCGAGATACCGGGGATACGCTGCAACGATTCGGCCAGATTCTGGTCGGGGAACTTGGCGATATCCTCGGCGACGATCGCATCGACCGACGCCACCGATTCGCGCTTCACGTTGAGCGCGGCATCCAGGCTGCGGCGAAAGCCGGTGACGACGATGTCGGCACCGCTTTCGGTGCCGTCGGGCGCGGTGGTCTGCGGCTGGACGTCGGCAGCGGGATCGGCGGGCTGCCCTTCCGGCACGACGGCGGTCTGGGCGGGTGCGGGATCGGTATGCGGCGGGCTGCCCGGCTGGTCCGGCGTCGCCGGGATCTTCGCTGCCTGCGCAAACGCGGCGGCGGGCAGCAGCATGCCCAGCATCAGCGCGGCCGTCGATACGCCGGCAAGGCGGCCGGCACCGGCGCGGGCAAAGGTCGAACGTCCGATCATCTCACATCACTCCCCAACGGCCTTTGAGGCCTTTCACGCGCTGACACCGGTAACCGGCGTCGGCGCAGAGTCATGGGAGAATGACGCATTCGGCAGGTCGTGGCTGCCATCCTCCCGCTGTGCGGCCATCGTTCCGATGATCTCGCCACCGGTGCTTGTCCCTGCTAAGGTAACCGGTGTCAGGAGCATGCTGCGTGCAGGCTCGCATGTCAACATCCCGCAAACCGCAAAGATGGAGGCGACTATGGCAATGATCTCGGGGCTTTTAATTCTGGCAGCGCAAACCGTGCCCGCTGCGCCGGCGGAGCGGCCGATGGTGGTGGTGGACGAGCGGACGGTGGTGCGCGAGGAGCCGACGCCGCATGGCAGGATCGGCACCAGCACCGCCTATCGGATCAGCGATGCCGTGCCGGTGCGCACGATGGAATTCCGCAAACGGGTGCTGCACGTCGGCGCCGCGATCGGCCCGCATCCGCTGGCGCATGACGAGGTCTATTACGTCCTGTCGGGCGAAGGGGTGGTGTCGTCGGGCGCGGAGACGAAGCCGCTGAAGCCCGGCATGGCCGCCTATCTCTACACCGGCGCGACGGTGGGTATCCGCCAGGTCGGCAAGACGCCGCTGACGCTGATCGTGTCCTATCCGATCGTCACCGGCGCGGCGCACTGATCGGCGCGCCCGTTCGGCCGGGCGGTCTGCAGCAGCTGCCGCCCGCGTCGGAGGGTCTTTGGTGCGACCATCGTGGTGGAAAACTGGAGCGGGCGAAGGGATTCGAACCCTCGACCCCAACCTTGGCAAGGTTGTGCTCTACCCCTGAGCTACGCCCGCTCTGGCGCCTGAACCGGCGAACCGGCTGGGTGAGGCGCGCCACTAGCAGCGCCTTTCGGGGGCCGCAACCCCCATCGTGAAAATTGCGTGCAGATTGGGGCTTGGCGACTCGATATCTAGAACATTACAAGAACAGTGATGAACGACTCGTCCGCCCTGATCGCCCGGCTGCGCGGCATTGCCGCCGGTACGGGGGCTGCGCAAGCGGCACCGGCACCGGTGGACGGCTGGCTGACGCAGGGCCTCGCCACCGCCCAGCTGCACGAGATCTACGCGCTCGATGCCGAGGACGGGGCGAGCGGGGCGGGATTCGGCATCGCCAATGCGCTGGCGGCGGGGGCGCTGCCGCTGCTGTGGTTGCGCACCGAGGCATGCGAGCGCGCGCAGGGCCGGCTGCATGCCACCGGCCTCATTGAACTGGGCCTGCCCGCCGATGCGCTGGTGCTGGGCATCGTCGCCGACGAAGCGGCCTTGCTGCGCGCGGCGGCGGATGCGGCACGCTGCGCCGGCCTGGGGTGCGTGCTGGTGGAAAGCGTCGGCCGCGCGCCCGGCCTGGACCTCACGGCGACGCGGCGGCTGATGCTGGCGGCGGAGGCGTCGGGCGTCACCGTGCTGTCGCTGCGGGTCGGCGCGGAGCCGACGGTCAGCGCCGCGGCGACACGCTGGGCGGTGGCGGCCGCGACGTCCACCGCGCTGGATCAGGGAATCGGCGGGGAGGCTCCCGGCCTGCCCGCCTATGACGTCGAATGCCTGCGCCGGCGGGGCGGCCCTGCCAGCGGCCGCTGGCGCGTGGAGTGGGATCGCAATGCCAAGAGTTTCCGTGGAGCGCCGCTATCTGGCGCTGGTCTTTCCCTGGCTGCCGATCGACCGGCTGCGCGCCACCCGGCCGCACCTGTTCGTGCAAGCGGGTGAGACGCCGGTCGCCTTTGTCGAGACGGTCGGCCAGGCGGTACGGCTGACCGCGACCGATCGTACCGCGGCACGCCTGGGGCTGGAGCCGGGCCTGACGCTGGCCGATGCCCGGGCACGCGTGCCGGAGCTGGAGGTATTCCCTGCCGATCCGCATGCCGACATGGACTGGCTGGAGCGGCTGGCCGACGGTTGCGCGCGCTACAGCCCGACGGTGGCATTGGCGCCGCCCGATGCGCTGGTGATCGACGTCGCGGGCTGCACCCATGCCTTCGACGGCGAGCGGCCGCTGGCGGCGGACGTGGAGGCGCGGATGGCGCGGCGCGGCATCCTCGCCCGCCACGCCTTCGGCGACACGCCGGAAATCGCGCAGGCACTGGCGCGCTATGCCGGCGCGCCCGCCCCCGACGAACGGCGTGCGGTGAAGCGGTTGCCGGTCGCGGCGCTGGAACTGGATGCGGATGCGACGGTGGCGCTGACCCGTGCCGGGCTGAAGACGGTCGGGGACGTCATGGCCCGGCCGATCGCCGGCATCGCGGCGCGATTCGGCGAGGCGGCGGCAAGCGCGGTGCGCCGGCTGGCGGGCGACGACCGGGCGCCGGTGCGGCCGAAGGTGCGCGTGGCTCCGATCGCGGTGGAGCGCCGCTTCGCCGAGCCGATCGCGCGTACCGACGATGCGCTGGACGTGCTGGAGGAGCTTGCCGGCGAGGCGGCGCGAACGCTCGACGAGCGGCATCAGGGCGGCCGGCGCTGGGAGGCGCGGCTGTTCCGCGCCGACGGCCATGTCCAGTCGCTGCGCATCGAGACGGGGCAGCCGACACGCGACGTGGCGCTGCTGATGCGCCTGTTCGCCGAGCGGATCGACAGCCTCGCCGACCCGCTCGATCCGGGTTTCGGCTATGATCTGGTGCGGCTGGACGTGGCGCTGGCCGAGCGGCTCGATGCGGCGCAGCTGCGGCTGGAGGGCGGCGCGGCGCAGCGCGGCCAGGTGGAACAGCTGGTCGACCAGCTGTCGACGCGGCTGGGCCGCGGGCGGGTGCGCCGCTTCGCCCCGCGCGACAGCCATATCCCCGAGCAGGCCGAGCTGATGCTGCCCGCCACCGCCCCTGCCGCCGCCGATGCGCCCGCCGCCTGGCCCGCGGCGGAGGCGGGCGAGCCGCCGCTGCGCCCCATCTACCTGTTCGACCCGCCGCAGCCGATCGAGAGCGTGATGGCCGAGGTGCCGGACGGCCCGCCGCACCGCTTCCGCTGGCGGCGGCGGGTCCACGAGGTCGCCCGTGCCGAGGGGCCGGAGCGGATCGCCGGCGAATGGTGGCGCCGCCACGACGCGACGATCCCGACGCGCGACTATTATCGTATCGAGGACCGGCGCGGCCGCCGATACTGGATCTTCCGCCACGGCCTGCACGACGAGCGCGACCACCCGCGCTGGTACCTGCACGGGCTGTTCGCATGAGCGATGCGCCGCGATTCGCCGAATTGGTCGCGGCGACCAATTATTCCTTCCTCCATGGCGCGAGCCACCCGAGCGATGTGGTGGCACGCGCGGTGGAGCTGGGGCTTGCCGCCATCGGCATCGCCGACCGCAACACCGTGGCCGGCGTCGTCCGTGCCCATGACGCCTTGCAGCGCGCCGAACAGGGCCTGCTCGGCCAGCGGCTGCCGCCGCTCGACTTCAGGCTGGTGGTGGGCGCGCGGCTGGTGTTCGCCGACGGCACGCCCGATATCGTCGCCTATCCCGCTACGCGGCATGGCTGGGGACGGCTGACGCGGCTGCTGACGGTCGGCAACCGCAGGGCGGTGAAAGGCGGCTGCATCCTGGGGCTGGGCGATCTCGCCCGGCATTGCGAGGACCTGCTGCTGATCGCCCTGCCCGACAGCAGCACGACGCCCGCTGAGCCGATGCCGGACGCGCTGATCCCGCCGAGGCGCAGCGACCCCGGCCTGGCCGCCACGCTGGCGCTGCTCGCCGACATGGCGCCGGGGCGGACATGGCTGGGCGTGACCATGCCGCGCAGCGGGCGCGACCGCCGCCGCCTGGCGCGCCATGCGCGGATCGCGGCGCAGGCCGGCGTCCCGCTGCTCGCGACCACCGATGCGCTCTACGCGCAACCCGACGCACGGCCGCTGCACGATGTCGTCACCTGCATCCGCGAAGGGCGCACCGTCGCGCACGCCGGACGCCTGCTCGCCGCCAATGCCGAGCGACATCTGAAGCCGCCAGCCGAGATCGCCCGCCTGTTCCACGGCTGGCCGGAGGCGATCGTCGAGAGCCTGCGGCTGCTCGACCGGATCAAGTTTCGGCTGGACCAGCTGCGCTACGAATATCCGCACGAGCCGGTGCCCGCCGGCTGGCAGGCGCAGGACTGGCTGGAGCATCTCACCTGGCAGAGCGCGATCGACCGCTACGACGGCTATGTCCCCGACAAGCTGCTCGGCCTGCTGCATGAGGAGTTCGCGCTCATCCGGTCGCAGGGCTATGCCCATTATTTCCTGACGGTGCACGACATCGTCCGCTTCGCGCGGACCACCAGCCCGCCGATCCTGTGCCAGGGCCGCGGGTCGGCCGCCAATTCGGCGGTGTGCTGGCTGCTCGGCGTCACCTCGGTCGATCCGATGCGCTACGACCTGCTCTTCTCGCGCTTCGTATCCGCCGAGCGCAACGAGCCGCCCGATATCGACGTCGATTTCGAGCACGAGCGGCGCGAGGAGGTGATGCAATATATCTACGAGCGCTATGGCCGCCACCGTGCGGCGATCGCAGCGACGGTGATCCACTACCGGCCGCGCAGCGCGGTGCGCGAGGTCGGCAAGGTGCTGGGCCTGTCCGAGGATGTGACCCAGCGCCTGACCAGCACGATCTGGGGCAGCTTCACCGATCGGCTGGAGGACAAGCATCTCCAGCAAACCGGCTACGATACCGCCACGCCCGAAATCGCGCGGCTGTGCGACCTGGTGGCGCAGCTGCTCGAATTTCCCCGCCATCTGTCGCAGCATGTCGGCGGCTTCGTGCTGACCCAGAACCGCCTCGACGAGACGGTGCCGATCCACAACGGCGCGATGAAGGACCGGACCTTCATCGAATGGGACAAGGACGATATCGACTGCCTGGGGCTGATGAAGGTCGACGTGCTGGCGCTCGGCATGCTGACCTGCATCCGCAAGGCGTTCGACCTGATGGACGAGCACGGCCTCGGCCGGCACGACCTCGATTCCATCCCGCCCGACGCGCCGCCGGTCTACGACATGCTGTGCAGGGGCGACAGCATCGGCGTGTTCCAGGTGGAAAGCCGCGCGCAGATCAACATGCTGCCGCGCCTGCGCCCCCGCAAGCTGTACGACCTCGTCGTGCAGGTGGCGATCGTGCGGCCCGGACCGATCGAGGGCGACATGGTGCATCCCTATCTGCGGCGGCGTGCCGGCCGCGAGGCGGTGGACTTCCCCTCCCCCGATCCCCGGTGCGGACCGGCCGACGAACTGCGCACCTTGTTGCGGGAAACCTATGGCGTGCCGCTGTTCCAGGAACAGGCGATGAAGCTCGCCATCGTCGCCGCCGGCTTCACCCCCAGCGAGGCGAACCAGCTGCGCCGCGCCATGGCGACGTTCCGCCATGTCGGCGGCATGGACAATTTCCACGAAAAGCTGGTCGGCGGCATGATCGGCCGCGGCTACGAGCGCGACTTCGCCGAGCGTTGCTACAAGCAGATCGAGGGGTTCGGCAGCTACGGCTTTCCCGAAAGCCACGCTTTGTCCTTTGCGCGGCTGGTGTACGTGTCGTCGTGGATCAAATGCTTCCACCCGGCCGCGTTCGGCTGTGCGATCCTCAACGCGCAGCCGATGGGCTTCTACGCGCCCGCGCAGCTGGTGCAGGACGCGCGCGACCATGGCGTCGTCGTTCGCCCCGTCGACGTCAATGCGAGCGTCTGGGACAATGCGCTGGAGCCGCTCGACGACGGCAGCCACGCGATCCGGCTGGGGTTCCGCCAGGTCGACGGCTTCCGGCAGGCCTGGGCGGAGGCGCTGGTCGCCGCGCGCGGCGAGGAGCCCTTTGCCGGCATCGAGGCGGTGGCGGCGCGTGCCGGACTGCCGACGCGCGGGCTCAACCTGCTCGCCGATGCCGATGCCTTCGGCTCGATCGCGATGCCGCGGCGCGATGCCTTGTGGGAGGTGCGGCGCACGCCCCCCAGGCAACTCGCGCTGTTCGCCGCCGCGGACGCACCCGAGCTGGCCGAGGAGGCGGATGCGCGCCTGCCCGCCATGCCGCTGTCCGAACAGGTGGCGGCGGATTACCAGACAACGCGGCTGTCGCTGAAGGATCACCCGATGCGGTTCCTGCGGCCCGTGTTCGCCGCCGAAGCAGTGCTGTCGAGCGCGGAGGCGGCCCGCGCCCGCGACGGACGGCGCGCGCGCGTCGCCGGCGTGGTGCTGGTCCGCCAGCGGCCGGGCAAGGGCAATGCGATCTTCGTGACGATCGAGGACGAGATGGGAATCACCAACGCCCTGCTCTGGGCGCGCGATTTCGAGGCGCACCGGCGCGCGGTGATGGCGGCGCGGCTGCTGGTGCTGGAAGGGGTGATCCAGCGGAGCGACGAGGGCGTCGTCCACCTGATGACGACCAGGGCATACGACCGCACCGCAGAACTCGCGCGCCTCTCTTCCGATTACCGGGCCGAGACGCCGCTGCTGCCGGTGGACGAGGTGATCCGCCCCAAGCCGATCGTCAGCCAGGATCCCCGCGGCCGCCACCCGCGCGACGTGCGGATCATGCCGCCGTCACGCGATTTCCACTGAGCGTTCCAGCGAAGCCGACGCCATAAACGGAATGGCCCCCGCTCCGGGGGCATGGAGCGAGGGCCGACCTAGCGTTCGTCACGCAGGCGGGAAGTGGTTGATGTCATCCGGGCAACAGGGGGAAAAATCCCGGACGCCCCACATCCGCGAGGGCCCTTCTAGGCCAAGCAACCTGTCGCTTGCATGAATGACGGGTCGGATTCTGCCCTGTCAGCGGCTATTGGTCCGCCGTGGGTCGTTCCATTTGAACGTCTGGTCGCTAACCGGTACGCCGAATCGCTGATTCGACAGGCGAATCGTCGTGCGATTGTTCTGGCTGTCTAGCGCCACCCAGCCTTGCAGCGACAGACCCGCCGGCGCCGAGGGCTGGCGCGCGAAGATCAATGTGATGCGGCCATATTCGGGATGCTTCGGATCGTTCGCCTCGACCGATACGACCGCGTCGTTGCCGGTCTGCACCAGCCGCGCATAACGGGTGATGTCGCGGGTGGGATCGAGCAGCACGCCGAGCGGCGAATTCTTGATCGGCCAGCGCTGCACCTGCCGTACCGAATAATCGATGAAGGTCAGCGCGCCACCTTCCGCGACGATCAGGATCGGCACGCCCTTTTCATATTGGAAGCGCAGCTTGCCCGGCTTCTTGAGGGTGAAGGTGCCGGTCAGCACCTTGCCGTTGCGATCGGTCTGCGTGAAGTCGGCGGTCATCGTCTCGACCGACTGGAGGTGCCGCTGCACCGCGGCGAGATCGCCGGTCGCCTGGGCGGGGAGGACGGCGGGCGCGACCAGCGCGGTGAGGGCAAGGGCGTATCGGATCATGGGCATCCTGATGCAGGGCGAGCGTTGAATGCGTGCTTAACCGCCAAACGCCGCCGGGGTTCAAGCCCCCGGCGGCCCCCCCCTTCACTTGCCCGGCCCGAGCAGGTTGGCGCGCCAGAACAGGAGGCTGGTCCAGAACTGATAGTCCTGGTTCTCCTTCTTGGCGAAGCCATGGCCCTCGTCCCTGGCCAGCAGGTGCCAGGCGGGCACGCCGTTGGCGCGGACCGCGGCGACCATCTGGTTCGCCTCCGATGCCGGCACGCGCGGATCGTTGCCGCCGGTGACGACCATCAGCGGGATCTTCAGTTCCGCGGCGCGGGTCAGCGGGCTGATCGCGGTCAGCTTGGCGCGCTGCTCCGCCACGCGCTCGTCGCCATATTCGACCCGGCGCAGGTCGCGGCGATAGCTTTGCGTGTTTTCGAGGAAGGTGACGAAGTTGGAGATGGCGACGATGCAGTTCGCCGCCTTGAACCGGTCGCCGTAGCGGATCGCCACCGCATAGCACATGTAGCCGCCGTAGCTGCCGCCCGTCTCCGCGATCCGTTTGGGATCGATGCGCGAGTCCTTTTCCAGCCGGTCGAGGAAGGCGCCGATATCCTTCACCGAATCCTCGCGCTTGAACGGCCCGTTATCGAGCGCGACGAAGCGCTTGCCGAACCCGGTCGAGCCGCGGACGTTAGGGTAGAAGATCGCGATCCCGAGTTCGTTGATGAGATAGTTGTTGCGGCCGAGAAAGCCGGGGGTCGACTGCCCTTCCGGCCCGCCATGGATGTTGAACAGCAGCGGCCGCTTGCCCGGCCAGCGCTTCGGATCGGGGCGGTAGAGGAAGCCCGAGACGGGTTCGCCGTCGAAGCTCTTCACCTCGATGAATTCAGGCTCGACGTTGCGCTGCGGATCGAGTCCGCCGGTCTCGCTGGCCGTCCAGCGCGTCACCTTCAGCGTCGCGGGATCGAGTGAATAGGTATCGGCCGGCGCCTTCGCCGAGGTGAGCGTGAAGCCCAGCGCCCCCCAGGGCGCGAACGCCACACCGCCGATCCCGCCCGCGGGCAGCGGCACGGTGCGAGCCCGCCGGCTGGCGACATCGAGCAGCTTCAGCCGGTCGATGCCGGCTTCGTTGACGACATAGGCGATGGTGCGGCCGTCGTCGGATATGTCGAAGCCAGCGACATCCCATTTCACCTCGGGCGCCACCGCGGTGAAGCGGCCGGTCCGCGGATCGATCGTGCCGAGGCGCTGGAAGTCCGATCCTTCGTCCGAGGTCACCCACAAGGTACCGTCGGGCGCGAACTTCGCATCGCCATAGGCGATCGGCTGCGCCGGGTCGCCGATCGGGGTCATGCGGCCGGTGGCGACCGTCATCAGGTACAGGTTGGTCTTGTTGACCGACAGATACTGGCTGACCACCGCGGTCTTCGCATCGGGCGCGAAGTCGCCGATCGCCCAGCCGCCGCCCTGCACCCTGGCAACGAGCCGGTCGCTCTTGGGATCGCGCGGATCGATGATGTAGAGGTCGTTGTCCGTCCCGTTGCGGCGCGTGGAGGAATAGCCGAGCCAGCGCCCGTCGTGGCTCCAGGCGTTGATCGCGTTGCGGCTCTTGCCGTCGGTGAGCAGCGTGAGGCGACCGTCCTTCAGCGTATAGAGCTGCCAGAATTCGCTGCCGCCGACGTCCTTCTGCACCACCAGCACGTCGCCGCGGCGGGGCGCATAGCTGGCGCCGGCGATCGCATCCGCCTCGAACGACAGCTGCCGCCGCATGCCCAGCGGCATCGCCACCTCGTGCAGCTGCGCGGTATTGCCGAAGCGGGTGGACACCAGCACGCCGCGCGTCACCGGGTTCCAGCCGTCGAACCCGGCGGCGCGCGATTCGAGATAGGGCCGCGTCGCATCGGCAAGGGCCTGCGGCACCGGCGGGATGCCGTCGGCGACGATCGCCGCGGGCGGCGCGACGGTGGGGCCGCTATCCTGAGCCATCGCCGCGCCGGCAATGGTCAGCGTGACGGCTGCGGTGATGCGTTTCACTGGCGTTCCCTCGATGTGTTATATCAAAGCGATAGAGTGGCAGGTCGGTAGCCCGGATCAAGCGGTTTCGGGCAAGCGTGGCCGCGAAAGGTCACAAAAGTCTCACGAACGCAGGTGTCGTCAGCGAGTGCGAGCGGATGTCAAAGAGCAGTGGACGAGACGATCTCGGAGCGGTGTTTCACGGCTTTTCCAAATAGGACAGCGTGAATCGTGCGGTCACTTAAACGAGGTCGATGGCAGCACCGCGGACCCATACGCGATCGTCCATCGGGGGCTTAGGACCAATCGACATTCAATCCCTCCCCGCCAAGGCAGGGCTATTGCAATCGGCTGTCTGATCCGGGGGGTTCTTCAATCCTCCGTCATTCCGGCCTTGGTCCGGCATCCACCGTGCCGCGCACCCATACGCTATGGATTTCGCGGCGCGGTGGACCCCGGAACACGTCCGGGGTGACGAAGGATACCTGGATGGCATGCCCCTTCACCTGCAGCCGGCAGCTATCATCGCCATATGCGATAGCTGCCCTGGCGGGGGAGGATGAAGAGGGTCCTTCATTCTGCATGTCGATCAGCCCTAGCGAACGCAGCCCCACGCTCAGATCGCGTGTCCCTCCGTATCGCGCAGCACCTCGCGGCGGCCGACATGGTCGGGGCGGCTGACGATGCCATCCTTTTCCATCTTTTCGATCAGGCGAGCGGCCGAATTGTAGCCGATGCGCAGCTGGCGCTGGAGCCAGCTGGTCGAGGCCTTTTGCGATTCGCACACCAGCTGGATCGCGGCGCGATACTGCTGGTCTTCGGCCGTGTCCTCGCCCTCCGGTGCGCCTTCCAGTGCGAAGCTGTCTTCGGGTTCTTCGGTGACCGAGCTGATATAATCGGGCTGACCCTGGGCGCGCCAGTGATCGGCGATGCCGCGCACCTCGTCGTCGCTGACGAAGGGGCCGTGAACGCGGACGATGCCCTTGCCGCCGGGCATGTAGAGCATGTCGCCGCGCCCCAGCAGCTGTTCGGCGCCCTGTTCGCCCAGGATGGTGCGGCTGTCGATCTTGCTGGTGACGTGGAAACTGATGCGGGTCGGCAGGTTCGCCTTGATGACGCCGGTGATGACGTCGACCGACGGGCGCTGCGTCGCCATGATGAGGTGGATGCCGGCGGCGCGCGCCTTTTGCGCGAGGCGCTGGATCAGGAATTCCACCTCCTTGCCCGCGGTCATCATCAGGTCGGCGAGCTCGTCTACGATGACGACGATCTGCGGCAGCGGCTCGTAGTCGAGCTGCTCCTCCTCATACACCGGCTGGCCCGTTTCGGGGTGATAGCCGGTCTGGACGCGGCGGCCGAGGCGCTGGCCCTTGGCCTTGGCGGCACGCACCTTGTCGTTGAAGCCCGCGAGGCTGCGCACGCCGACCGACGACATCTGGCGATAGCGATCCTCCATCGTCTCCACCGCCCATTTCAATGCGCGCACCGCCTTGGCGGGATCGGTGACGACGGGGGACAGCAGGTGCGGGATATCGTCGTACATGCTCAGTTCGAGCATCTTGGGATCGATCATGATCATCCGGCACTGGTCGGGCGTCAGCCGGTAGAGCAGCGAGAGGATCATGCAATTGAGGCCGACCGACTTGCCCGAGCCGGTGGTGCCCGCGACGAGCAGGTGTGGCATCGGCGCGAGATCGGCGATGACGGGATCGCCGGCGATGTTCTTGCCCAGGATGATGGGCAGCTGCGCCGCCTGATCCTCGAACGTCTGGCTGCCGACGAGTTCGTGCAGGCTGACCGATTCGCGCTTCTGGTTCGGCAGCTCGATGCCGATCACGTTGCGGCCGGGGATCACCGCGACGCGCGCCGACACCGCGCTCATGTTGCGGGCGATATCGTCGGCGAGCGCGATGACGCGGCTGGCCTTGATACCGGGCGCGGGCTCCAGTTCGTACATGGTCACGACCGGGCCGGGGCGCACTTCGTTGATGACGCCGTGCACCTTGAAATCGTCGAGCACGTTTTCGAGCAGGCGGGCGTTGCGTTCCAGCGAGGCCTTGTCGATCGTCCCCTTGGGCGCGGGCGGCGCCGGGGTGAGCAGGTCGATCTGCGGCAGCGCATAGGTGTGGCCGAGGTCGAAGCTCTGCTGCTTCGGCTTGGGCCGGGCGGCGGAGGGGGCGACCGTGCGATCGGCGATTACCGGCGCGGGGCGCGGATCCGGGGTGGCGACGGCGCGCGGCTCCACCACCTTGCGGGCGAGTTGCAGCGGCTCTTCCTCCTCCTCCTCGTCCACGTCGTAATCGTACACGTCCTCGATCGTCTCGCCGTCGGCGGTGCGGATGCGACGCAGGCGGAAGCGACGTTCGCCGAGGTCGATCTCCAGGCTCTTCGCCCAGACGATGATGCCGGCGACGCCGATGACGAGGCCGATGCCGCGCGCCAGCCAGCGTTCGGTGCCCGGCTGGCCGATGAACGACAGCGCCCATGCGACGAGGCGCGCCACCGACAGGCCGACCACCCCGCCCCAGCCCGCCGGCAGCGCCAGCACCGAGGAATCGGAGACGAAGGCGAGCGCCGCCGCCATCAGCGCGACGCCGATCACCGCATTGCGCAGCATCGCCGCCCAGCGCCCCGGCGGCTGGTCGCGCCACAGCCTCGCCGCGACGATCGGCCCGACCGGCAGCAGCAGCGCCACCGCCGGCCCGAAGACGGTCAGCGCCAGATCGGCGAACCACGCCCCCGGAGGACCGGCGAGGTTCTGGATCGGCCCGCCCGAGGCGGTGTTGAGCGCGGCGTCGCTGGCATGGTAGCTCGCCAGCGCCAGCACCATCAGCAGCGTCACCAAGATGATGGCGATCGCCGCGATCAGCGCTCCGCCGCGCACCGCCCCCGCCTTCACCGTCTCACGCAACAAGCCTGGCTGCGCACGGCTCGCCATCGCCCGATCCCTTCAATGTGCGAAAAATCGCCGGAATCATCGGGCCGCGGCGGCGTTCCGTCAAGACGGCTGCGACGGGGCGATCCGGGGCGCTGCTCTTCGTCAGCCGCGACGCCGTTGGCAGGGACCGCCGCGACCTGTAGGGGAAGGCGCATGGATACAGACGTCATCATCCTCGGCGGCGGCCTGGTCGGCGCGACGCTAGCGCTCGCGCTCGATGCGCATGGGGTCGGCAGCATCGTCGTCGATCCCGCCGATCCGGCGGTGATGCTGGCCCCCGGCTTCGACGGGCGCGCCTCGGCGATCGCCAGTGCGAGCGGGCGGATGCTCGATGCGATCGGCGTCGGTGCGCGGCTGGCCGGCCAAGGCTGCGCGATCCGGCATATCCGGGTGAGCGACGGCCTTGCCCCCGGCAAGCTCGATTTCCGCCCCGGCGAACGCGACGATCCGCTGGGTACGATGTACGAGAACAAGCTGCTGCGGCGCGCCCTGTTCGAGGCGGCGAGCGCCGCGACCCATGTCGACCTGCGCATGCAGACGCGCGCGACGCAGGTGGTGAGGGGCCCGGCCGGCGTCACCGCGACGCTCGATTCGGGTGCGACCGTGACCGCAGCCCTGCTGGTCGCGGCGGAGGGACGTAATTCACCGACGCGCGAGGCGGCGGGCATCCCGGTGGCACGCTGGCACTACGATCATGCCGCGATCGTCGGCGCCTTCCACCACGAACACAGCCATGAGGATATCGCGTTCGAGATCTTCTACCCCTCCGGCCCGTTCGCGCTGCTGCCGCTGCCCGACGACGACATCGGCCATCGCTCGGCGATCGTCTGGTCGGTGAAGGGGGCGGACGGGCCGGGCATGATGAAGCTCGGCGACCGGGCCTTCCTGGCCGAAGCGAGCAAGCGCATGGGCGGGTTCCTGGGCGAACTCTCCGCCCCCTCCCCGCGCGCGAGCTACCCACTGGGCTTTCACCATGCGGCGCGGATCACCGCGGAGCGGCTGGCGCTGGTCGGCGACGCTGCACATGGCATCCATCCGATCGCGGGCCAGGGGCTCAACCTGGGCCTGCGCGACGTGGCGACGCTGGCCGAGGTGCTGGTTGAGGGCAAGAGGCTGGGGCTCGACCTCGGCGATCCCGCGCTGCTCGAGCGCTACCAGCGCTGGCGCGGGCTCGACACGCTGATGGTCGCCGCCGCCACCGATACGCTGACCCGGCTGTTCGGCATCCCCGGCAAGACGGCGAGTGCGGTGCGCCGCCTGGGCATCAGCGCGGTCGACAAGCTGCCGCCGCTCAAGAACCGCTTCATGGCGGAAGCGCGTGGCGAAAGCGGCGCGCTGCCCAAGCTGCTGCAGGGATTGCTGGTGTGAGCGAGCCGGCCCCCTCGCCTGCCCCCGCCCCCGCCCCCGCCCCGGCCCCCGCCCCTGCTCCCGCTACGCCGATGAGCAGGGCGCAGCGCGGGGTGGCGCGCGGGATCGGGATCGGGTTGGGGCTGACGCTGGCGGCGGCGATCATCGGCTATGCGCGCAGCTATGCCGCGACGCTGGATGCGCGGCTGTTCACGCTGGGCATCGCGGCGCTGACGCTGGGCCTGTGGGTCGCGGCGGCGATCGGCGACGTGGCGCGGCGGCGCTATGGCTCGACGGACGCGATCGATGGCGGCAACGGCATCGATCCCCGGGTGGATGCGGCCAATGCGGTGCTGCGCAACACCGCGGAACAGGCGCTGCTCGCGCTGCTGGCCTATGGTGCGCTGACCCTGGTCAGCGACCATGCACGGGTGCCGGTGGCGCTGTTCGCGGCGTGCTTCTCGGCGGGGCGGCTGCTGTTCTGGAGCGGCTATCGCGATGGCGCGGAGGCGCGTGCGCTGGGCTTCGCGCTGACCTTCTACCCCAGCGTCGCTGCGCTGCTGATGGCGGCGCTGGCGCTGGTCGGGTAACGGCGGCCCTGCGTCAGAGGCGCCGCGCGTCGTCCGCCAGCATCACCGGCACCCCGTCGCGGATGGCATAGGCGAGGCCCGCGGCCTCCGAGACCAGTTCCTGCGCGGCTTCGTCGTAGCGCAGCGGCTGGCGGGTCACCGGGCAGACCAGCCGTTCGAGCAGCCAGGGGTCCACAGTCATTTCCCGCTCCTCATTGTAGCGTCACCTTGTCCTCGCCGTCGTGGCGGCCGAAGAATTGCATCAGCTGGATGATGAGTTCGGCGCGCGTCTCGATATCCGGCGCCTCGAGCAGCGCCTGTTTCGCCGCGGCATCGAACGGCGCGATCTGGGCGATGCCGTTGACCAAGCTTTCATCGTCGAGCCGGCCGACCGCCTCCCAATCCACCGCATAGCCCTGCGTATCGGCGAAGCGGCGCGATTCGAGTTCGAGCGACGATCGTCGGCCGAGCGACAGGGTTTCGTCCTCCGGCACCGGCAGCAATTCCGCCTCCACTTGGCGGAACGGGGTCGTCACGTCGAGTTCGCGCAGCACCCGGAACAGTGCCACGCCCTCCAGCACCAGATTGTAGCGGCCGTCGTCCAGCGCCTCGACCTCGGCGATCCGGCCGACGCAGCCGATGTCGTAGAGCGTCGGGCGATCGCCGCCGCCCGCCATTCCCATCGGCTGGATCATGCCGATGCGCCGGTCGCGCACCATCGCATCGCTCACCATCGCCCGATAGCGCGGCTCGAAGATGTGCAGGGGCAGGTGCATGCCCGGGAACAGCAAGGCCCCGGGCAAGGGAAAGATCGACAGGCGCGTCGGGTTCGTCATCCGAACAGGATCGCGGAGAGCCGCCGCCGTTGCGCGGATACCCAGGGATCCTCCAGCCCGACGACCTCGAACAGCTTGAGCAGCTGCGCGCGCGCCGCGCCCTCGTTCCATTCGCGGTCGGCGGCGACGATGTAGAGCAGATTGTCCGCCGCCGCATCGCGGTTGCCCGCCGCCATCTGAGCGTTGGCGAGCGCGAAGCGGCGTTCGTGGTCGTCGGGATTGTTGGTAACCTCTGCCTCCAGCCCCGCGAAATCCTCCACCGGCTGCGCGCTTTGCGCCAGTGCGAGCGTCGCCTTGGCGCGTTCGATACCGGCATCCTTGAGGTCGGCGGGCAAGGCGTCGATCGCCGCCTGCGCCTCTTCGGTCTGTCCTGCGGCGACGAGCGCGCGGATGCGGCCGGAGAGGACGGCGGGATGATCCGGCGCCATCTCGAACAACTGGTCGAAGATCGACAGCGCGCGCGCCGCATCCCCTTCCGCCAGCACGTCCTCACCCATCGCGATCAGCGGCTCGATCTCCGCCGCCGCATCGGCATCCGCCGACTGGATCGGCAGCTGTTTCAGCAATTGGTCGAGGATGGTGCGCAGCTGCGATTCGGTGCGGGCATTGGTCAGGTCGGCGACCAGCTGGCCCTGGAACATCGCATAGACGGTCGGGATCGACTTGATCTGGAATTGCGCGGCGATGAACTGGTTCTTGTCGGTATCGACCTTGGCCAGCACGACGCCCTTGTCGGCATAGGCCGCGGCGACCTTTTCCAGCACCGGCGCCAGCGCCTTGCACGGCCCGCACCATTCCGCCCAGAAATCGATAATGACGAGGGAGGTCATCGACGGTTCGACGACGTCGCGGCGGAAAGCCTCGACCGCCTGCTTCTCGGCTGGCGACATTCCTAACGTGGCCAAAAGCTGCTCCTTCGTATGCGTTGTCGCCCATGTGGGGCAGGATGCGCGCGACGCCAAGGGTTTTGCCAAAAGCCCGGTACGTCTGGCGGCGGCTCCCTGCCCTCGCTACATGGCGGCGTGTGAAGATCGTTTCGTGGAACATCAATTCGGTCCGCTTCCGGATCGCCATCGTCGAACAGTTCCTGCGCGAGGCGGAGCCGGACATCCTGTGCCTGCAGGAAACCAAGGTGATCGACGCCGACTTCCCGTTCGATACGTTCCGCGCGCTGGGATACGACCATACCGTCATCCACGGCCAGCGCATGCATCATGGCGTCGCGATCCTCAGCCGGGTGCCCATCGCCGAGGACGATCGGTTCGACTGGCAGGCCAATCGCGAGGCGCGGCATGTCGGCGTGCGGCTGCCGAACGGCGTGCGGCTGGAGAATGTCTACGTACCGGCAGGCGGCGACGTGCCCGATCGTGCGGTTAATCCGAAGTTTGGGCAGAAGCTGGATTTCGTCGAGCGGATGACCACTTGGTCTAGGGACCTCGATGGCCCGACCATCCTGACCGGCGATTTCAACATCGCGCCGCTGCCGAGCGACGTGTGGAGCCACAAGGCGCTGTTGAAGGTGGTCAGCCATACACCGATCGAGGTCGAGGCGCTCGACCGGTTGAAGGGGTCGAACGACTGGGTCGACCTGGGCCGGCATTTCCACCCGGCGCCGGCGCGGCTGCATACCTGGTGGAGCTATCGCTCGCCCGACTGGACCAAGAACGATCGAGGCCGGCGGCTCGATCATATGTGGGCGACGGGCGACGTCGCCGCGGCGGCGGTGAGCCACAGGGTGTTCGAGGATTGCCGCAGCTGGCTGAAGCCGTCGGACCATGTGCCGATCATGACCGAGTTCGCCTTTTGAACCGCCGGTCCGACACCGCGCGCGACGTGGCACGGGCGATCGACGCGCTGCGCCGCGGCTGGCCGATCGCGATCCATGCCGACGACGAAGCCCCCCTGCCCCTGCTCGCGGTGGAAACCGCCGATCCCAATGGTGTCGCGGCGTTCGCGGCCGATGGCGGCTTTCCGCTGCTGATCTCCAGCGGGCGGGCGGCGACGCTGAAGCTGACCAACCAGCTCGCCGCCGCCGATCCGGATACGCCGGTGGTGATCGAGCCGGCGCGCTGGCTCGACTTTTCCACCGCGGTGGCGCTTGCCGATCCGCAATTCGACCTCGCGACGCCGTTGAAGGGTCCGTTCCGCACCATGGCGGTCGACCGGCCGGTCGCGAGCCTCGCCGCGATCCGGCTGGCGCGGATCGCCGGGCTGCTGCCGGCCTTCGTCATCGACGGGCGCGATCCCGAGGTGACGATCGCGCCGCGAGCGATCGAGGCGCATCAGGACGCGCGCGCGCTGCGGCTGGCGACGCGGGCGCGGCTGCCGGTCGATGGCGCCGAGGATGCGGAGATCGTCGCCTTTCGCGCGCCCGATTCGAGCGACGAGCATGTCGCGCTGCTGATCGGCCAGCCCAATGGCACGCCGCCGCTGGTGCGGCTGCACAGCGAATGCCTGACCGGCGACGTGCTCGGCAGCCTGAAATGCGATTGCGGGCCGCAGCTGCGCGCAGCGATCACGGCGATCCGGGCGCATGGCTGGGGCATCCTGCTCTACCTGCGGCAGGAGGGGCGCGGAATCGGCCTGGTCAACAAGCTGCGCGCCTATGCGCTGCAGGATCAGGGGTTCGACACGGTCGATGCCAACACGCGGCTGGGCTTTGCGGTGGATGCGCGCGATTTTGGCGTGGCGGCGCGGATGCTGGAGCTGATCGGCCAGCGGTCGGTGCGGCTGCTGACCAACAATCCCGCCAAGGTCGCCGGGCTGGAGGCAGCGGGAATCGCGGTGGTCGAGCGCGTGCCGCATGCGCTACCGCCCAACCCGCACAATGCGCGCTATCTGGCGACCAAGCGCGACCGAACGGGGCATCAATTGTAGGCGGGACGCGCCTCGATCACTCCACGAAGGCGTCGGGATCGATTAGTCCGGTCAGCCGCCGAGCCGCCCGCCTAGCGAAGGCGAGGGTGCAGCGTTTGCGGACGTGCGCGGGCAGCGGGACGGTATGCGCCTCGCGTACGATCGCCGCATCGTAGCGGTCGGCGACGATCACGCCGGTCCGCTCCGGCAGGAAGGCGCTGCCGTCGAGCGGTGCGAGGTCGAACCCGGCCGGCACCGCCCAATAATAGCGATCGCAATGGCCGAGGTAATCGGGCCATTTGCCATCCCCCATCAGGTCGGCGCGCGACACCTTGATCTCGACGATCACCAGCTGGCCGCGTGCGTCCACCGCCATCAGGTCGGCGCGGCGCCCGCCCTCCAGCGGGACTTCGGGTATCGTGGTGAGGTCGTGGCGCAGCAGCATCCGGGTGACGCCGCGCGCCACATCGGCAGTGCAGATCGCGGGATCGCCGCCGTCCAGACAGGAAGCCGGGGCCATGTCGAGCATGACCGCCGCTTTAGGAACATTCAGCGAACGGGGCAAGCACCCATGGATAATGCTGGGGCGGCAATCAGCGATAGAAGACGTGGTGGCCGATCATCGCGATGCGGGTGAGATTGCGGCCGGGGCGGCGATCCGGCGTGTTGAAGAACAGCGCCTTGGGGGCGGGGCTTTCCCAGGCGGCGGCCATCGCGACCTTGGCGACGGCGAGGGCGGTGCGCCAGGCGGTGCGGCCTTCGTCGATCGACGGGATTTCACCGCCGCGCACGAAGCTGAACTGGCCGCGCTGCTTCACCACCGAGCACACGTCGGCAGGGAAGCGGCCCGATTTCGAGCGGTTGATGATGACGTTGGCGACGGCGAGCTGGCCGGCGAGCGGCTCGCCTTTGGATTCGAAATAGATCGCACCGGCGAGGCAGCGTTGCGCCTCGTCGATCTCGGCACTTTCCTGCGCCGCGACGGCTTCGGCGAGGCTGTCGTAATCGCCATCGTCTTCGGTGATGGACGGGGCGGCGGGGCGGGAAACGGGCAGGCTCTGCACCATCTGCAGCGCCGGGGCGGCGCGGGGGGCGGGAACCGCGATGGGGGCAACGGTGTTGATGACCTGAACCGCAGAGGCCGGCGCGGGGATCGCGGTGCGATCGGGCGTTTCGGCGGTGGCGGCACCGGCGAGGCCGGCCAGCGAGAGGGTCATCGCCGCGATGATCGCGGCACGCTGCATGATCGTCATCAACGTATTCGACATGCGGTTGGATCACGGGCAAACCGGCGTGGCCGGATCGTCCGGGTGTCCCCCCGACTGCGTCACCGGCCCGGATCGCACCCCGGCGCAGCACAACGCGTTTTCAACATGGCTGTTGCATCGCCATGCCGCGCGCGATGCGTCAATCGGCCAGGATCGTTTCAGCGGCGAAGCGTTGGGCTTCCGCGCCGTCCAGATCGACGACCCACAGATCGGGATCGCGTGACCGCCGCCGCTGCCAATAGGCCTCGGCCCCATCGGACGGGACCGAATCGGTCAGACCCACAGCCCCATCCAGGCCGATTGTGCGTTCCAGCACCCGTACCGGACCTGAACGATCGTCGACCAGCAGCAGGATGCCGCCACTGTGGGGATCGCCCCTGGCACGGATCATGGCGATGCCGCCCGCGTCGTTGACCCGGCGCACCAGCGCGCCGACGACGAGCTGCGTCGGCAGGCGGTCCGTCACGGGATGCGATAGCCGGGCAGGCCGGACAGCGGGATCTGCGAGCGCATGAAGGTGCCGGTGCCCCGCGCCGCTTCCTCGCCATCGGCGTCGATCAGCCGGGCATCGGCGACGTAGACGCGGCGCCGGCCGCTGATCCAGCGCCCCTCCGCCACCACCGGCCCCGCCTTCAACGGGCGCGTCAGCAGCAGGTTGAAGGCGGTGGTGAGCAGGAATCGATCGGTGACGAGGCTGTTCGCCGCATAGAAGGCGGCGTCATCGAGCATCTTGAAATAGCCGGTGCCGTGCGCGGCGCCGGCGGCGTGGTAATGGCGTTCGTCGATGCGGAAATGGATGCGCGCGACGCCGGCCTCGACGATCTCCAGCCGCGATTCGAACAGGCGGTTGATCGGCGCTGCGGCATAGAGCGACTCCAGCGCGCGGTAATGCGCCGTGGCGCCCGCATCCTCAGGCGGCATCGCGCGCCGCGTCGGCGGTGAACAAGGCGTAGAGCGCATCGGGGGAACCCGCCCCGCGCAGCTTGCCGAGGAAGGTGCGATCGCGCAGCCGCCGCGAGACGCGGGCGAGCGCCTTCAGATGCTCCGCCCCCGCCTCCACCGGCGACACCAGCATGAAGACGAGGTCGACCGGCAGATCGTCGACCGCGTCGAATTCGATCGGCTGGGCAAGGCGCATGAAGACGCCGGTCACCGCCGGCAGATCGGGCAGGCGGGCATGCGGGATGGCGACGCCGCCGCCGAAACCGGTCGAGCCGATCTTCTCGCGCGCGATCAGCCGTTCGGCGGTCAGCCGCCCGTCGAGGCCGAGCGCATCCGCCGCGGTGGCGAGCTGCGCGAACAGGCCCTTCTTATGGGCGACGGCAACGTCCTTGTAGACGGCCTCCGGACGCAGCAGGTCGCTGAAGTCTTGCATGACGCTTTCTGGGGAAGGGGAGGAACCCCGCCGGCCCTAGCCGGTCCGGCGGGGGATAGGAAGGTCAGCCGGCGGCGGGCTGGGTTGCCTCGACCCGCTGCGGCTCGACCCAGCCGATCGTGCCGTCACCGCGGCGATAGACCATGTTGTAGGTGCCGGTGCCGGCGTTGCGGAACAGCAGCGCCGCGGTGTTGCGCAGGTCGAGCATCATCACCGCATCCGACACGCTGGCATCGGGAATGTCGACGCGGGTTTCGGCGATGATGAGCGGCGCATCGCCGGTATCCTCTTCGGCCACCGCTTCCTGGAACAGGGTATAGCCGGCGTTGTCGTAGCCCATGTCCTCCTGCATCGCGACCGCCTCACTGGCGTGGCGATCCTTGAGGCGGCGCATGTAGCGCCGCAGCTGCGTCTCGATCTTGCCGGCCGCCCCGTCGAAGGCGGGATGGGCATCCTGCGCCTGGTGGCTGCCCTTCAGCACCAGCCCCTTCATCACGTGGACGACGATGTCGCAGCGGAAGCCGACGTCGTGCGGCCCCTTGCTGAACGTCACCTCCGACGAAATGGCACGGGCGAAATATTTGGTGGCGATACCCTGAAGCCGGTCGCTCGCATGATCCTTGAGCGCGTCGCCGGTTGCGACCTGGTGACCAGAAATCCGGATATCCATCGTCTTCTCCATCAATGTGGGCCGGCCTGTTGGCCTGTACCCGGTTGGCGTTATTCGAACGCCTCGACCCCCCAAAGCGGATCCTGTAACTTGGCAACAAATGCGGCGTGGGCTGCAAGTTCCGTCGGCGAGGCGCGGAACGTGCGCGGCGGGCGCACCGTCACCGGCTTGCGCACCGCGACCTGCACGCTCTCCACCGCCGCCACGTCGCTGACCAGGCCCAGGCCGATCTGGCGGCCGCCCATCAGCTCGACATAGACCTGCGCGAGCAGCTGCGCGTCGAGCAGTGCGCCGTGCAGCACGCGGTGCGACCGGTCGACGCCGAAGCGCGAACAGAGCGCATCCAGCGTGTGCTTGGCGCCGGGATGGCGGCTGCGCGCGATCTGCAGCGTATCGACCATCCGCCCGACATGGACGATCGGCCGGCCGCACTTCTGCAACTCGCCGTTCAGGAAGGAAAAGTCGAAGCCGGCATTGTGCGCGATCAGCGGCGCATCGCCGAGGAAGTCGACCAGGTCGTGCACCGCGTCGGCGAACTTGGGCTTGTCGCTGAGAAACGCCTCGGTGATGCCGTGCACCGCCTGCGCCTCGGCCGGCATGCCCCGTTCGGGATGGTAATAAGCGTGGAAGGTGCGGCCGGTCTCGACGCGGTTGACCATCTCGACGCAACCGATCTCCACGAGCCGGTCGCCGCCGGCGAAACTGAGGCCGGTGGTTTCGGTATCGAAAACGATCTCGCGCATGATCCTTCTATCCGCCCGGGCGCGCCGCCATGCAAGCGATCACGCGGCGGACCGCCTCGCGCGTGCTGTCGAACGGCACGTCGGTGGCGATGACGACATGCGCGCGCGCGCGCTTTGCCGCGTCGGGCAACTGGCGGGCGAGGATCGCGTCGAACTTGGCAGGCGTCATGCCGGGGCGGGCGAGCGTGCGGGCGCGCTGCACGTCGGGCGCGGCGGAAACGACCGCGACGCGATCCACCGCTGCGTCGCCGCCGGTTTCGAACAGCAGCGGGATATCGAACACGATCAGCGGTGCATCGGCATGGTCGGCGAGGAAGGCGGCCCGCTCCGCGGCGACGGCGGGGTGGACGATGGCCTCCAGCCGCTTCATCGCCGCATCATCGCCCAGCACCGCCGCGGCGAGGGCAGGGCGGTCCACCCCCGCCGGCCCGGTGGTGTCGGGGAAGGCCGCCTCGATCGCTGCGACCAGCGCACCGCCCGGCCCCTGCAACCGATGCACGGCGGCATCGGCATCGAACACCGGCACGCCTTCGGCCGCGAACATCGCGGCGACGGTGGATTTGCCCATGCCGATCGAGCCGGTGAGGCCCAGGATCGTCATGCCGTCAGCAGGTCGCGCAACGCATCGTCGCCATCGCGCGGCGGCTCCGCCCCGAAGAACAGTTCGAAGGCGAGCGCCGCCTGGCCGATCAGCATCTCCAGGCCATCCACCGTCTCCAGCCCGCGCGCGCGCGCGGCGGCGAGCAGCGGCGTCTCCAGCGGGGCGTAGACGATGTCGTAGACGATCGCCTCTTCGCCCAGGCCGTCGAGATCGAGGTCGAGCGGCGGCTGCCCGGCCATGCCGAGCGTGCTGGCGTTGACCAGCAGCGCGGTATCGGGGGCAAGCGGGCTGGCGAGCGGCAGCGCCTGCCCCTTGAGGCCGAACGACGACAGCAGCACGCCTGCCTTCAGCACGTTGCGGTTGAGCAACGTCACCGGACCGACGTTCATGCGGGCGAGCGCGAACAGGATCGCGCGGGCGGCACCGCCGGCGCCGACGACGGTCACCGGTTTGCCGGTCAGGTCGAACCCGGCGAGCGGGGCGTAGAAGCCGCCGGCATCGGTGTTGGTGCCGACGGGTGTGCCGTCTTCTGCCCGAAACACGGTGTTGATCGCGCCGATGCCGCTGCGCACGTCGCCGCGATCCTCGACATGGTCGAGCGCGGCGAGCTTGTGCGGCATGGTGATGTTGCAGCCGCGCCAGTCGGGATCCTCGCGGCGCTCGGCGAAGAAGCGCGGCAGGTCGTCGGCGCTGACCAGGGTTTTGCGGTATTCGGCGTCGAGGCCGAGCGCATCGAGCCAGAAGCCGTGGATGATCGGCGATTTGGACTGGGCGATCGGATCGCCGATCACCTCAGCATAAGGCCGGCCATGACCGGCGGATGCGTAGGGCCGGCCTCCGCCGGCGGGTGCGTAGGATGGGCTCATGCCGGCAGGACTCCGCGGATTCTGAGGTAATCGAGGACGTTGAGCAGCGGCAGGCCGAGCACGGTGAACTGGCTGCCCTCGATCCGGGTGAACAGCTGCGCGCCCGGCCCCTCGATCCGGTAGCAGCCGACGCAGCCGGCGATCACCGGCCATTCCCCGTCGAGATAGGCATCGATGAAGGCAGGGGAGAGCGGGCGGACGTGCATGCGCGCCGCCTCGACGTGCCGCCAGACCGGGCGGCCGCCTTCCGCGATCACCGCGGCGCTCCACAGTTCGTGGCGGGTGCCGGACATGCGGGCGAGATGCTCGGCGGCCTCTTCGCGGCTCTCGGGCTTGTCGAGCAACGTGCCATCGGCGAGCGCGACGACGCTGTCGCTGCCGAGCACCAGCCGGTCGGGATGGCGTAGGCTGACCTTCACCGCCTTCAGTTCGGCGAGCGCATCGGCAAGGTCGCGGGGTTTCGATCCGGCGAGCGACGCCTTGGCGGCGTCCTCGTCGACGCCGGCGGCGGTGGCGTCGAACGGCACGCCGGCCGCGCTCAACATGGCGCGGCGCGAAGCGCTTTGCGAGGCGAGGAGGAGTTTGCTCACGATCACACCTTTATCCGTCATTCCGGCGAACGCCGGAATCCATGGTTACGACGCGTCCGGACGAAGCGCGAACCATCGGCCGCCCGCATCCATGGGTCCCGGCGTTCGCCGTGATGACGAAAGGGGCGTGACACATCACACCTTGCGCTGGTTCGCCAGTGCGATGATCGCGGCGGCGGTTTCCTCGATCGAGCGGCGGGTGACGTCGATCACCGGCCAGCCATTGTCGGCGAACATGCGGCGGGCATAGGCGATTTCGCGCGTCACCGCTTCCTCCTCGACATAGGCGGTGTCGGGCATCTGGTTGAGCGAGAGCAGGCGGTTGCGGCGGATCTGGATCAGCCGATCGGCACTGGTGGTGAGGCCGACGACCAGCGGCCGCTGCAACGCGAACAGGATGCGCGGCGGCGGACTTTCGACGACGATCGGGATGTTCGCCGTCTTCCACCCGCGGTTGGCGAGATAGATCGAGGTCGGCGTCTTCGACGAGCGCGACACGCCGGCGAGGACGATATCGGCCTCTTCCCAATCCTCGTGCGCGATGCCGTCATCGTGCGCGATCGTCCACTGGATGGCATCGACGCGTGCGAAATAGGCGGCGTCGAGCGCGTGCTGGCGACCGGGCCGGGCCTTGGCCTGCTGGCCGAGCAGCCCCGACAGCGCATCGTTCACCGGGTCGAGCGGCGCCACCGCCGGCAGTCCCAGCGCGAGGCAGCGCTGTTCGAGGATACGCCGCGTCGCGACGTTGACGAGCGTGAAGACGACGAGGCCGGGGTTCTGCGCAATCTCTTGAAGGATGCGTTCGAGGTGCGCCTCGGTGCGCACCATCGGCCAGAAATGGCGCACGGTTTCGACGTCGTCATATTGGGCGAGCGCGGCCTTGGCGATGTTCTCCAGCGTCTCGCCGGTCGAGTCCGACAGGAGGTGGAGGTGCAGGCGCATCATGACCCCCTCCGGGGCCGAATTGTGGACAACATGGGGACAAGGGATAGGGCAACTCGGCACCCTCGCCAAGCGACCGGTGCGGCGTGGACAACCCGCATTCCATCCACAGCCGCGCCCACAGGGAATGGATTTATCCACAGCCTGTGGATACCGGGCATGCGGATCGCCGAATCGACGCGGAATCGCGGCTTCTTGCCGGTCAACCTGTGGGTGATTAGGGCATGAAACGCTTTATCCCGCGTTCCACGTGCCAACCACTGCATCATCCTTTTCTAGAATCTTCTTATATAGGAAGAAGGCCCTGCCCGACCCTGTGAATACCGCCCCTGTGAACAAGCCGCTGCTCGCCGTCCTGCGGGGTGCCAAGCCGTCCGTGCCGCCGATCTGGCTGATGCGTCAGGCGGGACGTTACCTGCCGGAGTATCGCGCGCTGCGGGCGGAGAAGGGCG
Source organism: Sphingomonas sp. SP5 (assembly GCF_058313455.1). NCBI lineage: Bacteria > Pseudomonadati > Pseudomonadota > Alphaproteobacteria > Sphingomonadales > Sphingomonadaceae > Sphingomonas > Sphingomonas sp. SP5. The sequence continues at coordinate 150,506 of NZ_JBZFLF010000005.1, read as the reverse complement.
GCTTCCTGGCGCTCGCCACCGATCCGGACGCGGCGGCGGAGGTGACGCTGCAACCGATCCGCCGCTTCGGCTTCGACGGGGCGATCCTGTTCTCCGACATCCTGATGGTCCCTTGGGCCTTGGGGCAGGACCTGACGTTCGGGCCGGGGGAGGGGCCGCGGCTGGCACCACCGCTGGTCGACCACGCGCTGGGCGCGCTGAAACGGGTGCCGGAGCGGCTGGAGCCGGTCTATGCGACCTGCGAGCGGGTGGCCGCCGCCTTGCCGCCCCAGACCACCTTCCTGGGCTTTGCCGGCTCTCCCTGGACGGTCGCGACCTATATGGTGGCGGGGCAGGGGTCGAAGGACCAGGGCGAGACGCGCAGCGTCGCCTATGCCGATCCGGGCGCGTTCCAGGCGATCATCGATGCGATCGTCGCGATGACGATCGACTATCTGTCGCGGCAGATCGCGGCGGGAGTGGAGGCGGTGCAGCTGTTCGACAGCTGGGCAGGATCGCTGTCACCGGCGCAGTTCGAACGCTGGGTGATCGCGCCCAATGCGGCGATCGTCGCGGGGCTGCGCGCGCGCTGCCCCGATGCGTGCATCATCGGCTTCCCCAAGGGTGCTGGCGGCAAGCTGCCCGTCTATGCGCGCGAGACGGGGGTGGATGCGATCGGCCTCGATGAGACGGTCGATCCGGCCTGGGCGGATGCGGTGCTGCCGCAGGGCATGCCGGTGCAGGGCAACCTCGATCCGCTGGCGCTGCTCGCCGGCGGGGCAGCGCTGGATGCCGGCATCGACCGCGTGGTGGCGGCATTCCCGGATCGTCCGCACGTCTTCAACCTGGGGCATGGCATCGGCCAGCACACGCCGGTCGCCCATGTCGAACGACTGCTGGCGCGGGTGCGGGGGCAATGATGGACTGGGTGGCGGGCGCGTACCTGTGGATCGTCGCGGCGCATGTGATCGTCGTGATCTTCTGGATGGCGGGCATGTTCATGCTGCCGCGCTACCTGGTCTATCACCAGGAGGCCCTGGCTGCCGGGCGTGCCGAAGAGGCGGCGCTGTGGGTCGAACGCGAGACGAAGCTGCGCCGCATCATCCTGACCCCGGCGATGGTCGCGGTGTGGGTGCTGGGCCTGACGCTGGCGACGATCGGCCAGCATTGGGGCGAAGGGTGGCTGCACGCCAAATTGCTCTTCGTGCTGCTGCTGTCGGGCTATCACGGCTGGGCGGTCGGCTATGCCAGGCGGCTGGCGCGCGGCGAGATGCGGCTGACCGGCCGGACGCTGCGGATGGTCAACGAAGTGCCGGCGCTGATGGCGATCGTCATCGTCGTGCTGGCGTTCGTGAAGCCGTTCTGAGACGTCGTTCCGGGTCGAGACGGCAGGGCGGGCGGCAATCCGCTTGACGAACCCTGCCGCCGCTCTTACCTCCTCATCGCGCGTAGAGCCGCCGTCCGGTGACTCCGCGTTCCTCCTATCGGCTTTTCGTCGCTGCGGTTCCTTCGCCGACCCAAGCTATCTCCCCCCGACTTCCGCATTCGGATTATTCCATGCATCTCAAAGACTTGAAGAAAAAGACCCCTGCCGAGCTGGTCAGCATGGCCGAAGAGCTGGGGGTCGAGGGCGCCTCGACGTTGCGCAAGCAGGATCTGCTGTTCGCGATCCTGAAGGTGCAGGCCGAGAACGGCGACCAGATCATGGGCCTCGGCACGATCGAGGTCCTGCAGGACGGCTTCGGCTTCCTGCGCAGCCCGGAGGCGAATTACCTCGCCGGGCCGGACGACATCTACATCTCGCCCAACCAGGTGCGGAAGCACGGGCTGCGTACCGGCGACACGGTCGAGGGTGAGATCCGCGCGCCCAAGGACGGCGAGCGCTATTTCGCGCTGACCAAGCTCACCTCTGTCAATTTCGACGATCCGGATGCGGTGCGTCACCGCGTCAACTTCGACAACCTGACGCCGCTGTATCCGGAATCGAAGCTGACGCTCGATCCCGCCGATCCGACGCAGAAGGACAAGTCGGCGCGCGTCATCGACATCGTCTCGCCACAGGGCAAGGGACAGCGCACGCTGATCGTGGCGCCGCCCCGCGTGGGCAAGACGGTGATGTTGCAGAACATCGCCAAGGCGATCACCGACAACCATCCCGAGGTGTTCCTGCTCGTCCTGCTGATCGACGAGCGGCCCGAGGAAGTCACCGACATGCAGCGCAGCGTGAAGGGCGAGGTGGTGTCCTCGACCTTCGACGAACCGGCACAGCGTCACGTGCAAGTGGCTGAAATGGTTATCGAAAAGGCAAAGCGGCTGGTCGAGCACAAGAAGGATGTGGTGATCCTGCTCGACAGCATCACCCGCTTGGGCCGCGCCTACAACACGGTTGTGCCGTCCTCAGGCAAAGTGCTGACCGGCGGTGTCGACGCCAACGCGCTGCAACGGCCCAAGCGCTTCTTCGGCGCGGCGCGCAACATCGAGGAGGGCGGTTCGCTGTCGATCATCGCCACCGCGCTGATCGATACGGGCAGCCGCATGGACGAGGTGATCTTCGAAGAGTTCAAGGGCACCGGCAATTCCGAAATCGTCCTCGACCGCAAGGTCGCCGACAAGCGGGTCTTCCCGGCGCTGGACGTGGGCAAGTCGGGCACCCGCAAGGAAGAGCTGCTGGTCGACAAGGACAAGCTCAGCAAGCAGTGGGTGCTGCGCCGCATCCTGATGCAGATGGGCACGATCGACGCGATGGAGTTCCTGCTCGACAAGATGAAGAATTCGAAGACCAACGAGGATTTCTTCGACAGCATGAATCAGTAGTGCGCAGTGCGGCAGCCGGCCACGTCCGGCTGACTCGCACCAGCGCGGCCGGCGGGTGCCGTAAGGCATCCCGTCCGACGACGCGGGCTTCGCCCGCGTCCGGCCCGCTCCCCAAAACGTGCTTCGACAGGCTCAGCACGAACGGTGGGATATCAGCAACAAAACCTTACAATCCTCGCAGCGCGTGCAAGCCATGGCTTTCGCGCGCTGCTGCGTTATGCACTCGAGGCATCAACCGGGAGTGTCATACGTGTCCATCATCGCCATGCTGAGCGCGGCCGCCGCCAGCGGGCCGGGATCGCCGGCCGAGATCTGGCAGCATATCGTCAACGATTTCTCGAACCTTGGCTCGCCCTCGGCCTTGTCGGCGTTCGTGCAGGTGCTGATGATCGACGTGGTGCTGGCCGGCGACAATGCGATCGTCGTCGGCGCGCTCGCCGCGGGCCTGCCGATCGACCAGCGCAAGAAGGTGATCCTGATCGGTATCCTCGCCGCGCTGGTGCTGCGCATCGTCTTCGCGCTGGCGGTGAGCTGGCTGCTCGGCGTGATCGGGCTGATCTTTGCCGGCGGTATCCTGCTGCTGTGGGTCGCGTGGAAGATGTGGCGTGAACTGCGCCAGGAGCACAATGCCGGATCGCCCGAAGTGGCAGGCGACGAGACATCGGGGCTGAAGCCAGCCAAGAGCTTCGCCGCGGCGGCCTGGGCGGTCGCGGTCGCCGACGTGTCGATGAGCCTCGACAACGTGCTGGCCGTCGCCGGTGCGGCGCGCGAGCATCCCGGCATCCTCATCATCGGGCTGCTGCTGTCGGTGGCGCTGATGGGCATCGCCGCCAACATCATCGCCAAGTATATCGAGCGCTATCGCTGGATCGCCTATATCGGCCTGCTGGTGATCCTCTATGTTGCGGGCAAGATGATCTACGAAGGAGTGGTCGACCCCAATGTCGGGGTCATGACGCTGTTCGGATAAGGAAAGGGGGCCAGATGGCCCCCTTTCTGTTATTGGCGGTATACGGGGGTGGCGGCGTTGGTCCCCTTGATCAGGGTGATCGCGTTGTCGCAGCCTGCCTCGTAGACGTAGCTTTCGCCCGAAGCGATGATCTCATGATTGGCGGCTTTCAGGCGCCAACGCCATTGGCCGCCCTGTAGATATTTTTCGAAATACATCTGGCTCTCCCACAGCGGGAATATCCCGCAGGAAGAAGAGATTAGCAGCTGACATTCGCCAGATGCGCGACAAGCGCATCCGGCGTGGCGGTAATCAGCTCCTGCATGGAGGTTCAGCCGAGATGCTTGGCGAAGAAGGCGGCGGTGCGCTCGTCCGCCTGGCGGGCGGCGGCTTCGGAGCGGCGCTGGCCCATGGCTGCGGCGAAGCCGTGATCCTCGCCCGGATAATCATAGAGCGTGACTTTGGGATGATCGTCGAGCCCGGCATGCATGCGTGCCTGCGCATCATGGTCGACGAAATGATCCTCCTGCGGAATGTGGAGCAGCACCGGATGGGCGATGGCGTGCTTCTCGCCAAGCAGGCCGTCGATGCCGACGCCGTAATAGCCGACCGCGGCATCCACGTCGGTGCGCGTCGCGGTCATGAAGGCGAGGCGGCCGCCCAGGCAATAGCCGACCACGCCGACCTTGGCCGCGATGCCGCTGGCATCCTGTGCATCGTTCAGCAGGGTGCGGGCGGTGCGGATCGTCGCTTCGATATCGCGGATGCCGGCATCCTGGTTGAACTTGCCCATCAAGCCCAGGGCCTGCTGCATCTGGTCGGGAAGGTCGGGATCGAGCTCGACGCCCGGTGCGATCTGCCAGAACAGGTCGGGCGCCAGCGCGAGATAGCCGGCTTCGGCAAGGGCGTCCGCCTTGCTGCGGATGCCGACGTTGACGCCGAAAATCTCCTGGATGACGACGACGGCGGCACGGGGCGTACCGCTCGGCTCGGCGACATAGACGTCGAACTGGCCGCGGTCGTCCAGCGTCCCGATCTGGATAGTCTTGCTCATGGGGGTCCTCTCGCGCGTGGGGGCGGGCTCGGCTATGCAATGGCCAAGAGGGCTGCTTCAAGGGGCGATACGATGAAGGTGACGGTAGACGTGGATCTGACGCCGGAAGAGGCACGGCGCGCGATGGGCCTGCCCGACCTGACGCCGCTGCACGAGCGGTACGTCGGATCGCTGCTCGAGGCGATGAACGGCCAGGTCCGTCCCGAGCTGCTTGAAAACATGATGAAGAGCTGGGCGCCGATGAGCGAGGCGGGCTTCGCCATGTGGCGGCAGATGTTCGAACAGGCGACCAGCACGGGCGGCAAGTCGGGCGGCTGATGGCAACGATCTTTGCGCTGTCGAGCGGCGCGGCGCCGGCCGGGATCGGCGTGATCCGGGTGAGCGGTCCACTGGCGCTGGCGGCGGTAGAGCGACTGGCGGGCACGCTGCCGGCGCCGCGCAGCGCGCGGGTGAGGGTGCTTCGCGATGCGTCCGGTGCGGTGCTCGATCGTGCGCTGGTGCTGGTCTTCCCCGGCCCCCACACGGCGACCGGAGAAGATCTGGCGGAACTACATTGCCATGGTGGCCGCGCGGTGATCGCGGCGGTGCTGGCGGCGTTAGCGGCCATCCCCGGCTTGCGATCGGCGATAGGGGGAGAGTTCACCCGCCGGGCGCTGGGCAACGGCCGGATCGACCTCGCCGAGGCGGCAGGCCTTGCCGATCTGTTGTCCGCCGACACCGAGCGGCAGCGGATCGCCGCTTTGTCGGCCGCGGAGGGTATCGTCAGCCAGCGAATCCGCGGCTGGCTGGATCGCCTGGCGATGCTGGCGGCGCTGACCGAAGCGCAGCTCGACTTCGCCGATGAAGACGATGTGGGGGCGGGTGACATCGCGCCGATCGTTGACGGCAAGGATGCGCTGGTGGCGGAGCTGCAGGCGGTGCTGGCCAATCCACCGGTCGAGCGACTGCGGGACGGCGTGCAGGTGGTGCTGGCGGGGCCGCCGAACAGCGGCAAATCGACGCTCATTAATCTGCTGAGCCAACGCGATGTCGCGATCGTTTCGGCCATTGCGGGGACGACCCGCGATCGGATCGAGGCGACGGTGGTGCGCGATGGCATCGTCTATCAGGTGACCGATACCGCAGGCCTAACCGCGAGTGACGATCCGATCGAGCGGATCGGGGTGGAGCGCGCCGAGGCGGCGATCGTTCGGGCGGACATCCTGCTTTGGCTGGGGGATGACCAGCCGCCGCGGCCGGATGCGCTGTGGGTAAGGGCGCGAGCCGATCAGCCGGGGCGGACGGACGTGCCGCTGGCCAATGTGACTGTAGCGCAGAGTGACTCAGCGAGTGTCCAGCAGCTGTGGGCGATGATCGCCGGGCGTGCCGAATCGCTGATGCCACGCAGCGATATGCTGGCGCTGCGGGACAGCGAACGGGCGGCATGCCGTTCCGCGTCTGACGCGCTCGCACCGGCGGAGGACGACCTGCTGATCATCGCAGAGCAATTGCGGGTGGCGCAGCGCGCGCTGGGAAGGATCCTGGGTCTGGACGCGACCGAGACGATGCTGGACGCGCTGTTCGGCCGGTTCTGCATCGGAAAGTGATGTTCCACGTGGAACAGTTTTGACCCGGACGCCGCGCTGACCTAGGCGAAGCGGCATGTATGACGTGATCGTCGTGGGTGGCGGCCATGCCGGCACCGAAGCGGCAGCCGCTGCGGCAAGGCGCGGGGCCACCACCCTTCTTATCAGCCATGACCGTCGGCAGATCGGCGCGATGTCCTGCAACCCTGCGATCGGCGGGTTGGGCAAGGGGCATATCGTGCGGGAGGTCGACGCCTTCGACGGACTGATCGCACGCGCCGCGGACGCGGCGGCGATCCATTACCGCATGCTCAACCGTAGCAAGGGCGCCGCGGTGCAGGGGCCGCGGGTGCAGGCGGACCGACGACTCTACGCTGCGGCGATCCAGCGGATGCTGGCCGATTTGCCTCATCTCACCATCGGCGAGGGCGATGTCGATGCCCTCAGCCTGCGCGACGGGCGGGTCGATGGTGTCGTGCTGGGTGACGGTAGCCGTATCGCGGGGCGTACGGTGGTGCTGGCGACGGGGACGTTCCTCGGCGGCCGGATGTTCCGGGGCGACGAGCGGCATGAGGGCGGTCGAATCGGCGAGCGTCCGGCCCGCGCATTGGCGCTGCAACTGCGGGCGCTGGGGCTGCCGCTGCAACGGTTGAAGACGGGTACGCCGCCGCGGATCGACGGCCGCACGATCGACTGGGCGCGGCTGGATGAGCAGCCGTCCGATCGCGAGCCTTGGACCATGTCCCCGATGAGCCCGACGCGGCGGCTGCCACAAGTCGCCTGTGCGGTGACGCGTACGAACATGGCGACGCATGACGCGATCCGATCCGGGCTTGATCGATCACCGCTGTTCGGTGGCGATATCGAGGGGCAGGGGCCGCGCTATTGCCCGTCGATCGAGGACAAGGTGCACCGTTTCGGGGATCGCGACGGGCATCAGGTGTTCCTGGAGCCCGAGGGACTGGACGACCCGACCGTCTACCCGAACGGACTGTCCACATCATTGCCGACCGACGTGCAGGAGGCGATGGTGCGCAGCATCGCTGGGCTGGAGCGCGCCAGGATCACGATGCCGGGTTATGCGGTGGAATATGACTATCTCGATCCGCGTACGCTGGACGTCACACTGGCGTTGGCGGCGATCCCCGGTGTGTTTTGCGCCGGGCAGTTGAACGGGACCACGGGCTATGAGGAAGCGGCAGGGCAAGGCCTTGTCGCCGGGCTCAACGCCGCCGCGGCGGCCTGCGATCTGTCGCCGTGCGCACTGGATCGATCGACCAGCTACCTGGGGGTGATGATCGACGATCTGGTCCTGCAAGGGGTTACCGAGCCCTACCGCATGCTGACCGCGCGCGCCGAGTACCGGTTGTCGCTGCGCGCCGACAATGCGGAAACGCGGCTCGGGCCGATCGCCCAGGATCTCGACTGCATGACGCCGGAGCGGCGGGAACATCAGTTGCGCCGCAGCGAAGAACGGCGATCCGTTCACGCTGCATTGCAGCACGAGTGGACTGCGTCGCAACTCGCAGCGCGCGGTGCGCAGGTCTCACAGGATGGTAGTCGGCGGACCGCGTACGAATGGCTGCGGATGCCTGGGGCTTCGGTTGATATCGTGGCACCGGGACTTAGCGGGCCGCGGAGTGTCGTTGATGAAGTGGTGGAGGATGCCCGTTATGCTCCGTATCTCGAACGGCAGGCAGACGAGATCGCGCGCATGAAACGGGAAGAGGCGGCAACGTTGCCGCAGGATCTGGATTATTGTGCGATCCCCGGATTATCGAACGAGATGATCGATCGGCTGAGCCTCGCGCGGCCGGTGTCGCTCGGTGCTGCGGCCCGCATCCGCGGCGTTACGCCAGCGGCGTTGTCGGCGATCTACCTGTATGCACAGCGAGCGGCGGCATGACTGAAGACGAAGCCCGGGCGGTCGTTGCCGATCGCTTCGGCGAGGAAAAGGCGGAGAAGGTTGGGGCCTTCCTGGCGTTGGTGGCTGGAGAGAACGAGCGTCAGAACCTGATCGCACCTTCCACTGTACCGAGCATCTGGAACCGTCATGCGCTGGATTCGGCCCAGTTGATGTTTCACGTGAAACAACCGGCCGCGTCATGGCTCGATATAGGCACAGGCGGCGGGTTTCCCGGCATTGTCGTCGCCATCCTGTTCGACGGCAGCGTCACGATGGTAGAACCGCGCAAACGCCGTGCGGCCTTCCTGCAGGATTGTGCAGAGCGGCTGCACCTCGATAATGCCTTCGTGCTCCCGAGCAAAGTGGAGGCGGTCGAAGGCGTGTTCGACATTATTTCGGCGCGCGCGGTGGCGTCCGTCGAAAAGCTTTTGCAAGCGGCGGACCATTGCGCCAAACCGAACACACGCTGGATTCTGCCACGAGGGCGGATCGACGACGATGCACTTGCCGCATTGCAGCGTAACCGCAGCAGAGTGTTTCACGTGGAACATAGCCTGACCGATCCCGGATCATCGATCCTGATCGTCGATCGCAAGAGAGGATAAGCGCGATGACCGTGATTGCTGTGGCCAACCAAAAGGGCGGCGTCGGCAAGACGACGAGCGCGATCAATCTTGCCACGGCGCTGTCAGCAACCGGCAAGACGGTGCTGCTGATCGACCTGGACCCACAGGGTAACGCCTCCACCGGGTTGGGCATCGGCCATGCTCAGCGTGGACGGTCCAGTTATCATGTGCTGGTCGGCGAGGCGGAGATCGCCGACGCGGTCATCACCACGCGCGTGCCCCGGCTCGATCTGGTTCCGGCGACGCAGGATCTGTCGGGAGCGGAGATCGAGCTGGTCGAGTTCGAACATCGCACGCATCGGCTCGATCGCGCGCTGCGGCGGTCGCATGGCCGCTGGGACATCGTGCTGATCGATTGTCCTCCGTCGCTCGGCCTGCTGACGATCAACGCGATGGTCGCGGCGGACAAGTTGCTGGTGCCGCTGCAATGCGAGTTCTTCGCGCTGGAGGGCCTGTCGCAGCTGCTCACGACGGTGGAGCGCATCCGCGAGCGGTTCAATCCGGGGCTCGCGATCCTGGGCGTGGCGCTGACCATGTACGATCGCCGCAACCGCCTGACCGATCAGGTCGCCGCCGATGTGCGCGCGGTGCTCGGCCGGGTGGTGTTCGACACGGTGATCCCGCGTAACGTCCGCCTGTCCGAAGCGCCGAGCCATGGGTTGCCGGCGTTGATCTACGACCATCGTTGCTCGGGGTCGCAGGCCTATATCGATCTTGCCCGCGAACTGATCGCGCGGCTGCCGCACGCTGCGGCGGTGGCGGCATGAGCGACGCGGCGAAGCGCCGCCCGGCCGGACTGGGGCGCGGGCTGAGCGCCCTGCTCGGCGAGATGGCCGCCGAAGCGCCGGTGACCCCCGGCGCCAACACCGCCGTGCCGACCGGCGTACGCATGCTGCCGGTCAGTGCATTGTCGCCGCATCCGGATCAGCCCCGCCGTCACTTCGACGACGCGTTGCTCGACGAACTGGCAGCGTCGATCGGGGCGCGCGGGCTGATCCAGCCGATCGTCGTTCGGCCGCACGGGCACGATTATCAGATCGTCGCTGGCGAGCGGCGCTGGCGGGCGGCGCAGCGCGCGCGACTGCATGAGGTGCCGGTTGTCGTCCGCGACTTCGACGACGCGCAGACGCTCGAGATCGCGCTGATCGAGAATATCCAGCGGCAGGATCTCAACGCGATCGAAGAGGCGCAGGCGTATCAGCGGCTCGCCGGCGAATATGGCCATACGCAGGAGGCGCTAGCCAAAATCGTTCACAAGTCGCGCAGCCATGTCGCTAATCTATTGCGATTGCTGGAGCTTCCTGCCGCAGTGCAGGATCGCGTGACTGATGGTTCGTTGTCGATGGGGCACGCTCGCGCCCTGCTCGGTGCGCGCGACGTCGAAGTGCTTGCAGAGCAGGTCGTGGCGCGGGGATTGTCCGTCCGCGAAACGGAAAAGCTGGCCAAGGGCGCCAAGCCTGAGCGGGCGGGCGGTTCGCGCGAAAGGGCTGCCCCGACGACGCCCGATGCCGATATTGCTGCACTGGAACGACAATTGTCGGACCTGCTCGGCCTCAACGTGCGGATCGCGCATAGCGAGAAGGGCGGGACGCTGACGCTGACCTATTCGACGCTCGATCAGCTCGACATGGTGTGCCAGCGGCTGACCGGCGATACGATCTGATGATCCTGCTGTCGCACGAATATGACGATTTGCCCGTTGCCGGCGGTGGCGTGATGCGCACGCACTGGTTCCGCCCGGCGGGGGAGGGGCGTTTCCCCGGCCTGCTGCTGTTTTCGGAAATCTACCAGGTCACCGATCCGATCCGCCGGCTGGCGGCGTTCTTCGCCGGCCATGGCTATGTCGTCGCGGTGCCAGAGGTCTATCACGAGCATGAGGCGCCGGGGACGGTGCTGCGTTACGATGCGGCCGGCACCGATCGCGGCAATGCGCTGAAGTTCGCCAAACCGGTCGCGGCCTTCGACGCCGATGCGCGCCGCGCGCTCGACGCGCTGGAGGCGCACCCTGCGTGCAACGGCGGGTTGGGGACGATCGGCGTATGCCTGGGCGGGCATCTGGCCTATCGCGCGGCGCTGGACCCGCGGGTGAGCGCTGCGGCGCTCTTCTATCCGACCGATATCCATTCCGGCACCTTGGGCGAAGGCCGGCGCGACGACAGCCTTGCGCGGATGGCCGAATTACGTGCCGAAACGCTGTTCGTATGGGGACGGCAGGACCCGCATGTTCCCTTCACCGGGCGGGAGGCGATCCGCGCCCGGCTGGAAGCGGTCGGCGCCACCTATGCCTGGCATGAGGTGAATGCGCAGCATGCCTTCCTGCGGGATGAAGGACCGCGATACGATCCCGCCCTGTTCGTCGCGGCGACGGGATGGGCGCTGGCGTTGTTCAGCCGTGTCTTGCGCTGACGGCGGATTAGAGGCCGGTGAGGTGACCGAATACCGTTCGTGCTGAGCCTGTCGAAGCACAGGTGAGACTCATGCCCTTCGACAAGCTCCGGGCCAACGGTGAGTGTGGATGAAGGCCACGTCATCATGCTCTACCCGCGCCGCTCGACGCCGCGGGTGAGTTCGGTGAGGGCATGATCGGCGAGCACGCTGCCGGCATTGCCGCTGGCCATGATCGCCCGTTCCGCCTGACGGACGCGCAGCAGTGCGGCGGACAGCATGGCGGCGTTCCAGCGGCGCAGCGCCTGGCCGGTCGCCGCCTCTTCACGGAAGAAGATGCGATGCCGCTTGAACACGCTGTCCTGCGTGGCGCCTGCATCGATCTCCGCCTTCATTTCGGCGAGCGTCATCAGCCGGCGCGCGAGCAGGCGCAGCCACGGGATCGGTGAGGTGCCCGCTTCGTCCAGGCGCGCGAGTTCGGCGCCCAAGGCCGCGGTATGGCCACCGATCACCGCATCGACGACCTGCGTCATCTCCGCCTCGCCCAAATCGGCGCCGATCGCATCCAGCGCCGCTTCGTCCAGGTCGTGCGGGCGATCCGGGGCGGCATCGAGGAACAGCGCCAGCTTCTCGATCTCGCGGGCCAGCACCGCGCGGTCGCCGCCGCAAGCAGTCGCGAGACGCGCCGCAACGGCTCCCGCGGGACGCAGGCCCTGATCGCGCGCCATCGTGGCGGCCAGCCGCTCCAGATCGGCAGCGCTGGGCTCGTAGGCGGCGAACGCCATGGCGCGGCGGGAATCGATCGCCAGCTTGACGATCTTGGCGGTGGACTTGACCGTCGGTGCCAGCGCCACGACGGGATTGCCGGCATGATCGGCATCGAGCAGCGCGGTAAAGGCGTCGAGGCACTCCTCGCCCGCCGGCGACACGCGGATATGCCGCGCGCCACCGAACAGCGACAGCGAGGCCGCCTCGTCCGCCAGCCGCGCCGGATCGGAGCGCAGCGTCGCTCCGTCCAAATCGATGCGTTCGGCGTCCGGCCCCATCGCCTTGGCGATCAAGGCGGCCAGTTCCGCGGTGGCCGAGCCATCCGGCCCGTGCAGCAGGTACAGTCGGATATCGGGTGACGGACGTTCCAGCGCGGAACGGATGTCGCGCGCATTGGCTTTCATGGCCGCGTCTTCACCGCGGCTTGGAACGGCCGCGCGCGTAGACGGCGAGGCGGGCGACGATCTGATCGGCGACGATGCCGGACAAACGCTCCAGCGCGGTGTTCTCCGCGGCGATCGTCGCATATTCCGACTGCACCACGTCGATGCCCGCATCCGAACCGGCGGTGGCGTCGATCAGCACGCTGCCGTCGGCCAGATTCACCAGCTGGTAGCGCGCGCGCAGCGTGCGCCGCTCGCGCGTCACCGCATCGTCGCGCCGCACGCCGAAGCCCTGGATCCTGTCGTCCAGCTTCACGTCCAGCCGGTAGCGGGCGGTGCCGCTGGCGGCGAGACGATCGCGCAGGGCGTTGTCCATCAGCCAGCCCGCCTTGCCCTGGATCGGCGCGACCTCGATGTCGGCCAGCGTCTGTGCGACGCTGCCGCCCGGCCCGCCGCCGTACAAGGGCTGGAGACCGCAACCCGCCGTCATCAGCGCGAGCGGGGCGAGGAGCAGCAGGCGGCTCATGCGACCAGGTTCACCAAGCGTCCGGGCACGACGATCACCTTCCTGGGGGGCTTGCCATCGAGGATGCGGACGATCTTGTCGGAGGCCAGCGCCGCCGCCTCGATCGCGTCCCTAGGCATGTCCTTGGGCAGAGTCAGCGTGTCGCGCAGCTTGCCGTTGACCTGCACCGCGATGGTCACCTCGTCCTCGACGAGCAGGCGCGCGTCGACTTCCGGCCAGGGGGCGTCGGCGATCAAGCCGTCGAAGCCCTTGGCCGCCCAGGCTTCCTCGGCAACGTGCGGGATCATCGGCGCGACCAGCAGCATCAGCGTGTAGACGGCGTTGCTGCGCGATGCCGATGGCGCGGCGCGTTCGATCGCGGTCACCAGTTCGTACAGCTTCGCCACCGCCTTGTTGAAGGCGAGCGCCTCGATATCCTGTTCGATGCCGAGGATGGTCTGGTGCAGCTTGCGGTCGAGCGCGGGATCGCCGCCTTCTCCGGGCCCTGCGGCCTCGCCGTCGAACAGCCGCCATAGCCGCTGCACGAAGCGCCAGGCGCCTTCGATGCCCGATTCGCTCCACGGCAGGTCGCGTTCGGGCGGTGAATCCGACAGCATGAACCAGCGCGTCGCATCGGCGCCGTAGCGGTCGACGATCGGTTCCGGATCGACCGTGTTCTTCTTCGACTTCGACATCTTTTCGACGCGGCCGACCGTGATCGGATCACCAGTCGCGATCTCCACGCCGTCGCGCACGTCATCGGGGGAAAGCCAGCGGCCGTCCGACGATTTGTACGTCTCGTGCGTCACCATGCCTTGCGTGAACAGGCCGGTGAACGGTTCGGCGATATCGAGCTGGCCGATATGCTTCAACGCCCGCGTCCAGAACCGCGCGTAGAGCAAGTGGAGGATCGCGTGTTCGACGCCGCCGATATATTGGCCGACCGGCAGCCAGCTTTCGGCGACGGCGCGGTCGAACGGCCTGTCCTGCGGCTGGCTGGCGAAGCGGATGAAGTACCAGCTCGAATCCGCGAACGTATCAAGCGTGTCGGTTTCGCGGACCGCAGCCTTGCCGCAGGTGGGGCAGGGGACGTGCTTCCACGTCGGATGCCGGTCGAGCGGGTTGCCGGGAACGGCGAAGGACACGTCCTCGGGCAGCACCACGGGCAGCTGGTCCTTGGGCACCGGTACCGCGCCGCAGGCGTCGCAGTGGATGATCGGGATCGGCGTACCCCAATAGCGCTGGCGGCTGACGCCCCAGTCGCGCAGGCGATAGACGGTCGATCCCTTGCCCCAGCCGCCATCCTCGGCGCGGGTGATGACCGCGCGCTTGGCGTCCTCGACGTCCATGCCGTCGAGGAAGTGCGAATTCACCAGGGCACCGGGGCCGGTATAGGCTTCGTCGCCGTCGAACACCGGATCGGCGAGCGCGCCGTCGGACACCACGCGCTGCACGGCGAGGCCGTATTTACGGGCGAAATCGAGATCGCGCTGGTCGTGCGCCGGCACGCCCATCACCGCGCCGGTGCCATAGTCCATCAGCACGAAATTCGCGATGTAGACGGGCAGCTGCCGGTCGGCATCGAACGGATGCGCGGCGGTGAGGCCGGTGTCGAAGCCCAGCTTCTCCTGCGTCTCCAGCTCGGCGGCGGTGGTGCCGCCCTGCTTGCAGCGCTCGATGAACGCGGCGACCTCGGGCCGGTCGGCGAGTGCTTGCGCGATCGGGTGATCCGCGGCGACCGCGACGAAGCTGGCGCCAAAGATCGTGTCGGGGCGGGTCGAGAACACCTCGATCGTCTCGCCATTCGACACCTGGAAACCGAAGGTCAGTCCCTGGCTCTTGCCGATCCAGTTCTCCTGCATCAGCTTCACCTTGTCCGGCCAGTGTTCGAGGCGGCCGAGCCCCTCGATCAGTTCGTCGGCGAAGTCGGTGATCTTGAGGAACCACTGGCTGAGCTTGCGCTTCTCGACCAGCGCGCCCGATCGCCAGCCGCGGCCGTCGATCACCTGTTCGTTGGCGAGCACGGTCATGTCGACCGGATCCCAATTGACCGCCGATTCCTTGCGATAGACGAGGCCGGCGGCGAACATATCGAGGAACAGCGCCTGTTCGTGGCCGTAATAGTCCGGCTCGCAGGTCGCGAGCTCGCGGCTCCAGTCGAGCGCGAAGCCGAGGCGCTTCAGCTGCGCCTTCATCGTCTGGATGTTGGCGCGCGTCCAGGTGCCGGGATGCACCTGCTTTTCCATGGCCGCATTCTCGGCCGGCATGCCGAACGCGTCCCAGCCCATCGGGTGGAGCACTTCATACCCGCGCATCCGCCGGAAGCGCGCCAGCACGTCGCCCATCGTGTAGTTGCGCACGTGGCCCATGTGGATGCGCCCCGACGGATAGGGGAACATCTCCAGCACGTAGCTTTGCGGTTTGCCGCTGTCGTCGCGGGCGGCAAAGGTCTGTCGGTCGTCCCAGACCTGCTGCCAGGCGCGGTCCGCCGTCAAGGCGTTGAAACGCTCAACCATGAACCGGATTAGCCCGCAATCGACGCGCGGCGCAGGTCGCGGGCGCGGGTGAGGATCACGTCCTCCAGCTTCTGCGTGGTCGATGCCGCAACGGGGGCGGACACCCATTGGCCACCCCGGTTCACCTCGCGCAGCGCCGCAACGCGCACGGCATCGGCGCGCAGATCCTGGTCGAGGATCGAGACGGTTACCTTCATCCGCTCGGTCGGCACTTGCGGATTGACGTACCAGTCGGTGACGATGACGCCGCCGTTGGAATCGGTCTGCAGCAGCGGCATGAACGACAGCGTGTCGAGGCTGGCGCGCCACAGGTAGGAATTGACGCCGATCGTCGTGACCTTCGATGCGGCGAGGTCTGACTGGGCGACGGCCTTGCCACCGCTGCGGCCGCCGCAGGCGGCGAGCGGCAGGGCGATGGCGGCGACCATGAGAGCGGTGCGCAACGAGCGGATCATGGGCGTAACTGTCCTGCAAAAATTGGAGCGCATCCGCTCTATAGATGCAGCGGACCCCCCGCAAGCGACGCATCGAGTCCCAAAATCTGTGTGCTGATTGCAACAGTCGGACAAAATGTCGCACCGGTAAGTGAGGCTGCCATATTGGCATGCGCCTGAATCGTGTTAGGCGCGTTGCAGCGGGAGTCGAGGGGACTGCTTGTGTTTGCGAAGCGTGCCATGGGGCGTGCGATGGCTGTGATGATGACGGGGGCGCTGGTCGCCACCGGTATCGTCGTGGCACCCGCGTTCGGCGCGAGCGAGCGCAGCCGCCCCGTCAAGCGGGCCGCTCCGGTACGCTTCGCCGGCGCCTTCACCCCCGCAGCCGCCGATCCGCGCCTGGCCGCAGCGATCGCGCGCGGCGGCCTCGACAGCAGCGAGTTCCGCTTCACCCCGGCCGAGGCGCGGCAGGACAAGCGCGCGGTGACCGTCGCCGTACGGGCTCGGTCGAACCGGACCGCGCTGGCCGATGCCGGCCGCGCCGCCGCGGTACCGACGCCGACCGTCGGCATCCAGCCGATCGCCTACAATCTGGGCGTGTCGGTGGGCTGGAAGCGCTTTGCCGTTTCGGGCGCGATGAACCGGATCGACCTGGGACCGATCCCGGGCAGTCGCGAATCGACCGACGTGGCGCTGACCTACCGCGCCGGCCGCGCGAGCAGCCGCCTGCAGGCGGTCGCCGACCGGCCGCTGGAGAACACGCCCAAGCTGACGCAGGAGCTGCCGAGCTATTCGGTCGACGTCAGCAGCTCCTACGCGCTGACCCGCAACCTGGATGTGACCGCCGGCATGCGCTATCGCTCGGATCGTGAGCGGCTGGCCCGCCTGGACGATACACGGCATGACAGCCAGTCGGTCTACGTCGGGACCGCCTTCCGCTTCTGATCCTGGCGTCGGATGCTGCGGTAGCGGCGTCGTGATGATGGCTGGACGCTTCCGCGGCATCATCAGCTGATAGAGGACCCCGCGCGTGTCGCCGGGGGTGAGTCTCACCTGTGCTTCGACAGGCTCAGCACGAGCGGGTTAGGTCAGCGTGGTCCGGTATGGCTTTTGCGGCCTTGGGCTTAGGCCGGGGCTGCATCGTCGTGACCAGCCCGTCGATCGCGGCCCAACCGGCAAAGCCATATCGCCGCAGCCGCAGCCAGCGCGCCGCCGTCATGCCGCCGAGCGCGATCCGGCCCGCGGCCAGCCCATTCGTCATCGCCAATGCGCGCGACACGCCGAGCGGCCGGGCGCCGGGATGCGATCGGGTGGAGTAGATCGGCGAGACGAACAGCCACGCGGCGCCGGCCCGTATCGCTGCCACCGCCTGGCGCCGATCGTGCACCGGATAGGTCAGCGCATCGCGGCCGCCATGGCCCGGCGCCCCCGGCAGCCCGCCGGCGGCACTGATCCTGAGACGCCGCGCCTGCGCCAGGCGGCGGATGCGCAGGAACAACCGGTGTCGTTCGCCCGGCGGCAGGCTGCGGTGGCGGAACACCACGCCGGCCCCCGGCGGCAGCGTGCCGAGGACGGCCGGCAGGTCCGCGTCGATCCGCTCGTCGGTCATCAGCCACGCATGGCGGCGTGGATCGATATTGCGGTTCAGATTGGCCACCCGGCCGCTATAGCGGCGCGCATGACCGCCGCCACCCGTTCACCTGCCGCCACTCCCCTCACCGCCGTGATCGACGGCATCGCGCAGGCTGCGCGGCTCGCCAGCCGCGACCCTGCCGACGTGACGCTGATCGCCGTCTCCAAGACGCAGGAGGCCGAGGCGATCCGCCCGTTGCTCGATGCGGGTCACCGCGTCTTCGGCGAAAATCGCGTGCAAGAGGCAGCGGCGAAATGGCCGGCGTTGCGCGATGCCTATGCCGACGTCGCGCTGCACCTGATCGGCCAGCTGCAATCCAACAAGGCCGAGGATGCGGTGGCGTTGTTCGACGCGATCCACACGGTGGATCGCCCGTCGCTGGTTGATACGCTGGCGGCGGCGATGGCGAAGACGGGGCGGCGCCCCGATTGCTTCGTACAGGTGAATATCGGTGCCGAGGATCAGAAGGGGGGCTGCGCCATCGCCGATCTGCCCGCCCTGCTGGAGCGGGCGCGCGCCGCCGGTCTGCCGATCGTCGGGCTGATGTGCCTGCCGCCCGCCGACGTCGAACCGGCGCCCTATTTCGTGCTGCTCGCCAAGCTGGCGCGCGAGGCGGGGCTGAACGGCCTCAGCATGGGCATGTCCGGCGACTATGCGACGGCGGTGACGCTCGGCGCGACGCACGTGCGCGTCGGCAGCGCGCTGTTCGGCGCACGCAAGGCGGTGGCGGCATGAGGTTCGCAGGGCTGCTTTTCGATTTCGACGGCGTGCTGATCGAGAGCGAATATGCCGGCAACCGGCAGATCGCGGAATGGCTGACCGGGGCGGGGCATCCGACCACGCCGGCGGATTCGATGGCGAACTTCATGGGGCTGGCCGGTCCCGATTTCCGTGCCGCGATCGAACGCTGGATCGGCGGTCCGCTGCCCGACAGCTTTCAGGCCGCACGCGAGGCGGAGGATGCGCGCGCGATGGCAGCGGGGATCGACGCGGTCGCCGGTGCGGTGGCGTTCGTCCGCTCGCTGCCCGCCGACCTGCCGCGCGCGGTCGTCTCGTCCAGCCCGACGCGCTGGATCCGCCGCCACCTCGACCATATCGGCCTCGCGGACGCGTTCGGCGAGCATATCTACAGCGGCCGCGAACATGTGGCCAAGGGCAAGCCCGCGCCCGACCTCTACTGGCACGGTGCCGCCGCGATTGGCGTGCCAATCGCTGATTGCGCGATCATCGAGGATTCGCCGGTGGGTGCCACCGGGGCGGTGGCATCGGGCGGCTATGTGATCGGCCTGTGCGCCGGCACGCATTGCGGCGTCGGCCATGACGCACGGCTGAAGGCGCTGGGGGTGCAGGCGGTCGCGGCCGACTTCACCGAGGTGGCGCGGCTGGTCGGCGTGCCCGGGGTGACGGTGTAGAGCGAAACCCGATCAGAACTTCGGCCCGGCAACCTGCGCGCGCGCCTTCTTGGGCGCATCCTTGAACAGCTGGACCATCATCGGGTTGCGCGAGTCGCGCAGTGCATAGTCGCGCGCCGACAGGCCGGCCATGTTGTCGGTCTGGTCGGGATCGGCGCCCTTGTTGAGCAAGGTCCGCGCGATCGCCTCTTCGCGCGCGTTGACCGCCAGGATCAGCGCGGTCTGGCCCGACTGGTTGGCGAGGTTCGGATTCGCCTTGTAGGCGAGCAGCAGGTCGACGAGGTCTTCACGGCCCGCCAACGCCGCCAGCATCAGCGGCGTGTTGCCCTTGCCGTCGCGGATGTTGGGATCGGCTTTGTGCTGCAACAGATATTGCACGTACATGCTGCCCGAATGGCCGATCAGCGTGTGCAGCGCGGCCTTGCCGGTGGTCGGCGATTTGGTGTTGATGATCGTGCTGCCCGGCGTCTCGATCATCGTGGTGACCGCCTTGCCGTCCTCCTTCTCGATCGCGGACAGGAATTTGTAGCTTTCCGACTGCTGCTGCGCAGCGACCGGCGCGGAGGCGGCGGCAAGAGCGAGCAGGAGAAGATGACGCGGGCGGATCATGGACGGTCCCTTGACGAGGAAGGCTTGCCCTGCCGCAGGTAACAGATCACAGCTGGCGTGGTCATGAACATTTTGCGCCCAGACCTGCGCCGTCTCCTGCGGGCCGCCGTACCGTTCGCCGCGTTCGCTCTCGTCGCATGCCAGCCGCAGCCGACGGAGGCACCGCCACTGGCCGGCGCCCGGATCGGCGGCCCCTTCACGCTGGTGAACCAGGACGGCCGCACCGTCACCGACCGCGATTTCGCCGGCAAGTACCGGATCATGTACTTCGGCTATACCTTCTGCCCGGATGTCTGCCCGATCGATGCGGCGGCGATCGGCAAGGGGCTGGCGATGGTCGATGCCAGCGATCCCGACCTCGCGCGCCGGATCGTGCCGGTGTTCGTCAGCGTCGATCCCGAGCGTGACAGTCCCAAGGTGCTCAAGAGCTTCGTCGCCGCCTTCCACCCGCGCATGGTGGGGCTGACCGGCACGCCGCAGCAGGTCGCGGGCATCGCCAAGGCCTATGGCATCTATGCCGGCAAGGGTGAGACACAGCCCGGTGGAGGCTATCTGGTGAACCACAGCCGCACCACCTATCTGATGGATCCGGACGGCAAGCCGCTTGCGCTGCTGCCCTCCGACAAGGGGCCGCAAGCCGTGGCCGACGAGATCAAGCGCTGGGCGAGATGACGAACTTCTGGGAGCTGCCGATCGAGCAGCTCGATCGTGCGCAATGGGAGGCGCTGTGCGACGGTTGCGGCAAATGCTGCATCCACAAGCTGGAGGACGAGGATACCGGCGCCATCGTGCCGACCAACGTCGCCTGCCGGTTGCTCGACCGGCGCAGCGGCTTCTGCTCGGATTACAAGCACCGCCACGCCTATGTGCCCGAATGCGTGCGGCTGACCGCGCGCAACGTGCGCGGGATCGACTGGCTGCCCTCCACCTGCGCCTACCGCCTGCGCGCGGCGGGCGAGCCGTTGCGGGACTGGCATTACCTCATCAGCGGCGATCGTGAGACGGTGCACGCCGCCGGCATCTCCGTGCGGGGCTGGACGGTGAGCGAAGCCGATGTCGGCGACCTCGAGAACCACGTCATCGATCGCGAATTGTGACCACGCCGTTCGAGGTCGTCCGCCATCCCACGGCGCGGCGGATACGGCTGTCGATCGATCCGGCGAGCGGCGCGGTGCGGCTGGTCGTGCCCAAGCGCGCGGCGTTGAAGCCGGCGCTGGCCTGGGCTCAGGGCAAGGCGGACTGGATCGCCGCGCAGCGCGCCACCCTGCCGCAGCCGCGGCCCTATGCGCCGGGCATGGTGCTGACCGTCGCCGATGCGGCGCTGACCATCGCGTGGCAGCCGGGTGCCCGGCGTCGGGTGGAGGTGGTCGGCGACACGCTGTCGCTGTCGGGGCCGATCGAAACGCTGCCGCGCCGGGTCGAGACATGGCTGAAGCGGCAGGCGCTCGACCTGCTGACCGCCGAGACGATGCACTATGCCGCCAAGGCCGGCGTCACCGTCGCCAGGGTCGGGATCGGCGATGCGCGCGGGCGCTGGGGCAGCTGCGCCGTCGACGGGGTGATCCGCTACAGCTGGCGGCTGATCCTCGCGCCCGGCTGGGTCCGGCGCGCGACGGTGGCGCATGAGGTCGCGCATCGCGTGCACATGAACCATGCGCCCGTCTTCCACGCGCTGGTCGAGCGCTTGTACGGTGCCGATCCGACGCCGGCGCGCGCCTGGCTACGCACGCACGGTGCCGCGCTTCACTGGATCGGGCGTTCGTCCTGAAGCGGCCGCTGTAGCGGCTGGCGGACGGGCGGGGGCAGGTCGCGGCGCCGATCGTCGCGCCGGCCATCGGGCTGCACCTCGCGCGGCGGCGGGGCGTCGCGGGGAGCATCGCGGCCGGTGACGCGATCGATCAGATCGTCGAGCTGCTGCTGCGGCTGGGTCGGCGGCGCCTGCGGCACGCCGTCATCCTCCGCCTGCTGCCCATCGTCGCGCGAGGGCGCCGCGATCGGATTGCCGTCCTCGTCCACCATCGCGGTGCCATTGTCGGGCTGGCCGAAATACGCCTCTTCGTCGGGCTCCAGCTGCCATTCGGGCAGCGTCACCTGCGTCTCGAACTGTTCGATCGGCCGGTTGGCGGTGGCAGGCTTCATGAACGCGGCGAAGGCGCGCGCCGGCGCGGTGCCGCCGTGCAGGCCGGACACCGGCCGGGCATCGTCGCGGCCCATCCACACGCCCGTGGTGAGGCCGCTGGAGAAGCCGAGGAACCAGCCGTCCTTCAGCGAGGTGGTGGTGCCGGTCTTGCCTGCCACCGGGCGGCCGATCTGCGCCGAGCGGCCGGTGCCGGTGTTGACCGTGGTCTGCAGCAGATCGACCATCTCCGCCGCGACATAGGGCGCGACGAGCACGCGGCTGCGATCCACCTCGTGCCGGTAGATCTCCTGCCCGTTGGCGGTGACGCGGGTGATGCCATAGGGGGTCACCGCCACGCCCTTGTTGGCGACGCTGGCGAAGGCGCGGGTCATGTCGATGAGGCGCACGTCGCTGGTGCCGAGCACCATCGCCGGATGGGTGTTGATCGGCGTGGTGATGCCGAAGCGGCGCGCCATGTCGGCGACGGTGGAGAAGCCCACCTCCTGCCCCAGCTTGGCCGCCACCGTGTTGAGCGAATAGGCAAAGGCGGTGCGCAGCGTCACCGAGCCGGAATTGCGGCGCGAATCGTTGCGCGGGCTCCAGCCGTCGATCGTCACGGGCTCGTCGACGATCGTATCCTCTGGCTTGTGGCCCGCCTCCAGCGCGGCGAGGTAGACGAACAGCTTGAACGCCGATCCCGGCTGGCGCACCGCCTGCGTCGCGCGATTGTAGATCGACGACACGTAATCCTTGCCGCCGACCATCGCCCGCACCGCGCCGTCGCGGTCGAGGCTGACGAGCGCGCCCTGCACGCCCGGCGGGGCGTTGGCACGGATCGCGGCATCGGCATCGCGCTGCATGCCGAGGTCCAGCGTCGTCCACACCTCCAGCGGCGCCTGCGTCTCGTCGATCAGCGTGTCGAGCTGCGGCAGCGCCCAGTCGGTGAAGTAGCGCGCCGAGTTCTGCCGCGGTTCCGGGCTGAGCTTCAGGTCCGCGACATCGGCGGCGTCGGCCTGCGCCTGAGTGATGAACCCGCCGCGAACCATCTGCCGCAAGACCACGCCGGCGCGCCCCTTGGCGGCATCGACGTCGGCGGTGGGAGAATAGTTTGACGGCGCCTTGACAAGACCCGCGATCACCGCCGCTTCGGCAAGACTAAGTCGCTCTGCGCCATGGCCGAAGAACTTGCGGCTGGCGGCATCGATCCCGTAGGCACCGCCGCCGTAATAGACTTTGTTCAGGTAGAGGTCGAGGATCTCTTCCTTGCTGAACTTGCGTTCGAGTGCGAGCGCCAGGATGGCTTCGCGGAACTTGCGGCCGATCCGCTTCTGGTTGCTGAGGAACACGGTGCGGGCGAGCTGCTGGGTCAGCGTCGATCCGCCCTGCACCCGGCGCCCGCGCTGGTAGTTGACCACGAACGAACGCAGGATGCCGACCGGATCGACGCCGGGATGTTCGTAGAAGCGGCGATCCTCCACCGCGATCGTCGCTTCGCGCATCACGGTCGGGATCCGGTCGTACGACAGCCATTCGCCATAGCTCGGCCCGAGCGAGGCGATCACGCTGCCGCCGGCGGCATGGACGCGGATCATCTGGCCGTTGGGCGACGATTTCAGCTCGTCGAAGCTCGGCAATTGCGATCGCGCGACATAGACCGCGATCACCAATGCCCCGAAAGCGAGGATCGCAAGCCCGATCAGGACCTGCAAGGTGATGACGATCCGCCGGCGCCAGCGAGAGCGGGGAGCGGGAGCGGAGCGGGGGGTGCGCGCACGGGCCATGAAGGGCGCAGCAACTACCGGTTAACCGCGTTCCCCACAAGCCGAACCCGCTACGCCCCCGCAGCCGTCCGGCGGCTCAGGCCGCCTTGCGCGCCCGGAATTCGAGCGCGATCGAGTTCATGCAATAGCGCAGGCCGGTCGGCGGCGGCCCGTCGGGAAAGACGTGGCCGAGATGGCTGTCGCAGCGCGCGCACCGCGTTTCGGTGCGGCGCATGCCGTGGCTGGTGTCGGTATGGTCCGCCACCCGGTCGGCCTCGATCGGCTGGGTGAAGCTGGGCCAGCCCGAGCCGCTGTCGTATTTGTCGGCGCTGTCGAACAGGTCGAGGTGACAGGCCGCGCAATGATACAGGCCGTCCGCCTTGTTGTCGGTGAGCGCGCCGGCGAAGGCGCGTTCGGTGCCTGCCTCGCGCAGGACGTGATATTGCGCCGGCGTCAGCCGCTTGCGCCATTCGGTTTCCGAGAGATTGAGCTGATCCATGGCTTCCAATTTCGTGAGGGCCGGAGGCGTCGTCAACCATCATGGCCCCATTCTGGTCGCATGGGCCATGACCTGGATCAGTCCGGGCGGCATCGCCGAGATCGCGGCCGCCGACCAACGGCTCTCGGCGATGCGGCGGACCGCGCCGGCGACGGCCATCGGCCGGGCGAGGCCACGGGCGAAGCGCCGCTGCCAGGGCGCCGCCGCCGCCGGTCCGCCGGCCAGAAAGGCGTCGGCGGCCTCCATGCCGCTCGCCAGCGCGATCCCCATGCCTTCGCCGGCGAGCGAGGGGATGACGCCGGCCTGGTCGCCGAGCCGGAACAGGCCGGCCATGCCGCTGCGCTGCCGCCAGCCATAGGGTACGTTGGCGATGGCATCGACGTCCGCGTCGGCGGCGAGCGAGGCGAGCCGGTCGCCGAGGCGGGGTGATTCCCTGCCCAGCACGGCGAGCAGATCGGCGGGCGTGCCCGCGGCCTGCAATCGCGACCGGTGCACCGCCATGCAGACGTTGGCGCTGCCATCCTCCTGCAAGGCGATGCCGGCATAGCCGCGATCGAACAGGTGCAGCTCGATCCGGCCCGCGAGCGCCTGCGTCAGCGCGGGGGAGGGCGCCAGCCGCACGCGCAGGCCCAGCGTCGGATCCGTGCCCCGCGCCGCCGCCGGGCGGGCGAGGCCGCGCAGGTCGTGCTTGCCGGTGGCGAGGAACAGCGCATCGCCGGCGATCGTCGCGCCATCGGCCAGCTGCGCGGTCGATCCTTCGATCGTGCGTACCGTCACGCCGCTTTCCACGGCGGCGCCGGCGTAGAGGGCGGCGGCGCGCAACAGCGTGTCCAGCCGCCGCCGCGACACGCCGAGCGCCGGCTGCGGCAGTGTCGCTTCGCGCACACGATTGCCTGCGAACAGCGTCACCTGCGTCAATCGGTCGCGATTGAGCCGGTCGGGATCGATGCCGAGGGCGATCAGGCGCTCGATCGTGCGCCAGCTGACGAAGCCGCCGCACAGTGCATCGCCATCGGCATGCCGCTCCAGCAGCAGCGGCCGGGCGCCGCCACGCGCCAGCCGGATCGCCGCGGCCGACCCCGCCGGTCCGCCGCCGACGATCAGCGCAGCCGTTCGACGCACAGCCGGAACGGAAAGGCGCGGAACACGCGCGCATCGGTGATCCCTGCCGCGGCGAGCAGCGGCGGCCATTCGGCGGGGCGGTAGGAGCGGGCGATCGACAGCGTGCCGTCGTGCCGCACGATCGGGTGCCAGCGGGCGAGGCGGGCGAGCAGCGGAAACCCGCGATGTGCGAAGCCGTGGCGATGAAGGTCGTTGACCAGCCAGCCACAAGCCGCCTCGCGCTCCATGAAGCGGAGGAAGGCGATCAGCTGAGGCCGCGTCATATGATGCGCGACGAGACTGGAGAGGACGACATCCCAGCCCTCGCCGGCGAGATCGGCATAATCGCCGGTCCGCCACTCGATCGGCAGGTCGCGCGGGCTATGCGCACGCGCTGCGACCTCGCTGCGCGGATTGAGGTCGATGCCGACCAGTTCGGCGACGATGCCGCGCCGCGCCGCCCAGCGCGCGATCCGGCGCAGCATGTCGCCATCGCCATAACCCACGTCGAGCAGCCGCAGCCTGCGCCGCTGCCCGACCGCGCGATCGAGGAAGGCGAGCGTCGGGCGCGCCGCCAGCGTCACCGTGTTGACCCGCGCCAGGTCGGCGACCACCGCGGCATAGACGTCGGCCGGCAGGTCGTCGGCGTCCATCAGCTCCTCCGCCTCGGCGCGGACGGCAAGGCTCATGCCGCGCGGCGCAACGCCAGCCCCTCGGCGGCGAGGCCGGGACCAAAGGCGAGCGCCACGCCCTCGGCCTGCCGTGGGGGATCGGCGAGCAGGCGGGCGAGCACGAACATCAGCGTCGCCGACGACATGTTGCCATTGTCCGCCAGCACCGCCCGCGACGCGCCGAGCGCTTCGCGGGGCAGCGCCAGTGCCTGTTGCACGGCGTCCAGGATGGAGCGGCCGCCGGCATGCACCGCCCAGAACAGCGAGGCGGGATCGGCTGCGCCGGTGACCGCCGTGGCGAAATCGGCATCGCCCAGCGCCGCGCCGATCCGCGCCGGCACCGCCCCGTCGAGATGCATCGCAAAGCCCGTGTCGGTAATCGTCCAGCGGATCAGTGCGGCGCTGTCGGGCAGCGTCGCGGCGAACGGCCGGCCGAGCGCAATACCCTGGGGCTCTGCGCTGACCAGCGCCGCGGCGGCGCCGTCGCCGAACTGGAGCATGGCGAGCAACGGTTCGAGCGCGTTCGTATCCTGCAGGTGCAGCGAGGACAGTTCCACCGTCACCACCAGTACGCGTGCCGCCGGATCGGATCGCACGATATGGCGGGCGCTGCGCAGCGCCACGACCGCGGCGTAACAGCCCATGAAGCCGATCAGCAGCCGCTCGGTGTCGGGCGACAGGCCGAGCCGAGCGGCGATGATCTGGTCGATGCCCGGTGCGACGAAGCCGGTGCAGCTCGCCACCACCAGATGGGTGATGCCCGACAAGTCCGCCTGCGTGGCGAGATCGGCGACGGCGGCGAGCGCGAGGACGGGAGCTTCGCGCGCATAGGTTTCCATCCGCGCGGCAGTGCCGGGGTGCTCGCCGGCGTAGAACCCGCCGGGCGCCACCGGGCTGCCGCCGTCCGCGGCGGCCAGCACCGACCAGCGGTGCGCGATGCCGGCCCGCGCCGCCATGCGGGCGAACACCGGCCGCATGCGTGGCTCGACCCGCTCGGCCGCCCAGTCGATGAAGGCGGCGTGGACGTCCTGCGCCGGAACGGCGGTGCCGATCGCCTGGATGTGCGCGGTGGGATGACCGGATGAAACTGGCGACACCTGAAACCTTTTTAGGCACTTAGAAACGGTGCCGGCATGCCGCAGCAACGCATCTGCCGGCGTAAAGGATGCAGGCGGGTCGGCGCGGCCGATGTTCGCCGGCCTTAAAAGGCCATATGGCGGATATACTTGTGTTTTTTGGCACGTCGGTGATAGCGGGAACGGAGCTGACGACGCTTTTTGGGGAATGCGACGTGCCACATGAATCCATCGCCGGTCTGGTCAAGGACCTGACGACGCAGCTCTCTGCGATCGCGACGGAATTCGGCACCCGCGCCGACCAGTTGACCGGCGGGGGACGCGATGTGCCCGCCGACCTGCCTGCGCCGCCGCAACCGGAGGCGCGCGAACTCGCCAAGCAGCTGCTGGCGCAGCGCATGGCCCGCTTCGATCACTTCCCGGCCGAGCTGTTCCACGAACCGGCCTGGGACATGCTGCTGGCGCTGTTCGTCGCGCACGAGGAGCGCCGGACGATGAACGTCAAGACGCTGGTGGCGAGCGCGCATGCGCCGGTCACCACCTCGCAACGCTGGATCGATCACCTCCACAAGCTGAAGCTGGTCGACCGCGTGATCGATCCGGTCGACCGGCGGCGGATGGAAATCTCGCTGAGCGATTCGGGCTACACCGCCGTCACCGCCTATCTGCGCCGGCTTGGCGCCGCCTGAAACGGTTCAAATCTCGGCGGTAAGCCGCTGGATTGCAACGAAATCGATGTAGGACAGCATGACTGTACCGATCGGAATCACAGTCGATTCCCGGCCCGCGGGGGTGGATCGCCCTCGTGCGGGGGCACCAGGTACGATCCGCTGCCCGATCACCGGAACGGGTGCATCGTAACTATCGATCGTCGAATTGGTTTTGTAGGTTTTGTTTAAGTAGCGCAGCCGATTTTCAGCCCCGGGCATAGAAACGGGGCGGGCATTGCGCATCTTGCGAGTCTTCAGCGCAAGTAGAGGTGGGATCTGGCGGCACGATGCCGCCATCCTGACGTCGTCGTGCGCGCTGCTTGCTTGCCTGGTGCCGGTGAATACGGCGCGGGCGGAGACGCGGGCCGGTACGCTGGTCACCAACGTTGCGACCGTCACGGTGCGCGAGGGCGAGGGCACGTACAGCCTGCCATCCAATCCGGTCGCGATGCTGGTCGCCGAGCGGCTCGACGTCGCGCTCGCCCGTACCGACGACGTGGCGATCGACGTGCCCGCCGAAGGCGCCGCGATCCCGCTCCGGCTCACCAACACGGGCAACGGGCGCGAAGCCTTCGATATCGCCGCCCGGCCGTCCGATGCCAGCGTCGCCGTGCGGCTGATCGCGATCGATGCCGATGGCGACGGCCGCTTCGATCCGGCCGTCGACAGGGTGCTGACCGACCGCCGCACCCCGCTGCTCGATGCAGGCGAGGCGGTGCGCCTCGTCGTGCTGCTCGATCCCGCCGCGGAGCGGATCACGGTCGCCGCATTGAGCGTCGAGGCGCGCGCCGCGACCGGCAGCGGTCCTGCCGGCACGGCGTTCGCCAAGGCCGGCGACGGCGGCGCCACGGCGGTGACCGGGGCGACCGGCGCGCTCGCCGCGGTCGCGGTGCCGATCGGCGTGCGCGCGGCGGCGGTGCCGGTACTCTCCAAATCGCAGAGCGTGCGCGCGCCCGACGGGTCGAGCCGCCCGGTGACGGGTGCGGTCGTCACCTATCGGCTGGAGGCACGCTTCGCCGGCTCTTCGGCGGCGGCGCGGATCGACGATCCGATCCCCGCCGGCACCGCCTATCTGCCCGGCAGCCTGATGCTCGATGCCGTCCCCCTCACCGATGCGGCGGACGACGATGCCGGCCGCGCCGACGACCGGGCGATCAGCGTCGCGCTCGGCCCGGTCGGCGGCTTCACCACCCATACCGTCCAGTTCCAGGTCACTATCCGATGAGGAATCCTGCCATGACTACCCGTTCCCTGGCCGCGGTGGTCGCCGCCGGCATCGCATGCGCCGCCATGCCCGCGCCTGCGGCCGCCGCCGAGCCTGCAACCGCCGCCAGGCCTGCAACCGCCGCCAAGCCTGCAACCTCCGAAGGCCCGCTCACCGTCACCACGCGCATGATGGTGGAACGGCGCGTCGCCGCGTCCGACGGCTCGACCCGCACCACTTTGGTGCCGGCGGCGCGAGCGGTGCCGGGCGACCGGATCACCGTCGTGGTCGCCTATCGCAACACCGGGTCGGCGGCGCTGGGCAATGTCGTGCTCGCCAATCCGGTGCCGCGCAACGTCCTCTATCGCGGCGCGGCGGCGGAGGCGCCCGAGGTGTCGGTCGACGGCAAGACCTATGGCGCCCTTGCCGACCTGCGCGTCGCCACGCCCGATGGCGGGACGCGCGCGGCGGGTGCCGCCGATATCACCCACGTGCGGTGGCGCCTCCCTGGCACGCTGGCGGCCGGGCAGGGGGGTGAACGCGCATTCCAGGCCGTCCTCAAGTGAATTTCCCCCACACGATTACCAAGCAAGGAGCAACACCGATGACCGCAACAGGGGCGCGGCGCTGGTTGCTGGCCGGAACGGCCGGACTGGCGTCGATCGGGACCGCGCATGCGCAGTCCACCACCGGCACCGCCGCCGGTACCACCATCACCAACACCGCCACCGCCAGCTACACCGTCAACGGTGCCGCCGGCACGGCGACGTCCAACACCGCGACCTTCGTCGTCGACCGCAAGGTCAACCTGACCGTCATCACGACGCAGAATGCCGCAACGCAGGTCAACCTGGGCCAGACCGGTGCGGTGACGACGTTCCAGGTGACCAACAACACCAACGGCACGCAGGATTTCCTGCTGGCGGCCAACCAGCTGATCCCGGCCGGCATCCTGACCGGCACGGATAATTTCGATCTCGCCAACCTCAAGATCTACGTCGATTCGAACAACAACGGCACCTACGATCCGGGCGTCGACACCGCCAACTTCATCGACGAACTGCCCGCCGACGGCCGCGCCACGGTGTTCATCGTCGGCGATATCCCCACCTCGCCTCTCGCCTCGATGGCGCAGGTCGGGCTGGATGCGACCGTCGCGACCGGCGGCGCGAGCGGCACGGCCGGTACGGCGCTGATCCCGACGCCGCTCAACACGCTGAACCAGGACAATGAGATCGACGTCGTCTTCGCCGACGACGACAATGACGGCGTGCTCGGCTACGACGCGCCGCGCAACGGCCAGGGCTGGGCCTATGCCTCGTACGAGGTCGGCGTGCACAGCGTGAACCTGTCGGTGACGAAGACCGCCGCGGTCATCACCGACGGGGTCAGTACGATCAATCCCAAGGCGCTGCCCGGGGCGATCGTGCAATATTGCCTCACCGTCACCAACGCGACCCTCCTCACCCCGGCGAGCGGCGTCAACCTGACCGACGTGATCCCCGCCAACACCACCTATGTGCCCGGATCGATCACGGTCGGCGGCATCGGCGTCGGCGGCGTCTGCCTGCTCAACGGCTTCCCGCAGAACGACGACGGCAGCCAGGCGGCGGGACCTTACACCGGGTCGTTCAACGCCAGCACCAAGACGGTGACGGCGACGATCCCGACGCTGGCGGGCGGCACGTCCGTCGCGGCGAGCTTCCGCGTCAAGATCAACTAAGCCCACCCCTCAGCAAGGAGTTGCCATCCTCCCGGCGCGGCCCCCCTCGCGCCGGGACACGGCCCCGCTCATGCCCATCGTCCGCCCCTTCCTTCGCATGCTCGCCTGTCTCGCAGGTCTTGGCGCTGCCCTGCCGGCGGCGGCGCAGACGCATGTCGAGAATGTGGCGACGCTCACCTATCGGTCGGGCGGCGCGGACCAGGTCGTGCAATCCAACGCCGTCGGCTTCGATACCGAGCGTGCGAAGCGGCCGACCAGCTTCACCTTCCGCCTGCTGCCCCAGGGCTACGTGCCCACCGGCATGCGATGCGAAGGCAATCCGCCGATGTTCACGCCCGCGCCGATCGATGCCGCGACGCTGGCCGCCGCGCCCCGGCTCGCCGCCGTGGACGTCACCTCGCCGCTCGTCATGGTGATCGATGCCGAGGGCAACAATCGCGACCCGCTGGTGCGCGAGACGGTGTTCGTCGATTTCGACACCGGCCGCATGTCCGGCAAGCTGCCGCTGCTGGAAACGGGGGCGGATACCGGCGTGTTCGCCGGCGCGGTGCCGGCCGCCAACGACGCCAGCGATCCCAATCTGGCGCCCTGTTCGCTCCACCTGAAGCGCGGCGACCGGTTGCGGCTGAGCTTCACCGAGGACGAATACAGCTACGGCTCGACGATCGACCTGCTGATCGATCCCGCCGGCTATGTCTTCGATTCGCGCACCGGCGAGGTGGTCGACGGCGCCGAGGTGACGCTGCTCGACGAATCGGGCCAGCCTGCGGTCGTCTTCGGCGACGACGGCACCAGCCGCTATCCCGCCACGGTCGTCAGCGGGGCCGCGGTCACCGACGCATCGGGCCGGCGCTATGCAGCGATGCCGGGGCGCTTCCGCTTCCCCTTCGCGCGGCCGGGCCGCTATTCGCTCAAGATCGTGCCGCCGGGCGACTATACCGCGCCCTCGGTGGTCGACCGCGCGACGCTCGCCGCGCTGAAGGATCCGGCGGGCGACCCATTCATCATCGCCGATGCGAGCTACGGCGGTTTCCTGACGCTGGTCGACCAGAACCCCGTCTATGTCGACGTGCCGCTCGACCGGCCGGGCGACGGCACGTTGCTGCTGACCAAGACCGCCTCGGTGCGCGAGGCCTCGCCGGGCGACTTCATCCAATATCGCATCCAGGTGCGCAATCGCGACAGCGTGACGGCGACCGGGCTCACCCTGTTTGACTATCTGCCGCAGGGCCTGCGCTACGAGCGGGGCTCGACCCGCGGCGGCGCCGAACCGAGCGTGACGGCCGACGGCCGCAACCTCAGCTTCGCGATCCCTGCCATCCCCGCCAATACCACCGCCGAGATCCGCTATGTCGTCACCGTCGCACCCGGCGCCCCCTCCGGCGAGGCGCTGAACCGCGCGCAGGTGTCCGGCGCCGCGCGCGTCACCAGCAACGCGGCGGCGGCCTCGGTCCGCCTGCGCCCGCTGCTGTTCACCGATGCCATGACCGTGATCGGCCGCGTGACCGAGGGCGATTGCGGCGACCCCGTTGCCAAGCGCAAGGGCGTCGCCGGCATCCGCCTACTGCTGGAGGACGGCACCTTCGTCGTCACCGACCGCGACGGCCTGTACCATTTCGAGGGCGTGCGGCCGGGCCGCCACGTCGTCCAGCTCGATATCGCGAGCGTTCCCGCCAGCCACGCCCCCGTCGCCTGCGACATCGACACGCGCCAGGCGAAGAGCGCCATCTCCCGCTTCGTCGAAGCGGAAGGCGGCGTGCTGAAGCGCGTCGACTTCCAGCTGCGGCCGACCGGGCAGAAGGCTGCGGCGAACGATGCGCTGCCGATCGCGGTCGCGAGCGATGCCGATGCGGCGGGCAATCGCGAATGGCTGACGGGTCAGGCGCCCGGCATCGGCTGGCTGTTCCCCGCGGTCGACCACAACCCGCGCGCGCCGGTGCTGCGCGTCGCGATCCAGCATGCTCCCGGCCAGCGGGTCGCGCTGACCGTCAACGGCCGCGCCACCGATCCGCTCGCCTTCGACGGCAGCGACGGTGCCGGCGCGGTGGCGGTGTCGAAATGGACCGGCCTGCCGCTTCAGCCGGGCGACAATCGCCTCGTCGCGCGCGTGCTGGCGGAGGATGGCCGCGTGGTCGAGACGCTGGAGCGCCACGTCCATTATGCCGGCGCCCCCGTGCGCGCGACCTTCGATGCCGCGAAGAGCCGGCTCAAGGCCGATGGGCTCAACCGCCCGCTGATCGCGGTGCGCGTCACCGACAAGGACGGGCGGCCGGTGCGCGCCGGCACTCTGGTGCCGTTCCGCGTCGACCAACCCTATCAGGCGGCGATCGAGGCGGCGCTGGAGCAAGGCCGCCAGCTTGCCGGCCGCGAGCGTAGCGCCACCACCGCGCGCGTCGCCGGCGACGACGGCTATGCCTTCATCGCGCTGCAGCCGACGACGCAGGCGGGCGCGGTGCATGCGGTGGTGTCGCTGCAGGAGGACCGCCAGGTTCGCACCAGCGAGATCCGCGCTTGGCTGGAGGCGGCGCAGCAGGACTGGATGGTCGTCGGCTTCGGCGCCGGCAGCGTCGGCTACGACATGCTGAGCAGGCACGGTCGCTCGCTGCCCCGCTCGCAGCGCAACGCGGTCGTCACCGACGGCCAGCTCGCCTTCTACGCCAAGGGGCGGATCAAGGGATCGTGGCTGATGACGATCGCCTATGACAGCGACCGCGCCTACGATCCGACGCGCGGCCTGCTCGGTACGATCGATCCCAACCGCTATTACACCGTCTATGGCGACGGCAGCGCGCAGGGTTATGACGCCGCCACCCGCCGCAAGCTGTACCTGCGCCTCGAACGCCGGGAATTCTACGCGCTGTTCGGCGATTTCGAGACGGGTTTCACCGATACGCAGCTGACCCGCTACAGCCGGACGCTCAACGGCGTGAAGGCGGCCTATGAGGGCGCGACGCTGTCGGTGCAGGGCTTCGCCGCCAAGACGGACACGCTCTATGCCCGCGACGAAATCCAGGGCAACGGGCTCAGCGGCCCCTATCGCCTGCGCGCCCGCGGCATCGTGCCCAACAGCGACAAGTTGCGGATCGAGGTGCGCGACCGCTTCCGTTCGGAACTGATCGTCTCCTCGACGCAGCTGACCCGCCACATCGACTATGACATCGACGTCGATCTCGGCACGGTGCGCTTCCGCGAGCCGGTGCTGAGCCGCGACGCCGGCCTCAACCCCATCTTCATCGTCGCCGATTACGAGGTCGAGGGCGGCAGGACGGAAAAGCTCGCCGCCGCCGCGCGCGTCGCCGCCAAGCTCGGCCGCGTCACCGTCGGCGCCAGCGTGATCCGCGACGAAACCGCCGGCAACGCGACCGTCGCCGGCGCCGACGTCAAGGCGCGGATCGGTGCCGCCACCGAATTGCGCGGCGAGTTCGCCGCGGGTGGCAAGCGCGGCATCGGCCGCGACATCGCCTTCCTCGCCGAGGCGGAGCATCACGGCGGCGGCCTCGACCTTTTGGGTTACGTGCGTCAGCAGGACGGCGGCTTCGGCGTCGGCCAGCAGAACCTCGTCGAGGCAGGCACGCGCAAGCTCGGGCTCGACGGCCGCTACGCGCTCACCGACCGGCTGAGCGTGACCGGCACCGCCTGGTATCAGGACATGCTGCTGAGCCCGGCGACGCGCACCGCGGGCGAGGCGCGGCTCGAATACCGCCGCGCCACCGGCACCGTCTTCGTCGGCGGCCAGTTCGCCGCCGATCGCGGCCTCGACGGTGCCGACCGCGATTCGCGGCTGCTCACCCTCGGCGGTACCCAGTCGCTGTTCGGCGGCAGGCTGACGCTCGCCGGCCAGACGCAGTTCGCGCCCGGCGGCGACAAGGCCTCGGTCGACTTCCCCGTCCGCCACCAGATCACCGCGGCGTGGAAGGTGAAGCAGGGCATCCGCCTGCTTACCGGCTATGAGATCGCCAGCGGCAAGGATTATACCGCCCACACCGCGCAGGTCGGCTTCGACGTCGCGCCCTGGACCGGCGCCAAGCTGATGAGCACCTTGAACCAGCAGGCGATCGGCGAGAACGGCGGGCGGACCTACGCGCAATACGGCCTCAGCCAGTCGCTCCCGCTCGGCAAGCGCTGGTCGGTCGATGCGACCTGGGACGCGACCAGCACGGTGCGCGGGCGCATCCCCCAGGGCGCGGTCATCAACGCCTTCCAGCCAGTCGCCTCGGGCGGCACGATTGGCGGCGGCGGCAACGGCCAGGGCGATGCCGATTTCACCGCGGCGACGCTCGGCGCCACCTATCGCGCCGCCCGCTGGTCGTGGACCGGCCGCATCGAATATCGCGACGGCCGCAACGACGATCGCTTCGGCCTCGTCACCAGCCTGCTGCGCAGCCTGGGCGAGGGGCGGACGATCGCGTCGAGCCTGCGCGCCTTCCGCGTCCGCAACGCCTCCGGCGCGCTGGCGACACAGGCGAGCGCCGACCTCGCGCTCGCCTGGCGGCCGCTCGACAGCCGCTGGTCGCTGCTCGAACGGCTGGAATTCCGCCACGAGAGTGCGGACGGTGCGTTCGACGACGGCAACGTGCTGGGCGTGCCCGCCTATGGCGCCGGTGACCAGGTGACCAGCCGCGTCGTCAACAATCTCGCGCTCAACTATCGCAGCGGTCCCGAAGGGCTCGGCCACGGCATCGAAGCGACCGTCTATTATGGCGCCAAGTACGTCGCCGGCCGCTATGCCGACGATACCTACGACGGGTTCATCGACGTGGTCGGCTTCGACCTCAGGCAGGATATCGGCACCCGGTTCGACATCGGCGTCACCGGCTCGGTGCAGCACGCCTGGAGCCGCAACGTCTGGTCGTGGAGCGGCGGCCCGTCCGTCGGCGTCTCGCCCGCCGCCAACCTGTGGATCAGCGCCGGCTACAATATCGCCGGCTACCGCGACCGCGACTTCGAGGACGATCGCTACACCCGGCAAGGGCCGTACGTGACGATGCGCCTCAAGTTCGACCAGCTCTCGCTAGGCGGCGCGACCCGCGCCTTGTTCGGAACCTAACGCCATGCCCGCATCCTGCCTGCCCCCCGGCCATAGCGCCACCTTGCCCTCGCTGGAGGCGCTCGCCCGCCGCTACGCCGCCTTGCCGCGGGTCGACGCCGAAACGCTGATCGACGCGCAGGTCTCCACCGCCATCCGCGAATGGCGGGTGACCGACGCGACCTTCTGGCAACGCGTCAAGTTCCGTTCGCGGATGATCCGCACCGCCGCTTCCCGCCCCACCGCCTTCGCGCAGGACCGCACCGACCGATGATGCACGCTCCCATCGCCATCCCGGCGCTCGCCCCGCCACCCCGCGACCAGCGCCGCGACAAGCGGCATGCCAGCGTGCTGCTGATCGGCCGCGTCGCGCATGCGGCGGCCGAATCCGCCTGCCTCGTCCACGATATCTCCGAACACGGCCTGATGGCGCGCTTCACCGCAATGCCGGTGGTCGGCGAGCGGCTGCGGATCGCGGTGCGCGGGCTGGCGGAGGTGGCGGCGACGGTGCGCTGGGTGAACGGCTACAAGGCGGGTGTCGAATTCGACGTGGCGCAGCGCATCGACACCATCTTCCGCCTGCGCGATGATCGCGGCCTCGTCGCGCGCACGCCGCGCTTCGCGATGGCGGCGACCGCCAGCCTGCGCATTGCCGACCGGCGGATCGCGGTCGATATCCTCGATATCTCGCCCGGCGGGGTGAAGTTGCGCAGCGACGCTGCGGTATGCAGCGGCCAGGCGGGCAGCGTGCTGCTGCCGGAGGTGAACGCCGCCGCCTTCGGCACCATCTGCTGGACGCGCGAGGACCGCTTCGGCTTCCGCTTCTGCGAGCCGCTGTCGCTCGCGCTCCTCTCGCGCGTGCTCGGCTGCGGATAGGTTTGCCCGCGGCGGCGGGCGGCGCTACGGAACGGAACGTGACCGACAGCGACCGCCTCCTCTCCGCCAGCCGCCGCCCCGAGGACGTCGATGCCGCCCTTCGGCCCAAGAACCTCGATGAATTCGTCGGCCAGCAGGCGGCGCGCGAGAACCTGCGCGTGTTCATCGAGGCGGCGCGCAGCCGCGGCGATGCGCTCGACCATGTGCTGTTCTTCGGCCCGCCCGGCCTCGGCAAAACGACGCTCGCGCAGATCATCGCGCGCGAGATGGGCGTCGGTTTCCGCGCGACCAGCGGCCCCGTCATCGCCAAGTCGGGCGATCTTGCCGCCCTGCTCACCAACCTCGAGGACGGCGACGTGCTGTTCATCGACGAGATCCACCGCCTCCAGCCGGCGGTGGAGGAGGTGCTGTACCCGGCGATGGAGGATCGCGCGCTCGACCTGATGATCGGCGAGGGGCCGTCGGCGCGCTCGGTCCGGATCGACCTGCCGCGCTTCACCCTGGTCGGCGCGACGACGCGGCAGGGGCTGCTGACGACGCCGCTGCGCGACCGTTTCGGCATCCCGGTGCGCCTGCAATTCTATACGGTGGAGGAACTGACGCGGGTGGTGACGCGCGCCGCCGGGCTGCTCGACCTCGCGATCGCCCCCGATGGCGCGGGCGAGATCGCCCGGCGTGCGCGCGGCACCCCGCGCATCGCCGGCCGGCTGCTGCGCCGGGTGCGCGATTTCGCCAATGTCGCGGGCACGGTCACCGTCGATCGCATCGCCGCGGATCGCGCGCTCAACCGGCTGGAGGTGGATTCGCTCGGCCTCGACGCGATGGACCGGCGCTACCTCCACATGATCGCCGATATCTACCGCGGCGGCCCGGTGGGCGTGGAAACGCTCGCCGCCGGCCTCTCCGAACCGCGCGACACGATCGAGGAGGTGATCGAACCCTACCTCATCCAGCTCGGCCTCGTCGCCCGCACCGCCCGCGGCCGCGTGCTGAATGCCGGCGGCTGGAAGCACCTCGGCCTCAACCCGCCCGTCGGCAGTCAGGACGGATTGTTCGACACGCCCTGACATCCTCCCCGGCACGGGGAGGGGGACCAGCGAAGCTGGTGGAGGGGGCTCTCCGCAAGCGTTGTCCTATGAGGATATCCCCCTCCGTCACGCTCTGCGAGCGCGCCACCTCCCCGTGCCGGGGAGGATCCGGTCCCACGACTTTCCTCACGCACCCCACACAATGTTGCGTGGCACCCGGCCGCGGCATCTGTTAGCCGTAGCGTCATGCCCAGCTCGGCCGCCGCCTCCGCCCGCGAAATCCTCACCCGCCTGCACGACGTGATGGCTGGTCGCAATCCGGCCCAGGCCAAGCTCAATGCCGTCGTCGGCATCATCGCCGAGGCGATGGATAGCGAGGTGTGCTCGATCTACCTCCTTCGCGAAGGTGTGCTGGAGCTGTTCGCGACCCGCGGGCTGGACCAGGCGGCGGTGCACGTCACCAAGCTGGCGCTGGGCGAGGGGCTGGTCGGCACGATCGCCGAGGATGTCGAGGTGCTGAACCTCGACGAAGCGGCGAGCCATCCCGACTTCGCCTACAAGCCCGAAACGGGTGAGGAACGCTACCACAGCTTCGCCGGCGTGCCGATCATCCGCCGCGAACGCGCGGTCGGCGTCCTCGCCGTGCAGCACAGCGAACAGCGCCGCTATCAGGACGTCGAGATCGAGGCGTTGCAGACGGTGGCGATGGTGCTGTCCGAACTGATCGCCAATGCCGGCCTGATCGACACCGCCGCCGCGGCGAGCAACCGGCCGCAATCGACCGCGGCGGTGCGGCTGCTCGGCCAGAAGCTCGTCGAGGGCATGGGGTCGGGCTATGCCGTCTTCCACCAGCCGCGCATCGTCGTCGAGCACACCGTCGCCGAGGATATCGATGCCGAGCGGCACCGCGTCTATGCCGCGTTCGACAAGATGCGCGAGCAGATCGACCGCATGACGCGCGAGGCGGAGTTCGGCGTCGGCGGCGAGCATGAGGAGGTGCTCCAGACCTACAAGATGTTCGCCTATGACGAGGGCTGGGCGCGGCGGATCAACGAGGCGATCGATTCCGGCCTCACCGCCGAAGCCGCGATCGAGCGCGTCCAGCAGCGCACCCGCCAGCGCATGCGCCAGATCGACGATCCCTTGCTGGCCGACCGCATGCACGACCTGGAGGATCTCTCCAACCGGCTGCTGCGCATCGTCTCGGGTCAGATGGGGACGGCGGCGCAGCTCGGCCTGCGGCAGGACACGATCCTGATCGCCCGTAACCTGGGTCCTGCCGAACTGCTCGAATACGACAAGCGGCGGCTGAAGGGCGTGGTGCTGGAAGAAGGATCGCTGACCGCGCACGTTACCATCGTCGCGCGTGCGATGGGGGTGCCGGTGTTGGGCCGCGTCCGCGACGTGCGGCGGCTGATCGCGGAAGGCGACCTGCTGCTGCTTGATTCAGTTGCGGGTAATGTGTTCGCGCGCCCTTCCGCGGCGATGGAAGAGGCATTCGAAGCCAAGCTGGCGCTGCGCCAGAAGCGCAAGGCCGCCTTCGCCGCGCTGCGCGACGTGCCGCCCGAGACGCAGGACGGCCATCGCATCACGCTGATGGTCAACGCGGGCTTGCGCGACGACGTCGCCGCACTGGACATCACCGGCGCCGACGGCATCGGCCTGTTCCGCACCGAGTTCCAGTTCCTCGTGTCGGCGACGCTGCCCCAGCGCGAGCGGCAGCAGCGCCTGTACAAGGAGGTGCTGGACGCCGCCGGCGATCGGCCGGTGATCTTCCGCACGGTCGACATCGGCGGCGACAAGGCCTTGCCCTATCTCAACAAGGCGGATGCCGACGAGGAGAATCCGGCGATGGGCTGGCGCGCGCTGCGCTTGGCGCTCGATCGCGACGGCCTGATGAAGGTGCAGGCCCGCGCGCTGATCGAGGCGGCGGCGGGCCGCACGCTCAACGTCATGTTCCCGATGGTGTCAGAGGCGTGGGAGTTCGCCGAGGCCAAGGCCTTGTTCGAGGCGCAGCGCCACTGGCTCGGCCAGCGCGGCCGGCGGCTGCCGGTTGAGATCCGCTACGGCGCGATGCTGGAGGTGCCGGCGCTCGCCGAACAGCTCGACCTGCTGCTGCCGGAGATCGATTTCCTGTCGGTCGGCACCAACGACCTGACGCAATTCCTGTTCGCCGCGGATCGCGCCAATCCCAAGCTCGCCGAACGCTACGACTGGCTCAGCCCGTCGATCCTGCGCTTTCTGGCCCGCGTCATCGCACCCGCGCGCGAAGCGGGGGTGACGCTGGCGGTGTGCGGCGAGATGGGCGGGCGGCCGCTGGAGGCGATGGCGCTGATCGGGCTCGGCATCGACCGGCTGTCGATCACGCCGGCGGCGATCGGCCCGATCAAGGCGATGGTGCGCAGCCTGGATCATGCCGCCTGCCGCGCCTTCGTCGCCGAACTCGTTGGCCGGCCGCCGCGCGACATGCGGGCCGCGCTGACCGACTGGGCGGGGGCGCACGGCGTCGATCTGGCCTGAAACGCCGCCGAACCGGGTGGCGCTTGCGTTGACTTGCCGTAAGGCATGGAGGAATGTCGCGCCCGTCAGCGCACCCTCCCTTGGAGACACGAATGGACGAGGTCGATCCCGGCCAGCCCAACCCGAACCCTGTTCCCCCGGCCCGGCCGGGCGAGCGGTTGCGTGATGCGCGGGACAGCCGGGGGCTGAGCCTGGCGGAGGTCGCCGCGCGCACCCGCGTGCCGCAGCGTCACCTGGAAGCGCTGGAAGCGGGCGATTATACGGCGCTGCCCTCGCCGACCTATGCGATGGGTTTCTCCAAGGCCTATGCACGCGCCGTCGGCGTCGACGAGGTCGCCATCGCGCAGGACGTGCGCCGCGAGCTCGACCGGCTGGGGCCGCGCCAGCCCGAATATGTGCCGTACGAGACGGCCGATCCGGCCCGCGTGCCCTCGCGCGGGGTCGCGGCCCTGGGCGTCGGCATCGCGCTCGCCGTGCTGATCCTTGTCGGCCTGTGGTATGGCACCGGCCTGTTCCGCCCGCAGACGAGTGCGCCCGCCGACGAAACCGTGGTCGCGCAGACGATCGCGCCCAAGCCGACGCCCGCCGCATCGCCGGCCCCGCCGACCGGCGGCGAGGTGGTGCTGACCGCCAACGACGAGGTCTGGTTGCGCGTCTACGATGCTGACAACAAGACGCTGTACCTCGGCACGATGAAGCCGGGCGAACGCTTCGTGGTGCCCGCGGGCGCCAACGATCCCAAGATCAACGTCGGCCGTCCCGACAAGCTGGCAGTGACGCTGAACGGGTCGGCGATTCCGCCGCTCGGCGATGGCAGCCGCGCGATCAAGGACGTGCGGGTCAGCGGCCCGGCGATCGCGGCGCGGCTCGCCGGCCAGCCCGCGCCGACGCCGTCGGCCAGCGCCACGGCGTCGCGAGAGACGGCGGGACGGGAAGCGGAGCGGCCGCGTCGCGAGCGCCGGACCCCGCGTGCCGCCGAGGACGACACGGCGCGCGCCAACCTGCAATCGAGCCAAGAACCTGCGGCGACTGGCAATTCGTCGGCACCTTAAGGCTGGCGACAGGTGCGCGGATGCAGCTATGACGCCCGTTAATCCACCAATGTCGCGCCGGGGGGTGCCTTGACCATGCGTACGATCATCTGGGCGCTTGCCGCCTCCACCATCCTGATCCCGGCCGCCGCCACGGCGCAGAGCAATGTCGAGGGCCGCGTCGGCAAGCTCGAGAGCGAGATGCGCGCGGTGCAGCGCAAGGTCTTTCCGGGCGGGGCCGGCCAGTATCTCCAGCCCGAGATCACCCGCCCCGATACGCCGCAGAGCATCGGCGGGGTGCCCGCGACCAGCGCGGTCGCCGACCTGACC
This sequence comes from Sphingomonas sp. SP5, assembly GCF_058313455.1. Classification (NCBI taxonomy): domain Bacteria; kingdom Pseudomonadati; phylum Pseudomonadota; class Alphaproteobacteria; order Sphingomonadales; family Sphingomonadaceae; genus Sphingomonas; species Sphingomonas sp. SP5. The sequence continues at coordinate 109,294 of NZ_JBZFLF010000005.1, read as the reverse complement.
AGCCGCGTCACCGCGCTCGAACAGCAGCTCGCGTCGATGACCAACCAGATCGAGCAAAACGGCTATAAACTGCGTCAGCTGCAGGACCAGTTCGAGGCGTACAAGCGCACCACCGACGGTAAGCTGCAATCGCTGGCGACGACGCCGGTGCTGGCGGGTGCCCCGGCGTCCGCGCCGTTGGGTGACGATGGTACGGGCAGCGATGCGCCGGCGCGGCCGACGCGGACTCCGGTCACTGCCACTCCGGCCGCGGTCGCCGCAGCGGGCGATACCGCGCCGTCGGCGAACGCCGCGAAGGTCGACAAGCCGTCGAGCGGAGACACGCCGGAGGACGAATATCTTTACGGCTACCGCCTGTGGACGGCGAAACGATACCCCGAGGCCGAAGCGCAGCTCAAGAAGGTGGTCGCTACCTATCCCAAGCACCGGCGGGCGAGCTATGCGCAAAACCTGCTCGGCCGCGCCTATCTGGACGAAGGCAAGCCGAGCCTCGCCTCCATGGCCTTCTACGACAATTACAAGAAGATGCCGGACGGCGAACGTGCGCCCGACAGCCTCTATTATCTCGCCCAGGCGCTGATGAAGCTCAACAAGCCGGCCGATGCCTGCAAGGTCTACGGCGAGCTGACCGACGTCTACGGCACCAAGATCTCTTCGAGCATGAAGGCCGATGTCGAGAAGGGCCGTACCGCCGCCAAGTGCAAGTGACCCCTTCGCCCAGGAGGCGGAGCGGTTCCACCACGATCTGACGCGCGCGCTGGGCGAGCCCGTGCGTGCGCGGGTGCTGCTTGCCGTGTCTGGCGGGCCGGACAGCATGGCGATGCTGACGCTTGCCCACGCTGCTTTTCCCGGCGGCATTGCCGTCGCCACCGTAGATCACCGGTTGCGGCCCCAGGCGGCGGCGGAGGCGGCGATGGTCGCAACGCATTGCGCGACGCTGGGCGTGCCGCACGCGACGCTGGTGCCCGAGGTGCCGATCGCCGGTGCCAGCATCCAGGCGGCGGCGCGTCATGCCCGCTATCGCCTGCTCGCCGCCCACGCCCAGGCGATCGGGGCGGAGGCGCTGGCGACTGCGCATCACGTCGACGATCAGGCCGAAACCTTTCTGATGCGCGCGGCGCGCGGATCGGGGATTGCGGGGCTTGCCGGCGTCAGGCCGCGTGCGGTGATCGAGGGGGCGGTGGTGGTGCGGCCGGTGCTGGAATGGCGGCGGGCCGAATTGCGCGCGATCGTTCGCCGGGCGGAGGTGCCGTTCGTCGACGATCCTTCCAACCATGATCCCGCCCACGATCGCACCCGCTTCCGTCGGCTGCTCGACGCCAACGAATGGCTCGGGCCGCCGCAGCTCGCCCGATCGGCGGCCGCACTGGCGGAGGCGGACGCCGACGTCCGCGCGATCGTCGACTGGCTGTGGGCGGAGCGGGCGAGCCCGAGCGGGCGGGGCATCCGGATCGACGTGGCGGGCCTGCCGCGCGAACTCAGGCGACGGCTGGCACGGCGGGCGATCGGCCGGATCATCGAATCGGCGGACGTGGTGGCACCGCGTTGGAGCGACTCGGCCAATATCGAGGCACTGCTCGATGCGCTGGCGGCGGGCAAGCGCGCGACCCAGGCGGGCGTCTTGGCCATGCCGCAGGGCGAAATGTGGCGATTTCGGCCCGCGCCAGCCCGTCGCAACGCTTGATCGGTGTAAATCCGGGCTCCCGTTCCATTGCCATTAACCTCCATGCGCCTATCTTGGCGGCTGAAAGGCTTTCCATGAACGACAACGACAAGCAGCCGCGTGGCGATGGCGGCAATGATGGCGGCAACGGGGGCGGAAATCCCTGGATGAAGAGCCTGCTGATCTGGGTCGGCATTCTCCTCGCGCTGGCCTTGTTTGTGACCATGTTCGACGGCCGCACCAGCACGGCGGGCGGCAACACGATCGCCTATTCCAAATTCCTCGACCAGGTCGACGAAGGCACTGTCAAGGATGTCGCGATCAGCCGCGACGTGATTTCCGGCACCTATTCGAGCGGCGACAAGTTCCGCACCTATCCGATCGCCGATCCGTCGCTGGTGCAGCATCTGCGCCAGAAGAACGTGTCGATCTCGGCCAAGCCGGACGAGGGCACGTCGATCTGGCAGTATCTGCTCATCAACTCGCTGCCCTTCCTGCTCTTCCTCGGCATCGCCTTCTTCGTGCTGAAGCAGATGCAGAAGAACACCGGCGGCGGCGCGATGGGCTTCGGCAAGAGCCGTGCGCGGATGCTGACGCAGAAGGAAGGCAAGGTCACCTTCGACGACGTCGCCGGCATCGACGAGGCGCGCAGCGAGCTGACCGAAATCGTCGACTTCCTGAAGGATCCGACCAAGTTCGCGCGCCTGGGCGGCAAGATCCCCAAGGGCGCGCTGCTGGTCGGATCGCCGGGCACCGGCAAGACGCTGCTCGCCCGCGCCATCGCGGGTGAGGCGGGCGTGCCGTTCTTCACGATTTCCGGCTCGGACTTCGTTGAGATGTTCGTCGGCGTCGGCGCCAGCCGCGTCCGCGACATGTTCGAACAGGCCAAGAAGTCGGCCCCCTGCATCGTCTTCATCGACGAGATCGACGCGGTCGGCCGCCATCGCGGCGCCGGCCTCGGCAACGGCAACGACGAGCGGGAACAGACGCTCAACCAGCTGCTGGTCGAGATGGACGGGTTCGAGGCGAACGAGGGGATCATCATCGTCGCGGCAACCAACCGCCCCGACGTGCTCGATCCGGCGCTGCTTCGTCCGGGCCGCTTCGACCGCCAGGTGGTCGTGCCGCGGCCGGATATCGAGGGCCGCGTCAAGATCCTCGAAGTGCATATGAAGAAGGTGCCGCTGGCGCCCGACGTCGATTCTCGCGTCATCGCGCGCGGCACGCCGGGCTTCTCGGGCGCCGACCTCGCCAACCTCGTCAACGAAGCCGCCCTGATGGGCGCGCGCAAGGGCAAGCGGCTCGTCGCGATGGCCGAGTTCGAGGAGGCCAAGGACAAGGTCATGATGGGCGCCGAGCGCCGCAGCATGGTGATGACCGAGGATGAGAAGCGGATGACCGCCTATCACGAGGCGGGCCATGCCATCGTCTCGATCCACGAGCAGGCGTCCGACCCGATCCACAAGGCGACGATCATCCCGCGTGGCCGTGCCCTGGGCATGGTGATGCGCCTGCCGGAGCGCGACAGCTACAGCTACCATCGCGACAAGATGTACGCCAACCTTGCGGTGGCGATGGGCGGCCGCGTCGCCGAAGAGATCATCTTCGGCTATGACAAGGTGTCGAGCGGCGCGTCCGGCGACATCCAATATGCGACCGGTCTTGCCCGCGACATGGTCACCAAATGGGGCATGTCCGACAAGGTCGGCCCGGTGGAATATGCCCAGCCGGAGGGCGAATCCTTCCTCGGCTATTCGTCCAGCCAGCCGGTGCGCATGTCAAATGCCACCGCCCAGCTGATCGACGACGAGATCAAGGGCATCGTCGAGGGCGGCCTGACCCGCGCCAAGCAGCTGCTGACCGATCACGTCGACCAGCTCCACCTGCTCGCCGGTGCCCTGCTCGAATATGAGACGCTGTCGGGCGACGAGATCAAGAAGCTGATCGCCGGCGAGGATCTCGGTCGCCCCGATCCGTCGGGTCCCAAGGCGAGCGTGCCGCGGGCCGGCACCTCGATCCCCAAGACGCGCCGTCCCGGCGGTCCGTTCGGCCAGCCGAGCCCGCTCGGCGCCTGACGGCACGGGCGGGGCACGGGGCGGTTCAGCCACCCGTCAGCATGACACGCCTAATCGGCGGCATTCCCCTGGGAGTGCCGCCGATGTCGTATAAGGTCCTGATCGCCCTCGCCGTTTCGCTCGGGCTTGCCGCGCCGGCTTCGGCGGCGATGAGTGTCGGCACCTTCCTGGCGAAGGCCGCGCCGCTGCGCGCCAACCCCTTCACCGCCTTCACCAACCCCGATTATCAAGTCCTGAAAGCGGAGGCCGACGCCGCCACCCGCCAGCTTCGTGCCGAGGGTGCCGCACGCAAGGCGGCCGGCAAGGCGCCAATCGCCTGCATGCCCGACGGCGAAAAGATCGGCATCCTCGACATGCTCGCCGGCCTCGACGCGCTCTCCCCCGCGGAAAGGCGGCTGCCGCTCAAGGACGGCTATGCAAAGGTGCTGGCGAAGCGCTTTCCGTGTTGATCGCCACTCCCGTCAGTCGGTCAACCCATGCATCGCCAGCAGCAGCGCGAAGGTGATGAGCGCAGTCCAGGCGAAGACGAGCAACACCACGGTACGCCACAGCGCCGAGCGCTTGCGCAGGCTGTAGGCGCCGCGCAGCTGGCGGAACATGTGCACCGGCGGGATGACGAACACGCCGAGCACGACCCAGCCTGCGCCGATTCCCGCGACGCCGATCAGCATCAGCGCGATCACCATCAGCATCATGAAGGCGAGGCTGTAGGTGACGAAGATCGCATGGTCGTACAGGCCGAACCGTCGCCGCCACAGGAACATCAGCGCCACGAACGGCGTCGAGATCGGGATGAGCAGCCAGCTGTACTTATAGGCGCTGGTCTGCAGCTTGTAGAGCGCGAGGCCGGGGTTCTTGTTCGCCTTTGCGATGCCATGGTCCAGCGCCGTCCAGCCGGTTTTGGCGTTGGTCAGCGTGAACTGGTCGTTTGGGCCATCGCCTGCCTGGGTCCGCTTGAGCGCGGCGATCGTGGTGCGCAGTGCGGCGATCTCCTGATCCACCTCGCGCGTCGGCTTGCCCGCGGCGACCAGCTTCGCGCGCTGCGCCTCGGCCTTGTCGAGGCCCGCCTGTGCCTTTTCCACCCCGCGCGCGAAGCCGACGATGTTGCTGCTGATCCGCTCCGGCGTCACCAGTTCGGCGATGTCGCCGCCCAGTGCGCTGATCGTCGCGAACATCAGGAACACGGTGAACAGGAATACCGCGAGCGGCGATACGAACCGCGCGCGCTCGCCCGCGACGTAGCGGCGGGTCAGGTCGCCCGGCCGCCAGACGAGCATCGGCAGCGTCCGCCAGATCTTGCCTTCGAAATGGAACACGCCGTGGGCAATCTCATGGCCGATGGCACCGATCGTGCGGTGGACGTGACCGGATTGGCCGCAGGCGTGGCAATGCGCGCCGATCAGCCGCGTGCCGCAATTGAGGCATAACCCTCCATGGGCATGACCCTGCGTGTCCCCGGCGTGCGGCTCCACCGCGTGCGCGGCGAGCGCGCCCGTGATGAAGTCCCCTGCTGCTGCGATATCCCCCGACATGCGTACCAGCCTAGCAAGCGTCCGGACGTGGCGCGAGAGGGGATCGCATGGTAATGAACGCCATGGCCGACATCGAAAATCCGAACGAATTGATCGCCGAGATGGGCCGCCGCGCCCGGATCGCATTGCGCACGCTGGCAGGCTTGCCGACCCCCGCCAAGGCCGAGGGGCTCCGTGCCGCCGCGGCACGGTTGCGCGCCGATGCGGACGCGATCCTCGCCGCCAATGCCCGTGACATGGCAGCGGGTGAGGCGCGGGGGCTCTCGGGCGCGTTGCTCGACCGGCTGAAGCTCGATCCCGCCCGCGTCGACGGCATGGCTGCCGGTGTCGAGGCGGTGGCGGGGCTCGCCGATCCGGTCGGGCAGGCGATCGATCGTGCGGAACGGCCCAATGGCTTGCAGCTCAGCCGCGTTCGCGTGCCGATCGGCGTCATCGGCATCATCTACGAATCGCGCCCCAACGTCACCGCCGATGCCGCCGCGCTGTGCGTGATGGCGGGCAATGCCGCGATCCTGCGCGGCGGGTCGGAGGCGGTGCACAGCAATCGCGCGATCCATACGGCGCTGTCGGCGGGCTTTGCGGAGGCGGGCCTGCCCGTGGACGTGGTGCAGCTGGTACCGACCACCGATCGTGCTGCGGTCGGCGCGATGCTCGCGGCGGATGGCGCCATCGACCTCGTCGTGCCGCGCGGCGGCAAGAGCCTCGTCGCGCGCGTCCAGGCGGAGGCACGCGTGCCGGTGCTCGCCCATCTGGACGGGATCAACCACGTCTATGTCGATGGCTCCGCCGATCCGGCGATGGCGCATCGCATCGTCGTCGATGCCAAGATGCGCCGCACCGGCATCTGCGGGTCGATGGAGACGCTGTTGATCGACCGTCCCTATGCCGATGCCAGCGGCCTCATCGCGGCCTTGCGCGATGCCGGCTGCGAGGTGCGCGGCGATGCCGGGGCGCAGGCGATCGCGCCGGGCATCGCGCCCGCCGAAGAGGCGGACTGGAGCACGGAATACCTCGACGCCATCTGCTCGGTGGCGATGGTCGATGGGGTGGAGCAGGCGATGGCGCATATCGCCCGCTATGGTTCGCATCACACCGACGCGATCGTCGCCGCCGATGCTGCGACTGCTGAACGGTTCCTGGCGCTGGTGGATTCGGCAATCGTGCTGTGGAACGCCTCGACGCAATTCGCCGACGGCGGCGAATTCGGCCTGGGCGCCGAGATCGGCATCGCCACCGGCCGCCTGCACGCGCGCGGACCCGTCGCGCTGGAGGGGCTGACCACCTACAAATGGATCGGCCGCGGCGCGGGGCAGGTGCGCGGTTGATGTGGGCAGGGCGCGGGCGTAGGTTGTCGGCATGAACGCTCCTGCCCGCATCGCGACCGACATCGATGAGGCGACGCTCGCCAGGATCGAGGCGGCGGCGCTGCAATTGGGGGTGAGTCTGGAACAATTCGCAGGCGATGCCCTGCGCCGTGCCGCGGACGAGGCGATGGGTCTGACCGAGCGGCTGGAACGGGGGCGTGCGCAGATCGCAGCCGGTGATTATCACGATCACGAAGACTTTCTCGCGACCCTGCGACGGTGGCAAGACGATCGGGTGCGCCCGCATTGATCCGCCTCGTCTGGCCGACGCAAGCGCAGCGTGAATTGCTCGATATTGCCGATCATTACGACCGGATCGACCCCGATCTGGCGGCTGACATCATCGATCGGATCGCAACGGCGATCACCCCTTTGCTCGAGTTTCCGATGCTGGGCGCGCGCGCCGATCGGCACGGCGCGCGAAAGTGGCGGGTACCCGGTACACCCTGCATCCTGCTCTATGACGTTGCTGCCGATCGGCTGGCGGTGCTCAGCGTCAGTCATGCGCGCAGCAACTGGATCGAACGATGAAGACCGGCCTGCTCGGTGGATCGTTCAACCCGGCGCACCGGGGGCATCGCGGGATCACGCTCGCCGCGATCCGTGCGCTCGATCTCGACGAGGCGTGGTGGCTGGTGTCGCCGGGCAATCCGTTGAAGGCGGGCGCAACCGACATGGCGCCGCTCGCCACACGGCTGGCGTCGGCACGGCGGCAGGCGCGGCGGGCGCCGATCCGCGCGACCGATATCGAGGCGCGGCTGCACACCCGCTACACGCTCGACACGTTGCGCAAGCTGCAGCGCCGCTACCCCCGGCGTCGGTTCATCTGGTTGATGGGCGGGGACAATCTGGCGCAGTTCCATCGCTGGCGCGGCTGGCGGGAGATCGCGCGCACGATGCCGATTGCGGTGATCGCGCGTCCGGGGTATGACGGGCAGGCCCGCGCGAGCGTCGCGATGGGTTGGCTGCGGCGCTTCCAACGGCCCGCAGGCCAGGCGAAGCATTGGACGACGTGGAGATTGCCGGCACTCGTGCTGTTGCGCTTCCGCCCCGACCCGACCTCCGCCACCGCGGCCCGCGCGGCCGATCCCGACTGGCACCGGCGCCATCCGGCCCAGCAACCCAGGAGTACCCTTGGCGAGTAATACCCCAGCCGTGCGGCCGGCCGATCCGGCCGAGGTCGAGGCGCTGCACCGGCTCATCATGGCGTCGCTCGACGACGACCAGGCGGAGGAGGTGATCTCCATCCCGCTCGCCGGCAAGTCGTCGATCGCCGACCATATGGTGATCGCGAGCGGCCGTTCGACGCGACAGGTCGCCTCGATGGCGGCCAAGCTTGCCGAAAAGATCAAGGCGGAGTTCGGCCGCAGCGTGCGGATCGAGGGATTGCCGACCGCCGACTGGGTGCTGATCGATGCCAATGACGTCATCGTCCACCTGTTCCGGCCCGAGGTGCGCACCTTCTACAATCTCGAGCGGATGTGGCAGTTCGGCGATACCGTGTCGTCGTCGCTGAAGCCGCTGCCGCAGACCGATCCAGAGGCCTGATATCCTCCTCCATATCGTGGCGCGTGGAAAGATCGGGCGCTCGCCCGAGGCCGAGCTGGTGACCCGCTACCTCAAGCGGATCACCTGGCCGACGCGCGTCACAGAACTGCCCGATACCGGTGGCAAACTGCCGCCGGTCGAGGCGCAGACGATCCGGGTGATGCTGGACGAAACCGGCGAGGTGCTGGGATCGATGGCCTTTGCCCGCCGTCTCGAACAGTGGCGCGATACCGGCACGCGCGAGGTGCGCTTCATGATCGGCGCGGCGGACGGCTTCGACGATGCCGAGCGTGCCGGAGCGGATCTGTTGCTGTCGTTCGGCCGCGCCACCTGGCCGCATATGCTGGCGCGCGCCATGCTTGCCGAGCAACTGTTCCGCGCGACGGCGATCCTCGCGGGGCATCCCTATCATCGGGAGGGATGAGCGTGCCACGCCGCGCAGCCTGTTGCCTCGCCCTGATCGCGCTCGCTCTTCCCGCCTACGGCCAGTCGCTGCCCGACCAGCGTCAGCGCCTCGCCGCCGCCAAGCGGGATGCCGCCGTCGCCACGCGCCGGGCAGACGATCTTGCCCGCAAGGCGGTGGCCGAACGCGATGCCGCCGACAGGGCGCGGGGGCAAGAGGCCGCCCTCGCCGCGCGGGTGGAGGCGGCGAAGGCGACGCTCGCCGCCGCGCGCGCACGGCAGGCGATCGTCGGCCGCCTGCTCGCCGATCAGCAGCAGGCACTGGGGCGGCAACAGGAACCGGTCGCCCGATTGCTCGCCGCGCTGGTAGCGCTTGCACGGCGTCCGACGGTGGCGGCGCTCGCCCAGCCGGGATCGGTCGACGACCTCGTCCACGTCCGCGCCGTGCTCGGCGGCGCGTTGCCGGTGGTCCGCGCCCGCACCGATGCGGTGCGCGGCGCAATCGCCCGCACCCGCGCGCTGGAGGGCAGCGCCGCGCTGACCGCGGCCGCGCTGCGCCAGGCGCGCGCGCGCCTGGAAGCGGACCGGATCGCACTCGCCCGTCTGGAGGCGACCCACCGCGCCCGCGCCGGCTCGTTGGGCCGCGATGCGATGAGCGAATCGGATCGGGCGCTGGCGCTCGGCGAACGCGCGCGCGACCTCGTCGATGCGCTGGGAGAGGGCGATGCCGCACAGGCGACCGCAGCCGAACTCGCCGCGCTGCCCGGGCCGCTGCCGCGCCCGCTCGCACCGGGCGCTCAACTGCTCGCGGCGGTGCGCGGCGTCTATCGCCTGCCGGTGCTTGGCCGGCTGGTGACCGGGCTCGACGAAGTGTCCGACGCCGGCGTCCGCTCACGCGGGCTGACCTTCGCCGTCGCGCCGGGTGCGCCCGTCGTCGCCCCCGCTGGCGGCCTCGTCCGCTATGCGCGGCCGTTCCGCGGCTATGGCGTCATCGTCATCATCGACCATGCCGATGGCTGGACCAGCCTCGTCACCGGCTTGGGCGCCGCGCAGGTACGCCGCGGGCAGAGGGTGGCCGCCGGCACCCGCATCGGCAGCGCGGCCGGCGGCGAGGAACCGCGCGTGACCGTCGAACTGCGCCGCCGCGGCCGCCCGATGGACATCGCCGCGCTGCTCGGCTGACGCAGCGCATCGGCCGGCATCGCTCCGTCAGCCCCCGTTCAGCCGTGCTGCGCTTTACTCTCACCGCTTTGCTCTGGCCTCAGAATACGGCTAAACGTGCGCGGTTTTCTCGCCGCCTTCAGGATGATCGATGGCCCGTCCGCTGCTTACCGCGACCGCAATCCTCGGTTCGCTGTCCCTCATCCCGCTCGCCACGCAGGCGATGGCGGCGGTGGACACCGATACCTATCGCGAATTCGACCAGTTCCTCGACGTCTTCAACCGCATCAAGGCGGACTATGTCGACAAGGTCGACGACCAGAAGCTCATCAAGGGCGCGATCCAGGGCATGCTCGCCAGCCTCGATCCGCATTCGAGCTACGTCGACGCGCTCGATTACGAGAACCTGCGCATCCAGACCGAGGGCAATTACGGCGGTCTCGGCCTTACCGTCCAGATGGAGGATGGCGCGGTCAAGGTCGTGGCGCCGCAGGAGGATACGCCCGCCTGGCGCGCCGGCGTGAAATCGGGCGACTACATCACTCATATCGACGGCAAGCTGATCTACGGCGACACGCTGGATGAGGCGATCGGCCTGATGCGGGGCAAGCCCGGCACCAAGATCAGCCTGACGCTGGTGCGCCCCGGCCAGGACAAGCCGGTGGAGGTGACGATGAACCGCGAGGTGATCGTCCAGAAGCCGGTGAAGTGGGAGGTGCGCGGCGATGTCGGCTACATCAACATCAACACCTTCTCCGAATCGACCGGTGCCGACACGCGCGCCGCGATCATGGCGATCGACAAGAGCCTCGGCCACCGGCCGCTGGGCTATGTCGTCGACCTGCGCGACAATGGCGGCGGCCTGCTGACCCAGGCGATCGCGGTCAGCGACGCCTTCCTCGATCATGGCGAGATCGTCTCGCAGCGCGGTCGGGAAAAGAGCGACATTGAGCGCTACTTCGCCAAGCCGGGCGACGATGCGCATGGCCTGCCGGTCGTCGTGCTGACCAACCCGGGCACCGCGTCCGCCTCCGAGATCGTCGCCGGCGCGCTGCAGGACCATCATCGCGCGCTGGTGATGGGCGAACGCAGCTTCGGCAAGGGATCGGTGCAGACCCTGCTCCAGCTCGGCCCGCAGACCGCGCTGCGCCTCACCACCGCGCGCTATTACACCCCCTCCGGCCGCAGCGTGCAGGAAGGCGGCATCGAACCCGACATCCGCGTGCCGCAGATCAGCGATCCGGACATCAAGACGCGGCCCGTCTTCCGCGAGGCGGACCTGCGCCGCCACCTCATCAACGAGGTGAAGGCCGACAACAAGATCCTCGAGGAGGATACCAAGGACGATCCGCGCTTCGCGATGACGCCGGACCAGCTCAAGAAGCAGGGCATCGACGACTTCCAGCTCTATTATGCGCTGAAGACGGTGGCGCGGCTCGGCGGTCCGGCGCAGGTGGCGGCGGCCACCAAGCCGCGGCCGATCCCCGCGGCGAAGCCGGCGGCCAAGTGAACCGGTCCGAACGCCTGGGGCGCTGGATCGCGCTGCTGCTTCCCGCGGCCCTGCTCGCCGGCGCCTGGGGATCGCAGCTGATCGGCCATCTCTACCCGTGCGAGATGTGCCATTGGCAGCGTTGGCCGCATTATGCCGCATTGCCCTTTGCCGTCCTCGCCTTCGTGGTGCCGCAACGCAGCATCGCCAAGGCGTTCGTGATCCTCGCCGCGCTGCTGATCGCGGTGTCGGGCGCGATCGGTGTCGCCCATGCCGGCGTCGAATATCGTTGGTGGAACGGCTTCACCGCCTGCACGCAGACCGTCGACCTGCGCGGACTGGGGCCGGCGGCGCGCCTCGATGCCTTGATGCATGCACCGGTCGTTCGCTGCGATACCGCGCAATGGACGCTGTTCGGCGTCTCGCTCGCCGGATTCAATGCCATCCTGTCATTGGGCGGATCGATGCTTATCTTGTGGTGCATGAGGAAAGCACGATGAACCGCTGGAAACCCGGCGACCGGCGCGAACCGACGCAGGCGATGATCCGCGTCGACCAGGCGGGCGAATATGGCGCGACGCGCATCTATGCGGGCCAGCTCGCCGTGCTGGGTGACCGGCACCCGGCGGCCCGCGCGATCCACCACATGGCGAGCCAGGAAGAGCGGCACCGCGCCTTCTTCGACGATCTGATCGCGCGGCGCGGCGTGCGGCCGACCCTGTTCCAGCCCTTCTGGGACAAGGCGGGCTTCGCGCTCGGCGCGATCACCGCGGCGATCGGCCCCAATGCCGCGATGGCCTGCACCGCGGCGGTGGAGACGGAGATCGACAAGCATTACCAGCATCAGCTGGACGAACTGGGATCGAGCGACCCCGAACTCTCCACCGCCATCGCCGATTTCCAGGCGGAGGAGCTGGAGCATCGCGACCATGCGCTGGCCGCGGGCGCCGAGAATGCGGTCGGCTACCCGGTGCTGAGCGGCCTCATCCGACTGGGATGCAAGGTCGCGATCGCGGCGGCGAAGAGGATCTGAAGAGGACGGATATGCGAGCGACGACGACGACGATCGCGATGGCGGGCATGATCGCGGCCATGGCGCTGACGACGGCTCCGGCCGCCGCGCAGCAGGTCGGCCCGCAGCCGGCGCAGCCCGGCGCGGCCAAGCCGGTGGTCATCCAGACGCCGGGCGAAGTCGCCAAGCGCGCGCCGGTCAACGGCGTCCTGGTCCTCTACGGCAACGAACGCTGCCCGACCAACACCGATGGCCAGGAAATCGTGATCTGCGAACGGCGCAGCGCGCGCGAGCAATATCGCGTGCCTAAGGAGTTGCGCGAATTCCAGGTGACGCCGCAGAACGAAAGCTGGGCGGCCCGTGCGCAGGGTACGCTGGACACCGGCGTCGGCGTCAACGGGATCGGCACCTGCTCGACGGTCGGCGCCGGTGGCCAGACCGGCTGCTTCGTCCAGAACGCCCGCGCCGCGCGCAAGGAGAACCAGGCCCGCAAGGCAGAGGAAGCGCGCATTCCCTGACGCAAGGGGTGGCTTTCCGTCGCCCGGGCCATCGGCGATAGCCCCGCTTCTCTCGATGCGGTAACGGCGTCGGGATCGATGAGGGGGGACGGACTTGGCGACGATCACCGAAAGCGTCGAACGTCCGGCACCGCCCCTGTCGGCCATGTCGGCGCATCGCCGGTCCGGCACGCTGCGCGCCGTGCGTATCGTGCTGTTCGCATTGGTGTGGTTCAGCTGTGCCTGGTTCGGCTCGTGGGAACTCAACGCCAACAATGCGACGCGCCTGTTCGCGGCGGTCAGCCTGGCCGAGGATGGCGACGCGACGATCGATGAATTCGCCTATCTGACGATCGACAAGGCGAGTTTCGCGGGCCACGCCTATCTCGACAAGCCGCCCGGCATGACGCTGATGGCGGTGCCGGCGGTGTGGATCGCCGATGCGGTGACTGGCGAGCGCGCGAGCCGCTTCGGCCCGATCCCAGCCGGTGCTGACTTCGAACGCTATCTGCGCCTGCGGACCCGGATCGCCAGCGCGATCGGTCCGGCGGTGCTCACCGCACTGGCGGCCGTGCTGCTGTTCGAACTTACCGCCGGCCTCACCGGCAGCGCCGCTGCGGGCCTGTTCGCCGCTCTGGGCTATGCGCTCGGCACACCGGTATGGGGATGGTCGACGACGCTGCTTGGCCATGCCGTAGTCGCCGACCTGTATGTTGTGGCGCTGTGGGCGATTTGGCGCGGCATGCTGGCCGGGGGAATGCGTGCGGCTATGCTGGCCGCCGTGGCAGGCGCTAGCCTCGGCTGGGCGGTCGTGGTCGAGCATCAGGCGGTGCTGGCGGGCGGAGTGATCGCGCTATGGGGCATCTGGCTGCTGCGGACACGGCCGGACCGCTGGCGGCTGGCCGGCGCGGCGCTGGTGGCCGGTGTGGTCGCGCTGCTGCCGCTCGCACTCTACAACCTGCTCGCGTTCGGTACGCCGTTCCGCGTCGGCTATTCCGGGGTGGTCGGCTGGGAGGGGATGCACCAGGGCCTGTTCGGGCTCGGCATGCCGCGCGCGCGGGTGCTGCAATCGATCCTGTTCAGCTTCCGCCTCGGCCTGATCTGGGTCGCGCCGGTGCTGGCGTTGGCGCCGCTCGGCCTGTGGGCGTGGGGACGTGATCCACAGCGCCGGATCTTGGCGTTGACCGCAGCGGGCAGCGCGTTGGTCGTGCTGCTGGTCAATGCCGCATACGTCTACTGGGACGGCGGCAACACCACCGGCCCGCGCTTCGCCATTCCCGCCGTCGGGCCGCTCGCGCTCGGCCTCGCCGCGGAATGGATGCGGTCGCACACGCGCGGCGAACGCTGGGCGATGATGCTGGTGCTGGGCGTATCGATCGCGATCAACGCCTGCATCGCCTCCGCCGACATCTTCGCGCCGCCCGTCACCACCTTCCCGGTATGGCAGTGGGTGATCGCGACCAACTTCGCCGGCGGATTCCTGCGTACCGTCCCCAGCGAATGGTTCGGCTGGAGCACCTGGGCCGGCTTCGCCTGCTGGGCCGCGCTGGCACTGCCCGCGCTGGGCTGGCTTGCCTGGCAGGTACGCCGGGTCTAGCATCCGCGTGCCGGGCGTGACTGGCGCCGAGTGGATCACCACAAGGGAGCGCGCGGACATCGCTGCCGCGCGCCTGGGCATTCGCTTCGCAAAGAGGAGACGCCCATGATCGATCCGCTGCGTATCGCCTTCCTGCTGTTCCCCAACGTCACGCAACTCGACCTGACCGGGCCGATGCAGGTGCTGTCGCGACTCGGCGATGCCCGCCTCGATCTGGTGTGGAAGACGCGCGAGCCGGTGTCGACCGATGCCGGCTTTGCCATCCAGCCGACCGCCACGCTGGCGGAGGTGCCGGCCGCCGACGTGTTGTGCGTGCCCGGCGGCTTCGGCGTCAATGGCGTGATCGCCGACGATGCGGTGATGGATTGGGTGAGCAGCATCGGTGGCGGCGCGACCTGGATCACCAGCGTCTGCACGGGTTCGCTGATCCTCGGCGCGGCAGGATTGCTGACCGGGTATCGCGCCGGCTGCCACTGGTCGCAGCGCCACATGCTGCCGCTGTTCGGCGCCGAACCGGTCGCGGAGCGCGTCGTGATCGACCGGAATCGCATCACCGGTGGCGGGGTGACCGCGGGGATCGACTTCGCACTGACGCTGACCGCGCTGTTGCGCGGCGAGGCGCACGCCCGGGCGGTGCAGCTGAGCCTCGAATATGATCCCCGCCCGCGATTCGACAGCGGCTCGCCCGAACGTGCCGGGCCGGAAGTCGTCGCGGCGGTCGAGCGGCGGACGCGGGCGCTGGTGCCGACGCGCGACGATGATCTGCGCGCGCTGGCGAAACGGCGCGGTTACGGCTGAGGCGTGCGCTTCAGGCCACGGACGCGGTGCCAGATGTAGAAGGCGACGAGGCCGACCAGAACGATGCCGATCAACAGGTCGGCACGGTGGAAGGCCGCCTTGACGCGCGGGTCGCTATCCCACTTGTCGCCCAGCTTCATGCCGACCCAGGCGAGGCCGAAGCACCATGGCCAGCTGCCGATGAACGTATAGACGTGGAACGGCACCAGCCGCATGCGCGCGACGCCGGCCGGGAAGGCGATGAACGAGCGGATCACCGGCAGCAGCCGCCCGATCAGCACGGCAAGGCTGCCCCAGCGCGCGAAGAAGCGGTCCGCCGCATCGAGCTCGCCTAGCCCGATCAGCACGTAACGGCCCCAGCGTTCCGCCACCGGCCGGCCGCCGCGCTTGCCGACCTCATAGGCGACGATCGAACCCAGGTTGCAGCCGATCGCCCCCGCGGTCGCGGCGAGGTACAGGTCGAACCGCCCCGTCGAGACGAGGTAGCCGGCGAACGGCATGATGATTTCCGACGGCAGCGGTATGCATGCGCTCTCGATTGCCATCAGGATCGCGATGCCGACATAGCCGCCGCTGGAGATCACCCAGATGGTGAAGGTGGCAAGGACGCCCAGGATCTTCTCGAACATGGGCGTGGGGCTTGGCGGATCGGACGGCGGAAGGGAAGGGGGGAGCTAATCCCGCAACGCCGCTTTCGCCAGTTTCAGGTCCTCGACGAAGCGGGCATATTCCTCCTGCTTCTGCGCCTCGTCGGGCAGGCGGAGGAGATAGCTTGGATGGACGGTGATCCAGGCCTTACCGCCGTCGGGCAGCGTGATCGCCCGCCCGCGCTCGCGGCCGATCGTCACGGTTCGGCCGAGCAGCGAGCGTGCCGCGGTGGCGCCGAGCGCCACGGTGACCTGCGGGCGGACCAGCATCTGTTCCTGTTCGATCCACCAGCGGCAGGCCTGGATCTCGCCGGTGTCGGCCTTGGAATGGATGCGCCGCTTGCCGCGCTGTTCGAACTTGAAATGCTTCACCGCATTGGTGACGTAGACGTGCGTCCGGTCGATCTCGGCGGCGGCGACGGCGCGATTGAACACCTGCCCCGCCGGCCCGACGAAGGGCGTGCCGGCCAGATCCTCCTGATCGCCCGGCTGTTCGCCGACGAACATCATCGCCGCATCCACCGGCCCTTCGCCGAACACGGTCTGCGTCGCATGCTTGTAGAGGTGGCAGCGGGTGCAGGCCGCCGCCTCGTCGCGCAGCGCCTCCCAGGCCGCCTGGACGTTGCCGCCGACGCTGCTGCGTGCCGTTTCGATCATGCCGCTCTCCCGTGCCTGTGCGCCGGCGATCAGTTGCGGGACCAGCGCGGTTTCCGGCATGTTCTTCCAGTATTTGCGCGGCATCTCCTTCAGCATCGCGCCGACCTTGACGCGCGCGGGATTGAAGATGCTGGCGTAATAGGTCTTCCACACCTCTTCGGTCGGATCGCCCTCCGGCGCGTCCGCCTTGCTGGCGCCCGGCCCTTCCGACAGCGCCTTGCCATCCCAGTGCAGCGACACCTCCGGCGTCAGGATCGACCAGCGCATGGCGGCGAAGCGATTGACAAAGAAGGCGGCATTGGCGCGGACAATGTGATGTTCGGGTTCGAACCAGGCGACGTAGCGGCTGGCGCCGTCCTCCTCCTCCACCTCGCGAAAGCGCAGAAAGGCGCGCATCTTGTGGATGTCGCGCCGGACGTTCTTGGCAAGCACCTCCAGCCGGCGGACCAGCGGATCGGCATGATCCTCGACCAGCCTGGGCTCGCGGCGCAGGCGGAACAGCGCCGTATAAAGCAAGGCGAACCGTTCGGGATCGTTCGCCATCACCACGCTGCGGGCCAGATCGATGAAGCCGCGCGGCACGGAGAAACCGGCCGGCGCAGCGGCCGGCGCCCCGTCTGCATCGCCTGCCGCCGCGAACAGGTCGACCGGCGCATCGCCCACCTGCCACACCACCGCATCCGGCGGCACCTCCGCCGCCGCCAGCGCACGCGCGGCGTCGCGCCAGGCGTCGAAATCATCGGGGGCGGGCAGGGTGGCGATGCGCAACACGGCGGTCAGTCGCGTTCGTCGCCGCCCGGCGGGTTGGCCTTGGCCAGTTCCAGTTCCTCGGGCTTGCGCTCTTCATAGATCGTCGCGAGCTCCTGCTCGGTCGATGTATCCAGTTCCTCCGCGGCGGCGGGAAACATCTCTTCCTCTTCCTCGGTGATGTGGTGCTCGTAGCGGCGGCGCATGTGGAAGAACTTTTCGCTCCACGCATCGGAGCCGAACTCCAGGTCCGCCATGTCGCCGAGCAGGTCGTCGACCTCCTTGTGCTCGCTCACCGAATGACGCGCGTCGTCGCGCAATTCGGGGTCGCGCAGCATGGTGGCGTAGAGCGATTCCTCCTCGGCGGCGGCATGGCTCTGGATTTCCAGGCGGAACGCCTCGAACAGGTCGCGGCGTTCCTGCCCGGCACCCTGCATGTCGCCCAGCTCCTTCAGCATGCCGCGCTGCTTGTCGTGATCGCGTTTCAAATCTGCGTAAATCTGCGCCAGCGCCATCAGCCGTCTCCTTCGCCGCGACCAACCGGCCACGGCACGGAGCGTTTCACCCGCGAATCATTCTCACGCGGCAAAGAGTTCGAGCTGGTGCGACTTGGGCGCGACGAGCGGCTTCAACTCGGCACGATCGGTCAGCATCACCGGTCGCCAGTCCTCGGCGACGATGAACGGGCGGACCTTTGCGACGCTGACCGTCAGGCGCGCGACATCGTCCAGCCGCAGCCGCCGCCAGCGCCGGCTGGCGACGATGCGATCGACCGCCTTCACGCCCAGCCCCGGTACGCGCAGCAGCATCTCGCGCGGCGCGCGATTGACGTCGACCGGGAAGCTCTCGCGAAACTTCAACGCCCAGGCGAGCTTGGGATCGACATCGAGCGGCAGCATCCCCGTCGCCTCGTCCGCCGCGGCGACCACCTCGGCCGGTGTGTAGTCGTAGAAGCGCATCAGCCAGTCGGATTGGTACAGGCGATGTTCGCGCATCAGCGGCGGCCGTTGCAGCGGCAACACCGTGCTCGCATCCGGGATCGGACTGAACGCGCTGTAATACACTCGGCGCAGCCCGAACCGGTCGTAGAGGGTGGAGGCCCGCGTGACGATCTCGCCGTCGGTCGCGGCATCCGCGCCGACGATCATCTGCGTCGATTGCCCGGCCGGCGCGAAGCGTGGGGCCGATTTGTATTTGCGGCGGGCATCGCTGGTGTCGACGATCGCCGCCTTCACATCCTTCATCGCGCCTTCGATCCGCGCGCCGTCCTTTTCCGGGGCGAGTCGCTTCAGCCCGCTGGCGGTCGGCAGTTCGACGTTGATCGACACGCGATCGGCATAGAGGCCAGCCTGGTGAACCAGTTCCGGATCGGCGTCAGGGATCGTCTTGAGGTGAATATAGCCGCGGAAGTGATGATCCTCGCGCAAGGACCGCGCGACCTCGACCATCTGCTCCATCGTGTAATCGGACGATCGGATGATGCCCGACGACAGGAACAGCCCCTCGATATAGTTCCGCTTGTAGAAGGCGATCGTCAGCTTGACGACCTCGTCCGCGGTGAAGCGCGCACGCCGCACGTTGCTGCTCTTGCGATTGATGCAATAATGGCAATCGAAGATGCAGCTGTTGGTCAGCAGGATCTTAAGCAGACTGATGCACCGCCCATCGGGTGCATAGGCGTGGCAGATGCCCATCCCCTCGGTGGATCCCAGCCCCTTGCCGTCGCGGCTGTCGCGCTTTGCCGTCCCCGACGAGGCGCAGGAGGCATCGTACTTTGCGGCATCGGCGAGGATCGCCAGCTTTTCACGGGTGTCGAGCTGCGCCATCCGTTCCATGTACGTTCTCGGGCGGCCGGGTACAAGGCAGGCGACGGCGGTGTCGCACCCATAGTCGTTGGGAATCCACCCGATCTGCTATATAATTGATGTAAAACAATGACATAGATGGGTGAGTAAGAATTCGGTCACCTTTGCCCCGATAGCCTTGCACGCATGAAGGATCAGCAGCAGGTCGATCGGCTTCTGGAGCATCAGGCGGGCATCCGTGCCAACATTGATCGCGCCGCGCGCCTGCTGGCGATCGGTGGCGCGCCGGACATGGCCGGGCTGGCGCGGCTGCGCTGGGAACTGGTGCGGCTGCTCGCCGCCTATCAGATGTTCAAGCATCGCGAGATCTTCGATCCGCACATCGCCGGCGGCAGCGCCGATCGGGCGCGGACCGCGCGGGCGCTGAAGGCGGATTGCCTTGCGCTGGGCGAAGAGGTGCGACGCTTCGTTGCACGCCACAGCAGCGGTGCGGTCGAGTCACCGGAGGTCTACCGGTCCGAGGCGCTGGCCTTTATCGCCCGCATGCGCGGCCACCTCGACTATGAGCGACGTGCGGCGGCGGCGCTGCTGGCCTGCGACGCGCCGGGGCGGCCGATCATTCCGCCGCCACCAGGCTGGTCGCTCCGCCGAGATCGACCGACACCAGCCGGCTGACCCCGCGTTCCACCATGGTGACGCCGAACAGGCGATGCATGCGGCTCATCGTCACCGCATTGTGCGTGACGATCAGGTAACGCGTCTCCGTCTCCTCCGTCATCCGGTCGAGCAGGCCGCAGAAACGCTCGATATTGGCATCGTCGAGCGGCGCATCGACCTCGTCGAGCACGCAGATCGGCGCGGGATTGGTGAGGAACAATGCAAAGATCAGCGCGATCGCGGTCAGCGCCTGTTCGCCGCCCGACAGCAGGGTGAGCGATTGCAGCCGCTTGCCCGGCGGCTGCGCCATGATCTCCAGCCCTGCCTCCAGCGGATCGTCCGAATCGATCAGCTGCAGATGCGCGGCGCCGCCGTCGAACAGGGTGGTGAACAGCCGGCGGAAATGGCCGTCGACCGCCTGGAAGGCGGCGAGCAGGCGCTGCCGCCCTTCGCGATTGAGCGTGCCGATCGATCCGCGCAGCCGATGCACCGCCTGCCCCAGTTCGTCACGCTCGGCGGCGTTGCTCCTGCCGGCTGCCTCCAATTCGGCAAGTTCGCGCGTCGCGACCAGATTGACCGGGCCGATGCGCTCGCGCTCCGCAGACAGCCGCTCGTGCGCCTGCGCCTCTTCGTCGGTGCGGCGCACCGTGTCGCTGTCGAAGCCCAACCGTTCGGGCAGCACCGGCGCCGGGCATTCGAAACGCTCGCCGGACAGGCGGCCCATTTCGACGCGGCGTAATTCCTGGTTCTCCAGCCGCGCCTGCGTGCCCGCCCGCGCCTCCCGCGCCTGTGCCAGCGTCTCGTTGGCGCGCCGATGCGCATCTTCGGCCTGCCGCAGGGCGGCGTCGGCGGCGCGTTCCGCGGCGGATGCGGTGTCGCTGTCGCTGCGCGCCTGCGCGTGCTCGGTTTCACCCGTGCCGATCGCCGCATCGAGCGCGGCGGGGCGATCGTCCACTTCCGCGGCGTCGCGGGCAAGTGCCGCATCGCGCTTGTCCATGTCGGCGATGCGCCGCGCCGCCTCACCGGCACGCGCGCGCCAGCTGCGCCCATCCGCCTGCGCCGCCGCCAGCCGTTCGCGATTGGCCTGTACGCTGCGGTCGGACGCGGCCCGAGCCTCGCGCGCGCGCGCCACTGCGGCGCGATGCGCGTCCGCTTCGCGCGACAGGGGGGCGACCGTGGCATTCGCCTGACTGCCATCGGGCAGGGCGGCGCGCGCGGCCTCCGCGTGGGTGCGTTCCGCCTGTGCGTCCGCAGCCTCCGTCGCGGTGCGCTCGGCGCGCGACGCCAGATCGGCGCGCTGATGATCGAGCCGTTCGAGCGCTGCGGCGGCACGATCTTCGGCGCGTTCGGCCTCGCGCCCGGCGGCATCCGCCTGATCCCGGGTGGCACGCGCGCCGCGCGCCGCGGCACGGGCGCCAGCGATCGCCTCCTCGATCCTCGCACGAGCGCCCTCTGCCGATTCGAGCGCCGCCGCCGCCGCCGGCCGGGCCGCGTGGAGCGCCGCCAGCCGGCCGAGCCGTTCCAGCCGTTCCGCAGCCGCCGCTCCATTGCCGCTGGCGACGAAGCCGTCCCAGCGCCGCAATCGTCCATTCCGCGTCACCAGCCGCTGCCCGACGGCGAGCGCCTGCCCGGTATCCTCCGTGGCGAGGAAGGTCTGCGCCAGCCGGCGGGCGAGCGCCGGCGGCGCGGTGACGCAGGCGGCGAGCGGCGTGGTGCCTGCCGGCGCGGCGGGATCGCCCGGTTCCGGCTCCGCGCCGGTCCAGGCGGCGAGCGTCACCTCCAGATCGTCGCCCAGTGCAGCCGCGAGCGCACGCTCGACGCCGGGTGACGGCATCAGGTGATCGAGCAGCCGGTCGCGTCCGCTGCGCTGCGTCGCCTTGGTGAGCGCCGCCGCCTCGCTGTCGATCGCGGCCAGATCCGCCCGCGCTGCGGCACGCGCGACCTCCGCGACGTCGCGTTCCGCCACCGCCGTTCGTTCGGCGGCCTCGGCCTCCGCCAGCGCGACGCGGGCCGCTTCGCCGGCGCTCGCTGCCGCGCGGCGCCGTGCCACCGCTTCGTCGCGCGCCGCAGCGAGGGGCGTGGCGCTGCCCAGTGCGGCGAGCGCCTGCGCAACCTGCCGGGCGTCACGATCGGCCCGCTCGGTGCGGGCGCGCGCCGCGGCGAGCGCTGCATCGGCGACGCGCGTTTCCGCCGCCTCGCTCGCCTGGCGGGCCAGTGCCTGCGCCAGCGCCACCTCGGCATCGCGCGCCTGGCGTTCGGCCTCGGCGAGCGCGGCAGCGAAGTGCGGGGCCGCCTCGGCGGCGGCGGCGATGCCGGCGTCGAGCGCCTTCACCTCTTCGGAAAGGTTGGCGAGTGCCGCCGCGGCGTCGCTGGCGAGCGTTCCTTCGCGCGCACGATCCTCGGCGATGCGGCGGCGTGCCTCGGCAAGGTCTACGACCCGGCGTGCCGCGGCGGCGCGCTCGCTGCGCAGGGTGGCGAGGGCGTGGCCAGCCTCGGCAGCGCGGTCGCGTGCCGCCAGCGCCGCCGCCCGCCGCGTCGCCACCGTTTCGATCGCCGTCTGCTGGGCGGCGGCGGCCTCGCGCTCGCCTGCCGTCGCGGCGGTCACGCGGGCGTGTGCGGCATCGGCCTCCGCCCGGGCGGCGTCGGCGGCGGCGACCGCATCGCGCCAGCGGGCGAAGATCATCCGTGCCTCGGCAATGCGGATCTGCTCGGACAGGGCGCGATAGCGTTCGGCGGCGCGTGCCTGCCGCCTGAGCTGGGCGGCGCGTGCGTCCTGTTCGGCGATCAGTTCGTCGAGCCGGACGAGGTTCGCCTCGGTGGCGCGCAGCTTCTGTTCGGCGTCCTTGCGGCGGACGTGCAGCCCGGCGATCCCCGCCGCCTCTTCCAGCATCGCGCGGCGTTCGGCGGGCTTGGCGGCGATCACCGCGCCGATGCGGTTCTGGCTGACCAGGGCCGGGCTGTGCGCACCGGTGGCGGCGTCGGCGAACAGCAGCGCCACGTCCTTGGCGCGCACGTCGCGCCCGTCGATCCGATAGGCGCTGCCCGCGCCGCGCTCGATCCGGCGGACCACCTCGCGCTCGTCGCCGCCCGTGTCGAGCAGGATCGCGACCTCGGCGAAATCGCGCGGCGGCCGCGTGGCGGTGCCTGCGAAGATCACGTCGTCCATACCTGCGCCGCGCAACGACTTGGCGCTGCTCTCACCCATCGTCCAGCGCAATGCTTCGAGGAGGTTCGACTTGCCGCAGCCGTTGGGCCCGACGATCCCGGTCAGCCCCGGCTCGATGCGGAGGTCGGCGGGATCGACGAAGCTCTTGAACCCGGCGATGCGAAGCCGCTTGATCTGCACGCTGTGGGAGTGCCGCTAATGTTTCCGCCTGGCAAGAGAGCCCCGCAAGGACACGCGTCCGTCGCGTCCTTGCGTCAACTGATTCAAGCGCCGGCCGCCTTCAGCAGCGGTTCCAGCTGGCCCCAGGTCACCGCCTCGACCTTCTTGCCGTTGAGGATCAGCGTCGGCGTGCCGGCGACGGTGCCGTCGGCGCTCTTGTCCTGCGTCTGCTTGGTCCAGCGGTCGATCTGGGTCATGTCGGCCAGGCATGCCCGCGCCTTGGCTTCGGGAATGCCGCGCTGCTTGGCGAAATCGATCAGCCCCATCTGCTCGGCCATGATACGAATCGCATCCACCGGCTTGGCGGTTTGTAATTGTTGCTGCACCGCCGGCGGCGTCGCCTGCAGCTTGGTGTTGAAGCCTTCCTGCGCCTGATACATCTGTTCCAGAATCGGGAAGAAGGCGGTGACGTCGGTACAATTCCCCAGCAGCGCGGGGGGGAGGTCTGGGGCGCCGTGGACGAGGAATTCGCGGTATTCGAAGTTGACCTTCCCAGATTTGACGTAATTATCCATCAGCGGACCGAAGCTTTCGCGTGCCAGCGCGCCGCAGGTCGGGCACAGGCGCGAGCCATATTCGACCAGCTTGATCGGCGCATTGGGGTTGCCGATCAGCGTGCCTTCCGCGGTACGCGCGGCGGTCTGCGTCCAGTCCTGCCCGGCGGGCGCCGCAACCGCGGCGACGGGACTGGCGGGCGACGAGGGGGTGCCGCTTTCCTTGGAGCAACCGGCCAGCGCCAGCGGGAGGACGAGCAGCGACGCGAGATACTTCATCAAAATGCGCTCCTGATTGATCGGCTTAGCGGGCGCCCTTGGCGCGCAGGACGGGTTCGAGCTGCTGCCACGTCGAAGGTGGCTGCAACGCGCCGTTGAGGTAGAAGGTCGGCGTGCTCGCCACCTCGATCGGCGCATCGCCGGTCATGGCGGTGATCCGGTCCACCCCGGCTTTGTCGGCGAAACAGGCGTTAATCCGCGCTGGCGTCAGCCCTCGCGCGCGCATCGCGGCGGTGAGGCCGGCGGCATCGGCATAGAGGCGCGCCTGCTGGATCGGCGGTTTGGCATCGATATCGGGATGTGCCTGTTGATAGGTCGCAAGCTTGGGCAGCCACGTCGCCTGCGTCGCGAAGATCATCGCATGCGCGGCCGCGAACCCGCGCGGACCGGCACAGCGCGCCAGCACCGCCGCGCCGAGATCGGCGGGATCGCGGATCAGGTGGCGGTATTCGAGGCTGAGCTTGCCCGAGCGGATCATCTGCCCCTTCAGCACCGCAGCACTCTCATTGGCGAAATCGGCGCAATGCGAGCAGGTGTAGCTGCCATATTCGACCAGCTTCACCGGCGCCGCCGGATTGCCGAACACATAGGCGCCCTTGGGCGTCTGATGCGTCACGGCGCTCCAATCGGTGGCGGGCGCCGCGGCGACGAGCGCGAGGCCGAGCGAGGCGAGAAGGGGCAGGCGGGTCATGGGGCTCAGCTGATCCTGGGAAGGCCGCGCGGCGTATGGACGCCGGCGGCAAGCGATTCGAGAACGGCGCGCAGTTCGGGATCGGCGATCACCTTCAGCCCCTCGCCGATCTCCGGCGGGGCGGCTTTCAGCGACGGCGGCGCGCTGCGCGGCATTGGCTTGGCGACCTCGCCCTGGCGGATCGTCAGCCGCGCCACCGCGGCATAGCCGAAGAAGCGATTGACCCGCTCGACGATCTCGGGCGCGATATGCTGGAGCATCGGCGCATGCGCGCTGCGCACCACCAACGTCAGCACGCCGTCCGCCTTCTTGCCGGGCGGAAAGCGCAGCGATTCGGGGGCGGAGGCGGCGGCCCAGCGTTCGCCGACGATCTCCGCCCAGCGGGTGACGAGCGCGCTCTGCACGAAGCCGAATCGCTTGAATGCGGCGCCATGGATCGCGGGCAGCAGTTCGCTGACCGCGCGGGCGCGGTTCTGGCGGGGGGCTTCGGACGTGGGGGCGCCGGCGCGCTTGCTCATTGGCGGCTCCATGCCATAGCCGGGGCGTGGACGCTACACGCTCTTGCCCCGAACCTGCCGGCGATCCGGCGACGATCGCGCCGCTGCTGCTCGCCTGGTACGACCGCCATCGCCGCGTGCTGCCGTGGCGGGCGCTGCCCGGCGCGGTGGCCGATCCCTATCGCGTCTGGCTGTCGGAGGTGATGCTCCAGCAGACGACGGTGGCGGCGGTGCGCCCGCGATTCGAAGCCTGGGTGGCGCGATGGCCCGATTTCGCCTCGCTCGCCGCGGCCGACGAGGCGGAGGTGATGGCCGCCTGGGCGGGCCTTGGCTATTATGCCCGTGCCCGCAACCTCGTCGCCGCGGCGAAGGTGGTGGTGGCGGAGCACGGCGGCGCGTTTCCGGCGGACGAGGCGGTGCTGCGGACGCTGCCCGGGCTCGGCGCCTATACCGCGGCGGCGGTGGCGGCGATCGCCTTCGGCCGGCGCGCGGTGGTGGTCGATGCCAACGTCGAGCGGGTGGTGGCGCGCCTGTTTGCGATCGTCGAGCCGCTGCCGGGCGCGCGCACCGCGATCCGCGCGGCGGCGGACCGGATCACGCCCGATGCCCGCGCCGGCGATTTCGCGCAGGCGATGATGGATCTGGGGTCGGGCATCTGCACCCCTCGGAAGCCGTCCTGCCTGCTGTGCCCGTTGTCCGCCGCATGCCGCGCCTATCGCGAGGGCGTGGCCGAACGGCTGCCGGTGAAGGCGGCGAAGAAGGCCCGGCCGCAGCGCTATGGTACCATCTTCTGGTTGCAGGACGGCGATCGCGTGCTGCTGGTGCGACGGCCGGGCAAGGGCCTGCTCGGCGGGATGCGCGCGCTGCCGACGGGGCCGTGGATCGATACGCGACCGGCGCTGGCGGAGGCGCCGGCGGCGGTCGACTGGCG
This sequence comes from Sphingomonas sp. SP5, assembly GCF_058313455.1. Taxonomy (NCBI): domain Bacteria; kingdom Pseudomonadati; phylum Pseudomonadota; class Alphaproteobacteria; order Sphingomonadales; family Sphingomonadaceae; genus Sphingomonas; species Sphingomonas sp. SP5. The sequence goes on along the minus strand of NZ_JBZFLF010000005.1, from coordinate 83,366 downwards.
CTTGCGGAACACGACAGTCTCCCATGGTTTCACGCACTTCGACATCGAACTGGCGCTTGCCGTGGGCGAGGGGCAGGCGCATCACACCGACGGCGAATGGTGGCCGATCGCCGATCTCGATCGCGCCGGTCTGCCGACGCTGTTCGCCAAGGCCGCGGCGGCCGTGACGGGGAGAGTGGAATGAAGCGGGTCATCGGAATCGCCGGCCTGACGCTGGCCGGGCTGGCGGCGACGGCGGCCGTGGGTGGGCAGGCACTGCGGCAGAGCGCGCCGGGTGTGCCGGTCACGCCGGCCGTAGGTGGCGACGCGCCCGGTCGCCTCGTCCTGCCGCAGACGCAGGCATTGTTCGACGGCTATGTGCGCGACGACAAGATGCCGGGAATCGTCGCGGCGTTCGGCGTCGGCGACCGGCCGACATGGTTCGTGTCCGCAGGCCGGATCGCGACCGATGCCGGCGCGTCGCAAGCCACGCCCGACACCCTGTGGCGCGTCTATTCGATGACCAAGCCGGTCACCGCGATGGCGGCAATGATGCTGATCGAGGAAGGCAAGATCGGCCTCGACGATCCCGTCGCCAAATACATTCCTGCATTCAAGACGATGCAGGTCGCGACCGATCCGGAGAAGAGCCTCGCCAGCGTGGCCGCCGTGCGGCCGATCACCATCCGCATGCTGCTAACCCACACGTCCGGCCTCACCTACAACATCATCGCCAAGGGCGCGCTGCTGAAGGAATATGAGCGGCTCGGCATCCTGCCCGCCGCGGTCAGCGCCAGCATCGAGCCGAGCATGCGGCGCACGCGGCCCGCGACGCTCGCCGCCTTCGCCGATCAGGTCGCCAAGGCGCCGCTGATCGCGCAGCCCGGCACGGCCTGGAACTATTCGGTCGGCCTCGACGTGATGGGGCGGGTGATCGAGGTGGCGTCCGGCATGCCGTTCGACCGCTTCGTCAACACGCGCATCTTCGCGCCGCTCAAGATGACCTCCAGCTACTGGACGGTGCCGGCGGCGCAGGCGTCGCGGCTGGCGACCAATTACGCCTTCACGGGGGCGGGCCTTGCCCCGCTCGATCCCGGCGCGACCTCCGTCTACCTCCAGCCGCCGAGCTTCCCTTACGGCGGTGCCGGGCTGGTGATGTCGGCGCGCGACTATGACCGCTTCCTCCACATGCTCGCCGACGGAGGCACGCTCGACGGGGTGCGGATCATGAAGCCCGAGACGGTGCGGCTCGCCATGTCCAACCTGCTGCCGGCCGGCGTCACCTTCGGCGGGGTCGGCGGCGCGACCGGCGGCGCGTCGGCCAATGCCGTGCCGATGGGCTATGGCGCGGGTGGATCGGTCTATCTCGCCGACGGCCCCGGCGGCATGCCGTCCAGGGGGACCTATGGCTGGGGCGGTGCCGCCGGCACGGTCGCCTTCGTCGATCCCGTCAAAAAGGTGCGCGGTACGATCATGGTCAATTATTTCCCCGCCGATCGCTGGCCGGTGCGGCAGGAGACGGTGCAGGCGCTCGCCGCCGACCTGTCGCGGTTCAAGCGATGACCCTCGTGCCGGGCTTCACCGGCGGCACGCTGGATCGCGCCGATGCGTTGCGCCACGATCCTGCCGCGCTGGCGGCGAAGCTCGACTGGCGTGCGCGGCTGCTGACGCTCGACGGATTGGTGCCGGAGGTGACGGCGGACGGCCGGCTCGCCTGGACCAGCCTTGCCGACCTGCCGGAAGCGGCGGAGGTGATCCTGCTCGGCCTCGATGGCGGGGATCGCGCGCATGTCGCCGCGCTGCTGCCCGCGAGCGGCGAGGGGACGACGCCGGCGATGCGCTCGCCCGCGCTGATGACGATGCTCGCCTCGCTCCAGCCGGGTGAGGCCGCGACCTATGCCGCGGCGCGCAGCCTGCTCGACTGGCATGCGCGCCACCGCTTCTGCGCGCGCTGCGGCGGCACCACGCACCTGTTCCGCGCCGGCTGGGGGCGCCAGTGCGATGCCTGCTACACCGAACATTTCCCGCGCGTCGACCCGGTGGTCATCATGATCGCCGAACATGACGGCCGCGCGCTGCTGGGGCGCGGCAAGGGCTGGCCGGAGGGGCGCTATTCCGCCCTCGCCGGTTTCGTCGAACCGGGCGAATCGGTGGAGGAGGCGGTGGCGCGGGAGATCGGCGAGGAGGCGGGCGTGCGGGTGCGCGACGTGCGCTACGTCGCCAGCCAGCCCTGGCCGTTCCCCTCGTCGCTGATGATCGCCTGCATCGGCGCGGCCGAGGACGATGCGATCACGCTCGACACCAACGAGTTGGAGGATGCGATGTGGGTGCCGCGCGACGTGGTGCGCGCGGTGCTGGCGGGGGAGCGGGGGCCGTTCCTGCCGCCGCCGCCGTATGCCATCGCCCATACGCTGCTGACGGTGTGGGCGGGGAAGGATTAGGTTCGCGCGGAAACTCGCGCATCGCCGCGGTGGCGAAGCCCGTCGGGTCGTCGGCTACCGGTTACGTCCTCCCCCGCAAGGGGGAGGTGGCACGCCGGAGGCGTGACGGAGGGGGAGGTGAGCGGCGTCTTCTCCCATGCAGTCCGTCGCTGACCTCCCCCTCCACCACTCGCCTGCGGCGAGCGGTCCTCCTCCCCCTGGCGGGGGAGGATGGGGGGCTATCGCATCGCGGCGATCAGGTCGTCGAGGGGCGCGACGGCGAAGCTCGTCATGTCGTCGGCGAGCGCATAGGGGAGGAGCAGCGTCCGCCCGCGCACCAATCCTCCGCAGGAATAGACGACGTTGGGCACATAGCCGTCCCACGTCTCGCCGTCCGGCTGGATCAGCGGTTCGGGCAGGCGGCCGATGACCTTGGTGGGATCGTCGCGGTCGAGCAAGGCGGCGCCGATGCAATAGCTGCGCACCATGCCGACGCCATGGGTCAGCACCAGCCAGCCCTCGTCGATCTCGATCGGCGATCCGCAATTGCCAATCTGTACGAATTCCCAGGGATATTCGGGCTGCATGATCCGCGTCGGCGTGTCCCAAGCGAGCGGCGTGTCGCTGGTGCCGTACCACAGGTTCTCGCTGTCGTGGCGGAACAGGGCGGCGAACTTGCCGCCGATCTTGCGCGGGAACAGCGCCATCCCCTTGCCGCTCGCCACCGGCCCGTCGACCGGGTGCATGTGGAACAGGCGGAAATCGTCGGTCTGCAGCACCTCCTGCCGCGCGCGCTCACCGCTTACCGCGGTGTAGCTGCCGATATAGGTCTCGCGCCCGTCGTCCTCGCGGAAGCGGACGAGGCGCAGATCCTCGATGCCGCGGCTCTGGCTCTCGACGACGGGGAACAGCACGGTTTCGGACGGCTCGCGGGCGGCGCGGCAATTGAGCTGCACCAGCGCCTTTGCGCCGATCTGGCGGACGAGTTCGGGATCGGGCTCCTCCAGCACCGGCGGCACGCCCTGCGGCCCCGGCGGGTCGATCACCAGATCGTCGTCCGCCGGCCCCCAGGTGCCGGTGCGGAAGGTGACGGAGGAGAGGTGCCCCTCGCCGATCCCGCGCAACGACAGGACGAAGCGGATCGCGCCCTCCGCGCAGTCGCTCTGGTCGGGGTGGGGCACGATGCTGGGGTTGAACAGCGCCGCCGCCTCGAACGAATATTCGGCGCTGAAATAGCCGCCGATCAGGATCTTGCGCGCCTCCGACAGCCCTGCATCCAGGTTCAGCGGCCCGGAAACTTCCTCGAACCGGCGCAGCAGCAGCGCGGGCACCTCGCGATGGCGGGCGCCGAGGCCTTCGAGGATGATGCCGACCATCGCGTCGACCTCGGCATCGTCCATGGTCTGGATGCGGTCGACGATCCGGTCGCCGCGCGGATGGTCCTCGACGCGGAACGGTTCCGGATCGTCGGGCAGGAACGGGCGGATCACCGTGCGCTTGGGATCGGGCAACAGCGTCGGCGAAAGGTGGCGGACGAAGGAAGCGGCCACGTAAGTCCTCCGAAGGGAGCGGAATGCTACGTGAGACGCGCGAAGCACGCCTGCGGGTCCGACACCTGCGTTAGAAACTGTTGCCGATCTGTTCGATGCGCATCCGGCCGTGGTCGAGCAGGCGGCGATGCGCCGCGATCCGCCGCCGCCCGGTGCGGGTGCCGACCGCGTCGGCGATGGCGAGCCACGCCATCGCCTCGCCGACGCGGCTCGCCGGTTCGCGGGCGATGCGCGGCAGCTCCGTCTCGTACGGCGCGAAATAGGCGGCCTCGCCCTGCCACGCGATCAGATGCGCGCGCGCCGCATCCAGGCTCCAGCGGTCAAGATGGATGCCGAGGTCGGCGAGCGCGCGAGCGACGCGGAAGATCAGCCAGTGGAGGTGGCCGAGCTGCACCCACGGATCGGGAAAGGCACCCTCCGCCGCCGCCAGCGCCTCGGCATGGATGCCCCAGCCTTCGACGAAGCTTGCCGCATAGTCGATCCGGAGCGGGTGCGGCGCGGCGATCCCCTCCAGCCCCAGTTGGATCATGTGGCCGGGCAGCAGCTCGTGCGCGACGACGCTGGGCAGCGTCCACGACGGGCGGCGGCGGAGTTGCTTGAGGTCGACGATATAGGCGCCTTGCTGCGTCCGCGTGGGCACGATGCGATAGCCGTTGCGGCCGGCGGCGATCTCGGCGGGCGACAGGCTGCGTACGGCGACATCGGTGCACCAGGCGGGGACCGGGCCGACCGCTGCGGGCACGCGCATGCGGGCGGCGGCGAGGCTGCGGGCCATGTCGGCGACGGCGGCGGCGGGATCGGCGTAGAGGAACCGTTCGTCCTGCCACAAGGCGGTGAAGCGGGCGCCGATCGTCCCTTCCGCCATGCCGAGCGTCGCGAACAGGCGTGCGGCGCGGGCGTGCAGGGCGGCGAGTTCACGGGTCAGCCGCCGCTGCGCCGCACGGGGATCGACCCGCCCGAGCGGCCGCGCGAGCAGCAGCGCGTAATGGCCGGGGGTGATCGGCCCCGCATCGGGCAGCGGCCGGTAGCCGGCCTTGCGCGGGCCGGCCTGCGGCAGGGCGGCGAGTTGCGCATCGACCGCGAAGCCGGCCCGCGTGGTCAGCAGGTCGAGCCGGCGCGCCGTCGGCAATGCCCGGTCGTCGAACCCGCGCAGGCTCGCCAGCGCCTGTACTGGCGGCAGCGTGGCGGCTCCGTCGAGCGCTGCGCTGAGTTTCTCCGCGTCTTGCGCCACGGCGGACGACGGCCAGGCGAGGAACGCCCCCAGCCCGGCGACCACCGATCGCCGATCGAACGCGGTCACCGCCCCGGCGCCACGGCGTTGTTGAGCCGCGTCACCTCCGCCGCGTCACCGTCCAGCGCGATCCGCGCGGTAAGCGTCTTCGCATCCACCCCCGCCGGAGCCGTCAGCCGCACCGCCACCGTGCGCGGCTTGAGGTCCGTCGGCGCGGCGATCGGCGGGATCGCCGCCTGCGCCACGGTGCGCCCGTCGGCCGTCACCAGCGTCGCCACGCCCGCACCGGACGGCACCGAGCCTAGCCCGTGCACGGTCAGCGTCACCCGCCGCCCCGCCACCGCCACGTCGTCGCGGCCGATGCCGATATCGGGGCGCTGCTCGACCGGCGTCGTCGCGCGCAGCAGCTTCGCCTCGATCACCGTCGTCGCATGCGGCGCGAAAGTCACCTGCGTCCCCGCGCTGCGCTCCAGCGGCACCGTCACCGGCGGCTGGCCGTCGACGGTGACGCTCCATGCGCCAGCGGTGACGTTCCACGTCGACATGGTCGCGCGCTGCGCCACGTCGCTGGTGTTGTAGGCGATCACCTTGAACGCATCGCGCGTCGGGTTCGGCACCAGGATCGCGACCTGCTCCGCGGCACCATCCCGATCGAAGCGCCAGCTCACCGTATTGCCCGGCCACGTCTGGTTCCGGTTGAGCGCGATACCGCCCAGCCGTTCGCGCTGCAGGATCTCGTTGGGCTGGCCGACGCGGTCGGACCACCAATGCCCCTCGGTATACATGTACTGGTGCTGCGCCTTGTCGACCCAAGCGTCGGCATGGAGCGCCGCGAGCGGTGCGGTGTCGCCGTTCGCCGTCCAGGCGGTGTAGCGCGCAAAGGGATCGTTGCTCGCCGCCTTGGCGATCCGTGCGCGCAACGCCGCGCCGCCCGGCATCAGGTCGAAGGCATTTTCGTTGAACTCGGCGATGCCATTGCCCGATTTGCCCAGCCGGGCCTGGATCGGCCGCAGATACTTCTCGTCGCCGGTGAAGCGCCACGAGGCCCAGGCCGCCTGCAACGGCGTGGATACGCCGCCCCCGTCGCCGACCCGCGTCGCGTCCGTGTCCCAGTTGATCTCGTTAGGGTAGCTCCACGTGCCGTCCGGGCCTTGCGTGCCGTGCGCCATCCAGCCGTCGATCACGCCGGTGACGAGGCCGCGCGCCGCGGGACTCGCGTTGTAGAGGCCGAGCAGGATCGGCCCGTGCAGGACGGTGAAGCTGTACGGCTTTTGCCAGGCGAAGGCGCCCTGGCGGTACATCTTGCGCCCGCCATACCAGTTGGTGGCGAAATGCAGGTGCCCAGCCGGGTTCTTCAGGATCACGCCCTGCAGTGCCCGCGTCGTCTCCATGATCCGTTCGAGCGCCTTGGGTTCGCCCCAGTTGAGGTAGAGCCGCTCGGCGTCCGAGTTGAGCCCTTCTTCATAAGCGTGGAGTTCGTCGGTGGTGATATAGCCGAGGCCGTTCACCCGCATGCCGTTCCGGAACACCGCGTCGGACAGCGCGACCAGCGAGGCGTTCACCTTGTCCGGCGCGACGCCCATCAGCGCCAGGCCCGGCCATTGCTGGGTAAGGTCGGTATCGTCGGAGATGCCGCCGCCGAAGTCGCCATAGGGCACCTGGCGATGGTCGATCCACCACAGCACGAAGTCGCGCGTGATCTTGAGGTCGTCGAGCTGCCGCGCCGCCCAGTCCGGCACGCCCGCAGGGATCGCCGGCAACGCGACCTTCGGCAGATTCTCGGGCCGGTAATTGATGTCCGCCCAATAGGCGCGGCCCTGTTCGTGATCGGGATCGACGCGCAGCAGGTCGGAGATGTCGGCGAAGACGCGGCGGTACAGCGCCTCGCGCTTGGAGGCGGTATGTTCCTCGACCAGGAAGCCCCAATTGTCGCGCACCTGGTTGAAGCGGTCGGCGACATGCTCCGCCACCGCCTCGCTCCGCGGTTTGAAGACCAGGCGGATCTTCGCCCCGTCCAGGCTCTGCGCGTCGAAATCCGGCGCGGCGGATGCGATGGTCAGGAACAGTCCGTCGTTCGGCAGGATGCGGTCGCGCAGGTCCAGCCACAGGGTGCGTGCCTGGTTGGGGCGCACCGACATCGACAGGTCGATCATCGCGCGCGCCGGCCAGATCGGATCGGCGACGCGAATGTTGAGCGCGATCAGCCCGCGCGCATCGGGCTTTGCGTTCAGCGCCGGGATGTCGATGGCGATGCCGTCGAGCCCGTCGTGCACGTTCTGCCAGCCGTAATCCCAGGCGCGCGCCAGCGGCTTGTCGGGATAGGCGTCGCCGAAACTCGCCGGGATCAGGACATGGACGATCGGCTTGCCCGGCGCGCGCTGCATGGCGCCGCCGGCGGCGCCCGCGGCGCCGGCACCGACCGCCACCTTCATCCCCGACGACGGCATCGCCAATACCGTCGCGCGCTCGTCGGCGGGGTAGCGGCCGGCGATATAGGCGTTGAGCGGGTCCAGGCTGGCGAGCCGCGGCGAGGCTTTGGCATCGACGGTGTAGGCGAGCTTGAAGCTGCCCGCAGGCTCCGCCTCGCCCGCCACGTCATAGGCCCAGATCTCCTGGATCGGCTGCTCCTGCATCGTGTTGACGAAGCTCAGCGTGCCGCCCGTCCGCCCGGCCAGCGCATCGACGCTGCGCACGACGCCCTTGGACCGGCCGGCGACCTTGCGGTCGTTCCACAGCAGGTCGCCATAGGCCGCGCCACGGATCTCGACGCGGTTGAAGCGCTGGCCGGCGGGCACGGTCAGGTCGTAGCGCTTGCCGCCCTCGACATAGACGTTCCAGTCGGGAAGCTCGAAATAATCGTCGCGGCCGGGCAGCTTCGACCGGTTGTAGACGCCGGGCCAGGTTGTTTCGGCGATGCCGTCGACACCCTTGTACATCCATTCCTTGAGGTCCCTGGCATCGGCGAATTCGATGCGGCGGACGCGCGTTACCGGATCGCCGAGCACCGGCGGCGCACCCGTGTTCCAGCCATAGCGGTGCAGCCAGGCGGTGCGTTCGGCGACGGCATCGCGCGGCGCGGTGGCGGCCGGCTCCTGCTTGGCGGCGAGCGCGGCGACGTCGGCGGCGGCCAGCATGTGATCGTAGACGCGGATCTCGTCTAAATCGCTGCCGCGCATGAAGTTGTAGCGGCTCTGCACCTGATGCGGCGAGATGACGCGGCCGGCCATGCCGAATTGGTCGAGGCCGGAATCGAGGTCGGCTTTCTGTGCGAGTTTCGCGACTTCCTTGCCGTCGACGAACAGGCGCACGCCCTGCGTTTCATCCCAGGCGAAGGCGATGTGGCTCCACTGGTCCGCGCTCGGCGGCGTCGGCATCCGCCACGAGACGCGCAGGCGGGACAGGTTCGCATCGGTGACAAAGGCGTCGAAGCCGTGGCCGTTCCAGTCGATGCGCAGGAACGCCATGTCCCAGCTGGTGTGGTCGGCAAAGCCGGCGCGGAAGATGACGAAGGGCGCGTCGGTAACCGGCTCGCGCGCGCGCCAGAAGAAGGCGAGCGTGCCGGCTTGCGCGATCATGTTGCCCGGCGCCTTCCACGCCACATAGCCCTCGTCTGCCCAGCGTGCCGCGCCGCCGATCGCGCCATCGGGCGTGACCGTCACCGCGCTGCGGAAATTGGGGATAGGGTCGCCGCCGGCGCGATCGGCGGTCAGGTCCTTGTCGGCGGAGACGCGGAAGAGGAGGCCGTCCTGCGCCATGGCGGGCGTCGCGAGCAGCGCGGTGGCGAGCGCGAGGGTGGAAATGAGCTTCAAGAAACCTCTCCGGGTGTCACCCTCACCCAGCGCCGCATTCGGCGTCTATCCCTCTCCCGACGGGAGAGGGAGGGAGGCGCGGAACGCGCCGGAAGGGTGAGGGTGATTTAACGGTTTAGGCGGCATCCACCCGCGCGAGGCGCGGGCTGAGCAGGTGGATGACGATCACCGCGATCAGATAGGTCGAACCGGCGACCGCGAAGATCGGTGTGTAGCTGTGCGTCGTGTCGAGGATGTAGCCGGTGAACTTCGACATCAGCATGCCGCCGATCGCGCCGACCGTTCCGCCGATACCGATCACCGAGCCCACGGCGGCCCGCGGGAACATGTCCGACGGCAGGGTGTAGAGGTTGGCCGAGAACGCCTGGTGCGCGGCGGTGGCGAGACCGACGATGGCGACCGCGATCCACACGTTGCTGGCATATTGGGCGAAGAAGATCGGCATCACCAGGATCGCGCAGACCAGCATGGTCAGCTTGCGTGCGGCATTGGCGGTCAGGCCGCGCTTCATCAGCCGCGACGACGACCAGCCGCCCGCCACCGAACCGATGTCGGAGATGAGATAGATCGCGACCAGCGGCGGGCCGAAGCTCTTGAGGTCGAGGTTGTAGGTCTTGCCGAGGAAGTCGGGCGTCCAGAACAGGAACAGCCACCAGATCGGATCGATCAGGAACTTGCCGAGCGCGAACGCCCAGGTCTCGCGATAGCGGATCAGCTTGCCCCAGGCGATCGGCTGCACGGGATCGGCGGGGTCGCTTTCGATATAGGCAAGCTCGTCGGCGCTGACCTTGGTGCTCTCGCGCGGGCGGCGGTACAGCGCGATCCAGGCGACCAGCCAGCCGAGGCTGGCGATGCCGGTGATGACGAACGCCATGCGCCAGCCGAGGCCCAGGTCGATGACGATCCACGGCACGACCAAAGGCGTGACGATCGCGCCGATATTGGCGCCGGCGTTGAAGACACCGGTGGCGAGCGCGCGCTCCTTGGCGGGGAACCATTCGGTTACCGCCTTGATGCCGGCGGGGAAGTTGCCGCTTTCGCCGATGCCGAGCAAGGCGCGGGCAAGGCTGAACTGGAATGCCGAATTGACGAAGCCGCACAGGATATGGCCGGCGGTCCAGATCACGAAGGCGATCGAATAGCCGATGCGCGCGCCCAGCACGTCGACGATCTTGCCGAAGCTCAGATAGCCGATCGCATAGGCTGCCTGGAACCAGAAGATGACGTCGGCATAGGTCGTTTCCGACCAGCCGAGTTCGGCGGAGATGGTCGGCTTCAGCACGCCGATCATCTGCCGGTCGACATAGTTGATCGCGGTCGCTGCGAACAGCAATCCGCAGATCACCCAGCGATACCGCCCCACGGTGGAGGCGGCGGCGGCGATCTGCGCTTCCTGCCGCGCCCGGTCGCTGCCCCGCTCGTCTCTCGTCGCCATCCTTGTCTCCGTTTGCGAGGGGCTTCTTAGCGAGCCTTGATCGTGCAGCCGATCGTGTAGCGGCCGTCGAAAGTTGCGGTAACGGTATCACCGACCGCCACCGGGTGCACGCCCGTCACCGCGCCGGTCGATATCCACTGGCCGGGGTGCAGTGCGATGCCGCGTGCCGCCATATGTTCGAACAGGAAGCGGGCGGCACCGATCGGGCCGTCCAGCATCGTCGCGGCGGTGGCCGCGCCGATCCGCGTGCCGTTGATGTCGAGCGTGATCGGCCAGGCGTTGAGGTCGGTCGAGCGCCAGTCGGGAATGTTCTCGCCGACGATCAACCCATAGTTGTTGCCGAAATCGGAGATGGTGACCGTCGGCCCGTGCGTGTTGATACCGGGGAAGGGCGAACTCGCGATCTCGATGCCGATATGGACGGCGTCGATCAGTTCGCGCGTCTCGTCCATCGTATAGTGCGTTTTGGCGGGATCGGGCGCGGTGCCGATGCGCACGAGGAACTCCGCCTCCGCCGCGCCGAAGCCGTCGGCGAAGATCGGCATCGCGAGCGTGCCGTCGGTCGCGTCGAACACCGTTTCGGCGAAGATCGGGCCGCTCAGCCGGTCGATGCCGTCGACCGGCGGGTTGATCCGTCCGACCTTCCACCCCGCCACCGCGCCGCTGGCGAGATCGAGCGCGGCATCCTGCACGCGATAGGCGGTGGCGAGGTCGGGCGGGATGGTGCCCGGATAGTCGGGCAGCGCACGGCCGTCGCGGCGTGCCTCGACGAAGGCGCGGGCGGTATCCTGGACGGAAGCGGAATCGGTCTGTGGCATCATGTCGGGCTGAACGCCCCCCTCTCGCTGATCTTCTGTTCTGGCCGGAAGGCTATTGGAAACCGGTGTCATTGACAAGCGTCCGCTTGGCCCCAGCCATCGAAACACACATTCTGGCCTAGCCGAAGAGCGCGCTCCAGCGCGCCTCATGCGCCGCCACCGCCGCGCGTTCGATCGCGGCGAGCAGGGGTGCATCGCCCGCGACCTGCGGCGGCAGGCCGAGGCCGGCTTCGACCAGGCGGCGGACGACGGCGACCGGGTCGGCATCGCTTGCCGCAGCCGCCAGCCGGTCGGCGGCGGGATCGGCGATGGCGATGCCGGCGCGGGTGCGCGCGATCAGGAAGGCGACCCAGCCGCCCAGCGCGGCGGCGACATGCGCGGGCAGGCGCCCGGCGGCGCGATTGGCCGACAGCGTGTCACCGAGGCGGTAGGGGAGCTTCTGCGAACCGTCGATCGCGATCTGGTCGAGCCGGTGGACGATCGCCGGATTGCGGAACCGGTCCAGCACCGCGGCGCGATAGGCATCGAGGTCGAGCCCCGCGACCTGCGGCAGCATGGGGATGATGTCGTCGCGGATCATCGCATCGACGAAGCGGGCGAGATCGGCATCCGCCATCGCCTCGGCGACGCTGGCATGGCCGCGCAGCAGGCCGAGATAGGCGAGCGTCGAATGCGCGCCGTTGAGGATGCGCAGCTTCGCCTTCTCGTAGCCGGCGACGTCGCTGGTGACGGTGGCGCCCGCCGCGGCGAGATCGGGGCCGAGCGGCATGCCGATGTCCTGGATAACCCATTGCGTGAAGCGTTCGCGCTGCACGGCGGCGCGGTCCTCGACGCCCAGCGCGTCGGCGACGGCGGTGTAGAGCGCTTCGTCGGAGGCGGGCGTGATCGAATCGACCATGGTCGAGGGGACGCGCACCTCGCCCGCGATCCAGTCGGCGAGGGCCCCGTCCTGCGCGCGGGCGAAGGCGACCAATGCGGCGTGCAGCTTGGCGCCGTTGCTCGCCAGATTGTCGCACGGCATCGGCACGAACGGCTTGGCGCCCACGGCGCGTCGCGCGGCGAGGCCGGCGACGATCCAGCCGACCACGCTTGCCGGCACCGCCGCGCCGGCGAGGTCGCGGACGATATCGGGATGGGTCATGTCGAGCGTGCCGTCGCCGCCGAGGCAATAGCCCTTTTCGGTCACCGTCGTGGTGACGAGGCCAACGGCGGGATCCGCGAGCAGCGCATGCGTCTCGGCCGCCGCATCGGGGGCCAGGAAGCGGCGGTGCGCGCCGATCACGCGCATGTCCGATTCGGCATCGCGGATCGCCAGCGTGTAGAGGCCGTCCTGCCGTTCCAGCGCCTCGACGGTGCCGCGGCTGCGCATCGAGACGGCGGCGATGCCCCAGCGCGGATCGTGCTCCAGCACGGTGTCGACATAGGCCGCCTGATGCGCGCGGTGGAAGGCGCCGGGACCGAAATGGACGATGCCGACGCCCGGGGTGGCACGGCCGCGCGGGGCGGCGATGGCGGTCGGCAGCTGGCCCAGTGTCGCGTGGCTCAGTCGGTTCATAACGTCACACCCCGTTTCCAGATCGCGATCTCGCGTTCGTCGTTGGTTTCGGCCGCAGTCGGCGCGCCCGATGCAATGGCACAGATCCGTGCCAGCAGCATCGCTTCCGCCTCGGCGAAACCCTGGTCGAGCACCGCGCCCGCATCGAAATCGATCCAGCCGGGCTTGCGCGCGGCGAGATCGGAATTGGAGGCGATCTTCACCGTCGGCACCGGAAAGCCCAGCGGCGTGCCGCGGCCGGTGGTGAACAGGATCGCGGTCGCCCCCGCCGCAGCGAGCGCGGTGGACGAGACGGCGTCGTTGCCCGGCGCCTCCAGCAGCGTCAGGCCGTCGTGACGGATACGCGCGCCATAGCCGATCACGTCGGTGACGATGCCGCGCCCCGCCTTCTGCACCGCGCCGAGCGACTTTTCCTCCAGCGTGGTGATGCCGCCGGCGACGTTGCCGGGGGAGGGGTTTTCGCTGATCGGCTCGCCGTGATCGATGAAATACTGGCGGAAGCCGTTGATGACGCCGACCATCGATCCGAACACGCCCTCATCGACCGCCCGATCCATCAGCATCTGTTCGGCGCCGAACATCTCCGGCACCTCGGTGAAGACGACGCGGCCGCCCGCCTCGACCACCCGGTCGCTGATCCGGCCGACCAGCGGGTTGGCGGTCAATCCCGACAGGCCGTCGGACCCGCCGCATTTAACGCCGAGCACCAGCCGGTCGATGCCCACCGTCTGTCGCGGGCACGCCGCCTGTGCCGCCAGCTCGGCGACGAGCGCGCAGCCTTCCTCCACCTCGTCGGTGCTGAACTGCGCGGTGAGATAGCGGATCGCGCCGTGCCGTTCGGGCGGGATGGCCGCGAGCAGCTCCTTGACCTGGTTCTCCTCGCAGCCGAGCCCGACCAGCAGCACGCCGCCGGCATTGGGGTGGCAGGCGAGGCTGGCGAGGATCGCACGCACGCCGTCCAGGTCGTGGCCGAGCTGCGAACAGCCGTGCGGATGGGTGAAGGCGTGGACCCCGTCGACCTGCCCGGCGAGCGCGGCACCCGCCTGTTTGGCGATCCGTTCGGCGGTGCGCGCGACGCAGCCGACGGTCGGCAGGATCCAGATTTCGTTGCGGGTGCCGACCCGCCCGTCGGCGCGAACATAGCCTTCGAACGTCGCGGCCGATCGCGGCTCCGGCGCGGGCGGCGCGACGGGGGCGTAGCGGTAGCTTTCGGTCCCCGACAGGCCGGTCGCGAGGTTCTCGCTATGGACGTGCTCGCCCGGCCGGATGCTGCGGCGGGCGCGACCGATCGGAAAGCCGAACTTGACCACCGGCTGATCGGCTTCGACGGCGGTCAACGCGACCTTGTGGCCGCGCGGCACGTCGGCGGTCAGCACGACGTCGCCGACGCGGTCGCCGGCGTGGCCGTCTTCGAGCAGCGTCGCTACGCTGTCGCCCGGAGCGATCGTAAGCGCCTTGATCATGGATCCTCTCTCGTTCCGCAATTTGGGAACCGGTGTCAATTTCATGGCGGATAAGCGCGGCGAGCGCAAGCCGGCCGGGCTGGCGCGGCCGACCCACCGCCGCTATCGTCGCCGTCATGCGCAAATCCGGCCAGCCGACGATCAACGACGTGGCCCGGATCGCGGGCGTGTCCAAGAAGACGGTCAGCCGCGTCATCAACCGTTCGCCGCTGCTCAACGACGAGACGCGCAAACGCGTCGAGGACGTGATCGGCGAGCTCGGCTACACCCCCAATCCGCAGGCACGGGCGCTGGCGCTCCGGCGTAATTTCCTGATCGGCCTCGTCCACGACAATCCGAATGCGCAGACGGTGATGAACGTCCAGCAGGGCATGCTGGAGGCGCTGCACGACACCGAATTCGAAATGGTGGTGCGCCCGCTCGACCGCGGTTCGGCGACGATGCTGGAGGATCTGCGCCACTTCCTCGAACGCCAGCGGCTGTTCGGCGTACTGCTGATGCCGCCGATCAGCGAGAACGACACGGTGGCGCGGTTGTGCGTCGATATCGGCTGCCGTTACGTCCGCATGGGTTCGGCGGCGCTCGACGGGCCGGACCATATGGTCGCCTCCAACGACCGCGAGGCGGTGCGCGCCGCGACCGATTACCTGATCGCGCAGGGCCACCGCCGCATCGGTTTCGTCGGCGGCCCGCACGGCTTCCGGTCGGCGCGCGAACGCCGCGCCGGGTTCGAGGAGGCGCTGGGCGCGGCGGGCATCGCCATGCCGCGCAGCATGATCGCCGACGGAAACTATACGTTCGAATCGGGGCTGGTCGCCGCCGAGCGGCTGCTCGACGTAATCCCGCGGCCGACCGCGATCTTTTCCAGCAACGACGAGATGGCGGCGGGCGTGATCCACGCCGCCCGCCAGCGTGGACTCGACATCCCGCGCGACCTGTCGATCATCGGCTTCGACGACACGCCGATCGCCGCCCACGTCTGGCCGCCGCTGACGACGGTCCGCTGGCCGATCGCCTCCATGGCGCGCTCGGCGGCCCTCAAGCTGATCGCCGGCGAACAGGAAGGCGAGGGCGACGTCGAGGAGCCGTCGCTGTTCCTGTCGACCTTGATCCGCCGTGGCTCGGTCGCATCGCCGGGCAGTTGACCCATTCTTCCCCGGCACGGGGAGGGAGACCGTTCGGCGCAGCCGAATGGCGGAGGGGACTCTCCACCCAGGAGGTCGCTTGTGGATGCCCCCCTTCGTCGGCGCTACGCGCCGCCACCTCCCCGTGCCGGGGAGGAATGGGAGAGGTTGCACCCGAACCTGACACCGGTTACCAGCACGCAACCCGCAGAGCGACGGAGAGGAACAGGCGATGACGCGCCCGCTGGAATTGCACCCCGATCGGCTGTTTCCCGCCGACCCGACAACCCGTGCCATCGCGCGGACGCTCTATGCCGAAATCGCCGACCTGCCGATCGTCAGCCCGCACGGCCACACCGATCCGACCTGGTTTGCGGACAATCACAACTGGACCGATGCGACCACGCTGCTGCTCGCGCCGGACCATTATCTCTACCGCATGCTCTATAGCCAGGGTGTCGACCTGGACGCGCTGGCGATCCCGCGGCGGGACGGGGTGCCGGCGACCGACCGGCGTGCCGCGTGGCGCCTGTTCGCCGATCATTACCATCTGTTTCGCGGCACGCCCTCGCGCATGTGGCTCGACCATGTGTTCGCCGAGGTGTTCGGCCTGACGCAGGCCTTCGAGCCCGCCACCGCCGACCTCTACTTCGACACGATCGGGGACAAGCTCGCCACCGAGGCCTTCCGTCCGCGTGCGCTGTTCGACCGGTTCCGCATCGATTTCCTCGCCACCACCGAAGGGGCGCAGGACAGCCTCGACGCGCACCACCGCATCCGGGAGAGCGGCTGGAACGGCCGTGTCGTCACCACCTATCGTCCCGATGGCGTCATCGACGTCGAGCACGAACAGTTCGCGGGCGCGATGCGACGCTTCGCCGAACTGACCGACGAGGACGTCTACAGCTGGCGGGGTTATCTCGCCGCGCATCGCAAGCGCCGTGCCGACTTCCGCGCCGCCGGTGCCACCGCAACCGATCACGGCCATCCGACCGCCGCGACCGCCAACCTGTCGACGGCCGAGTGCGAGGCGCTGTTCGCGCGCATCACCGGCAACGACTGGACCGCCGCCGATGCCGAACTTTTCCGCGCGCAGATGCTGACCGAGATGGCGGCGATGAGCGCCGAGGACGGCATGGTCATGCAGATCCACCCCGGATCGGTGCGCAACCACAATGCCGGCCTGTTCGCCAGCCATGGCCGGGACAAGGGCGCCGACATCCCCGGCCGCACCGACTACGTCCATGCGCTGAAGCCGCTGCTCGACCGGTTCGGCACCGCGCGCGACCTGTCGATCATCCTCTTCACGCTCGACGAGAGCGTCTACGCCCGCGAACTCGCGCCGCTCGCCGGCCATTATCCCTGCCTGAAGCTGGGGCCGAGCTGGTGGTTCCACGACAGCCCTGAAGGTATGCGCCGCTTCCGCGAGATGACGACGGAAACCGCCGGCTTCTACAACACCGTCGGCTTCAACGACGACACCCGCGCCTTCCTCTCGATCCCCGCCCGGCACGACGTGGCGCGGCGGATCGACTGCGGCTTCCTCGCCCGCCTTGTCGCCGAGCATCGGCTGGAGGATTGGGAGGCGGCCGACCTCGCGCACGAACTCACCAGCGGCCTCGTCCGCCGCGCCTATCGCATCGATGCACAGGGTGATAAGAGCTTGGGAAGCTCTTCCACTATGTGCAACGGCATTGCCGCTTAAGGAGTCCCCATGTTCGATCGCACCTATTACGCCACCCATCCCGATATGATGGAGTGCGTCTCCAACGACGAACTACGTGACCGCTACCTGATCCAGAACCTGTTCCGCGCCGGTGAGTGCGTGCTGAACTACACGCATGCGGACCGCTTCGTGATCGGTGGCGTCCACGTGGAGAGCGGCAGCGTTGCGCTGCCCGCGCAGGAAGAGCCGGCGTCGGCGAAGGGCCATCCCTTCCTGGAACGCCGCGAGCTCGCGATCGTCAACGTGTCCGCCGTCGAAGGCACCGTCACCGTCGACGGCGAGACCTTCACGCTCGGCAACAAGGACTGCCTGTACGTCACGATGGGCGCCAAGGACGTCCAGTTCTCCGGCGACGGCGCGCGCTTCTATCTGGCGTCCTGCCCGGCGCATAAGGCGTTCGAGACCCGCAAGCTCGGCATCGCCGACGCCAATGCGCTGGAGCGCGGCAGCCTGGAGGAATCGAACGAGCGGACGATCTACCAGCTCGTCATCCCCGGCGTGTGCGACAGCGCGCAGCTGGTGATGGGCCTCACCGTGCTGAAGCCGGGCAGCGTGTGGAACACCATGCCGCCGCACATCCACGAGCGCCGCAGCGAAATCTATTTCTACTTCGAACTGGACGATCTCGAGAAGGATCGCGTGTTCCACTATATGGGTGAGGGTGAAGCGACCCGCCATATCGTCATGGCGAACGAGGAAGCGGTGATCAGCCCGCCCTGGTCGATCCACATGGGTTCGGGAACCAAGTCCTACGCCTTCATCTGGGCGATGGCGGGCGAGAACCAGGACTATACCGACATGAACGTCCTCGACATCTGCCAGTTGGCGTGAGCGGGATGGCCAATCCCTTCGATCTGACGGGCAAGGTCGCGGTCGTCACCGGCGCCAACACCGGCATCGGCCAGGCGATCGCGGTGGCGCTCGCCGCGGCGGGTGCCGACGTCGCCTGCGTCGGGCGTACGCCTGCCGAAGAGACGGTGCGGCAGATCCGGGACCTCGGCCGTCGTGCCGAGATCGTCTCTGCCGACCTGTCGAGCATCGAGCCGGTGGCACGCGTCGTCGACGAAACGGTGACCAAGCTCGGCGGGCTCGACATCCTCGTCAACAATGCCGGCATCATCCGCCGTGCCGACGCGGTGGATTTCACCGAGGAGGATTGGGACGCGGTCGTCGACACCAATCTCAAGTCGGTGTTCTTCCTCTGCCAGGCGGCGGGCCGGCACATGATCGCACGCCATGAGAAAGAGGGCGGCGGCGGCAAGATCATCAACATCGCTTCGATGCTGACCTTCCAGGGCGGTATCCGGGTGCCGAGCTATACCGCGTCCAAGAGCGGCATCGGCGGCCTGACCAAGCTGCTCGCCAACGAATGGGCGGGCAAGGGCGTCAACGTCAACGCGATCGCGCCGGGCTATATCGCCACCAACAACACCGCGGCACTGCAGGCCGACGAGGTGCGCAACAAGAGCATCCTCGATCGCATCCCCGCCGGCAAATGGGGCGATCCGCAGGACCTCGGCGGTGCGGCGGTGTTCCTCGCCAGCCGCGCGGCGGATTACGTGCAGGGGCATATCCTTGCCGTGGACGGCGGTTGGCTGGCACGGTGAAGTAATGATCCTCCCCGGTACGGGGAGGGGGACCAGCCGTCAGGCTGGTGGAGGGGCAGCCAAGCAGGATCATCGCCTGTGGCTGCCCCTCCACCCCGCCGCTGCGCGGCGCGGTCCCCCTCCCCGTACCGGGGAGGAATGATGGGAGAGAGACGTGGCCAAGTTCCTGGCATTCGGCGAGATCATGCTGCGGCTGTCGCCGCCGGGGCGCGAGCTGCTGCTCCAGACGCCGCGCTTCGACGTGTGGGTGGCGGGCGCGGAAGCCAATGTCGCCACCGCGCTCGCCAGGCTCGGTCATGACGTCGGCTTCGCCAGCATGGTGCCGGACAACGACCTCGGCCGATCGGCGATCGGCACCTTGCGCAGCCATGGCGTCGACACCCGCGGCATCCGCTTCGGCGGCCACCGCATGGGCCTGTATTTCGTCACCTCGGGCGCCGGCATGCGCGCCACCGAAGTGATCTACGACCGCGCGCATTCGAGCTTCGCCGAGGCGCCGGCCGATGGGTGGGACTGGGATGCCCTGTTCGACGGCGTCGACGGTTTCCATCTCTCCGGCATCACCCCGGCCCTCGGTGCGGTGCCGGCACAAAGTGCCATCGCCGCCGTCCGCGCCGCCGCGGAGCGCGGCATTCCGATCTCGTTCGACGGCAACTACCGCGCCAAATTGTGGGAACGCTGGGACGCCGATCCGCGCGCGCTGCTCACCCAGCTGGTCGAACATGCCGAGCTGATGTTCGGCAACCATCGCGATATCGCGCTGCTGCTCGACCGCGACTTCTCCGCGCATGACGGCGAGGACCGGCGCCGTGATGCGGCCGAGGCGGCGTTCGCCGCCTTCCCCAAGCTCAAGACGATCGCGTCCACCGCGCGCCACGTCGAGAACGTCGACCTGCACCGCGTCTCGGCACGGATCGATACGCGCGACGGCCATGCCCAGACCGAGGAGGTGGTGCTCGCCGGCATCGTCGACCGGATCGGCGGCGGCGATGCCTTTGCCAGCGGCGTGCTGCACGCGCTGCGCAACGGTGGCGATATCGGCGCGGCGGCGGCGACCGGCCTGGCGCTCACCGCGCTGAAGCATTCGCTGCCGGGCGATGCCTCGCTGTTCCGCCAGGCCGATATCGACGCTTATCTGGCAGGTGGCCTGGATGTCCGCCGCTGACGGGGTGAGCCGCCGCGCGGCGATCGGCGCCGGCGCGGCGATGGTGCTGACCGCTGGCGCGCGCGCCCAGGCGCCGGCGGCGGTACGCGCACCGGCGGGCGACTTCGTCGGTACGCGCGATGGCGAGGTCCACGCCTTTCGCGGCATCCGCTATGCGCGCGCCGAGCGCTTCCGGGCGCCCGTACCGGTGTCGCAGCCGGGACGGACCGTCCGCGCCGAGGCGTTCGGCCCGGTCTGCCCGCAAAAGGGGCCATACGGTCCGCAGGACGAGGATTGCCTGTTCCTCAACGTCTGGACCGCCGATCCGCGTAGCGATGCGAAGAAGCCGGTGATGGTCTACATCCACGGCGGGGCCTATTCGAACGGCAGCGTCACCGATCCGCTGAACGACAGCCGGCATCTCGCCGCGCGGGGCGATGCGGTGGTGGTGACGGTGAACCACCGGCTCAACGCCTTCGGCTATCTCTATCTCGCCCGGCTCGACCCGCGCTTTCCCGACAGCGGCAATGCCGGGCAGCTCGACCTGATCTGCGCACTGCAATGGGTGCGCGACAATATCGCCGCCTTCGGTGGCGATCCTCGCCGCGTCTTGGTGTTCGGCCAATCGGGCGGCGGCGCCAAGATCGCGACGATGATGGGCATGCCCGCCGCCAAGGGCCTGTTCCACCGCGCCGCGACGATGAGCGGGCAGCAGGTGACCGCATCGGGGCCGCTCAACGCCACCGCGCGGGCCAAGGCGTTCCTCGCCAAGCTGGGGCAGGGCGACGTCTCGACGCTGCCGACCGCACAGCTGGTCGAGGCGCTGGAGGCGGTCGATCCGATCCTCGGCGGCGGCGTCTATTTCGGACCGGTGCTCGACATGCGCTGGCTGACCCGCCACCCGTTCTGGCCGGATGCGAACCCGCAAGGGCTCGCCATCCCGATGATGCTGGGCAACGTGCACGACGAGACGCGGGCCTTCATCGGCGCCGATTCGCCCCGGCTGCGCGGGCTGAGCTGGGACAATTTGCCCGAGCGGATGGCACCCGAACTCAGGATCGACATCCTGCCCGAATGGGTGGTCGCGCAATATCGCGCGCAATTTCCGACGTGGAGCCCGCTCGACGTCTTCTATGGCGCGACGACCGCGGGCCGCAGCTGGCGCGGGCAGGTGATCGAGGCGGAGGAGCGCGCCCGCGCCGGCGCCCCCGCCTTCGTCTATCAGGTCGATTACGCCTCGCGCACCGATCCGCGGCGCGGCGCCTTCCACACCATGGATATCCCCCTGGTGTTCGGCACGCTCGACGCCAAGGGATCGGAGACGGGGACCGGCGCCGATGCGCGTGCCGCCAGCAAGGCGATGCAGGACAGCTTCGTCGCCTTCGCGCGCAGCGGCGACCCCAATCACCCCGGATCGCCCCGCTGGCCGCGCTACACGCTGGATGACCGGGCGACGATGATCTTCGATGCAAGGAGCCGGGTGGAGAACGATCCGCGTCGCTGGCAGCGCGAACTGTTCGCGCGCGTGCCGTACATCCAGCCGGGGACCTGAACCGCTCGCCGCCGCTTGCCCGCCGCGGAACGATGTGCCGCGCCGCGCGCTCCTAGCGACCGAGAGGTCGCATGAAAATTACGTTCGAAGAACAAGGCTATGCGGCAGTCGCCGCCCGTCCCCGCGCCGCTATGGTCTGCGGCGAGACCGATCCGCTGACCGTGGTGGCGCTCTGCCCGCCGGCGTTCCTCAGCGCGGTGCCATGCTGTTCGGTGACGCGCGAGCACCTGCGCGAGGGCTTCGCCACCTCGACCGACCAGGCGATGGCGCAGCACAGCGCCTTGCACGAGACGCTGGCGGCGCGGGGCGTCGCCTGCCACATCCTGCCCGCCGAGCCCGACCTTGCCGATCTCTGCTTCACCCGTGACGTGGCGGTGACGACGCCATGGGGCCTCGTCGCGCTCAATCCCGCGCTGCCGCACCGCGCCCGGGAATCGGCGCATCTCGCCCGCGTCGCCGGACGGTGGACGACCGGCGCGATCGCGCGGGTGGCGGAGGGCACGATCGAAGGCGGCGACGTCTGCATCGCGCGGCCCGGCCTGCTGATCCTCGGCATCTCCGGCGAGCGCACCGACGAGGCCGGCGCCAATGCCTTCGCCGCCCGCTTCGAGGCGGAGGGATGGGAGGTGCTGCGCTATCGCTACGACCCGCACTTCCTCCATCTCGACACGCTGTTCTGCATGCTGGACGCCAGCCATGCGCTCGCCTGTACGGAGGTGCTGGACGACGCCTTTCTGGCCGCGGTGGCGGCGCGCGGCATCTCGGTGCTGCCCGTCACCTACAAGGAGGCGCGGCGGCTCGGCTGCAACATCCTGTCGCTCGATGGCCGCACCATCCTCGCCGGAGCGGCGACGCCGCGGGTATCGGCGATGATGCGGGATGCGGGGTTCGAGGTGGTCGAACTCGCCATCGACCAGTTCACCGCCTGCGGCGGCGGCATCCACTGCCTGACGATGCCGCTGGCCCGACGCAGCGGGTCGTGACCGGACGAAAAATGGTGCTGCCGGTGAGGATTGAACTCACGACCTCAGCCTTACCAAGGATGCGCTCTACCACTGAGCTACGGCAGCACTCGCGTCCAACGCGGGAAGCGCGCCTAGAGACGACCAGGGGCGGATTGTCAAGCGTTGGGTGAGAGGTTTAGGCAGATTCGATGAGCGACAAGGACAAACGGGCCGCGCGGCTGGCGGCGGAATTGCGGGCCAACCTGCGCCGGCGCAAGGCACAGGCGCGCGCCGGCGCGGCCGCGGCGGACACGCCGGCCGAGGGGAATCAGTCGAGCGGCGCGCATTTGGATACCAGCCAGGCGTGATCCTCGCCGGCCAGGATCGGGCCGATCGTGGCGAGCACCTCCGCATGATAGGCGTCGGTCCAGGCGCGTTCGGCGGGGGTGAGCAGGCCGGGATCGATCAGGCTGCGTTCGATGGGCGCGAAGGTGAGCGTCTCGAACCCCAGCATCTGTCGGTCGGGGTCGCCACCCGGCACCGTGACGGGGACGGTCAGCAGCAGGTTCTCGATGCGGATGCCGTATTCGCCGGCCTTGTAATAGCCCGGCTCGTTGGAGAGCATCATGCCCGCGCGCAGCGGCTCCAGGCTGGCGCCGCCGGGATAATTGGGCGAGGCGATGCGCTGCGGCCCTTCGTGGACCGACAGATAGCTGCCGATGCCGTGACCGGTGCCGTGCGCGTAGTCGAGCCCGGCCTCCCATAAAGGGCGGCGGGCGAAGGCGTCGATCTGCGCGCCGCAGGTGCCGTCGGGGACGATCGCGGTGGCGATGGCGATATGCCCCTTCAGCACGCGGGTGAAGCGATCGCGCATCTCCGCGGTCGGCGCGCCGATCGGCACCACGCGCGTCACGTCGGTGGTGCCGTCGGCATATTGGCCACCCGAATCGATCAGGAACAGGTCGCCCGGCACGAGCGGCGCGTTCGATTCTTCAGTGACGTGGTAATGCGGGCTGGCGCCGTGCGCGCCGGTGGCAGAGATGGTGTCGAACGAGGTGTCGAGCAGGCAGCCGGTCTGCTGGCGGAATTCCAGCAGCCTGGCGGCGGCGGAGAGTTCGGTCTGGCCGCCGTGCACCGCCTCCGTCTCCACCCAGCGCAGGAAGCGCGACAGCGCGGCACCGTCGCGCAGGCTGGCGGCACGGTGGCCGGCGACCTCGACGGGGTTCTTGAGCGCCTTGGCCAGCACCGCCGGGTCGCGCAGCGGCAGCACCGTCGCACCGCCCGCGGCGAGCGCGTCGAAGATCGCGGCGACGGCGCGCTCGGGGTCGGCGGCGATGCGCCGGCCGGCATGGGTGCGCAGGGCGCCGTCGAAGGCATCACGGTCGTGGAGGCGGACGGCGTTGCCGAGATGCTGGCGCACCGCGTCGTCGACCTTGTCGGGCGCGACGAACAGGTCGGTGGTGCCGTCGCTGCCGACGATCGCATAGGATAGCGCCACCGGGGTATGCGCGACGTCGCTGCCGCGGACGTTAAGCACCCAGGCGATCGAATCGAGCGCGGTGAGCACCACCGCATCCGCCCGGTTCGCCGCCAGCCAGTCGGCGATATCGGCGCGCTTGGCGGCGGAGGAACGCCCCGCCTGCGCATCGGGATGCGGGGTGAGGCGGGCGGGCGAGGGCGCGGGGCGATCGGTCCAGACCGCATCGATCGGATTGGCGGCGACCGGCACCAGCGTCGCATCCCGCGCGGCGAGGGCGGCAGCGGTGTCCGCCACCCAGGCGCTCGTGTGCAGCCAGGGATCATAGCCGATCCGGCCGCCCTGCGGGGCATGGGTGGCGAGCCAGCCGGCGACGCTGTCCTGCGGCACGGCGACATAGGACCAGTCGTCCGCCGACACCTGTTCGCGCACCTGCAAGGTGTAGCGGCCGTCGGTGAAGATCGCAGCGGCGTCGCCCAGCACCACCGCGGTGCCGGCCGAGCCGCCGAAGCCGGTCAGCCAGCCGAGCCGCTGCGCATAGCCGCCGACATATTCGCTCATATGCTCGTCGGTCAGCGGCACGACGAAGCCGTCGAGCCCGGCGCGGGCGAGTTCGGCGCGGAGCGCGGCGAGGCGGGCATGATGGGTCATCGGAAGGGTCCGTCAAAAGTCACAAAAGTCACACGCAGGCATGTGTTCTGCACTCATAGCGCCGGGCCGGCGCCAAGCCGAGTGGGGTCATGGCATGACCGGCACGTGTAGGACAGTTTCCCTTCGCGGCGATCCGTCAGTGCCTGCGCGGAACGAGGTGGAGGGCGCCCGCGATGACGCCGCCGACGACGAGCCCGACGATGCCCGATCCCACGGCACCGACGATCCAGGCGACGACGCCCGGCAGCACGCCCACGGCCTGCGCCGAGGCCTCCGCGGTGTGGTGGATGGCGTGGGGGAGCGCCGCCACGCCGAACGCCTCCAGGCCGTGGACGATGATGCCGCCGCCGACCCAGACCATCGCCGCGGTGCCGATCAGCGACAGTGCGGAAAGCACCCGCGGCATCGCCGCGACCAGGCCGCGGCCGAACGCCTGCGCGCCCGATCCGGGGCGGCGGGCGAGATGCAGGCCGATATCGTCCATCTTCACGATCAGCGCGACGATGCCGTAGACGCCGGCGGTGATCGCGACGCCGACGAGGGCGAGCGCGATCGCCTGGTTGACCAGGCTTTGATCGGCGAGTTCGCCGAGCGCGATCGCCATGATCTCGCCCGACAGGATCAGGTCGGTACGGATCGCGCCCGACACCTGCCGCTCCTCCAGCTCCGCGGCATCGGCCACCGCGGCGGCCGCCTCGCCATGGCCATGGCCGGTGAGCGCGCCGATGATCTTTTCCGCCGCCTCGAAGCAGAGGAAGGCGCCGCCCGCCATCAGGATGGGCGTGATCGCCCAGGGCGCGAGCGCGCTCAGCACCAGCGCGGCGGGCAGCAGGAACAGGAGCTTGTTGCGCAGGGAGCCGCGCGCGATCTTCCAGATGATCGGCAGTTCGCGCGCCGGGCTGAGGCCGACGACATAGGTCGGGGTGACCGCAGTATCGTCGATCACGACGCCGGCCGCCTTGGCCCCGGCGCGCCCGGCGGCGCCGGCGACGTCGTCCAGGCTGGCGGCGGCGAGTTTCGCCATCGCCGCGATATCGTCGAGCAGGGCGACCAGTCCGCCGGCCATGCATGTTCCCCTTTGTTATGCGCAATATGCATGGCGGGGGCGGGGCGCGGGTTCAACCGGCGAGATGTTGCTGGCGTGTTGCTGCCCCACACCCTCGGCGATCGCGGATGTGGGAGAACGGGCCAAGACCGTTTCCCATCCCCTCCCATCCTGTTCTAAGGCAGGTCGATGACCGACCCCATGCCTCCCGTCGCCGACCGCCGTCCCTACAGCTTCACCGCGCATGGCGTGGCGATCGAGGACCCGTATGCCTGGCTGAAGGATCCGAACTATCCCGAGGTCGACGATCCCGACGTGCTCGCCTATCTGGAGGCGGAGAACGCCTATTTCGAGGCGGTGATGGCGCCGCACCGGCCGCTGGTCGACCGGCTGTACGAAGAGATGAAGGCGCGGATCAAGGAGGACGAATCCTCCGTGCCGCAGAAGGACGGCGACTGGATCTACTGGACCGCCTACGAAACCGGCGGCCAGTATCGCAAATGGTGGCGCAAGCCTGTTGCCGGGGGCGACGACCAGCTGCTGCTCGACGAGCCGGCGCTGGCCGAGGGCAAGGAATATTTCCGGCTGGGTGCCTTTGCGGTCAGCAACGACGGGCGCCAGCTCGCCTATGCGATCGACGACAGCGGTGCCGAGCGCTTCGAGGTGCGGGTGAAGAACCTCGACACGGGCGAGCATTGGCCCGAGGTCATTCCGGGCATGCTGTCCGACATCGTCTGGACCAGCGACGATGCGGGCTTCCTCTACGGCCTCGCCAATGACCAGTGGCGGACGGACAATGCCCGTTTCCACCGGCTCGGCACGCCGGTGAGCGAGGATGTCGAGCTGTTCCACGAGGATGACGAGGGCTATCGCGTCGCCGTCGCGGAGACGAGCGACCGACAGTGGATCGTGATCGGCACCGGCGACCATGTGACGAGCGAAGTGCGGCTGCTGCCGGCGAACGATCCGCTGGCGACGCCGATCCTGGTGGCGCCGCGCAAGCCCGGCCGTGAATATGACGTCGATGCGCATGACGGCACCTTGTTCATCCACACCAACGACACCGATCCGATGTGGCGGCTGTGCACCGCCAGCATCGACGCGCCCGACGACTGGCGGGAGCTGATCCCGGCGGACCCGCACTTCTACATGACCGGGGTGGAATGCTACCGCGACTTCTTCGTCGTCGAAGGCCGGCTCGACGGACTCGATCAGATCGCGATCCACCGCTACGACGCACCGACCGTGCCCCGGCGGATCACCTTTCCGGAGGCGAGCTATGCCGCGGGGCTCGGCGACAATCCCGAATATGACGTGGCGACGCTGCGTCTCGGCTATGAATCGATGGTCACGCCGGGGACGGTGTACGATTACGACGTGGCGAGCGGCGACCTTGCCGTGCTGAAGGTGCAGGAAATCCCTGCCGGCTACGATGCGGCGAGCTATCGCACCGAGCGGCTGAAGGTCACCGCGCGCGACGGCACCGAGGTGCCGGTGTCGATCGTCTATCCGGCGGGCTTCAAGCGGGACGGCTCGCAGCCGCTGTTCCTCTACGCCTATGGCGCTTACGGCTATGCGATCCCGCCGGGCTTCTCGACCGGGCGCCTGTCGCTGCTCGATCGCGGCTTCGCCTATGCCATCGCGCATATCCGCGGCGGCGACGATCTGGGCCAGCAATGGTATCACGACGGCAAGCTCGAAAAGCGTACCAACACGTTCAACGACTTCGTCGATGTCGCCAGGGGGCTGATCGAGGCGGGCTGGACCAGCGCCGGGCGGATCGCCACCGCGGGCCGATCGGCGGGCGGCGAGCTGATGGGCGCGGTGGTCAATTCGGACCCCGAATTGTGGGGTGCGGTGATCGCCGACGTGCCGTTCGTCGACGTGCTCAACACGATGCTGGACGCCGACCTGCCGCTGACGCCCGGCGAATGGCCGGAATGGGGCAACCCGATCGAGGACCAGGCGGCGTTCGAGCTGATCCGCAGCTACAGCCCGTACGACAATGTCGTCGCGCAGGCCTATCCGCCGATGTTCATCTCGGGCGGGCTCAACGACCCGCGCGTGACCTATTGGGAGCCGGCGAAATGGGCGGCGAAGCTGCGCGCGACCAAGACCGACGATAACCTGCTGCTGCTCAAGACCAACATGGGCGCAGGGCACGGCGGCAAGTCGGGGCGGTTCGAAAGCTTGCGCGAGGCGGCGGAGGAGCATGCGTTCGTGCTTTGGCAGATGGGATTGGGGCAAATGGGAATCGACGCCTGAGCATCGAGACGCTGATCGCCCAATACGGGCTTGCCGCGGTGTTCCTGGGCGCCGGGCTGGAAGGCGAGACGATGGTGCTCGCTGGCGGCCTGTTCGCGCATGAGGGGATGCTGTCGCTGCCCGGCGCGATGATCGCGGCGGCGGCGGGGTCGTTCGTCGCGGACCAGGCGTTCTTCGCAGCCGGGCGCCGCTTCCGCGCCACGCGCTGGGTGCAGCGGGCGCAGGGAAAACCCGCGTTCGCCAAGGCGCTGAGGACGCTGGAGCGGCATCCGACCGGCTTCATCTTCGCCTTCCGCTTCCTCTACGGCCTGCGGACCGTCAGCCCGATCGCGATCGGCACCAGCCATGTGCCGACCCGCACCTTCCTGTGGATCAACGCGGTGGCGGCGTGCATCTGGGCGGTGCTGTTCACCAGCCTCGGCTATGTGTTCGGGACGGGCATCGCCGAACTGCTCGGCCGCTATCGCCCGCACGGGCGGCAGTGGCTGTGGGTGGCGCTGGCGGCGCTGGTGCTGGGGCTGGGCTTTGCGGGCTTCCGCTGGTGGAGGAGGCGACGGGCATGAGCTTCACGCTGACGATCACCGCCGGGCCGGACGACATCGACGAGCTGGGCCACGTCAACAATGCGGTGTGGGTGCGCTGGATCCAGGACATCGCGGTGGCGCATTGGCAGGCGGTGGCGCCGCCCGAGCAGCGCGATGCCTTCGTCTGGGTCGTGACCCGGCATGCGATCGATTACCGCGGCAATGTCGCCGCCGGCGAGAGCGTGACCGGCGAAACCTGGGTGCCGGAACCGCCCAAGGGCGCGCGCTTCGACCGGCACGTCCGCTTCACCGGCGCGGATGGCCGGGTGAAGGTGGAGGCGGTGACGACCTGGGCGCTGCTCGACCGCGCGACCGGGCGGTTGCTGCGCGTGCGGCCGGAGGTGGCGGCGCCGTTCTTGTCCTAACATCCTCCCCTGCTCCGCAGAGGCGGGGCGGAGGGGCAGCCAAGCAAGACTGTGGCCTGTGGCTGCCCCTCCACCACTCGGCTGCGCCGAGCGGTCCCCCTTCCCGCAGAGCGGGGAGGATTTGCATTACCCGCTGTTCCTCAGCGCCGTCGCCACGGCGTTGATCGACAGGAGGATGCCTTCGCCGATGCGGGGGTCGTCTTCGCCGGCGCGGTGGCGCTTCATGAGTTCGATCTGGAGGAGGTTGAGCGGTTCGATATAGGGCAAACGGAGGCGGATCGAGGCTTCCAGCGCGGGATGCTTTTCGAGCAGGCGCGACTGGCCGGTGATCGCCAGCAGGCCGTCGTGGGTCTGGTGCCAGCCGTCGCGGATGCGGGTGAAGATAGCCTCGCGCAGGCGTTCGTCCTCGACCAGCTGGGCGTAGTGGCCGGCGATCTCGATGTCCGACTTGGCGAGCACCATCTCCATGTTGGCGAGGGTGGCGGCGAACAGCGGCCAGCCCTCTGCCATCTCCTTGAGCAGCGCCTTGTCCTCGAAGCCGGCGAGCGCCTGGCCGACGCCGTACCAGCCGGGCAGCATCACCCGCGCCTGCGCCCAGCTGAACACCCAGGGGATGGCGCGCAGATCCTCGATCGCATCCGATTTCTTGCGGCTCGCCGGGCGGCTGCCGATCTTGAGCCCGGCGATCTCGCCGATCGGCGTCATCTGGCGGAAGAAGGTGCGGAAGCCCTCCGTGCCGTAGACGAGGTCGCGATAGGCATGGAAGGCGGTGTCGGACAGCCGATCCATCGCGCCGGCGAATTGCGTGTTCTCCGTATTGGACAGCCGTTCGGGTTCGAGGCTGGCGAGCAATGTCGCGGACGCGATCGCTTCGAGGTTGGTCATCGCGCTGTCGCGGGTGCCGTATTTGGCGGCGATCACCTCGCCCTGTTCGGTGATGCGGATGCGGCCCTGCACGGTGCCGGCGGGCTGCGCGCGGATCGCCGCGAAGGCCGAGCCGCCGCCGCGGCCGACCGCGCCGCCGCGGCCGTGGAACAGCTGCATGCCGACGCCCGCCGCCTCGAACACCGGCTTCAAGGCGGTCGATGCCTTGGACAGCTGCCAGGTGGAGGTGAGGTAACCGCCGTCCTTGTTGCTGTCTGAATAGCCGATCATCACCTCCTGATGCCCGCGCCCCCGCGCGATGGCGGCGATCTCGGGCAGGGCGAACCAGTCGGTCATGATGCCCGGCGCGGCTTCGAGGTCGCCGACGGTTTCGAACAGCGGCACCGCCATGATCGCGGCGGTCGCCGGATCGCCCGCACGGTAGAGGCCGACCTCCTTCAGCAGCAGGTTGATCTCGAGCAGGTCGGACACCGACTGCGCCATCGAGACTATATAGTTGGTGATGCACGCCGGGCCGTATTTGGCATGCGCCTCCGCCGCGGCGAGGACGATCTTCAGTTCGGAATCGGTTTCGTCCGAATAGGTGGTGAAGCGGCTGGCGAGGGGGCGGGCGTTGGCGAGTTCGCGGCGGAGCAGCGTGACCCGCGCCGCCTCGTCGAGCGCCAGGTAATCGTCCTCGACCCCGGCGGTCTTCAGGAGTTCCGCGACGACGCGCTCATGCACGGCGCTGTTCTGGCGCAGGTCGAGCGTCGCGAGGTGGAAGCCGAACGTCTCGACCGCGCGGATGAGGCGGCCGAGCGCGCCGCCGGTCTTGAGCGCCCCGGCGGCGGACAGGCCATGGGCGATGGCGACGAGATCGGCGCGGAAGGCCTGCGGATCGGGATAGGGATCGCCGGTGAGATGGCCGGGGCGGGCGGCGGGCTTGCCGGTCAGCGCCTGGTGGGTTGCGGCAAGACGCGCGTAGATGCCCGACAGCGCGCGGCGATAGGGCTCGTCCGAACGGCTTTCGGCGGTGTCGCCGCTTGCCGCCGCCAGCGCCTCGACCGCGGCGTCGACGGGGACGTGCTGGGTCGAGATCGACAGTTCGGCGCCCAGCGCATGCACCGCGTCGAGATAGAAGCCGAGCACCGTCTCGCAGGCGCGGGCGAGCGCGGTGCGCAGCGAATCGGCGGTGACGAAGGGATTGCCGTCACGGTCGCCGCCGATCCAGCTGCCCGGCCGCACGAAGCTGGGCACGCGTTCTCCGAAGGCGCGGTCCCAGCGCTGGTAGAGCGCGGGGAGGGCGGGGAGGAACACGTCGCGCATGTAGGAGAGCGCGGTTTCGACCTCGTCGGTGACATACAATCGCTCGCGGCGCAGCACGCGCGTCTGCCAGAGCAGCGCGATCTGGCGGGTGATCGCATCCTCGACCCGGTCGCCGTCCGGCGTCTCTTCGCGGCCGGCATCCTTCAGCTGCATCAGCTGGGCGATGCGGTTGCGATGGTCGATCATGCTCTTGCGCCGCACCTCGGTGGGGTGGGCGGTGAGCACGGGGACGATCAGCGCATGGGCGAGCAGCTGCTGGACGCGATCGCGGCCGATCCCCTCCGCCTCCAGCGTGGCGAGCGCGGCGGCGACGTCGGCGCCCTGTTCGGCGGCGATGCCCTGGCGATCCTCGGCAAGGTTGGCGAGCATCGAGAAGAGCATGAAGCCGCGCACGAAATCGAGCGTCTCGTCGAGGCCGAGGTCGCTCAGCTGGCGATGCACCGCATCGCTGTCGCCGTGGCCGCGGTGGCGCTCGACGGAGGCGCGGCGGATCGTCTCGGTCGCCTCGAACAGCGCCTCGCCGCCATAGGCGCGGATGACGTCGCCGAGCTTGGCGCCGAGGAAGCGGACGTCCGGGTTGTTGGCGATGGGCGGCAGGGATGCGGGATCGACGGTGGCCATGCCGCCATGCTGCGCTGCGGTAGAGGCGCGGTCAACCGGGGATGGCGTTGGGCGGGGGAAAGGAGAGCCTTTGCGGGGATCCTCCCCGGCACGGGGAGGTGGCACGCCGCAGGCGTGAGGGAGGGGGCGACACCTATGCGGATCCCCCCCCTCCACCACCCGGCTGCGCCGGGCGGTTCCCCTCCCCGTGCCGGGGAGGAATGGGGGCTATTTCTCGGCGGCCTGGTTGCCCAGCGGTTCGCCGAGGACGGGGCCGGTTGTGGCGGGGGCGGGGCGGCGGCCGGCGCGCCATTCCTTTTCCTCTTCGGAGGTGACGGTGCCGTCGCGGTTGAGGTCCATCTGGTCGAAGCGCTTGATGGTGCCTTCGCTCCATTCAATCATGCTGATCTCGCCGTCGCCATTGCGGTCGAGCGCCATCAGGCGGCTGTTCTGCCGCGGCAGTTCGGTGCGGTCGAGCCGGTCGTCGCCATTGCGGTCGAGCGTGCGGAAGCGGCGTTCCATGGCGCTGGAGAAATCGACGCGGCTGGTCACCGCCGGCGGCACGAAGCCGGCCGCATTGACGGTGGCGTCCGCCTCTGCCGCGGAGTTTTCCTGCTTGCCGCAGGCGCCCAGCGCCAGCAGCGCGCCGCCCAGCGCCGCCACGATCAATCCGCCACGCACATGCTGTCTCCCGTGTCGTTACGCCTCGAGCTCGACGTCCCAATAGAGCCAGTCATGCCATGTGTCGTGCAGATAGTTGGGCGGGAAGGCGCGGCCGTGTTCCTGCAATTGCCAGTTGGTCGGCCGGATCGGCTCTATATAGAGCGGCATGTGCGCCTGTTTGGGGGTCCGCCCGCCCTTTTTGAGGTTGCACGGCGCGCAGGCGGTGACGACATTCTCCCACGTGGTCCGTCCGCCCTGCGCGCGCGGCACGACATGGTCGAAGGTGAGATCGCGCGTCACGCCGCAATATTGGCAGGCGAAGCGGTCGCGCAGGAACAGGTTGAAGCGGGTGAAGGCGGGAAAGGCCGAGGGGCGGACATATTGCTTGAGCGCGATGACGGAGGGCAGCTTGATCTCCGCATTGGGGCTGCGCACGGCGCGCTCGTAATGCGCGACGATGTCGACCCGGTCGAGGAACACCGCCTTGATCGCGGTCTGCCACGGCCAGACGCTGAGGGGATAATAGGACAGCGGCGTGTAGTCGGCGTTGAGGACGAGCGCCGGGCAGCTGTCGGGGTGACGGATCAGATCGGGATGAAACACGGCTCCTCCCACGGATTACCCGCAGGCCGTGTCGCCCACGAGAGTGACGGGGGTATGACAGCACGGCCGGACGATCGGGGTCAAGCGTCCTGCGTCAGCTCCCGGCGGCGGCGCGGCGGATGACCGGCGTCGTCACCCGTTTCGCGCCCAGCCCGACGGGGCCGCTGCACCTGGGCCATGCCTATGCGGCGATCCGGGCGCATGACCATGCGCGGGGGGCCGCGGGCGGGGCCGGCGGCACCTTCCTGCTGCGGATCGAGGATATCGACGGCACGCGCAGCCGCGAGGAGCATGTCGCGGGGATCATGCAGGATCTCGCCTGGCTGGGGCTGACCTGGGACGGGGAGGTCGTGCGGCAATCGCAGCGACTCGGGATGTACGAGGCGGCGCTGGCGACGCTGCGGGCGGGCGGGCTGCTCTTTCCGTGTTTCTGCACGCGGGCGGATATCGCGGCGAGTGCGAGCGCGCCGCATCATGGGCCGGACGGGTTGGTCTATCCCGGAACGTGCCGGCATCTCGGCGCTGCCGAGGTGGAGCGGCGGATCGCGGCGGGCGTGCCGCATGCGTGGCGGCTGGCGATGGATCGGGCCGTGGCGGCGGCGGGGCCACTCGGCTGGACCGATCTGACGGCGGGGCCGCAGGTCGCCGATCCGGCGGCGTTCGGCGATGTCGTGCTGGCGCGCAAGGACGCGCCGGCGAGCTATCACCTGGCGGTGACGATCGACGATGCCGCGCAGGGCGTCACCGATGTGGTGCGGGGGCGCGACCTGATGCGCGCCACCGACGTGCACCGGCTGCTGCAGGCGCTGCTCGGGCTGCCGACGCCGGTCTATCGCCATCATGCGCTGCTGCTCGGTCCGGACGGCACGCGGCTGGCCAAGCGCAACGGCGCACCCGCACTCGCCGACCTGCGGGCCGCGGGCGAGGATGGACAGGCGCTCGCCGATGGCCTGCGCGCCGGCCGGCTGCCCTTGGGCTTTGCGGCGACGAGCGCCTAGGGCCATTGGCTTTGCGACGGCGAACGCCTAGATTGGCGGCATGAACACCTTCCTCGTCATTCTGCTGATCGCGGCGATGCTGGCGACGGTGGTTTCGCTGGTCCGCGGCATCATCGCCTTCCTCCAGGAAAGCCATGCGCAAGTGAAGAACGGCGAAGGGCCGTCCGCCGCTTCGCTGAAGTCGAACCGGATGATGCAGATGCGCATCTTCTACCAGGCGCTCGCCATCCTGATCGTGGTGGTGATCCTGTTCGCCGCCGGGCGGACCTGACGCGCCGGGTGGTCAAGCTCAACCGCATCTATACCCGCACCGGCGATGCCGGCACGACCGGCCTGGTCGACGGATCGCGCGTGTCGAAGGCGGCGCCGATCATGGCGGCGATCGGCGACGTCGACGAGGCGAACAGCGCGCTGGGCGTGGCGATCGGCCTGCTGGGGACCCGCAAGCCGGCGGCGTGGGCGGCGGTGATCCAGAACGACCTGTTCGACCTCGGCGCGGATATCGCGACGCCGGCCGGCATCGACGGCGCACTGCGCATCGTGCCGGCGCAGGTGGCGCGGCTGGAGGCGGAGATCGACGCGATGAACGCCGATCTGGCGCCGCTGACCAGCTTCATCCTGCCGGGCGGCGACCCGGCGGCGGCGGCGCTGCACCTCGCCCGTGCGATCGCGCGGCGGGCCGAACGCAGCGCCGCCGCGGTCGAGGGGCTGAGCCCCGCGGCGCTCGCCTATCTCAACCGATTGTCCGACTGGCTGTTCGTCGCGGCGCGTGAGGTGAACGGGCGCGGCGCGGGCGACGTGCTGTGGCGGCCGGGCGCCAGCCGCTGACGCGTCACCATTGACCGATTCCGCACCGAGGGCGGTGCGGATGCAACCCTTTGCGCCGCCAAACGCTTCACCTCGATCAATGATGGGGGGAGCATAGGTCGTGTTGAAGCTTGCCCCCGACCCGTCCCATGCGCTCGGCGAACGCTATCGCGCGGTGCGGGGACTGACGCTGGCGCTCGCCGCGCCGCTGTCCGATGCGGACGCGACGGTGCAGTCGATGCCCGACGCCTCGCCGGCGAAATGGCACCTGGCGCATACCACCTGGTTCTTCGAGACGTTCGTGCTGCGCGACCATGTGCCGGATTACCGGCTGCACGACGATCGCTTTCCGTTCCTGTTCAACAGCTATTACGAGGCGGAAGGGCGGCGGCATGCGCGCGACCGCCGCGGCATGATTACCCGGCCGACGCTGGACGAGGTGCGCGCCTATCGCGCCCATGTCGACGCGGCGCTGATCGCGGCGCTGCCGGCCCTGCCCGCGGCGGCATGCGAGCTGGTGGCGCTGGGCTGCCACCACGAGGAGCAGCACCAGGAGCTGCTGGTCACCGACATCCTCCACCTGTTCGGCGAGAACCCGCTGGA
The DNA here is from genome assembly GCF_058313455.1 of Sphingomonas sp. SP5. Taxonomy (NCBI): domain Bacteria; kingdom Pseudomonadati; phylum Pseudomonadota; class Alphaproteobacteria; order Sphingomonadales; family Sphingomonadaceae; genus Sphingomonas; species Sphingomonas sp. SP5. The sequence continues at coordinate 48,158 of NZ_JBZFLF010000005.1, read as the reverse complement.
GCCAGCGCTGTGGCCGGCGGCGCCCAAGGTGCCGGTGGCGATGCCCGGGCCGATCCGCTGGATCGAGCGGGCGGGCGGCATCGTGACGGTCGGCCATGACGGCGACGGCTTCGCGTTCGATTGCGAGGGGCCGCGGCACGAGGCGCTGCTGGTGCCGCATGCGATCGCCGACCGCACCGTCACCAACGGCGAATGGGCGGCCTTCATCGCCGACGGCGGCTATCGCGAGCCGCGGCATTGGCTGGCGGACGGCTGGGCCTGGGTGAAGGCGGAGGGCGTGACGGCGCCGCTCTATTGGGAAGAGCGGGACGGCGGCTGGACGCGGATGGGGCTCGACGGGCGGCGGCCGATCGACCCGGCGGCGCCGGTGACGCATGTCAGCCTGTACGAGGCGGATGCCTATGCCGCCTGGGCGGGCGCGCGGCTGCCGACCGAGTTCGAATGGGAAGCGGCGGCGCAGGCGCATGACGCGGCGGGCGGCAACCAGATGGATCGCGCCGGGCCGGTCGAGCCGCGTCCGGCGGCGGCGGGGGATTCCGCCTTCTTCGGCGATGTATGGGAATGGACCGGCAGCGCCTATCGCCCCTATCCCGGCTTTCGCGCGGTCGAGGGCGCGGTCGGCGAATATAACGGCAAGTTCATGAGCGGCCAGTTCGTGCTGCGCGGCGGCAGCTGCGCCACACCGCGCAGCCATGCGCGCGCCAGCTACCGCAATTTCTTCTATCCGCACCAGCGCTGGCAGTTCACCGGCGTGCGCCTTGCCAAGGACATCTGAATGTTGAAGCCCGAGATCGAGGACGGCGAGCAGGGCCTCGCCGATCCGCAGTTCCGCGCCGACGTGCTGACCGGGCTGGAACGCCGCCCGCGCGCGATCCCGGCGCGCTGGTTCTACGACCGCCGCGGATCGGAGCTGTTCGAGGATATCACCGCGCTGCCGGAATATTATCCGACCCGCACCGAGACGGCGATCCTGGAGACGATCTGCCCCGAGGTCGCGGGGATCGCGGGCCGGGGCCGCGCCGTCGTCGAGTTCGGATCGGGATCGTCGACCAAGACGCCGGTGCTGCTGCGCTGCACCGAGCCATCGGCCTATGTGCCGATCGATATCTCCGGCGCGTTCCTGCGCGAATCGTCGCGGGTGCTGTCGCAGGCGTTTCCCAACCTGCTGGTGCTGCCGTTCGAGGCGGATTTCATGCGCGCGCTGGTGCTGCCGCAAGCGGTGGCGGATGCGCCGAAGCTCGGCTTCTTTCCGGGATCGACGATCGGCAACATGATCCCGCTGATGGCGGTCGACCTGCTGCGGGCGATGCGCGCCTCGCTGGGGGAGGGCGCGATGCTGCTGATCGGCATGGACCGGGTGAAGGATCCGGCGACGCTGGTCGCCGCCTATGACGATGCCGCGGGGGTGACCGCGGCGTTCAACCTCAACCTGCTCGAACGGATCAATCGCGAGCTGGACGGGACCATCCCCGTCGACGCTTTCGCGCACGAGGCGCGCTGGAACGACGATCGCGCGCGGATCGAGATGCATCTGGTCGCGCGCCGCGAGGTCGATTTCACAGTCGACGGCCGGCCCTTCGCGATGGCGGCGGGCGAGAGCATCCATACCGAGAACAGCCACAAATACGGATCGCGCGACGCGCGCATCCTGCTGCGCTCGGGCGGGTGGACGCCGCTGAAGGAATGGACCGACCCGGACGGCCTGTTCTCCGTCTACCTTGCCGAGGCGCAGGCGGAGCGGCCCGCGCCCTGATTGCCGGAGGATCGAAAGCCGCTATGGCGCGTCCAACGAGCGAGGAGATGGACGTGAGCAAAGCAGTGGGCGTGATCGGTGCGGGGCAGATGGGCGCGGGCATCGCACAGGTGTCGGCGGCGGCGGGCTATCGCGTCGTGCTGAGCGACGTGTCGCTGGAGCGCGCGGAGGCGGGCAAGGCGGGGATCGCCAAACTGCTGGCGCGCGCGGTCGAGAAGGAAAAGATCGACGCCGCGACGCGCGATGCGACGCTCGGGCGGATCGAGCCGGTCGGCGATGTCGCGGCGATGGCGGAATGCGGCCTGGTGATCGAGGCGGCGACCGAGCGCGAGGCGATCAAGCGGGCGATCTTCGGCGATGTCGGCAAGGTGCTGGCGCCGGACGCGATCCTCGCCTCCAACACCTCGTCGATTCCGATCACGCGGCTGGCGCAGGCGACGCCCGATCCGGCGCGCTTCATCGGCGTGCACTTCTTCAATCCGGTGCCGGTGATGGGCCTGATCGAGGTGATCCGCGGGCTCGCGACGTCCGATGCGACCGTCGCGGGGATCGAAGCCTATGCCGAGCGGCTGGGCAAGGCGGTGGTGCGCGCCAACGATGCGCCGGGCTTCATCGTCAACCGCGTGCTGATGCCGATGATCAACGAGGCGATCTTTGCATTGGGCGAAGGTGTCGCGACGATCCGGGATATCGATCTTGCCTGCCAGCTGGGGCTCAACCACCCGATGGGGCCGCTGACGCTGGCCGACTTCATCGGCCTCGACACCTGCCTGGAGATCACGCGCGTGTTGTTCGAAGGGACGGGCGATCCCAAGTTCCGCCCGGCGCCGCTGCTGGTGAAATATGTCGAGGCGGGATGGTTCGGCCGCAAGACCGGCCGCGGCTTCTACGATTACAGCGGCGCGACGCCGGAGCCGACCCGCTGAGGAGACGCGCGATGAGCCTGGACGACACGATCGTCGAGACGCCCGAGGGGCCGATGACGTTCAAGGAATGGAAAAAGAAGAACCCGGTGCAGCTGCCCTCGCGCCGGACGAAGGGCAAGGACCTGCCCAACAAGGTGAAGACGCGGACGGGGGAGTAGGGCCGTCCCGCTCTCAACCGTCATCCCGGCGAAGGCCGGGATCCATGGACTCGATGCCGGCCGTCGTTGCGCGCTACGATCAGCCGCGTGCATCCATGGGTCCCGGCGTTCGCCGGGATGACGATCAAGAGCGGTAACGCACCGCATACACCAGCGCCAGCACCGCCAGGAACGGCAGGCCATAGGCCAGCGTCGCCGCGAACGCGGTGGTGAACGGCGTCGTCAGCAGGATCGCGAGGATCGCGCCGGCCCCGGCGAGGCTGGTCCAGGGATAGCCCCACAGCCGGAACCCCGGCGGCGGCCCGTGGCGGCGGCGGAAGGCGAGATGGGTGGCGAAGATCATCCCCCAGGTGAACAGCGCGCCGAAGATCGAGATGGCGATCATCACCCCGAACGCCGCCTCCGGCCGCCATGCATAGACGCCCGCCGCGACCGCGATCCCCGCTGCCGACACGATCAACGCCGAGAGGGGGACGCCGCGTGCGCTGACCCGCGCCAGCGCCGCCGGTGCGAGGCCGCTTTCCGCGAGGCTGAACAGCATGCGCGAGGCGGTGTAGAGCTGGCTGTTCATCGCCGACAGTGCCGCGATCAGCACCACCGCGTTGATGATCCCGGCGGCATAGGGCACGCCGGTCGCCTGCATCACGGTGACGAACGGGCTGGTCGCGGTGCCCGCCGCGGTCCAGGGCACCAGCGCCAGCATCACCGCCAGGCTGCCCAGGTAGAAGAGCGCGAGCCGCAGCATCGTCGAGCGGAAGGCGCGGACGATCGCGCGTTCGGGATCGCGGGCCTCGCCGGCGGCGACGGCGATCATCTCGATGCTGAGATAGCTGAAGATCGCGACGATCACCGCGGTCCAGATGCCGCCGATGCCGTGGGGCGCGAAGCCGCCGTGCGCGGTGTAGTGGGTGAGGCCGATGCCGCTGCGCGCGATCACCCACAGGCCGATCGCGATGAACGCGACGATCGCGGCGATCTTCACCGCCGAAAAGACGTATTCGACTGCGCCGAACAGCCGGACGCTGGCGCCGTTCACCGCCAGCAGGGCAAGGCCGAAGCCGGCGATCCACCACAGCCCCGCCACGTCCGGCGCCCAGTAACGCATGTAGACGGCGACCGCGGTCACCTCCGTCCCGATCGCCAGGATGATGCAGGCGACATAGGCGTAGCGGACGAGGAAGCCGGCGAACCGGCCGAGGTAGCGTTCGGCGAACAGCCCGAACGATCCCGTGGCGGGGTCGGCCACCGTCATCTCGGCGAGGCAGCCCATCAGCGCCAGCGTGATGAGGCCGGCGATGGCATAGCTGACCAGCACCGCCGGCCCGGCGAGGCCGATCGCGAAGCCGCTGCCGAGGAACAGCCCGGTGCCGACCGCGCCGCCTATGGCGATCATCGCCAGCTGGCCCGGCCCGAGCGTCCGCTTGAGGCCGGTCATGGCGGGATCAGCCGATCAGCAGCCCGGCGAGCGCCGCCGACATCAGATTGGCGAGGCTGCCCGCGGCGAGCGCGCGCAGGCCGAGCTTGGCGATCATCGGCCGCTGGTTGGGCGCGAGGCTGCCGGTGACCGCCATCTGGATCGCGATCGACGAGAAATTGGCGAAGCCGCACAGCGCGAAGGTGACCACCGCCACCGTCTGGTGCGACAGGCCGGTCTGCTTGCCGAGATCGATATAGGCGACGAATTCGTTGAGCACGATCTTTTCGCCGAACAGGCCGCCGGCGATCCCCGCCTCGTCCCACGGCACGTTGAGCAGGAACATGACCGGCTGGAAGACGTAGCCGAGCAGCGCCTGGAAGCTGAGGCCGGGCAGGCCGACGAGGCCGCCCAAGCCGGCGAGCAGGCCGTTGGCGAGCGCGACCAGCGCGACGAAGGCGAGCACCATCGCGCCGACCGCGACGGCGAGGCGCACGCCGGTCTGCGCGCCTTGCGCGGCGGCCATGATGAGGTTGGCGGGCTTTTCCTCGTCATGCGTCGCTTCGGGCAGCGGCTCTCCCGGCGTGCCTTCGGGGAGCAGCGCGGCGGGGCCGGCGCCGCTGATCCGGCTTTCGGCGAGGTGGATCTGGCGGTTCTCGTCGGGCAGGTCGCCCAGCGGCAGTTCGCCTTCGGGCGCCACGCTGCGGTCGGGCATGATGATCTTGGCCATCAGGATGCCGCCGGGGGCCGCCATGAAGCTCGCGGCGAGCAGATATTCGATGCGGATGCCCATCGAGGCATAAGCGGCGAGGATGGTACCGGCGACGCCTGCCATGCCGCTGGTCATCACGGTGAACAGCTGCGGCGGGGTGAGCCCCGCGAGATAGGGGCGGATGACGAGCGGCGATTCGGACTGGCCGACGAAGATGTTCGCCGCCGCGCAGAGCGATTCGACCTTGGAGGTGCCGATCACCCGCTCGATCGCGCCGCCGACCCAGCGCACCACTAATTGCATGACGCCGAGATAATAGAGGATCGAGACGAGGCTGGCGAAGAAGATGATGACGGGGAGGGCGGCGATCGCGAAGCTCTGGCCGCCGATCTCCGGGCTAGCGAGCTTGCCGAACAGGAATTCGGTGCCGCGCTGCGAATAGCCGAGCAGCGCCGACACGCCAGCCGAGGCGCCGGCCAGCGCGGCCCGGCCCGGCCCCCAATAGAGCACCATCGTCGCGATCAGCGCCTGCAGCGCGAAGGCCGCGCCGACGACGCGCAGCCGGATCGCGCGGCGATCGGTGGACAGCGCGAAGGCGAGGCCGAGAATGACGAGGATGCCGGCAACGCCGATCAGGATACGATGCATCGAAGAACCTGCGGGAAAGGAGCACGCGGCCCCCCGGCAGCGCGCGCGCCAGCATACACGTGGTTTTTTGCGTGGCCAGTCTGGAGTTTGCCGGGACGGGCGCCGAGTGAAGAGCGGCACCCTCCTCCGCTCGCCCTGAGCCTGTCTAAGGGTGCCATGCCTCAAGCGTGACGCCCCCTGGATAGCCGCCCTTCGACAGGCTCAGGGCAAACGGTGGTTCCTAGTTGCTGTGCAGGACCTCAGACGAAGCCGAGGTTCCAGCCGGATGCGTTGTAATTGCCCATGTTGGGGAGCACCGTGGTGAGGTCGCCGTTGCCGACGCCGAACCAGCTGGCCAGCGTCGCGGCATATTGATCGACCGCGATGGTCGGCAACAGGCGGCCCTGGCCGACGTCGTCGGGCGTGCCGTTGCCGACCGCGGGCGGCGTGCCGTAGAAGCGGCGGCCGCGCACCGCACCGCCCATGACGAGATGGTGGCTCCCCCAGCCGTGGTCCGATCCGTCGTCGTTTGATTGCAGCGTGCGGCCGAAGTCCGATGCGGTGAAGCTCGTCACCTTGTCCGCGACGCCCAAAGCGACGGTGGTGTCGTAGAAGGCGCGCATCGCGTCGGCGACCTTGCCGATCAATGCGGGATGCTGCGCGACGAGATTGTCGTGCAGGTCGAACCCGCCGATCGAGACGAAGAACACCTGCCGCTTGGCGCCCAGTTCCGACGACACCGAGATCAGCCGCGCGACCATTTTGAGCTGGTCGGCAAGGCTGTTGCCGGTCGGGAAGAGCGGGAAGTTCGCCGCGGGGGCGCCGGCGAGCGCGCCGCTGACCTGGGTATAGGTGTCGAGCGCGCGCTTGCTGACGCGGGCGTGCTCGCCGGCGAAGAGGTTGGCGTTGCTGCCGGTCATCAGGCTGCGCAGCGTCGCCGCCGCGGTGGTCGAGCCGTAGAGGGAGCTGGCGTTGTTGATGAGCGCGATCGGGCCGCCGGTGCCGATCGCATATTGCACCGCCGCCTTGCCGGTGAGGTACACCGCATTGCCGCTGGCGTTGATGCAGGTCAGCGTCGAGGCGCCGTTGCCCGACTGGAACAGGTCGCCGATCCGCCCGCCCCAGCCCGAGGTGGCGCCTTCGGGATTGGAGGCCTGGAAATAGCTTTGCTGATCGTTGTGGCTGAACAACTTGGGCGGCAGGCGGACGCTGTTCGCCTGATATTGCGCCTTGGTCGTCGGCTGGACGAGGGTGCCGACGTTGAGCGCGACGGCGAGCTTGCCCTGATCGAACAGCGGCAGCAGCGCAGCCATCGTCGACGCCAGCGCATATTGCCGCCCGCCGGGCAGCGCGGTCGCCGGATTGAGCAGCGTCGCCGCCAGCGATTCGCGATTGAGCGCGATGTTGGAACGCGCGGCGAGATAGGCGGCATAGCTGGCCTGATCGTAGGCGGGCAGCGTGTTGGCGTAATCGTTGCCGCCATAGAGGAAGATGCAGACCAGCGCCTTGTAATCCGTGGCGGTCGCGGCCGCCGCCTCGCCGATCGCGGCGAGGCTGGTGACGAAGGGTGTGGCGACCCCGGCGACGCCGAGGGCGGCGGAGCGCTTGAGGAAGGCACGGCGGGAGGTGTCTCGGGCGAAATCCATGGGGCTCACCGCAGGGTCAGGAAGTCGGGGGAGGCGAGCGTCAGCAGCAGCGCGATGCCGACGCGGTTGGTGGCGGCGTTGGTCGCCGTCATCGCGACGCTGTCCACCGCCGCGCGGATCGCGGTGACGGTGGCGGCGCCGAGCTGGCCGGCGGCGAGGACGAGATTGACCTCGTCGACCAGCGCGGCGCTGTCGGACGCCTTGGCCGTGAGATCGGAATAGTCCGGCTTCATGTCGCCGGTGCCGTTGGCGACCAGGGCCTGCATGTAGTTGACGTAGGCGACGACGCTTTGTTCGTTGGTGATCTGAAATTCCGGCGCGACCAGGCCGGCGTTGCTGATCGCGGTGGCGGGCGGCGTGTAGGCGGGGCGGAAGAAGTTGAAGACGGTGGCGCTGCGCCCCATCGACTGGCCGAGCCGGTTGGACTGGCTGGAGGTGTCGCCGAAGCCCCAGGCGTTGGAGGCGGAGGCGATCTTCGCCAACCGCGCCCAGGCGGTGAGCCGCATGACGGGTTCGCGCAGCTTGCCGGCGGTGGTGCTGGCGAGGGCGTCGTCGCTGCGCGCCTCGGTGTCGAGCAGGATCGCCTTGATGACCGCCTTCATGTCGCCGCGGACGCCCGCGCCGTTGTTGGCGAAGACGGCGGCGACGCGGCCGACATAGGCGGGCGAGGGGTTGCTGGTGACGAGGCGCTGGATCAGCTGCTTCGAGACGAAGGGCGGCAGGTTGGCATGCGCGAAGATCGTGTCCAGCGCGGTCTTGATCGCCGCCATGCCGCCGCCGCTGGTCGAGGTGCCGAGAAAGCTGGCGGTGCCGGTTTCGTTGATCGCGGCGTTCATCACCAGCGGCTGGCGATAGCGATCGGGCGTGCTGCTGACAGTGGTGGCGAGGCTCAATCCGGTGAAGACGCGGGCGAGGCCGGAGACGTCGGCCGGCGTATAGGTTTCGAGCGGCACGCCGGCATTGGTCCTGACGCTGCCGTCGGCGTTCAACTGGTAGAGGCCGAGCGTGAACAGCTGCATCAGCTCGCGCGCATAATTCTCGTCGGGCTGCGCGCCGGTCGCGGCATTGGCCTTGCGGTTGCCGAGGAAGGTGAGGAACGATCCCATCGCCGCGTTGGTGGTGATCGCATCCAGCAGCGTGCGGTAATTGCCGAAGGCGTTGTCGAGCAGCACGTCGACATAGGCCGCGGTGGCGAACTGCTTCCAGTTGAGATTCACCCCGCCGATGCCGACGACGAGCATGTCGAGCAGCGCCATGCCGATGCGCTGGCGCAGCTGGTCGGGCTCGGCGATCATCTGTCGCCACAGCGTCGTGTCGAAGCCTGCCTCGCCATTGATGTTGGCGGCGACGTTGTAGCCGTTGGCGACGAGCCAGTCCCAGTGCGAGGTCGCGCGTGGCAGTGCGAACTGGTCGTCGATCCAGCCTTCGTAGCGGCGGCTGACGACCGTATCGATCATCGTGCGGGTCGCGCCCATGGTGCTTTGCGCGAGGAAGCGGCTGGCCTGCGTCGGGGTGATCGCGGCGGGGGCGACGACGACGGGTGTCGATGCGGTCGGCGCCGGACTGCCCGTGCCGCCGCTGCCGCAGGCGGCGAGCAGCAGCGCCGGCGCGAGCGTGCCGCCGAGCTTCAGCGGATCTGCTCCGCCGGCGTCGTCTGAAACGATGGCGAGCGTATCGGCGCCCGCCGAATCCTGATCCAGCATCGTGTTGCAGTCCCCCGACCGGCGCGCTCGAACACCCTCCCGCGAGCGTTCCGGACATGTAGCGGCATCATAGCAGGCAAGATGTTAACGAAGTGGTTTAACGCCGATCGGATCGGCGCGGATCGGGCCGGATTGGCCGCAGCCGTAACGAAAAACGCCCCGGGGTGAGCCGGGGCGTTTCTTGGGGTGGGGCCGGGTCACGGGAGTAAATCCCGTGACGTCGATCGCGGCTTTGCCGCGTCGGCCGAGCCGAGGGCGTGCGGCTTTGCCGCATCGGGGCGTAGCCTTAGGCTACGCACCTCGCCCTCGCCTCAATCGATCTTCGGCAGGGTTTCGAACTGGTGGTAGGGCGGCGGCGAGGAGAGCGTCCACTCCAGCGTCGTCGCGCCTTCGCCCCAGGGATTGTCCGGGGCCTTCGGCCCCGCGATCAGCGAATAGATCACGTTGACGAAGAAGATCACCATGCCGGCGGCCATGATCTCATAGCCGTGCGTCGCGATCGCATTCCACGTCGCATAGGCATCCGGGTAATCCGGATAGCGGCGCGGCATGCCCTGCAGGCCGAGGAAGTGCATCGGGAAGAACAGCACGTTCACGCCGACGAAGAACACCCAAAAGTGCAGCTGGCCGAGGAACTCGTTATACATCTTCCCGAACATCTTCGGGAACCAGTAGTAGAAGCCGGCGAACAGGCCGAACACGGCGCCCAGGGACAACACGTAGTGGAAGTGCGCCACGACGTAATAGGTGTCCTGCATGTAATCGTCGATGCCGCCGTTGGCGAGCACGACGCCGGTGACGCCGCCGACGGTGAACATGAAGATGAAGCCGATCGCCCAGACCATCGGCGTCTTGAACGACAGCGAACCGCCCCACATCGTCGCGATCCACGAGAAGATCTTGATGCCGGTCGGCACCGCGATGACCATGGTGGCGGCGGTGAAGTACATCTTTACGTTCACGGAAAGGCCGGTCACGAACATGTGGTGCGCCCACACGACGAAGCCGACGACGCCGATCGCGACCATGGCATAGGCCATGCCGAGATAACCGAAGACGGGCTTGCGGCTGAACGTCGCGATGATCTGGCTGACGATGCCGAAGCCCGGCAGGATCATGATGTACACTTCGGGGTGGCCGAAGAACCAGAACAGATGCTGGTAGAGGATCGGATCGCCGCCACCGGCGGGATCGAAGAAGGTGGTGCCGAAGTTGCGGTCGGTCAGCAGCATGGTGATCGCCGCGGCGAGCACCGGCAGGGCGAGCAGCAGCAGGAAGGCGGTGACCAGCACCGACCAGACGAACAGCGGCATCTTGTGCAGCGTCATGCCCGGTGCGCGCATGTTGAAGATGGTGGTGATGAAGTTGATCGCACCGAGGATCGACGAGGCGCCGGCGAGGTGGAGCGACAGGATCGCCATGTCCACCGACGGTCCGGGCTCGCCATAGGTCGAGAGCGGGGCATAGACCGTCCAGCCGGTGCCGGCGCCGCCGAAGAAGGGCGAGGCGAGCAGCAGCGAGAACGCCGGGATGAGCAGCCAGAAGCTGACGTTGTTCATCCGCGGGAACGCCATGTCGGGCGCGCCGATCATGATCGGCACGAACCAGTTGCCGAAGCCGCCGATCATGGCGGGCATGACCATGAAGAACACCATGATGAGGCCGTGCGCGGTGATGAGCACGTTCCACAGGTGGAGCGCATGGTCGAGGCCGCCGTCGCCGCCGGGCAGGAAGTTCGCCCAGCCGACGAGATATTGGATGCCGGGATGCGCCAGTTCGGCGCGCATCAGGCCCGAGATGGCGCCGCCGATGATCCCCGCGACGATCGCGAAGATCAGGTAGAGGGTGCCGATGTCCTTGTGGTTCGTCGACATGAACCAGCGGGCGAAGAAGCCGGGCTTGTGATCGGCATCGTGATGCGCGTGATCGTCGTGCGCGACGAAAGCGTGGGGGTGGAGAGCGGTATCCGTCATCTTACTGTCCCGCGTTGCCGGTGGCCGGGTTGCCGGTCGCACCCTGCGTCGTTGTCGGAGAGGCATTGACCTCGGTGGTGGGGCGCAGCACCGGTTCCGTGCCGTTGTCGGGGCCGGTGATCGCGTCCGCTTCCCGCGCCTCCTCGCGCTTCACCGCGGAGCCTTCGGCGCCGGGCTGCGGGATCACCTTGTCCGAGGGCGCCTTGCTGCCCGGCATGGTGCCGCCCTTGGCGCGGACCCAGGCGGCGAATTCCGCAGGCGGCACCGCCTGTACCGCGATCGGCATGAAGGCGTGGCGCGCGCCGCACAATTCGGAGCACTGGCCGAAGTAGAGGCCGGGCTTTTCGATGGTGAAGCTCGTTTCGTTGAGACGGCCGGGCACCGCGTCCAGCTTGATCCAGAAGGCGGGCACCGCCCAGCTGTGGATCACGTCCTGCGAGGTGGTGATGAGGCGGATCGGCACGCCGACCGGCAGCACGATGCGGTTGTCGACCGCGAGCAGGCGCGGGCCGTCGGCATCGGTGCGGAACCGCTCGCCCTTGGCGACCTGATCCTTTTCCTTCAGCATGTTGGCGGTGATCTCGAACCCGCCGTTATCCGGGTATTGATAGCTCCAATACCATTGGTTGCCGATCGCCTTCAGCGTCACCGCGCCCGCCGGGGCGGGTTTGAACTGCGCCTGCAGCAGCCCGATCGAGGGCACGGCGATCAGCACCAGGATGATGACCGGTGCCAGCGTCCAGATGATCTCGATCGCGGTGTTGTGGCTCGTCTTCGACGGGATGGGATTCGCCGCCTTGCGATAGCGGACGACGACCCAGAGCAGCAGCAGCAGGACGAAGACGCTGATGATCGTGATGAGCGGGAACAGGATCGAATCGTGGAACCAGTGCGCGAACTGCCCGTTGCGCGTGACCTGCGGTTGCAGGCCGATGCGGCCGTCGACCGGATGGCCGACGCCGGGCTCGATCGCGGTCACCGGTGCGCCATCCTGCGCGAGCAGTGGCGAGGCGGGAGCGGCCGGCGGCGTCGCGGCCGCCGTGGTCGGCGCGACGTTCGACACGCCGGCCGGAGCGGCGGCGGCCTGCGGTTTCGGCGATGCCTGTGCGGCGACCCCCATGCCTGCAAGCGCCAGCCCCGCGGCGAGTGCGATCCCCTTGAACCCTGTGCGCATGCGTGTCGTCACCCCGTCCTATTCCCTCGCCCGCCCGGCGTGCGGGCCGTTCCGGGCGCGGAAATTGCACCCCTTTTGCCATGGCCTATACGCGCGGGCACGGCGCGCCTCAAGCGCCACACCCATGTTTATGACGCGCGGGCGCTTGGCGCAGGCGTGGCGAGTTCTTATGGAGCGGCCATATCCGACGCAGTTTTCGTGAGACGCATGATGACCGACGACGACGTGCTGGCCGAATTCCGCGCCGCCGATGCCCTGCTGGAAGGGCATTTCATCCTGTCGTCCGGCCTCAGGAGCTCGCGCTACCTGCAATGCGCCCGCGTATTGATGGACCCGCGCCGGGGCGCGCGGCTGGCCGAGGCGCTGGTGGAGCGGATCCCGGCGGAGCTGAAGGCGCGGATCGGCGCGGTCGTCTCCCCGGCGATGGGCGGCGTGATCGCCGGGCACGAGATGGCGCGCGCGCTGGGCGTCGAGGCGATGTTCGTCGAGCGGCCGACCGGCACCTTCGAATTGCGCCGCGGGTTCCGCCTGGAGCCGGGGCAGGAGGTGCTGATGATGGAGGACGTCGTCACCACCGGGCTGTCGTCGCGCGAGGCGATCCTGGCGATCGAGGCGGCGGGCGGGCGCGTGATCGCGGGCGCCGCTTTGGTCGACCGGTCGGGCGGGACGGCCGATCTGCGCGTGCCGTTCTTTCCGCTGATCCGGCTGGACGTGCCGACCTATGCGGCCGATGCGCTGCCGCCCGAACTGGCCGCGATCCCCGCGATCAAGCCGGGGAGCCGGGCGGCTTGACCGATCGCCTTCGCGCCGCCGACGATCGCCTTCGGCTGGGGGTCAACATCGACCATGTCGCGACCGTCCGCAATGCGCGCGGCAGCGGCTATCCCGATCCGGTGCGCGCCGCGCTGCTGGCGGCCGAGGCGGGGGCGGACGGCATCACCGCGCACCTGCGCGAGGACCGGCGGCACATCACCGACGACGATATCGCCCGGCTGTCGGCCGCGCTGACCGTGCCGCTCAACCTCGAGATGGCGGCGACGGACGAGATGCTGGGCATCGCGCTGCGCCACCGCCCGCATGCCGCCTGCATCGTGCCCGAAAAGCGCGAGGAGCGGACGACCGAGGGCGGTATCGACGCCGCCGGACAGCACAACCGGCTGGCGCCGCTGGTCGCGGAGCTGGGTGCGGCGCGGATCCGCGTCTCGCTGTTCATCGAGCCCGACCCGCGCCAGATCGAGGCGGCGATGCGACTGGGCGCGCCGGTGGTCGAGCTGCACACCGGCCGCTATGCCGAACTGGATGGCGAGGCGCGCGCCGAGGAGCTGCGCCGCCTGGCCGATGCCGCCGCGCTGGCGGTGAAGAACGGCATCGAGGTGCACGCCGGCCATGGCCTGACCTTCGACAATGTCGGGCCGATCGCGGCGATCCCGCAGGTGCGCGAATTGAACATCGGCCATTTCCTGGTCGGCGAGGCGCTGTTCGTCGGGCTGGACGAGAGCGTGCGGCGGATGCGCGAGGAGATGGATGCGGCGCGTGGGTGATCCCGTGCCGGGGAGGATCGGCGCATGATCGTCGGCCTGGGGTCGGACCTGTGCAACATCGAGCGGATCCAGGCGTCGCTGGAGCGGTTCGGCGCGCGCTTCGAAACCCGCGTGTTCACCGACGCCGAGCTGGCGCGCGCCGCGCGGCGGCCGTTCACGCGGGCCGGCACGCTCGCCAAGCGCTTCGCGGCGAAGGAGGCGTTTTCGAAGGCGGTCGGCACCGGCTTCAAGGCGGGCGTGTTCATGAAGGATATCGGGGTCGTCAACGCCCCCTCGGGCGCGCCCACGCTGGCGCTGACCGGCGGCGCGAAGGAACGCCTTGACGCGATGATCCCTGACGGCCACGTCGCACGGATACATTTGACCCTGACCGACGATCATCCCTGGGCACAGGCCTTCGTGATCATCGAGGCGATTCCGGATCCCCAGCCATGAAGGAAGCGGTGTTGGACGGCAGCAAGCCCAGCGAAGCGGCGGCGGCGGGGGTGCCGGCGCCCGAACCGGCCGCGGCGCCCCCAAAGAAGTCGACCGACTGGTGGGGCGAGATCAAGGGCATCTTCTGGCTCGTGCTGATCGTGCTCGGTTTCCACAGCTTCATTGCCAAGCCCTTCTATATCCCGTCGGAATCGATGCTGCCGGGTCTCAGGATCGGCGACCGGCTGGTCGTGTCGAAATTCGCCTACGGCTGGTCGTTCGTCTCGCCGACGATCCCCAACCCGGTCGCGATCTTCAAGAGCCTGGTGCTGCACGAGCCCGAGGAGAGCTGGAGCGTCGGCCTGCCGTTCGTGCACGGCCGCCTGTTCGGCAGCCTGCCGACGCGCGGCGACGTGGTGATCGTCACCCCGCCGGGCACCCGCAACGATTACATCAAGCGCGTCATCGGCCTGCCCGGCGACACGCTGGCGGTGCGCGGCGGCACCGTGATCCTGAACGGCAAGCCGATCCAGCGCGGCCCGCTGCATTACGTCGACCTGCCGGTCGATACCAACAGCCCGTGCAGCGAGAGCGAGTATTACGGTGCCAAGCGGCCCGCGCCCCAGGGCTCCAAGGGCGGCGGCTACGTCTGCCACCTGCCGATCGTGACCGAGACGCTGCCCAATGGCCGCCATTACGACACGGTCGATCTGGAACCGGACAGCCCCGGCGACAATTACGGCCCGGTGAAGATCCCCGCCAACCACGTCTTCCTGATGGGCGACAACCGCGACCGGTCCGCCGACAGCCGCTTCGCGCTGTCGCAGCTGGGGCTGGGCGGCCCGGTGCCCTATGAGAACCTGGGCGGCCGCGCCGAATTCCTCACCTTCAGCCTGGATGGCGATGCGACGCTCAACCCGCTGACCTGGTGGGGATCGCTGCGCTCGGGCCGTGCCGGCCTGTCGCTCCACCCCGCATCGGACAAATAGCATGAGCGACGCAGCCACCGGCCCCGCGATCGTGCAGGACCCGAGCCCGAACGAGTTGCGCGATCCGTTCGTGCGGCAGGAGCTGAAGCGGGCGACGGTGTGGCTGGGCCTCGCCGGTGCCATCGCGCTGGCGGTGATCCTGGTGCAGCCGCTGCTCATCATCTTTGCCGGGCTGGTGTTCGCGGCCCTGCTCGACGGCGGCGTGCGGCTGCTCGGCAAGGTGCTGCCGATCGGGCGCGGCTGGCGGTTGCTGATCGTTGTCCTGCTGACGATCGCCTTCCTTGCCGGCACCTTCTACCTCACCGGCGTGCAGGTGTCGGCGCAGGTATCGCAGCTGCGCTCGACGCTGGAATCGCAGGCGAACCGGGTGACGAGCTGGCTGAGCACGCAGGGCCTGATGCCCGGCGCCTCCGACGTCAGCGGCATCGCGCGGCAGGCGCTGTCCTCGGTCGGGCGGATCACCTCCTGGGTCGGCACCGCGTTCGGCGCGCTGACGACGATGTTCATGATCGTCGTCATCGGCCTGTTCGTGGCGATGGACCCGCGCACCTACCTGCGCGGCCTCGAATGGATGGTGCCGCGGCGCAACCGTGCGGAGTTCTCCGTCGTCGTCGAGCGGATGGGCAAGACGCTGCGCCGCCTGCTCGCCGGCCGCCTGCTCGGCATGGTGGCGGAGGGCATCCTGACCGGCATCGCGCTGTCGATCGGCGGCGTGCCGATGGCGATGATTCTGGGCATCCTGACCGGATTGCTCGCCTTCATCCCCAATATCGGCGCCTTCATCAGCGGCGCGCTGATGATCGCGGTCGGTTTTTCGGCGGGCACCCATGTCGGCTTCTGGGCGATCGGCACCTATGTGATCGTGCAGGGCTTCGACGGCTATGTGCTGCTGCCGATCGTCGCCAAGAAGACGGTGGACCTGCCGCCGGCG
This sequence comes from Sphingomonas sp. SP5, assembly GCF_058313455.1. Lineage (NCBI taxonomy): Bacteria > Pseudomonadati > Pseudomonadota > Alphaproteobacteria > Sphingomonadales > Sphingomonadaceae > Sphingomonas > Sphingomonas sp. SP5. The sequence goes on along the minus strand of NZ_JBZFLF010000005.1, from coordinate 32,197 downwards.
CTGACGCTGGGCGCGCAGATCATGGCGAGCGCGCTGTTCGGCATCCTGGGGCTGGCGCTCGCCGATCCGATGACGGCGATGGTGAAGACCGCCCTGGAGCGCAGCGCCGAGCGCGAGGGCGAGCAGGATTCAGGTCAGGGCGTCGAATAGCGCCAGGTAGCGCGCGGCGGAATCGCTGCCGGGCTGCGGCACCGGCACCGGGCGCGGGGCGTCCAGCCAGTGGGTGAGCGCGGCGGCCAGCGCGGCGGGATCGTCCATCGCGACGATGCTGCCATGCGCCGGCGTCGCGACGATTTCCTGCACCGACGGGCTGCAGGCGGTGGCGACGACGGGCGTGCCGACCGACAGCGATTCGCGCAGCACCCCGGGCACGCCTTCGTAATCGGAGGGCAGCGCGAGGACGCCGGCGCGGGCCATCGCCGGCAACGGATCGGCGACATGGCCGGGCAGGTGGACGCGGCCGGCGAGGCCGGCGTCGCCGACCTGCCGTTCCAAGGCGCCGCGGAGCTCGCCCTCGCCGAGGATCACCACCTGCACGTCGGCGGGCAGCGCCGGGACGGCTGCGACCAGCCGGTCCCAGCGCTTCTGCGGCGCAAGGCGGCCGACACCCAGGACGATCCGCCCGGCGGGGAGCGGCGGCGCGACGGCGGCGGTATCGCCGTGAAGGGCGGGCGGATTGGGGATGACGCTGGTGCGCAATTCCATGCGCGTCGCGCGCGCCGCCTGCGCCGCGGTGGCGGGCGTCATCGCCACGAGATGATCGAGGAAACGGCCGTGCTGCGCCAGCCACAGCCGCTGCCCGGTGCCGAGCAACAGGCCATGGTCGCCGCGCTGCGTGGCATTGGACATCTTGGCGACGATCGGCGGACACTCCGCGCCGAGCCGCGCGCGCAGCCAGGCGGCGACCAGCGTGTAATGGTTGCCGGCGCAGAACACCGCATCGGGCCGCAGGCGCCGGACGATGGCGGGCAGCCGGACAAGCTGCCGCGCATAGCTGCGCCCGCCCATCGGCTCGATGGCGAGGCCGGGCGGGATCTCGCCGGCAAGCGCGCCGCGCGAATCGCCGATCGCCAGCGTCACGCGCCGCCCCGCCGCCAGCCAACCGCGGGCGAGGCGCAACTGCGCCCGCTCGACGCCGCCGCCTGCCAGGTCCTGGGCAAAGGTGAGGATATGGTCGGCCGGCATCGTCTTGAAACGTCTGCCATAGGTGTGCGTGACGCGACAGTGAAACGAAATTCATGTGCACGAAAGGTCGATTGAGGTTAAGCGGCGGGCACCATCATCGTTCGGACCAACGGGTGCAGATCGACCATAGCGCAGGCCGTCCCCACGCCGAGATCGTGCCGCCGTCCCCGGACATCGCGGGGCTACAGCCCTTGAAAACCATCCGGAGCCGTTGGCCTGCGATCATCGGCGGGCTGGTCACGCTCGCCATGCTGGCTGGCCTGGCGCATGAGCTGCTGAACGCCGGTCTTGCCGGCCTGGAACGGGCGACGCCGCGCAACCCGCTGTTCTACCTCGCCTTCGCATTGCTCTATTTCGTGCCGCCGGTCGCCGACTATGTGATCTTCCGCCGGCTGTGGGGGATCCCGCTCGCCGGGCTCGTCGCGCTCATCAAGAAGCGGATCGCGAACGACGTGGTGATGGGCTATTCGGGCGAGGCCTATTTCTATGCCTGGGCGCGGGCCCGCGCGCAGCTGGTCGCGGCGCCGTTCGGGGCGGTGAAGGACGTGTCGATCCTGTCGGCGATCGCCGGCAATGCGGTGACGCTGGCGATGATCGCGATCGCGCTGCCGGTCGGGCGCAACCTGATCCCGCCGGAGATGATGCGCTACGTCTACGGGTCGCTGGCGGTGATCTTCGGCACGTCGCTGCCGTTCCTGATCTTTTCGCGCAAGGTGTTCTCGCTGCCGCGCGGGCAATTGTGGTTCGTGTTCGGCGTGCATTGCGCGCGGCTGATTCTGGGTGCGTTCTTCCTGGCGCTCGCCTGGGCGCTGGCGATGCCGAGCGTGGCGCTCGGCACGTGGTTGTTCCTGTCCGCCGGGCGGATGCTGTTCTCGCGCCTGCCCCTGCTGCCCAACAAAGACCTGCTTTTCGCCAACTTCGCGATCCTGATGATCGGCGAAGACCAGGCCCTGTCGGAGCTCATCGCCTTTACCGCGGCCGCGGTGCTGCTGGTGCATGCGCTGCTGATCCTGGGCTTCGGCCTGCACCATCTGGCGACGAGGAAGCCGGCATGAAGCGTGTTGCGTTCACTCTGGCGGCGGTAGCGGCGGCGGCGATGACGGCGGCGCCGGCCGCCGCACAGGTGCTGGGCAGCGACGAGGCGGCGTGCCGGCCCGGCGGCGGCCCGGCGATCCTCGCCCAGGTCGTTGGCATGAAGGACCGGCAGGGCCGCATCAAGCTGGAGCTGTATCCCGCCAACGACGAGGATTTCCTGAAGGACGACAACGTGCTGGTGGCGCAGGGCAAGACGTTCCGCCGCGTCTGGACCGGCATCCCGGCGAGCGGCCCGGTCGCGGTGTGCATCCGCGTGCCGCGCCCCGGCCGCTACGCTCTGCTCGTCACCCATGATCGCGACGGCAAGAACAAGTTCAATTTCTTCAAGGACGGCGCCGGCTTCCCCGGTTCGGGCAAGCTCGGCATGTCGCGGCCCAAGCTGCCGCAGGCGGTCGTCGACGTCGGCGAGGGCACGGCTGAGCGCGTCGTCCGCATGCAGTATCTGCGCGGGATCATGAGCGGTTTCGCCCCCCTGAAAGATAATTGAGGCGCGCCATGCGGATCGTCGACGTCAACGAGATCTATTCGCCGACCGGCGGCGGGGTGCGCACCTATATCGATCGCAAGATCGAGGTGCTGGCCGGCATGGGTCACGAGCTGATCGTGCTCGCCCCCGGCCGCGAGGACCGGATCGAGGAGCGGCCGGGCGGCGGCGCGGTGCATTACATCAAGGCGGCGGGCATGCCGTTCGATGCCAATTACGGCCTGTTCTGGGATGCCGAGCCGCTCCACCGCCGGCTCGATGCGCTCGACCCCGACGTGGTCGAGAATTGCTCGCCGTGGAAGAGCGCCTGGATCGTCGCGCAATGGCGCGGCCGGGCGATCCGGTCCTATTTCATGCACAACGACAATCTGGAGGCCTATCCCAAGCGCTGGTTCAAGCAGCTCGCCTCCGGTAAGCGGATCGAGCGGGCATTTTCCTGGTACGACCGCTACCTCGGCCATTGCCTCGACCAGTTCGACACGGTGGTGACCAACGGCCCGTCCTTGACCCGCCAGCTCGCCCAGCGCGGCGTGCACGTCGATGCAACCATGCCGCTCGGCATCGAGCGGGCGCATTTCTCGCCCGGTCTGCGCGACGAATCGCTGCGTAGCGCGCTGCTCCAGCAATGCGGCCTGCCGCCGCACGCGCATCTGCTGCTGGGTGTCGGCCGCCATCATCCCGAAAAGCGGTGGCCGACGGTGATCGACGCGGTGCAATGCGTCGGCGCCCAGGCGCCCGTCGGCCTCGTAATCCTGGGCCAGGGCATGGATACCAAGACGCTGGAGCGGCATATCGGCGACAATCCGCATATCCGCCTGTTCAAGCCGGTGTACGACCGCCGCCGGCTGGCGACGATCATGGCGAGCGCTGACGCCTATATCCACGGCTGCGGCACCGAGACGTTCGGGCTGGTGCCGGCGGAAGCGCTGGCAAGCGGCACGCCGCTGATCGTGCCCAACGGCGGCGGCACGGCCGAGATCGCCGACCCGCGCTATGCCGAGGTGTACGAGCAGCGCGACGCGCGCTCGTGCGCGGATGCGATCCTGCGGCTGCTGGCGCGGGACCGGCCGATGCTGCGGCGCGCGGCGCTGGTCGCCTCGTCCCGGGTGCGCACCGACGAGGAACATGCCGCCGATCTGGTCGCGCATTATGCCGCGGTGATCGCGGCCAAGGCGGGTCAGCCGGCGAGAAGGTCCGCGTAGGCCGCCGGCTGGTGCCGGCGGAACGCGGCAAAGGTCGCGGTGATGCTGGCGAGCAGCGCCGGCACGCCGGTGTCGCCCGGATGCACCGCGATGCGGACGTTGCGCGTCGGCTGCAAGGCATGGCGCAGCACGCCGGCCGCGGCGAGCGAACTCAGCTGGCGCGGGCGGCTGCGGCTGGCCCAGGTGATGACCGGCCCGCGCGCGACCGTGGCTCCGCCGGGCTGCCAGACGCGGGCGTGATCCTCCGCCAGCGCGAAGCCTGCATCCTTCAGCGCGGCCCGCGCGCCTTGCGAATAGAGCCAGGCGGGGGCGATGAAGCCGGTGGCGGCGCGGCCGGTGATATCCTCCACCAGCGCCTTGCCGCGGCGCATGCGCAGCAGCGCCGCGGCATGGCTGAGGCCCAGGAATTCGCCCTCGCCCGCCGTCATATGCTTCGCCTTGAACGCGGCGGAGCCGCCGGCATGCGCACTGTCGTCGCGGTGCGTCCAGCCATGGACGAACATCTCGATCCCCTCGTCTGCCCAGCCGCGCAGGCGGGTGGCGAAGGCGGGGGTGATCGGCGCGCTGGACCAGTGATCGGGCACCACCAGCATTGCGAGCCGCCGGCCGACATGCGGGGCGAGATGGTCGAGCAGGCGGTCGACCTCCCCCTCGAAACGGGGCGAGACGTCGTGGATCGAGGCGAACAGGCGTTTCATCGCGTGCGATGATAGACGCGCAACAGCTCGTTGCCCATCGGCAGCGTGGCGGTCAGCCGATAGTCGCGTGCGACGGCGGCGACGACCAGGGCGCGGCCTGCGGGTCGTTCGCCCTTGAACAGTGGCCGCATGACGATCACCGCGGGGCGTGCCACGAGGATGCGGCGGATCTCGCCATCCTGGTCGACGCCGGTCGCCCCCGCTTCGCGCATGCGGGAGAGGTGTGAGGACAGAAGGTAGGGCGAGAGGGCGCAGCGCCCCGTTGCGGCATAGATCATCGGATTGCCCGAATAGACGTAGAGGCAGCTCGGGCCGTGGCCGACCGCCCGGGCGATCGCGGCGAGCTGTCGCGCGTCGCCGCGCTCCATGCGCTGGACGAGCAGCGTGATCTGTCCGGCGAGCGCCGCGGTCAGCAGCAGCGCCGGGGTCCAGCGCCGCTGCCATGTCGCACGACCGAGCAGGCCGGCGGCGGCGGCGCAGGCGGGCAGCAGGATCGGCAGCGCATAATGATCGAACCAGGGGCGGAAGACGAGCACGCTGCCGATCGCCACCGCCAGCCACAGCGCGACGAGGCGCCGTTCGGCGGCGCCGGCGGACGGCGTCTCTCGCCGCAGGGCGAGGACGGCGAGTGACACCACCGGCGACACGATGAGGATCAGCTGGCCGAGGTTCTGCGCCAGCTCGCCGATCGGATCGGGGTTGCGATGGAAGATCGAGATGAAATTGGCATAAGCAAAGGCATCCCATCGCCCGATCGCGGCATACCAGGCGGCAGCGATACCGGTGGGGGCGAGCGCGACGGCCGCCAGCGCGGCGCCATAGGCCAGCGTCACCATCGGCCGGCGCGTCGCCCGCCAGTCGGCGAGCATCAGCCACAGGCCGAAGAAGATGCCTTCGAACACGACCGAATATTTGATCTGCAACGCGATGCCGACCAGCGCCATCGCCCCGAAGCCGCGCGCCCGCGTGATGTGCGGCGGCACGATCAGCAGCGCCGCGACGATCATCAACAGATTGTAGAAGACCGGCGCCTGCCCGTCCTGCCCGCCGAGCAGCACCAGCCAGAGCAGATAGGCGATGCCCGCCGCGGTCGCCCCGGCGGCGTAGCCCAGCCGATCGGCGAGCCGGGCGACTGCCCATGCGGTGGCGATCGCGCTGGCGGTGGCGAGCAGCTGATAGGCCAGGATGCCGGCGGGAAAGCCGAGCCGGGCCGGAACCGCGTACAGGAGGAACAGCCCGACCGGCTTGCGATCCCAGATATCGACGAACGGCACCGCGCCCTGCCACATCCGCAAGGCGGTGACGAAGTAGAATTCCTCGTCGACATGCACCACCGGATTGCCGAAGGTCAGCGCCCGCGCGGCGATCGCGACGAGGATCAGGACCGGCAGGCGCAGCCGCGGATTGGCGAGGATGGGCATCAAGGCGGCCTAGCCGCGCCAGGGCCGCGTGCCAACGGCCAGTACATCGCGGTCATAGCACCCGTCATGCCCGCCGCTACGGGCATGACGGATGCGGTCGGCGTGGCTCAGTTGAGGACGACGGTCACCGCGCGGCGGTTTTGCGCCCAGCTCGCCTCGTCCGATCCCAGCGCGACCGGGCGTTCCTTGCCGTAGCTGATCGTCGTCAGGCGCGACGGATCGATGCCCTTGGCGACGAGGTAGTTCTTGGCGGCATTGGCGCGGCGGTCGCCCAGGCCCAGGTTGTATTCGCGCGTGCCGCGCTCGTCGGCATGGCCTTCGATCGTCGCGCGCACCTGGGGAAAGCGTTGCAGCCAGGCGGCCTGGCTGTCGAGGATGGCGCGCGCATCGGCGTCCACGTCGCTCTGGTCGAGGCCGAACAGCACGGTGTTAGAAGTCACCGAGCGGCGGAAGTCGGCATCCGAACCGGGCACGACGGTGTCGCCGACCGGACCGGTCGCGGGCGGGGGCGTATTGAGGCCGGCGGTGTTGTCGACCGGAGGCGGCGGCAGCTGCTTGGGCTTGCTGGCGCAGGCCGCCAGCGAAGCGAGTGCGGCTGCGGCGAGCAGCGTGTGGGTCAATCTTGCCATCGTCATGTCTCCCGTGACTGGAACGTTTCGCCCCCGAAACTCCCTGTTCGTAACGCTTTACGGCCGTAAGGGTCCCCAGGCCGGATCCGACCCGTCGAGCGGCGTCGGGATGCGGCGCTCGACCTGGCCGGTCAGGTCGACCATCCACAGGTCCGCCTTGCCGCCGCTGCCCGAGCCTGAGCGGTAAAAGGTGATGACGCGGCCGTTGGGCGACCAGCTCGGCCCCTCGTCCTGGCCGCGGGTCAGGATCTTCTCGCCGCTGCCGCTGGGCGACATGGTGCCGATGCGGAAGGCGCCGCCCAATTTGGTGAAGGCGATGAGGTCGCCGCGGGGGCTCCACACCGGCGTCGCATAGCGGCCGCCGCCGAAGCTGATCCGCTGCTGGTTCGATCCGTCGGCGTTCATCACGTAGATCTGCTGGCCGCCCGACCGGTCGCTCTCGAAGACGATGCGGCTGCCGTCGGGCGAATAGCTGCCGCCGGTATCGATGCCGGGCGAATTGGTGAGCCGCTGCGGCGTACCACCCTGCGCCGAGACGCGGTAGATGTCGGTGTTGCCGTTCTGCGCCATCGAGAAGAGGATCCAGCGGCCGTCGGGCGAGAAGCGCGGCGCGAAGGTGAGGCTGGCGTTCTGCACCACCCGGCGCGGGCGGCCCGAGCCGAGATCGTAGACGTAGATCGACGGCCGGTCGTTCTCGTAGCTCATGTAGACGATAGACTGCTGGTTCGGCGCGAAGCGCGGCGTCAGCACGATCGACTGGCCGTTGGTGAGGAAGCGGTGGTTGGCGCCGTCCTGGTCCATGATGGCGAGGCGCTTGATGCGCTTGCCCTTCGGCCCCGTTTCGCTGACGTAGACGACGCGGCTGTCGAAATAGGGACCTTCGCCGGTCAGTCGCGAATAGACCATGTCGGCGCATTTATGGCCGGCGCGCCGCCAGTCGGCGGGCGAGACGACGAAGCCGGTACGCTTCAGCTCGATCTTGGAAAAGACGTCGTACAGATAGCAGCCGATCGTCAGGTTGCCGTCGCCGTTGGCGCGGACGAAGCCCTGGACGAGCGCCTGCGCGCCGGTGCCGCCCCAATAGTCGAACGCGGGGGCGTTGACCTCCTGGAAGCCGACGGGGCGCAACTGGTTGGCGCCCAAGGGCGTGAACAGGCCGGAGTTCCTGAGGTCGTTGGCGATGATGTCCGCCATCTGCCGGCCGAGCGCGTCGGTGGAGCCGGCGGGCGTATCGACGACCTGCGCGGTCGGCATCGCGGGAATGGCGATCGGCATCGGTGCCGAGACGCCGCCGGTGACGGAGACCTCGAGAGGCGCCGGACCCTGCTGTCCCGCGGGCGCGGCCTGATCCGGCGGTGCGGGTGCGTCCTGCGCCATGGCGGGGGCGGCGAGGGCGACGCCCAGCGCTACGAGCAGGGATCGGATCATGGGCATCGTCTGAAACCTCTTTACCTTCACTGGCACCAATCCCTCGTCACCCCGGACTCCTTCCGGGGTCCACGTGTCCGCGGCGGCTGGCCTCTCGCCGCCTGTGTCGCCGCTTGCCGCCCGGTGGCCCCCGGAACACATCCGGGGTGACGCCGTGTGTGCGGCAGGACTCACCGGATCTTCCACTGGAAGTTGATGTTGTTCCAGCCCCCCGAGGGGGTGGAATAATATTCCGCCGGCAGCTTCAGCGGCGAGCAGCCCTTGAAGGCGGCGACGCCGAGGTCGATCACGCGCTGCTTGTAGCGTTCGTTCTCGTCGGTCACCCCGGCCTGACGGACCATGCGCGGCGTGGCCGCGAGCGTGCCGTCCTCGTTGAGCTTCAGGTTGAGCGTCGTCACGATCTCGTTGGCGCCGGGGCCGGGGTTCACCTGCCGGTCGGCGCAAGGCTGGATCTGCCGTGCGATCGCCTGGACGATGCCGGCCATCGCGCGCGCATCGATCTTGGCGGCGCGGGGGGCGGTGGAGGTGCTGGTCGACGGTTCGCTGGTCAGCCCCTCCAGGAAATTGGCGCCGAGCCGCGATCCGCGCGGCTTGGCGGCCTTGGCGGTTTCGCTGTTGCCGGTGCCCTTGGCGGCGGCGGGCTTGGCCAGAGCGGAGGGCTTGGCCGCGGTCTTCGCCGGTTTGGCAGGGGCGGCCTTCGCCGTTTCGCGGGCGGGCGCCGGCTTGGCCGCGGGTTTCGTCGGAGCTTCCGCCGCGGGCTTCGGCTTGGGCTGCGGCTTGGCCGGGGCGGGCTTCGGCTTGGGGGCCGGCGCGGGCTGGGGCTTGGGCGGCGCCGGTTTGGGCGGCGCCGGCTTGGGCTGGGGCGCGGGCGGCGCGGGTTCGGGTTCCGGCTCGGGTTCGGCGACCGGTTCCGCCGGCGGCGCGGCATCCTCCGGCTCGCCCTGCTCGGGCGCGACCGACTGGGCGGGCGGGGTGACGGATTGCGGCGCGGTCGCCTCCAGCCCGACGTCCTTCACCAGGCTGACCTCCATCGGGGTCTGCTGGAGCTTTTCGGGGTTGGGCGTGGCGAGGAAGCCGACCGACAGCAGGCCGAAGAGCACGACGTGTCCCGCGACCGCGACGCCAAGGCCGATCTTCTCCGCGCGATCCATCAGCGGGCGTCTCCGCCTTCCACCGTCACCAGCGACACGCGATTGAGGCCGGCGCGGTTGAGTTCGCCCATGACCCGCATCACCCGGCCGTAATCGAGCGCACGGTCGGCGCGCAGGAACACCTGCGGCGGCTCACCGCCGGCCTGCACCGCGGCGATCCGTTCGAGGCGCTGCGGCAGCGCGGTTTCGGCGATTTCCTCGTCATCGAGGAACAGCTTGCCTTGCGCGTCGAGCGACAGCTGCACCGGCTTTTGATCCTGGTCGAGCGCCTTTGCCCGGCTGTCGGGCAGGTTGACCGGCACGCCCGCGGTGAGCAGCGGCGCGGTGACCATGAAGATGATGAGCAGCACCAGCATCACGTCGACCAGCGGCGTGACGTTGATGTCGGCGACCGGCGCGCGCCGGCCACGGCCGCGCTGCGAGGGGAGGTTCATGGCCATTAGATCCTCCCCGGCACGGGGAGGGGGACCGCGTCACGCAGTGACGTGGTGGAGGGGGCTCTCCACACAATGCGGCGCCTGCGGGAGCTCCCCTCCGTCACCGCTGCGCGGTGCCACCTCCCCGTGCCGGGGAGGAGTTGGAAGACGCCGCTCACCGCGAACCGTCCAGCTGGCGCGAGAGGGTGGTGTGGAAGCCATCCGCGAAGCGATTGAGTGCGGCCTCGATACGGTTCACGCCGTGGCTGAAGCGGTTGTAGGCGATGACCGCCGGGATCGCGGCGAACAGGCCGATCGCGGTGGCGAACAGCGCCTCGGCGATGCCGGGGGCGACCACGGCGAGGCTGGAGTTCTGTGCCTGGGCGATGCCGGTGAAGCTGCGCATGATACCCCATACCGTGCCGAACAGCCCGACGAAGGGCGCGACCGAGCCGATCGTCGCGAGGATGTTGAGTCGATCGCCGATCCGGTCGATCTCCAACGCGGCGGCGGCGCCCATCGCGGTCGCGAGGCGCTCGCGCGTGCCGCCCTTGTCGATCGATCCGCCCGCGGTGGAGCGGCGCCATTCCTTCACGCCGGCCACGAAGACGCGCGCCGAGGGCAGGTCCTTGTCCCCTTCCGCCTTGTAGAAGGCGTCGATATCCTCCGCCTTCCAGAAATCGCGCTCGAACCCGGCCATGCCCTTGCGGATGCGACCGAGGCGCCGCCAGAAGGCGATGATGAGCGCCCAGGTCCAGATGCTGGCGCCGAGCAGCCCGGCCATCACGATCTTCACGACCACGTCCGCCTGCAGGAACAGTGCGACCGGCGACAGCGTCGCCGCATCCATGTTGAACACCGGATTCATGAAGAGGTCCCCTGCCAGATCAGGCTTTGATAGATATCGACCCACGCGGCCGGTTGACGCTTCGGCCGCCCCGATGGCGCGACCAGCGCCGCCGTGACCTCGGCCTCCGTCAGAACAAGCGGACCGCGCCTGACTGTTTGATGAATAACGACGCTGGCGGCGCGCACGACGGCCATGCGGCTGACGACGAGCAGCGCATCGTCGAGGCGCGCGGGCGCGCGGTAGCGGATGGAAAGATCGGCGACCGCATAGACGCCATCGCCCGCATCGTGGACGCCGCGCTGGTCGATCCCGGCGAGGCGCAGCATGTCGGAGCGCGCACGCTCCATGTAGCGCAGGTAATTGGCGTGATAGACGACGCCGGACAGATCGGTGTCCTCGAAATAGACGCGCACCGGGAACCGGTGCTCGCGCCCTTCGAAGCGTCCCGCCTGCGGCTGGTCGATCGCGTCCTCACCCATAGGGTGGCGGCGTTAACCGAACCGCGCGCCAGGGGAAACCCCATAGGCGCGTGGCCCGGGCAGGATCAGTGGGTTACGACGGCGCCCGTATCCGCGAAGACGCTGGGGTCGAGTTCCAGTCGCGGACGCGCGGCGGGGATGGCGGCGGGGACCGCCTGCACCACCGCGCTGGCGGGCGTCGCGACGTTCATCGCCATGCGGTTCGCCGCCGCCCGCTGGGCGCGCCAGGCGTCGAAGGCGGCGTAGAAATCGGTGAAGGGTTTTTCCAGCACCGCCAGCCGGCCGGCGGCAAAGGCGGGCAGATCGGCCGCGGTGACGGTCGCGCCGTCGGCCAGCGTCGCGGCCGCGGCGTTGCAGAAGGCGTCGTGCGCGGGCACCTGGCTGAAGAAATTGTAGAGCCGCGTCATCTGATCGTCGTAGCGATCCTGCCAGTCGCCGCCGCCGCTCTTGAATTCGGCGGCAAGGCGGGTCTGCGCGGTGGCGAGCGCCGCCTTCTGCTGGGTGAGCAGCGCATTGTAGCCTGCGACGATCGCCGCCTCGTCGGAGCCGCGGCAGGCGAGCGCGGCGACGTTGAGCGCGGCGCGCAGGTGCCAGACGGTGGCATCGGCACTGAGGTTGCGATTGGGCGTGGCATAGCGGCCGTCGCTCATCAGCGCGGGGATCGCCATGCCGGCATAGCCGCCCTTGGGCATCGCAAGCGGGGCAGGAGCGGGCGTGGGAAGCGGCGGCGGGGCGACCGCCACCGTCTTCGGCTTGACCGCGCAACCGGCGAGCAGCGCCAGGCCGACCGCGGTGAGAGCTATGTAACGGCGCATCGCACGAATCCTTCCCTGCCCCCCGGCAAGGTGCGGATCATCGCGCAGGAATGGTTAACGGGAGGTAAGGATCACGCTCGTTTCTTTCCCGGCACGGGGAGGGGGACCGCGCCGCGCAGCGGCGTGGTGGAGGGGCAGCCCCAGGCGACGTGCCTGCTTGGCCGCCCCTCCGTCAGCGCCTTGCGCTGGATTTACGCAGTGCGCTTCTCCAGCGCGCTTGCGGCCTCGGTCATCAAGGCGGCGATGATGTCGGCGATCGGTTCTTCCCGGGTCACCATGCCGACCGACTGGCCGGCCATGACGCTGCCGTGTTCGATGTCGCCGTCGATCACCGCACGGCGCAGCGCCCCCGCCCAGTAATGCTCGATCTGCAACTGCGCCTCGGCCATGGCGACGCGGCCTTCGTCGAGACTCTGCGCGACCTCGCGCTGCTTGGCGGTGAAGAGTTCGCCGCCGGCATTCTTGAGCGCGCGCACCGGGATCACCGGCAGGCGCGGGTCGATCTGCACGCTCGCCACCGCGTCGCGGGCGGAGGCGCGGATGAACGCCTTCTTGAAATTGGCATGCGCGATCGATTCGGTCGCGCAGACGAACCGCGTGCCGAGCTGCACGCCCGCCGCGCCCATGTCGAGATAGCCGGCGATCGCCTCGCCGCGGCCGATGCCGCCGGCGACGAACACCGGGACCGCCTCGGCGATCTCGGGCAGCATCTCCTGGGCGAGCACGCTGGTGGAGACGGGGCCGATATGGCCGCCCGCTTCCATCCCCTCGATCACCAGCGCGTCTACCCCCGAACGGATCAGCTTCTTGGCCAGCGCCAGCGTCGGCGCGAAGCAGATGACCCTGGCGCCGGACTCCTTGATCGCCTCCAGCGCGCCCTTGGGCGGCAGGCCGCCGGCGAGCACGACGTGGCCGACCCGGTGGCGCGCGCAGACCGCGATCAGGTCGAACAGCGCGGGGTGCATGGTGATGAGGTTGACGCCGAACGGCCTGGCGGTCAGCGCCTTCGTGCCCGCGATCTCCGCGTCGAGCAGCTCGGGCGTCATCGCGCCGCAGGCGATCACGCCGAAGCCGCCGGCGTTGGACATGGCGGCGACGAGGTTGCGCTCGCTGACCCACGACATCGCGCCGGCCATGATCGCGACCTCGCTGCCGAGGAAGGCGGCGCCGCGCGCCATGCGGCGCCGCAATCTCTCCCCTCCTGCGTGCAGGGGGGGCTGGGGGAGGGCTTGGACGGCGGTTTCGTTGGCAGCGAGAGTCATGGCTTACGCCATGCCCTCCCCCGGCCCCTCCCGCAAGCGGGAGGGGAGTTTACCGGCTTACGCCGCCTCGGCGTCCAATCCGTAGGCGGTGTGGAGGACGCGGACCGCCAGCTCCGTTTCGTCTTCGTGGATCAGGACCGACACCTTGATCTCGCTGGTCGAGATCGCCTGGATGTTGATGCCGCGCGCGCCCAATGTGGTGAACATCGTGCTGGCGACGCCCGCGTGGCTGCGCATGCCGACGCCGACCACCGAAATCTTGGCGACGCGCGTATCGTGCACCAGCTCGCCGAAGCCGATCGCCTCGCGCGCCTGGTTGAGCGATTCCAGCGACCGCGCGAGGTCGGCGGACGGCACGGTGAAGGTGACGTCGGTCGAGCCGTGGTTGTGCGCGATATTCTGGATGATCATGTCGACGTTGATGTTCGCATTCGCGAGCGGTTCGAAGATCGCGGCAACCGCGCCCGGCTTGTCGGGGACGCTGGTCAGGGTGATCTTCGCCTCGTTCTTGTCGTGCGCGATGCCGGTGATCAGCTGGCGTTCCACGTCGTCAATCTCCTCTTCGCCGACGATCATCGTGCCGGGCAATGTGTCCGCCATCGGAGCATCCTCGCCGGTGAAGGACGAGAGCACCTGGACGCGGACCTGTTCCTTCATCGCGAGGCCGACCGATCGGGTCTGCAGCACCTTCGCGCCGACGCTGGCGAGTTCCAGCATCTCTTCATAGGTCACCTTGGCGAGCTTGCGCGCACGCGGCACGATGCGGGGATCGGTGGTGTAGACCCCGTCGACGTCCGTATAGATGTCGCAGCGGTCGGCCTTCACCGCCGCGGCCACCGCCACCGCCGACGTGTCCGACCCGCCGCGGCCGAGCGTCGTCACCCGATTATCGTCGGTCAGGCCCTGGAAGCCGGGGATCACCGCGACCTCGCCCGCGCCCATGCTGGCGAGCAGTGCGTCCGTCTCGATGGTGCCGATCCGCGCCTTGGCATGGGCATCGTCGGTGTGGACGGGCAACTGCCAGCCGAGCCACGAGCGTGCCTTCACCCCCGCCGCCTGGAGCGCGATCGCCAGCAGGCCGCTGGTGATCTGTTCGCCCGCCGAGACGACGACGTCATATTCCTTCGGGTCGTAGAGCGAGGACGCCTCGCGGCAGAAGCCGACCAGCCGGTCGGTCTCACCCGCCATCGCCGACACGACGACGGCGACCTCGTTGCCCGCCTCCACCTCGCGTTTGACGCGCGCCGCGACGCTCCGGATGCGCTCGATCCCGGCCATCGACGTGCCGCCGAACTTCATCACGATCCGCGCCATGGGTTCTCGCCAAACTCCTTGGGGTAAAGGGGCCGTCCTGATAGGTAGGGGGCATGGGAAGCGCAAGCAGCACGATCGATCCTCCGCGGGCCAGCACGATTGACCCCCGCGAAGCCAGGCATTTCGGGGCCATGGCGCAGGACTGGTGGGACCCCAAGGGCTCGTCGGCGATGCTGCACCGGCTGAATCCGGCACGCCTCGGCTATATCCGGGCCGCAATCGACCTGCATTGGGACGGCGACGACACCAGCTTCACGCCGCTGTCCGGCAAGACCGCGCTGGATGTCGGCTGCGGTGCCGGCCTGCTGTGCGAGCCGCTGGCGCGATTGGGCGCGCATGTCACCGGCATCGACGCGGCGGCGGAGAATATCGCGGTGGCAGCCACGCATGCGGCGGCAAGCGGCCTCGCCATCGATTATCGCGCCGTCGGCGTGGAGGCGATGACGGGGCGCTTCGACCTCGTCACCAGCCTGGAGGTGATCGAGCATGTCGCCGATCCCGCCGGCTTCGTCCGCGGCCTTGCCGAATGCCTGGCCGACGACGGGCTGCTGATCCTGTCGACGCCCAACCGCACGCCGCTCTCGCGCCTGGCGCTCATCACGCTGGCGGAAGGGACGGGCCGCATCCCGCGCGGCACGCACGATTGGGACAAGTTCCTGACCCCGGACGACCTTGCCGACCTGCTGACCCGCGCCGGGCTGACGGTGACGGACGTCACGGGGCTGGGCTTTTCGCCGGCCAAGGGCTTCGTGCTGAGCGAATCGACGGCGCTCGATTATTTCATCACCGCGAAGCGCGTGCGGGCTTAACCGAGCGCCTGATCGAGCAGCTTGGCGAGACGAAGCCCGCCGCGCTCCACCTCCAGCCGGGCGACGGGGACGATCCGGTCGATCGTCGCCGCGTCCAGCGTCACCTTGGCGGGCGACGGCGCGCAGGGATCGCCTTTCAAGGCGCTTGCATAGACCACGTCATGCGCGACCTGCCATGATTCGCGGCTCCAGTCGGTGACGGTGCCGGCGGCGATCCGGCGCTTCTCCGCGGCGGGATAACGGCGGACGAGGCTGGGGCCGCTGGTGATCGCGCGCTCGGCGAGCGTACCGTCCCAGATCGAATGGAGGTTGAAGCGCCTGGGGCTGTAGCTGCCATATGCGGCGGCGAGGTCGTTGCCGCCCTTGTCGTGCTTCTCGCCGGCATGGAGTGGCTGGTGCAGGTCGCCGACGAAGTGGATCAGGAAGACGAGCGCCTGCGCGCGCTCCTTCGCCGAAGCACGGCGGTCCTTGAGGATCGCGACGTCGCGCGTGATCTGCGCCGAGACGCAATTGCCGTCCTTGCAGGCCTCCTCCAGCGTGAAGGGCGCGCAGACGTCCACGTCCTGGAAATGCCAGTTATAGGCATAGCCGAAGCGCGGCTTGCCATCCGGGCCCTTCAGCGGCTTGACGCAATCGGCCCAGGTGCTGGCGCCCTCGATCGTGGTGGCCGGGCATTGCGGCGTGTCGAGCAGCGGCGTCTGGGCGAGCAGCTTGCGGATCGCGACGCGGGTGCGCGGCGCGACATTGGCATAAGCGATCCGCGCTACCGTCTGATGCCCGAATTCCCAATAGGCCTGGGCAGGAGCGGCGAAGGTCAGGGCGGCAAGCGCCACGGTGGTGAAGCGAAGCGAGATCATGGCGACGCTTTAACGATCGGACAGTGATGCTGACAGTGAAAAGGCGTTCACTCGTCGCCGTAGACCGCCACCTCGCGCAGGCCCGCTGCCGTGGCGCGGGCGCGGTACATGCCGGGGGTGGTGAAGGTCCAGACGGCCTCGCCGCCCGACGCGGTGACGATCACGCCGCCGGTGCCGCCCAGCGCCTTCACCTCTGCCATCACCGCCTCGGCCGCGGCCTGCGGGCTGTCGCCGGCGAGGCGGATGCGTGCCGCGATCTCATGTGCGACGCCGACCCGGATGAAGAATTCGCCCGAGCCGGTGCAGGAGACGGCGCAGGCGCGGTCGTCGGCGAAGGTCCCCGCGCCGATCAGCGGCGAATCGCCGATCCGCCCCCAGCGCTTGCCGGTGACGCCGCCGGTGGAGGTCGCGGCGGCGAGATGGCCGGCGGCATCGCAGGCGACCGCGCCGACGGTGCCGTATTTCATGTCGACGTCGAACGCGTCGGCTCCATTCGCGTCCTGGGCGCGGGCGAGCAGTTCGTCGAGCTGGCGGCGTCGCTCCGGCGTGGCGAACCAGGCGGGGTCGACCGCCTCCAAGCCCTGTTCGCGGGCGAAGCTTTCCGCGCCGGTGCCGCTCAGCAGCACGTGCGGGCTCGCCTCCATCACGCGGCGGGCGAGCGCCACCGGCGATCGCGTGGTGGTGAGGCCGGCGGCGGCGCCGGCGGCGCGATGGTGGCCGTCCATGATCGCGGCGTCGAGTTCGATCGTCCCGTCGCGGCCGAAGGCGGCGCCGCGGCCGGCGTTGAAATGCGGATCGTCCTCCAGCACCTGCACCGCCGCCTCGACCGCATCGAGGGCGCTGCCGCCGGCCGACAGGATCGCGCCGCCCCGATCGAGCGCGAGGGCGAGCGCCGCGCGCACGCCGGCATCCTGTTCGGGCGTCAGGCGGTGGCGCTCGATCGATCCGGCGCCGCCGTGGATCACCAGCGACCAGGGAGTGGGGGTCATGATGCAGCCTTATGCGGATGGGGCAGGGGACGCAGCCCGATGAGCGGGCGCAGCCAGGCGATGCGGCGCCCGAGCTGGTAGAACAGGACGCAGCCGGCGACGGTCGCCGCGACCAGCACCGCGAACTCGGCGCCGCCGGGCAGGCCTGCCGGCATCAGCCAATAGGCGACGACGACGATGATCGTCTGGTGGACGAGGTAGAAGGGGAAGACCGCCTCGGTCAGCATCTGCCGCACGGGCGCATCGCGGTTCCAGTGCCGCTCCGCAAAGCCGATCAGCGCGACGATCGTCCCCCATTGCTGCACCGCATGCGCCGCGCCGTAGAGCGGGTAGACCCAGCGCGGCGCCCCGCCGTCCAGCACCAGCTCGACCGCGAGGATGAAGCCGTAGCCGGCGATGCCCATCGCCGCGCCGACCCAGCGCCAGCGCACGCAGGCGGCGAGCACCGGCGCCGATCCCGCCAGCGCGAAACCGAAGAGGAAGGCGGGCAGGTAGCTCATGTGCGCCATCGCATCGTGCGCAGGGTCGTGCGTCTCATAGCCCATCGGGAACCACCAGGCATGGATGCAGACCAGCCAGGCGAGCGGCAGCACGAGCAGCGCCGGCCCGTCGAACAGGCGATCGAACACCCGCTGTGCGCCGCGCCAGCGGATGGCGATGACCAGCAATGCCAGGACCAGGGTGTAGAGCCACAGGTAGAGCACGAACCACAGGTGGTTGAGCGCCGGCAGGACGATGCCGCCGAGCGCGCCGAAGCGGAAATAATCATGCACCCAGAAGGAGAGGAAGCCGCCGGCATAGCCATGCTGCGTCACCAGCTCCACCCAGCTTTGCGGCGGTACCACCACTGCGACGCCGAAGGCGAGCGGCACCAGCAGCCGCGCAGTGCGCTGGCGCAGGAAGCCGCCGGTATGGCTCGCCCGGCTGAGCAGCGCGCGGCTGGCATAGCCCGACACCACGAACAGCAGGCTGAGCCGCCAGGCATTCACCGCCAGCATCGGCAGCACGGCCCAGTCGGCGCCGTTCGGGCTCTTGGCATGGAACCCCCAGGGAACGAACACCATGCCGACGTGATAGACGATCAGGATCGCAAAGGCGGCGACACGCAGCCAGTCGAGGCCATAATGGCGGGAGATGGGGAGCCGATGGGAAGGTGGGGGCGACATGGAACCGCACCCGCCCTACACCACCGACTTTGAACCGCAACCCGGCTGCTGTATATAGCGCCCCATGTCCTTACGTCCGTGGCGCGATATCGTCCGCCGTCAGAGCCGCCAGATCATGGTCGGCAACGTTCCCGTGGGCGGCGATGCCCCGGTCACCGTGCAGACGATGACCAACACGCCGACGCCCGACATCCGCGCGACGCTGGATCAGATCCGGCGTTGCGAGGAGGCCGGCGTCGACATTATCCGCGTCTCGTGCCCCGATGTCGAATCGACCGCGGCGCTGAAGCAGATCGTGCGCGGCAGCCGCGTGCCGATCGTCGCCGACATCCATTTCCACTACAAGCGCGCGCTGGAGGCGGCCGACGCGGGCGCGGCGTGCCTGCGGATCAATCCGGGCAACATCGGCAGCAGCGACCGCGTCGCCGAGGTGGTGCGCGCCGCCAAGGCCAACGGCTGTTCGATCCGCATCGGCGTCAACGGCGGCTCCCTGGAAAAGGACTTGCTGGAGAAATACGGCGAGCCGTGCCCCGACGCGCTGGTGGAAAGCGCGCTCGACCATATCAAGCTGCTGCAGGATCACGACTTCCACGAATATAAGGTCGCGGTGAAGGCGTCGGACCTGTTCCTCGCGGTCGCCGCCTACCAGCAGCTGGCCGAGGCGGTGGATTGCCCGCTGCACCTCGGCATCACCGAGGCGGGCGGCTTCGTCGGCGGCACGGTGAAATCGTCGATCGGCATCGGCAGCCTGCTCTGGTTCGGCATCGGCGACACGATCCGCGTCTCGCTGTCGGCGGAGCCCGAGGACGAGGTGCGCGTCGGGTTCGAGATCCTGAAGGCGCTCGGCATCCGCAATCGCGGCGTGCGTGTCGTCAGCTGCCCGTCCTGCGCACGGCAGGGCTTCGACGTGATCCGGACCGTGCAGGCGCTGGAGGAGCGGTTGCAGCATATCCGCACGCCGATGAGCCTGTCGGTGCTCGGCTGCGTCGTCAACGGCCCCGGCGAAGCACGCGAAACCGATATCGGCATCACCGGCGGCGGCAACGGCAAGCACATGGTCTATCTGTCGGGCGTCACCGACCACCATGTCCAGGACGAGGGCATGATCGATCATATCGTCCGCCTGGTCGAGGCCAAGGCGGCGGAGATCGAGGCGGCGGAGGCGGTCGCGCAGCCGCAGGCGGTGGCCGCGGAATAGGTCCTGTGCTAACAGTCAGGTCCTGGAGGACGTGACATGACCTATCATGCCAAGGTGATTGCAGGCGGCAAGATCGTGATCCCTGCCGATCTGCGGCGTGAACTGGGCATCCGCGACGGGGACACGCTGGTCGTCGACCGGACCGAGGATGGTGGCGTGCGTCTGATGACCTTTCAGCAGGTCATCCGCGAATCGCAGGAAAAGGCGCGGGCGATCTTTGGCGAGGACTATACCGTCGACGCGTTCCTGCGGGAGCGTCGCGCCGATTGGGGCGAGGAATGACCATCGTCGTCGATGCGTCGGCGGTCATGGCCTTGATGCTGGGTGAAGCGGGAGCGGATATGGTCATGCAGGTCGTCCGCGGCAGTTGCATGTCTGCTGTCAACGTATCCGAATGCTGTGCGCGGGGCGTCGAGCGCGGCGCGCGCGCCGACGAGGTGCTCGCGATCCTGCGCGCCTATGAGATCGAGATCGTACCGTTCGACCTCCCCCTGGCGGTGGAGGCGGCGCGGCTGCGCGAGCCTACCCGCCCGCAAGGCGCGTCGCTGGGCGACCGTGCCTGCCTGGCGCTCGCGATCAGCCGGAGCGCGCCTGTCTACACGAGCGACCGGCGGCTGTCCGAGATCGACCCGGGTATCGGCGTCGACATCCGCCTGATCCGATGAGCCGGCACGTCTCGCCCGTCACCGCCTTCGGCGTCGCCGCGGGCGGGATTGCCGTCTACGCGGCGATGGATGCCATCATGAAGGGGTTGTCGATCGCGCATGGCGCCTATGCGGCGGTGTTGTGGCGCTCCGTCGCCGGCGTCGTGCTGCTCGGGCCGGTGTTCCTCGCGCGGCGCAAGGCGTGGCCGACGCGCGCCGCGCTGCGCCTGCATGGCGCGCGCGGGCTGATCGCCGGCGGATCGGTGCTGCTGTTCTTCTGGGGTCTCGTCCGCGTGCCGATGGCGCAGGGCGTGGCGCTGACCTTTCTGGCGCCGTTGATCGCGCTCTTCCTCGCCGGGCTGACGCTGGGCGAGCGCATCCGCCGCGCGGCGATCGGGGGATCTTTGGTCGCCAGCCTCGGCGTGCTCGCCATCGCCGCGGGCCAAGTGCAGGCGCGTGCCTCGGAGGAGATGGTGCTGGGCAGCGTGGCGATCATCGCTGCCTCCATCCTCTATGCCGGCAGCCTGATCCTGCTGCGGCGGCAGGCGCAGGTCGCCGATCCGCTGGAGGTGGCGCTATTCACCAGCATCGTGCTGAGCGGATTGCTGCTGGTCGGCGCGCCGTGGTTTGCCGCCATGCCGATGGCGGCGGACCTGCCCGCGATCGTCGCCGCCGCCGCGCTCGGCTCGGTGTCGGCGGTGGCGCTCGCCTGGGCCTATGCGCGCGCCGAGGCGCAGGTGCTGGCGCCGGTCGAATATACCGCCTTCGTCTGGTCGGCGCTGTTCGGCTGGCTGGTCTTCGCCGAGCGCGTGTCGCCGTGGACGGTGGCGGGGGCGCTGCTCATCATCGCCGGGTGCCTGGTCGCGGTACGCAAGCCCGCGCCGGGGCCGCAGATCGAGGTTGCGCAATGATCCGTCCCGCCACGCCCGCCGATGTCGCCACCATCCTCGGCTTCGTGCGCGACCTTGCCGCGTTCGAGCGCGAGCCCGATGCGGTGGAGGCGACGGAGGCGAGCCTGCACGACGCGTTGTTCGGGCCGCGGCCGGCAGCGGAGGCGGTGATCGCCGAGGATGCCGACGGGGCGCTCGGCTTTGCGCTGTTCTTCCACAATTTCTCGACGTGGAAGGGGCGGCGCGGTCTGTACCTCGAAGACCTGTACGTGACGCCCGAGGCGCGCGGCAAGGGCGTGGGGACCGCGCTGCTGCGCCATCTCGCCGGAATGGCGGTGGAGCGCGACTGCGGCCGGTTCGAATGGGCGGTGCTCGACTGGAATGCCGATGCCATCGCCTTTTACCGCCAGATGGGCGCGGTGGGGCTGGAGGATTGGACCGTGCAGCGCGTCGATGGCGACGCGCTGCGACGGCTGGCGAAAGCCGACTGACTCAGTCGTCGCGGCCCGGCACGTCGTGGTCGTGCGGTTCCTCGCCTTGCGCCTTGGCGGCTTCGTAGCGCTCGACCGCCTCCAGCGTGATGCGGCGCGCTTCGTCGGCGTCGCCCCAGGTGCCGATGCGCACCCACTTCTTCTTCTCCAGGTCCTTGTAGTGGGTGAAGAAGTGCTCGATCTGCTCGAAGACGATCTCGGGCAGATCGTCGCGGCCGCCGACCTTGGTATAATACGGAAAGGTGGAATCGACCGGCACGCAGACGAGCTTTTCGTCGCCGCCGGCTTCGTCTTCCAGGTTCAGCACCGCGATCGGCCGCGCCCGCACGACGCAGCCGGGGATGAACGGCGAGCGCGAGACGACCAGCGCGTCGAGCGGATCGCCGTCCGGCGACAGCGTGTGCGGCACGAAGCCGTAGTTCGCCGGGTAGCGCATCGGCGTATGCAGGATGCGGTCGACGAACAGCGCGCCCGACGCCTTGTCGAATTCGTATTTCACGGGCTCGCCGCCGGTCGGCACCTCGATGATGACGTTGAGGTCGTCGGGCGGGCTCTTGCCGACCGGAATCAGATCGATACGCATGAAAGTCCCTTGTTGGTCGTTACCTGCTGCGGTCAGCGCGGCATCAGCAGCTTGTCGAGGCCGGTCTCTCCCGTGCCGACCTTCTGGAGGCGCGGATAGCGGGGGCCGCCGTGATAGTCGATGGCGACTTCGCGGTAGCGTGGCCCGTTCTTGACCAGCAGGCGGATCGGCTCCTTCGAGGATTGCGCCGCCACGATCGCCGCCTTCATCACGTCGCCGCTATATGCCGCGCCATTGACCGCCTGGATCACCGTGCCGACGTCCAGCCCGGCCTTGAACGCGGGCGAATCCCAGATCACCGCGCTGACCTCGCCATCACGGCCGACCTGGAGGCCGACCGAGAAGCTGACGTTGATCGTGCCGCTCTTTTCGGCGCGGGTGAAATAGGGCGTGGGTTCGGGGCCGTAGACCAGCTTGTAGCCGTTCATCGCAAAGCCCTCGACCGGCGCGGGCTGGCCCGTTTCGGTCAGGCGCCGCTGGAGGAAGCTCGCCCAGTCATACGGCTGGATCGCGTTCAGCGTCGCGGCGACATCGTCGAACGTATAGGTCAGCTCGCCCCAGTCGCCATCGCGCACGCCAAAGAAGGCGCGGGCGAAATCGTCGATCGACTTGGTGCCGCCCGACTGCTGGCGGAGCATCGCATCGACCTCCATCCAGACCATCAGGCCCTCGTTGTAATAATCCTCGCTGCGCTGCCAGCTGGTCCAGCCCTTGGGCTTGCGCGAGGAGATGATCGGATCGTTGGTGGTGTCGATGAGGTTGCGCCACTGGCGTGCGGGCGCCAGCGCATAGCTGCCGGCGATGCCGGCATAGGCGTCCAGCGTGTCCTGCTTGCTGACCAGGCCCGAGCGCGCCTGGAGCACATAGCCCCAGAATTGCGTCTGCCCCTCGTACACCCACAGCGACTTGTCGCGCATCGGCGTGCGGTAATCGGGCGTCCACAGTTCGGCACCGCGGCGGAACTTGCCGTCCCAGCTATGGGTGAATTCATGCGGCAGCAGATTGCGGGCGGCGACGTTGGCGTCCCATTCGGTGAAATAGGTGGGACGCGACCCGTTTTCCGAGCTGCGATGATGTTCGAGGCCGATGCCGCCCAACTGGTCGGACAGCGACAGCAGGAATTCGTAACGGTCGTAATGCTGCGCGCCGAAGGTCTTCACCGCCTGCTCGACCAGCCGCTTGTGCGCGTCGATCTGCTCGGGCTTGGCGGCGAGCAGTTCGGGCGAATCGGCGAAGACGTTGAGGTTGACCCGCGGGCTGAGCGCCCAGACCTTGCCGTAGCGGCCGGCGAGCAGCGGCGAATCGACCAGGATCTCGTAATTCGTCTTGTCGTAGGTGTAGGTGGAGCCGGTCGCCTTGGACGGGATCGCACCCGCCGCCGTCCAGCCGGTGGGGAACTTCACCGTCATCTGCACCGGGATCTGGCGGGTGAAATAGCCCGCCGGGTAGAGGCTGACCGAATTGGGCTGCAGGCTGATGAGGTTGGGCGTCACCGCGATGCGGCCCTGGTCGCTCTTGGTCGCCGACAGGAACTGGAACTCCGCCTCCAGCGTCCGGACGCCGGCGGGCACGTCGATGTGGAAGGCGAAGACGTCGACCATGTCGCGCGTCCAGGGGATGACCTTGCCGTTGCCGCGGATGACGAGGCCCGCGAGCTTCTCGATCTCGCCGCGCGGGGAATGCGCGCCGGGCAGCCACTTGGGGAACAGCAGCGCCATCGGCCCCGCCTTGGCGACCGGGATCGTCTCGCGGACGCGGAAGATGCCGCGTTCGGTATCGGTGGCATCGACGTCCAGCTTCAACGTGCCCGGGTAGGGGATATCCTGGGCTAGCGGGATGGTGTCGGTGAACGGCACCGGCTGGGGGGCGCTGTTGCCCGCGGGGACCTGCGCCAGAACGGGCGCGGCGGCGGACAGGAAGAGGGAGGCGACGAGAAGCTTGCGGATCATGGAAATCCTTCGGGCGATAGATTGTTGCGCAAATGTGTAATCGTGCAAAAGGTCAGCCGTCCAGCCTTATCAGCCGCTGCTGCCACCCAGCACGTTGATGGTGAAGGCGAGCACGCCGAGGTTGAAGACGAAGGCGGCGAGGGACTGGCCGAGCACGACGCGGCGGATACGCTGCGACCCGATCGACACGTCGGACGTCTGGAAGGTCATGCCGAGCGTCGCGCTGAAATACAGGAAATCCCAATAATCGGGCTCCTCGGTATCCGGGAAGTCGAGCCCCCGGCTGTCCTTCGCCTCGTCGTTGGCGAGATAGAAGAGGTGGGCGTAGTGCAGCGCATAGACCAGGTTGGAGAATAGCCAGGCGAGCACCAGCGTGGCGATGACCAGGGCGATCGCCAGCGCGTCGTTGCGCCCCTTCAGCTCGCCGGCCACGGCGACGAGGATGACGATCATCGTCGCCGCCGTAATGCCGAGCAGCACCCCGCGATTGGCGTCGTTGTCCCGCGCCGCGCGCCGCATGCGATCGGCGGTGGCATGGCCGAACAGCGGCACCAGCGAGATGAGGAACAGCAATGCCGCGATGTCGAACCCCGCCATCACGCCGCGTCCCTTGCCCAGCGCCGGGATCAGGAGCGCGAGGGCGGCGGCGAACACCAGCACGAACAGCGCGAAGCGCGGCGGCGCGATGCGGCTGCCGATCCCCCAATAGCGTTGTGTCCGGATCATGTCGGGGGTGCTAGCGCGCCGCCACGCTCTCGCCTAGATACCGCGGCCTTATGGCCCGTATCGAAACGCCGCGCCGGGTGCGCGGGACCCAGGATATCTTCGGCGAAGACCAGCGCCGCTTCGCGCAGGTGCTCGACACGTTCGATCGCGTGCGGCGGCTGTATTGCTTCGCCCGCGTCGACCTGCCGGTGTTCGAGGCGACGGAGGTGTTCGCACGCTCGATCGGCGAGACGACCGACGTGGTGTCGAAGGAAATGTACACCTTCCCCGACCGCGGCGGCGATTCGCTGACCCTGCGGCCGGAATTCACCGCCGGCATCGCGCGCGCCTTCCTGACCGAAGGGTGGCAGCAATATGCGCCGCTGAAGCTCGCCACCAGCGGCGCGGTGTTCCGCTACGAGCGACCGCAGAAGGGGCGCTATCGCCAGTTCCACCAGATCGATGCCGAGATCCTGGGCGCGCCCGAGCCGGCGGCGGACGTCGAGCTGCTGGTGATGGCCGACCAGCTGCTGCGCGACCTCGGCATCGCAGACGGCGTGACGTTGCAGCTCAACACGCTGGGCGATGCCGCGACCCGCGAGGCGTGGCGCGCCGGCCTGGTCGCGCATTTCGAGGCGCATCGCGGCGAACTGTCCGAGGACAGCCTGACCCGGCTCGACAAGAATCCGATGCGCATCCTCGATTCCAAGGATCCGCGCGACCGGCCGATCGCCGATGCGGCGCCGGATATCGATGCGTTCCTGACCGACGAGGCGCGCGCCTTCTTCGACGCGGTGACGGCGGGGCTGGATGCGGCGGGGGTCGCATGGACGCGCAACGCACGGCTGGTGCGGGGACTGGATTACTATCGCCACACCGCGTTCGAGTTCGTCACCGATCGGCTGGGCGCGCAGGGGACGGTGCTGGCCGGCGGGCGCTACGACGGGCTGGTCGAGAGCCTGGGCGGGGCGCCGACCGCCGGTGTCGGCTGGGCGGCGGGCGTCGAGCGGCTGGCGATGCTGCTGGCGGAGCCTGAAGCTGACGCGCCTCGCGTAATGGTAATCGGCCAAGCAGAATGGCTCGCAACGTCAGTCATCGCTCTAACAGCGGCTCTTCGACGAAGTGGCGTTGTAGCTGACTCAATTTTGACGGGATCATTGAATAAGCGATACGAAAAAGCTCAGGCCCGGCGTCCTGAACTTGTGTTCGTAGTAACTGCCGGGTTTGACGATCAAGGCCAGTCGCCAAGAACATTGGTTGATGTGAAGCGCGGTAAAGGCGCCGGCACAATGGACGGCGTGCAGGCCGAACGGATTGCCCGCGAAATGCTAGCTCGCCTTGGAACAATCGAAGAACTTGATGATGAGGCGCGTATAGGTGCCGACTTAGCGGTCTGGCTACCGCAATGACCACCATTTCCCGCGAACGGATCGCGCAGATCGAGGCGCGGCGGGACGAGTTGCAGGCGCTGATGGCGACCGGCGACCTGCCTTCCGACCGGTTCGTCGCCGTGTCCAAGGAATATGCCGAGCTGGAGCCCGTCGCCCAGGCGGCGGGCGAGGTGCGGCGGCTGCGCCAGGAGGCGGAGAGCCTCGCCTATATGGCGGAGGACACCGGCGACGAGGAATTGCGCGCGATGGCGGCCGAGGAGCTGCGCGAGAACCGCGCCGCGCTCGACGCCGCCGACCGCCGCCTCGCGCTGGCGCTGCTGCCGCGCGATGCCGCCGACGAACGCGCGGCGATGCTGGAAATCCGCGCCGGCACCGGCGGCGACGAGGCGGCGCTGTTCGCGGGCGACCTGCTGCGCATGTACCAGCGCTATGCCGAGGCGCAGGGCTGGCGGGTGGAGGTGATCTCCTCCTCCTCGTCGGACGCGGGCGGGTTCAAGGAGGTTGTCGCCTCCGTCACCGGCACCGGCGTGTTCGCGAAGCTGAAGTTCGAGGCGGGCGTCCACCGCGTCCAGCGCGTGCCGGTGACCGAGGCGGGCGGGCGCATCCACACCTCCGCCGCGACGGTCGCGGTGCTGCCCGAGGCGGAGGAGGTCGACGTGCGCATCGACGAGGCCAAGGACCTGCGTATCGACGTGTATCGCTCGTCCGGCCCCGGCGGCCAGTCGGTCAACACCACCGACAGTGCGGTGCGCATCACCCACCTGCCGACCGGCCTCGTCGTTATCCAGCAGGACGAGAAGTCGCAGCACAAGAACAAGGCCAAGGCGCTAAAGGTGCTGCGCACCCGCCTGTACGAGGCGGAGCGCGAGCGGCTGGCGAGCGAGCGGTCGGGCACCCGGCGCGCGATGGTCGGCTCGGGCGATCGCTCCGAGCGCATCCGGACGTATAATTTTCCGCAGGGGCGGGTGACCGACCACCGCATCAACCTGACGCTCCATCGCCTGCCGGAAATCCTGGAAGGCGAGATGGACGAGCTGATCGGCGCGCTGATCGCCGAGGACGAGGCGGAACGGCTCGCCGCGCTGGATGGGTGAGGCGTCAAGCCTCCCCGCGCCGTGCGCGGGGAGGAATGGTGTGCCCCATACCTCTCCCATCCCGTCATCCCGGCGCAGGCCGGGATCCATGGACGCGCGCGGACGGTGGGTCGCGGCAACCTCGATCCGATCCTATCCATGGGTCCCGGCGTACGCTGGGATGACGGGTTGAGGGTGTCGGGCTCTTCCCTCCACGCCGCACTCGCCGCGGCGGCGGCGCGGTTCGGCTTCTCGCCCACGGCACGGCTCGATGCCGAGCTGCTGATGGCGCATGCGCTCGGCATCGACCGCAATGCGCTGCTGCTCGACATGCAGCGCCCGGTGCCGCCGGGCTTCGCCGCGCTGGTCGAACGTCGCGCGGCGCACGAGCCGGTCGCCTATATCACCGGCACGCGCGGCTTCTGGACGATCGACCTTGCGGTCGGTCCCGGCGCGCTGGTGCCGCGGCCCGACAGCGAGACGCTGCTGGTCGCCGCGATCGCGCATTTCGCCGGCCGGGCACCTGCGACCATCCTCGACCTCGGCACCGGTCCCGGCACGCTGCTGCTCGCCGCACTGGACGAATGGCCTGCGCGTGGCCTCGGTATCGATCGATCGGAGCAGGCGCTGGGCTATGCACGGGCGAATGCCGCGGCGCTGGGCATGACGCCGCGTGCGTTGTTCGTCCGCGGAGACTGGGCGGCGGCGATCGACGCGCGCTTCGACCTCGTGCTCGCCAATCCGCCCTATATCGGGACAGCCGAGGCCCTGCCCGACGAGGTGCGCCGCCATGAACCCGCCTCCGCCCTGTTCGCCGGGCCCGACGGCCTCGACGATTACCGCAGCCTCGCGCCGCAGCTGGCCCGACTGATCGCGCCGGGTGGCTGTGCGGCGGTGGAGATCGGCCATACCCAGGCCGATGCGGTCGCCGCTGTGTTCGCCGCAGCGGGCCTTGCGAGCGTGGTCCACCGCGATCTCGGCGGGCGCGATCGCTGCCTGCTGGCGACGCCGGTGGAGGCGCACGCGCCACAGGGTTGAAAGAAGGGACCGCAATCCGCATATTTCGCTTGTCGGACCTGCCCGTCGCCAGCTATTGGTCGGGCCGGGGCACGCTTCATCAACGATTGCGCGGTAATCGTCGGGCAGTGACCCGCATCCTTCGTCAGCAGGCCGCTCTCGCCCGGCGGCCATGACAGGCTCGAGCGTTGCCTATGGCACGCCGCGACCCGGAGGGTTGCACCGTACGACCGGGAGCGAAGGCCGGAGGATCGGCCGGATTGGTTTTGAGGACCATTTACTCAGATCATGGGACAGTAGCTTGATCAACAATCGGCAGAACGGCCGTCGGCGCGGCCGTGGCGGCAACAACAACAACAACAACGGCGGCGGCAACGGTCCGCGGCAGGGCGGCCAGGGGCGGCCCGACAACGGCAATCGCATCGACAGCCGCGCGCGCGGCAACGCCAACCAGCTGTTCGAAAAGTACAAGAACCTCGCCAGCGAGGCGCAGCGCCAGGGCGACCGGGTCAACACCGAATATTACCTGCAGTTCGCGGATCATTATTTCCGCGTGCTCGCCGACCAGCGAGGCCGCTTCGAGGACAATCAGCCGCGCCGCCAGCAGCCCTTCGACCTCAACGACGACGAGGATTACGGCGACGAGGGCGAACCGATCCGCGCCGGCGAGCAGGACGGCGACGTCCAGCAGCCGCAGCAGCGCGAGGATCGCCCGCAACGCCAGAGCCGCAACTGGGAAGAGCGCGGCAATCGCGACGATCGCGGCAACCGGCCGCAGCGCGAGGAGCGCGGGGCGCAGGACGATCGCGGCCAGCGCGAAGACCGTGTCCAGCGGGACGACCGGCCGCAGCGGGACGAACGCCCGCAGCGCGAGGATCGCGTCCGCCGTCCGCGTTTCGAGGCGGAACAGCCGGTGGAGGTCGCCGGCCAGCGTCGCGCCGATCCGGTCGCCGAGGGCGAGTCGCTGGCCGAGCGGGCCGAGGCGGTGCTTGAGGCGGATTCGCCGGTATTGGCGCCCAAGCCGCGCCGCGGCCGCCCGCGGCGCGATGCGCAGCCCGCTGCACCGGCGACGGCGCAGGATGCCGAGCCGGAGAGCAACGGTGTCGACGCCGACCGCCTGCCGCCGTCGCTCAACATCGCCGCGGCTAACGATGCCGACGACGAGGCGCCCAAGCCCCGCCGCCGCCGCACCACGCGCACCCCGGCCGCCGAAGCGCCAGCGGCCGAGTAAGCCGCCGCTCAGCTGCCGATGCAAGAAGGGCCGGTTCCGCGAGGAGCCGGCCCTTTCGCGTTGAACGCCCGTGCCATCATGCGGAGCGATGACCGACCGTCTTCACCCTGGAGCGCCCGACACGATCCGGTCGTTCAAGCCCTAATCGTCGAACCGGTCGACATTCTCGTCATGGCCCGTGCCCGAACTGAGGAAGACGAGGCCCATCAGCGCGCCTGCCATCACCACCGATCCGCCGACGCCGCCCAGCACCGCCAGCATCGTCACCAGCGCCAGCGGCCCCTGCACCCAGGCCAGCGCCACGATCGCGGCGGCGCTGCACGTCGCGGCGACCAGCACCATCCAAGCCATGATCGCGCGAAAGCGCCCCCAGGCGTAAGCGGCATGGGCAGGATCGTCGAGGCCGGGACCGGGTTCACGCATGTTTTTGCCAATGCCGCGCAAACGTGATCTGTTCCAGTCCGCACCGCCGTTCGCACGATGGCCGGCGGGCGGGACGAGGAGGCGCATGGCATGACGATCGGAGCGATCCTGCGGAACAAGGGGGGCGACATCGCATCATTGCCCCCGACGGCGACGGTGGAACAGGCGGTGGCGCTGTTCGCCGAACGGCGGATCGGCGCGGTGCCGGTGGTGGATGGCGGCGCCGTCGTCGGCATCTTTTCCGAACGCGACGTGGTTCATTGCCTCGCGGGCGAGGGCGCCGCCGCGCTCGGCCGGTCGCTGGAGGCGGTGATGACGCGGCCGGTGCAGACGGTGACATCGGCGGAGCCGGTGATCGGCGCGCTGTCGCTGATGACGCGCCGGCGCATCCGCCACCTGCCGGTGGTGGAGGGCGAGGCGCTGGTCGGCTTCGTCTCGATCGGCGATCTCGTCAAATATCGCATCGACCGGATCGAGGCCGATGCCGCGGCGATGCGCGATTATATCCAGCAGGGTTAGGCGGCGAGCGGGCGCTTCGTCACCAGCGCGATCAGCTCGCGCACCGTGTCGCGTGCGAACAGCGCCAGCCACATGCCGTAGCTGGCCGCGCCGATCGCGACGAGGATGCCGAGGCGCGCCGCGGGCTCCAGCGGCGGCAGCGCCCGGTCGGCGAGCGTCACCACCACCGCCATCGCGATCCCGGCGAAGGCGGACGGCGCGATGGCGGCGGCAAGGTCGCGGGCACGCGCGCCGATCACCGGCAAGGATCGCCGGGTGCTCAACGCCAGGTACAGCGGATAGGCGGCGATCCAGCTCCACGCGAGGCCCTGGGCTCCCCAATGCACGCCGATCAGAAAGGCGAAGGCGAGCAGGACCGCGCCGACCGCGCCGTTGCGGGCACCGATGCCGGGCCGTCCGCGCGCATCGCAGGCTGGGGCATAGAGCACCTGCACCGTCATGAACGGCATCGCCACCGCGAGCAGCCGCACCACCGGCGCCACCTCCGCCCATTTCGCGTCCAGCATCGTCAGCACCAGCGGCTCGGCCGTTGCGGCAAGCCCGCAGTAGAAGGGCATGGCGACCAGCATGATGATCCGCACCGAGCGGATGAAGGCGCGCGCAACCCCTTTGGCATCGTGCTGCATCCGGGCATAGGCGCTGAACGCCACTTCGTTGAGCGGCGGCACGAACTTCGACACGAAGATCTGCGCGAGGAACAAGGCGGTGGTGTAGATGCCGAGCTGATGCGGATCGAGCCGCCGTCCGCCGATGAACACGTCCGCCTGGCTCTGCAGGAACCAGAAGAACTGCCCCGCCGCCATCACGCCGCCATAGCGGGCGAGATGCCCGACGCCGCGAAAGTCGAAGCTCGGCCGGATCAGCGAGCGTGCGCCCCAGGTCAGCATGATGGCGCGGACCGAATAGAGCGCGATCGGCGCCCATACGAGCGTCCACACGCCCCAGCCCGCGAGCGCGCCGCCCAATGCCGCTGCGGCGCCGGCGAACGATGCCGCGATATTGGCGCTTGCCTGGCGCCGGAATTCCATTGCCCGGCTGAGCAGCGCATAAGGCAACGCAGCGAAGGGCGTGATGACGTAGATGAGCGCCTGCACGCGCAGCAGCGCCGCGACCTCGGGCTGGCGGTAATAGGCTGCGGCGAGCGGCGCGAGCACGATCTGCGCGATCCCGAGGCCAGCGTTGAGGACGATCAGCATCCCGAACAACTGCCTGACCTGCCGCGGCGTCACGTTGTCGCGCTGGATCAGTCCGCTCGCCAGTCCATAGCCGTTCAGCATGTTGAGGAAGACGAGCACGACGCCCGTCATCGCGTAGAGGCCATAGTCGCGCGGATCGAGGATGCGGATGACGAGAAAGGTCGCCGCCCATTGCACCAGCTGCGCCAGGATCTGGCTTCCCGAACGCCACAGCACGGCGCGGCGGACCTGAGTCGCCAGCGATTCGTGTGGGGAGGGTGTGTCAGCCGGCGCGGAATGCATCACGATCCCCTACCGGCCCGAGCCTTCACATCCCGTAAACCTAAGGATTTCCGCCATCGGCGCGGCAATGTGACAGAAAAGTGCAAAAAGGGTTTGACGGTTCGAAACGACCCGCCTAGAGGGGCGTCACCGCAGCGATGGGCCGAACGGCTGGTTGCTGAGGTCGCAGACAATCTGGTGCGCTGAGCCTCTTCGAGGAGGGGTGATGAAGCTGCGCCGGTTCTTTTGTCTGATTGTTCTTTGACATTGTGATTTAGATGAAGGGACATGTGGGCGGCGGCTCGTGTGTGCTGGTTCCTCAGGGGCTGGTGTGCACGTTAAGCTAGTAAGCCGTTCGTATGTCTCGTTACATATC
>NZ_JBZFLF010000004.1:0-400981 GCF_058313455.1 Sphingomonas sp. SP5 | reverse complement strand
CCTCGACGCCGAAATCGCCGGCATCGAGGCCGATATGCAGGCGCTGATCGCCGCCTGCCAGCCGCTGCGCCAGGCCGTCGACGTCCTCGGCGGCATCACCGGCATCGGCCCCGTCACCGCCGCCCGCCTCATCGCGCTCATGCCCGAGCTCGGCACCCTCGGCCGCCGACAGGCCGCCGCCCTGGCAGGCCTTGCTCCACACCCACGACAAAGCGGCGCGTCCGACGCCTATCGCGCCACCCGCGGCGGCAGACCCGGCGTCAAGCACACCATGTTCATGGCCGCCCTCACCGCCGCACGCCGCCACCCCGACCTCAACGCCTTCTATCGCCGCCTCCTCGCCAACGGCAAAAAACCCATCGTCGCCACCGTCGCCGTCATGCGAAAACTCATCGTCATCGCCAACGCCAGGCTCAGAGACGCAGCCATCTTCTGAGTTGATGACGGAGGGTCGCAGGCATCGTCGCGGAACAGACAACCATTATGCGATAGCCCTCCCCATTCCGGGGAGGCCCCGGGTCAACCGTCGCTGGCGCGCTCGATATCCGCACCGACGGCGGACAGTTTCTCCTCCAGCCGCTCGTAACCGCGGTCGAGGTGATAGACGCGCGCCACCGCCGTCTCGCCTTCCGCGGCGAGGCCGGCGAGGATCAGGCTCATCGATGCGCGCAGGTCGGTCGCCATCACCGGTGCGCCGACCAGGCGATCGACGCCCTTCACCAGCGCGGTGCGGCCGTGGACCTGGATGTCGGCCCCCATCCGCGCCAGTTCGGGAACGTGCATGTAGCGGTTCTCGAAGATCGTCTCGGTCAGCACGCTGGTGCCGCTGCCCAGGCACAGCATCGCCATGAATTGCGCCTGCATGTCGGTGGCGAAGCCGGGGTAGGGGGCGGTCGACAGTGTCACCGGGGCGAGCGGCGCACCGGCCTCTACCGACAGGCCGTTCGCCGTCTCGGTGACGGTCACGCCCGCCTCGCGCAGCGCGTCGATCGTCGCCTGCATGTCCGCGGCCCTGGCACCGACCAGTTCCAGGCTGCCGCCGGTGATCGCCGCGGCGCAGGCATAGCTGCCCGCCTCGATCCGGTCGGGCATCACTGCATAGGTGGCGCCGTGCAGGGCATCGACGCCCTCGATCTCCAGCGTGTCGGTGCCGACGCCCTCGATCCGCGCGCCCATCGCGATCAGGCAGTTGCACAGGTCGACGATCTCGGGTTCGCGCGCCGCATTCTCGATCACGCTGCCGCCCTTGGCCAGCACCGCCGCCATCACGACATTCTCGGTCGCGCCGACCGACACCACCGGAAAGCGATAGCGCCCGCCGCTCAGCCGGCCACCGGGCGCCGTCGCCTTCACGTAACCGGCCGCCATCTCCAGCTCGGCGCCGATCGCCTCCAGCGCCTTGAGGTGCAGGTCGATCGGGCGGTTGCCGATTGCGCAGCCGCCGGGCAGCGACACCCGCGCCTCGCCCGCCCGCGCCAGCACCGGGCCGAGCACCAGGATCGAGGCGCGCATCTTGCGCACGATGTCATAGGGCGCCTCGGTCGAGGTCAGCGACCCTGCGCGGATCGTCATCGTCCGGCCGAAATCGTGCGGGCTGGTGCCTTCGATCGCGGTCGAGGCGCCGAGCTGGTTGAGCAGGTGGCCGAAGCCATCGACATCGGCCAGGCGCGGCAGGTTGCTCAGCGTCAGCGGCGCATCGGTCAGCAGCGCGCAGGGCATCAGCGTCAGCGCGGCGTTTTTCGCGCCGGAGATCGGCAGGCGGCCCGACAGGCGGTGGCCGCCACGGATAAGGATACGGTCCATGCCCACAGCGTCTAGCGCGCTGCGGGCGCGGTGCAAGGCGACAATCAGGTCAGCACGGTTGATCGATTTTAATGCAGCAATTCCCGTGGTTTGCTTACCCGGTTCAACCAACTTGGGGGAATTTGAGCGCGTGGCCAGCTGTCTCGCCGAACGTCTCGGCGAACTGATCGACCTGTCGGCGAACGAACAGGCGGCACTCGATGGGCTGGAGCAGCGCGAGCGGACGCTCCGCCGCGGCGCGGTGCTGTTGCGTGAGAACGACAAATCGCCCGAACTGTTCGTGCTGCGGCATGGCACGATGATGAGCTACGTCATCCTGCCCGACGGCAGCCGGCAGATCCTGCGCTTCCTGTTCCGCGGCGACGTGGTGGCGATGGCGGGGCTCGTCTATCGCAACTCGCCCGAGACGGTGATCGCGCTGACCGAGGTCACCGTTGCGCCGCTGGAGCGCGCCGCACTGGCCGACCTCACCGTCGCGCATCCGCGCCTCGCGGCGCTGCTGATCGCGATCAACCAGATGGAGCGGGTCGCGCTGACCGACCGGCTCGCCGGGCTCGGCCGCACCTCGGCCAAGGCGCGGGTCGCGGCGTTGCTGATCGAGATCCGCAACCGGCTGCGCGCGATCGATCCGTCGATCGGCGACAGCTTCGCGCTCGGCCTGACGCAGGAGGAGATCGGCGACGCCACCGGCCTCACCGCGGTGCACGTCAACCGCATGCTGCGCCAGCTGGAGGACGACGGCCTGATCGCGCGCGAGGGCGGCCGCTTCGCTTTCCTCAACGAAACCGCGCTCGCCCGCATGGCCTATCACGTCGATCGCGCTGCGAAGCTCGACCTCAGCTGGCTGCCCGACCCGCGCTGACCCGGGCGCGAGCCGGGCGTGCGGGCGCCGCCCGCTCATCTCGCCAAGTACGGCTATCGCATACCGGGTGTCTGATCCATGCCGGTGTTCTTTTATCCACCGTCATGCCGGACTGGTTCCGGCATCCACCGTGTCGCACACCCATACGCTCTTGATTTTGCGGCACGGTGGACCCCGGAACACGTCCGGGGTGACGACAAGTACTGGGATGGCATGCCCCTTTATCCGAAACCCGTCGCCGTCCTCGCCACGGGATGAGGCAAAGGCGCGCCTTACGCCTTCTCCAGCGTGCATTGCAGAGGGTGCTGGTTCTGCCGGGCGAAATCTATGACCTGCCCGACCTTCGTCTCGGCGACTTCGTAGGAAAAGACGCCGCACACGCCGACGCCCTTCTGGTGGACGTGCAGCATGACGCGGGTCGCCTCCTCCATGTTCATGCGGAAGAAGCGCTGCAGGCACAGGACGACGAATTCCATCGGCGTGTAATCGTCGTTCAGCATCAGCACGCGATACGGGGTCGGCTGCTTGGTGCGCGTGCGCGTCTTGGTGGCGAGGCCGGTTCCGGTTCCCTCGTCCGTCCCATCGTCGCGGCGCTCGGCCATGGTGGTCGGTTCGGCTGTCATGATCGCTCGCCGAAATATGGCATCGGGGGGTGCCGGGGCAAGGGCTGCGGACAAGGAAAAGGGCGACCGCATCGCTGCGACCGCCCTTCCTGCCTCATCGGGGCGCTGCGTGGCTTACGCGGCGACCTTCATCTTCTCGGCGGCGAGCGCGACGCGGTTCGACAGCGGCTGCGCCACTTCGCCGGCCAGCTTCAGCAGCGCTTCGGTGTTGTGCGAGGTCTGCTGCACCATCGCGTCGAACGCCTGGCGGGCATAGTCCGACTGAAGCTTCAGGAACTCGGTCGGCGACTTCACCGACGACAGCGTGCGGGCAGCGGTCGTCGCGTCCTCGAACGACTTCTTGGCATAGGCGGCGGCGTCCTGCCCCATCGCCTCGAAACCGCGCACCGCGATCTTCGACGATTCGACCAGCGCCTCGATGTTGCCCTTGCCGAACTCGTTGGCGTCCTCGAAGAACTTCTGGCTCTTCTCGACCGCACCCTTGGCGCGCTCGGTCGCGTCGTTGAACGCGGTCTGGGTCTTGGCGGTGACGTTCTCGATCGTTTCCATGATGACTTCCTTCGCTGCGGTCTGGGTTGCCTGAAGCACGGGCGCGGGCGCGTCCGACGGGACGGTCGTTTCGACGGGATCGGCGAGGATCATCGGCGGCACGACGGGTTCGGGAGGCGCGATCACCGGTTCGGCGGCGCTCGGGACGAGCGCGGGGACCGGGCCGGCGGGATCGCGTTCCACCACCGGGGCCGGCACCGGGCCGGTCGGCGTGAGGGGCACGGGCTGGGCAGGCACGGGCAAGCCCACGCGCTTGGTGACGGCACGGCCGGCACGCTTGGCGGGTTTTACCGGTGGCTTGGCGACGCGGTCGTCCAACGATCCTACTCCAGCTATTATGCTGCGACGCACAATAGCGGCGATTGACGCTACGTTCAAGCGGTTTTTGTGCAGTGCAGCATGGGAGCGCTATCGGGCGCGGACGTATTCTCCGGGTGCATCGCCCAGCGCCGGCAAGGCGCCCTCGCCGGGCAGCCGCGCGGCCACCGCTTCGGTGTCTTCGGCGCCATGCGCGCGCAGCCAGGCCAGCCAGTCGGGCCACCAGCTGCCCTTGGTTTCGCTGGCACCCGCGACGAACGCGTCGAGGCTGTCGACCGCAGCATCGTTGGTCCAATATTGATATTTGCCGGCCGAGGGCGGGTTGACGACGCCGGCGATATGGCCGGACCCTGCCAGCACGAAGCGCAACGGGCCGCGGAACAGGTGGGTGATCTTCCACACGCTTTCCGCCGGCGCGATATGATCCTCGCGCCCCGCCTGCACATAGGCGGGGGTGGTGACGCGGGTGAGGTCCAGCGCCTCGCCCGCCACCGACATCGCGCCCGGCTGCACCAGCAGATTGTCGCGATACAGGTCGCTTAGATAGGCGAGGTGCCATTTCGACGGCAGGTTGGTGGTGTCGCCGTTCCAGTGGAGCAGGTCGAACGGCGCATAATCGGCGCCGAGCAGATAGTTGTTGGTGACGTAGTTCCAGATGAGGTCGCGGCCGCGCAGCAGGTTGAACGTCGCGGCCATGTAGCGGCCGTCCAGGAACCCCTGCGGCGACAGCGCGCCGATCAGCGCCAGTTGCTCGTCCGTCACGAAGTTCTGCAATTCGCCCGCCTGCGCGAAATCGACCTGCGCGGTGAAGAAGGTGGCGGAGGCGACCTTGTCCGCCTCCCCGCGCGCGGCGAGCAGCGCCAGCGTCGCGGCGAGCGTCGTGCCCGCGACGCAATAGCCGATGGTGTGGACGGCCGGCACGCCGAGCAGCTCGCGGATCGTCTCCACCGCATCCACTTGCGCGGCGACGTAATCGTCCCACACCACGTCCTTCATGCTGGCGTCGGCGGATTTCCACGACACCATGAACACGGTGATGCCCTGTTCCACCGCCCAGCGGATGAAGCTCTTCTCGGGCGTCAGGTCGAGGATGTAGAATCGGTTGATCCAGGGCGGAAAGATCACCAGCGGCGTGGCCAGCACGCGTTCGGTGGTCGGTGCATATTGGATCAATTCGTACAGCGGCGTGCGCTTCACCACCTTGCCCGGCGTGGTGGCGAGGTTGCGGCCGACCTCGAACGCGCCCTCCGCCGTATGGGTCAGCTGGCCCTTGCCGATATCGGCCAGCATGTTCTTGAGGCCGTCGAGCAGGTTCTGGCCCTTGGTCGCGATCGTGCGCTCGACCACCTCGGGGTTGGTCAGCGGGAAATTGGACGGGCTCATCGCGTCGACCAGCCCCTTGGCGGCGAAGCGCAGCTGCTCCTTCTGCTTGTCGGATACGCCCTCCAGCGCATCGACGCCGCGCAGCATGTGGTCGGCGATGAGGTTGTAGCTGCGCCGGATCCAGTCGAACCACGGATCGTCGCGCCACGCCGCGGCCTTGAAGCGCCGGTCGCGGGCGTCGCCCTCCGACTGCGGCGGGGCCGGCACGGCGGCGGCGGGATCGACGAAGCGCTGCCAGAGCGTCAGATTGTCCGTCCAGAAATCCTGCATCTGGCGAACCAGTTCGGGGCTGCCGACCGGCGGCACCTGCGGGGCGCCGGGTTGTGCGGCGCGGCCCATCTCCGCCATGCCGATCCCGCTTTCCATCATCATCTGCTGGGCGCGGCCCATGACCCAGGTCCAGTGCTGGAGCTGCGCGAGATCGGGCGTCGCGGCGGCGCTATCGTCGTGGAGATCGGCCATGGCATCCTCTTCCAAGGCGCGGACGATAGCCGCGCGATGCTGCGGTGGAAACCGGCATCCGCACGTCCGGTGATCCGCCGCCGCCCGGCGGCATGCAGCGCCGCGCCGGCAAAGCATTCGAATCGGAGTTAAATAAGCCCCATAATGAGTAAACGATAAGGCTATCGAAACCGATGCGGCCCTATGGCGGGTTTCCAGAAAGGATCGGTGCCGTCCATGATCGTCCGTATTGCCGTCGAGGAACTGAAGGTCGGCATGTTCATCGATTCGATGGAATGTTCCTGGGTGGACAACCCGTTCTGGCGGCGCAGTCTGCTGATCAAGACGGACGAAGACATTGCGCGGCTGGTCGCATCGCCGGTCGCCTTCGTATCGATCGACACCCGCAAGGGCCGCGGCACGACACTGATCCCGCATGCGGAGCGGCGCCGCGCCGGCGACACGCCGCCGCCGTCGACCGGCGGCGAACCGCCGGTCGAACGCCGCCGCCGCCGGGCCGGCCCTGCGGCCGAAACCCTGGAAGAGACGCTCGGCCGGTCCAAGCAAAGGGTGGTCGCCCTGTTCCAGGAAGCGCGCCTCGGCAAGGCGATCGCGATCGAGGCGGTGACGCCGCTGGTCGACGATATCGCGACCACGATGCAGCGCGACGCGGCGGCGATGATCAAGGGCACGCGGCTGAAGCTGAACAACGACTACACCTATCTCCACTCGATCGCCGTCTGCGCGCTGATGGTGAATTTCGCCATCCACCTGGGGCTGGGCGAGGATGAGGTGCGCGCGATCGGCGCCGCCGGGCTGCTGCACGACATCGGCAAGGCGACGACCCCCGAACATATCCTCAACAAGCCCGGCCGGCTGGAGGGCGCGGAGCTGGACGTCATGCGCCGCCATCCCGCGGCGGGGCATGCCATCCTCGGCGAACTCGGCGAGACGGCGGCGATCACCCTCGACGTCTGCCTGCACCATCACGAACGCATCGATGGCAGCGGCTATCCCGAAGGGCTGGCGGGGGACGCGGTCAGCCTCCACGCCCGCATCGCCGCGATCTGCGACGTGTATGACGCGGTCACCTCGATCAGGCCGTACAAGCGGCCCTGGTCGCCGCACGAGGCACTGGCGCAGATGCTGTCGTGGCAGGGGCATTTCGACCCCGTGCTGCTCGATGCGTTCATCGCCAATCTCGGCATCCAGCCGCTGGGGGCGCTGGTGCGGCTGCACTCCAACCGGCTCGGCATCGTCCTCGACGGTGCGGAGGACCCGACGCGGCCGCTGGTCCGCACCTTCTTCCACGTGCCCGATGCGCAGTTCGTCGGGCCGGAGGATGTGGATACGACGCGCGATCCGGTGCTGCGCAGCGAACGCGGCGACTATTGGTTCGCGGATCGCTGGGCGGAAGTGTCGGCCGACGTGCTGGCGAACCGGCTGCCGGTGCCGCTCGATGGCGGCAGCACCATCGCGATGGGGGTGCGCTGATGCTCGCTGCGGAACGGCCCGCGCCGCGCCTCACCCGCCTCGCCGCATGGTTGAAGGGGGACGAGGAAACGGCAGCTGCCGCCGGCGCTCCGCCGTCCCCCGCATCCGCACCTGCTTCGGGGGGCGGGATCGCCGAGTTTCGCCGTGCCGCCGATCGCGAGACGATCGCGCGGATCGCGCAATTCCTGTGCGACCACGATCTTGCGCCGACCGAGGACAATCTGCTGTTCGCACGCCGCTACGTCGTCGGTGACGACCGGCGGCTGGGCGAGGCGGTCGACGCCCGCATCCGCGACGGGCAGCGCATCACGGCATCGTTCCTCGATGGCTTCGCCAACGGGTCCGGTGCCGATCGCCTCCGTCCGGAGGCGCTGGCCGAATTCGCCGACATGCTCAACGCGAGCCTCGCCGAGGGATTCCGCACGATCAGCCGATCCTGCGATTCCGCGCGCGACTACGGCGTGGCGCTGGGCAACGAGGCGCTGAACGTCGCCGCCGACCCGCAGGCGGCGATCGAGCGGCTGGTGGCGCTGACCGCAGCCGCGGTGGAACGCACGCAGGATCTCGCCGGGCGGCTGGATGCGACCCGGCGCGAAACCGGTCGCCTGCGCACGCGCCTGCAGGCGGCACGCCGCGCGGCGGAGGAGGACCATCTGACCGGGCTGCCCAATCGGCGCAGCTTCGATGCGCGGCTGCATGCACGGCCGGAGCCGGACAAGCCGGCGCGCTGCGTCGCCCTGTGCGACATCGACGATTTCAAGCGGATCAACGACCAGCATGGCCACGACACCGGCGACCGGGTGCTGAAGCTGTTCGCC
Source organism: Sphingomonas sp. SP5 (assembly GCF_058313455.1). Lineage (NCBI taxonomy): Bacteria > Pseudomonadati > Pseudomonadota > Alphaproteobacteria > Sphingomonadales > Sphingomonadaceae > Sphingomonas > Sphingomonas sp. SP5. The sequence continues at coordinate 392,690 of NZ_JBZFLF010000004.1, read as the reverse complement.
CGGCACCTCAAGGTAGCGCTCGGCAGCGATGTGCTGGTCGCTCGCCACGGCGGCGAGGAATTCGCCTGCCTGTTCGAAGGCCATACGCTGCATGCCGCCCGCCATGCGCTCGACGGCGCGCGCGAGGCGCTGGGCGAGCGCCGCTTCGTCGACCAGAGCACCGGCGTCTGCATCGGCCGGATCACCTTCTCGGCGGGGATCGCGCCGGTCGAGGCGGAGCCGCGCGAGGCGATGCGCACCGCCGATGCCGCGCTCTATGCCGCCAAGCGCGCCGGCAAGGACCGGGTGATGGTGGTGGCGGGCCAACCGGGCGGGTGATCCGCCAAAGCTAAATTTGTTTTCTTTATTGCTGGCCCAGCTTAGCATCCTCTCAAACCACGACATACGGGGGGAGGGGGCGGATGCTCGATCGACGGACGATGATGGCGCTGGGGATGGCCGGCCTTGCCGCGGGGCCGGCGCTCGCCCGGCCGGCGACGGCGCCGGCGCGCATCCTCAGCAACGCGCAGGCGACGCGGGAGGCGCGGACGCTCTATGCCTGGCTGTGGAGCCAGTACGGCCGGCACACGCTGACCGGCCAGCAGGAACAGGGCTATAATCCGGAAGGGGCGCAGCGCGAGCTCGCCTATCTCCAGCAGGTGACCGGGCGGCAGCCGGCGATCCTCGGCCTCGATTACATCGACCCGCGCGACGACGACGGCGTCACCGCCCGCGCGCTCGCCTGGGCGCGCAGCGGCGGCATCGTCACCCTGTGCTGGCATTGGGGCGCGCCGGATATCGGCACCGGCTACGAGAATTCGAAGAAGGACTTCGAAGTCGCCGCCGCCTTGCGCACCGGCACGCCGCAGAACCGGCTGATGCTGGCGCAGATGGATCACGTCGCCGCGCTGCTGAAGCGGTTGCAGGCGGCGCGGGTGCCGGTGCTGTGGCGGCCGTTCCACGAATTCAGCGGCGACTGGTTCTGGTGGGGCAAGCACGGGCCGGATGCGTTCAAGGCCCTATGGCGGCTGATGTACGATCGCTACACGCGGCTGCACGGGCTCGATCACCTGATCTGGGTGCTCGGCTGGGCGGGGCAGAACGTCGACCCGGCCTATTACCCCGGTCGCGCCACCGTCGATATCGCCGGCGCCGACATCTACGTCGCCGACCATGGCAATCTGGCGCCGATGTTCGGCCAGGTGAAGGCGATCGTCGGCGACACCGTGCCGATCTGCCTGCACGAAAACGGGCCAGTGCCCGATCCGGCGCTGCTCGGGCCGCAGGCGGACTGGCTGTGGTTCATGACCTGGCATACCCGCTGGCTGACCGGCGCGGACCAGAACACGCCGGACCAGCTGAAACGCTATTTCGCATCGGACCGCTATGTGACCAGGGACGAACTGCCCGCGATGCTGAGGGCGCCGCGATGATCGCCGCCATGCTCCTCGCCGCCGCCACCATCACCGTCACCCCCGCGCCGGCGCGGACCGCCGCCGGTCCGGCCTTGCCGCTGCGCATCGGCGGCCGTGCCGAGCGGGTCGCCGACGGCTGGCGCCGGCAATGGCCCGGCACCTTTTTCGAAGGCGCCTTCCGGGGCCGGCAGGCGCTACTGCGCGTCGGGCCGGGGGAGGTGATCCTGCACGTGCTGGTCGACGGCCGGCCGGCGACGACGTTGGTGAAGCCGGCGCCCGGCCTGTACCGCGTCGCCGGCCTGTCCGCCGGCCGTCACGTGCTGCGCGTCGAGGTGGCGAGCGAAAGCCAGGCCGCGCCGACCACCTTCGGCGGCCTCTTCGCCGGTGCCGGTACCACGCCGCTCGCCGCCCCGCCGCCGCTGCCGCGCCAAATCGAGTTCATCGGCGATTCGCACACCGTCGGCTATGGCAACACCGCAGGCACGCGCGACTGCACGCAGGATCAGGTGTGGGCGACCACCGACACCTCGCAGGGGATCGCCGGCGTCACCGCGCGCCGCTACGGCGCGGATTATCGCGTGCACGCCATCTCCGGCCGGGGCGTGGTGCGCAATTATGCAGGGTTCGCCGCGGACAAGGTGCCCGATGCCTATCCCTATGTGCTGTTCGACAAGGCGCAGGCGGCGGACACCGCCGGCTGGGATCCGCAACTGATCGTCATCGCGCTCGGCACCAACGATTTCTCCACCGCCCTCAAACCCGGCGAGCCGTGGAAGGACCGCGACGCGCTGCACGCCGATTACGAGGCGCGCTACATGACGTTCATCCGCACGTTGCGCGCGCAGCATCCCCATGCCCACGTGCTGCTCTGGGCGACCGATCTTGCCGATGGCGAGATCGCGGCGGAGGAGCGCCGCGTCGTCGCGCGGCTGACCGCCGCCGGGATGCGCGACATGGGCTTCATCGCCGCGCCCCGGCTGGCGCTGAACGCCTGCCATGCGCACCCCTCGGTGGCGGACGACCGCCTGATCTCCGATGCGATCGCCCGCTACGTCGATGCGCATCCGGCGATCTGGCGACGGTGAGGACGCACCGTTCCGAGGAATTGAAGTGGTTAAAGACGCCCGGCCCGCGTAGAACCCGTGCGTCAACTACAAGGTGACCCATGTCCGACGACTTCTACCGCATCAAGCGCCTGCCGCCCTATGTCATCGCCGAAGTCAACGGCATGCGGGCCGCGGCGCGGGCGGCGGGAGAGGACATCATCGACCTCGGCATGGGCAATCCGGACCTGCCGCCGCCCGATCATGTGCTTGAGAAGCTGATCGAAGTCACCCGCAAACCCGACGCGCACGGCTATTCCCAGTCCAAGGGCATTCCCGGCCTGCGCCGCGCCCAGGCCAATTATTACGGCCGCCGATTCGGCGTCGACCTCGACCCCGAGACCGAGGTCGTCGTGACCATGGGATCGAAGGAGGGACTGGCCAGCCTGGCGACGGCGATCACCGCGCCCGGCGACGTGGTGCTGGCGCCCAATCCCTCCTATCCGATCCACACCTTCGGCTTCATCATCGCCGGGGCGACGATCCGCGCGGTGCCGACCACGCCGGACGATGCCTATTTCGAAAGCCTCGAGCGGGCGATGGCGTTCACCGTGCCGCGCCCGTCGGTGCTGGTCGTCAACTATCCGTCCAATCCGACCGCCGAGGCGGTGGATCTCGCCTTCTACGAACGCCTCGTCGCCTGGGCGCGCGAGAACAAGGTGTGGATCATCTCCGACCTCGCCTATTCCGAACTTTATTACGACGGCCATCCGACCCCTTCCATCCTGCAGGTGAAGGGGGCAAAGGACGTCGCGGTCGAATTCACCTCGCTCAGCAAGACCTACAGCATGGCGGGCTGGCGGATCGGCTTCGCGGTCGGCAACAAGACGCTGATCGCGGCGATGACGCGGGTGAAGTCCTACCTCGACTATGGCGCGTTCACCCCGATCCAGGCCGCCGCCTGCGCCGCGCTCAATGGCCCGCAGGATATCGTCGAAAAGAACCGTCAGCTCTATCACAAGCGCCGCGACGTGCTGGTCGAAAGCTTTGGCCGGGCAGGGTGGGACATCCCCTCGCCCCGTGCGAGCATGTTCGCCTGGGCGCCGCTGCCGCCGGCGGTGGCGCATCTAGGCAGCCTTGAGTTCAGCAAACAATTGCTGACGTGCGCGCAGGTCGCGGTGGCTCCAGGGGTGGGCTACGGCGAGAATGGAGAAGGCTTCGTGCGCATCGCATTGGTCGAGAACGAGCAGCGGCTGCGCCAGGCGGCGCGCAACGTGAAGCGCTACCTCCAGTCGATGGGGGTCAACACGCCCAGCCAGGCGTCGGGCCAGAAAGCGGGCTGAGCGCGCGCGGGCGCATCGTCGGATGACGATCGAACCCCTGTATTCGCTCGCCGGCGTGGCCGTCGGCATCCTCGTCGGGCTGACCGGGGTCGGCGGCGGCTCGCTGATGACGCCGATCCTGGTACTCGCCTTCGGCTTCCACCCGGCGACGGCGGTCGGCACCGACCTGCTCTATGCCGCCGCGACCAAGACGGTCGGCACCACCGTGCACGGCTGGCGCGGGACGCTGGACTGGCGGATCGTGCGCCGGCTGGCGCTGGGCAGCGTGCCGACGACGATCCTGACGCTGCTGCTGCTCGGCCGGGCGAGCGAGCATTCCTCGGGCACGCAGCACCTGCTCGCCACCCTGCTCGGCGGCGTGCTGGTGGTGTCGGCGGTGGCGACGCTGCTGCGCCACCGTATCGTCGCGGCGCTGACCCCGCGCCTCGGCGAGACGGAGGCGCGAGAGCCCGTGGCGCTCACCGTGCTGCTTGGCGCGATCCTCGGCGTGCTGGTGTCGCTGACCTCGGTCGGGGCGGGCGCGCTGGGCATGACCGCGCTGCTCGTCCTCTATCCGCGCCACCCGCTGAAGAGCCTGGTCGGCGCCGATATTGCGCATGCGGTGCCGCTCACCCTGCTGGCCGGCACCGGCCATTGGCTGCTCGGCTCGGTCGATATCGGCCTGCTCGGCTCGCTGCTGATCGGCTCGATTCCCGGCATCGTCATCGGCAGCCTGCTCGCCGGCAGCCTGCGCGAGGCAGCGCTACGCCCGATCCTGGCGGGCGTGCTCGCGATCGTCGGCGTCAAACTGCTGATGTGAGGCGAAGCCTCGACGGCGCCAACCCTCGGAATGACGGCGGATCATGCCTCCCTAGCCACCTCGTCGGGCAAGGCCCAGATCAGGTCGCCCTTCTCCAATACCCGGCCATCATGCGCATGGACGGCGACCGGCGCGATCGGCCGGCGGTCGCGCGTGTCGACCAGGATGGGAAACGCCGGCACGCCCAGTTCCCAGCGCTCGCCCCATTGCCTCAGCGCGATCATCGTCGGCAGCAGCGCATGCCCCTTTTCGGTCAGCGTGTAGCGGATCTTGCGTCGGTCGTCGGGCAGCGGCTCGCGTTGCAGGATGCCATGATCGACCAGCCGCCCCAGCCGATTGGCGAGGATGTTGCGCGCGATGCCCAGCTCACCCTGGAATTCTTCGAAATGGTGCAGCCCGTTGAAGGCGGCGCGCAGGATCAGGAACGCCCAGCGCTCGCCCATCGCCTCCAGCGCGGCGGGCAGGCTGCATTCGCGCAACGTTTCGCGCAATTTCGGGCGCTCGGCCGGTGTCGCCATGATGATCCTTCTCGCAGGGGCGCAACCTAACGCAAAACCGGCAGGACATAGAGCGGTTTGTAAGTTTCAGGTTGCAACCTAAAACCTATAGCGTTAGGCGGCGGCATCGCAACCACAAAGGTTCGGGAGGACCGGTCATGAAGCTTTTCGCCACGCTCGCGCTCGCCATCGCCACCCTGTTCGGCTCCGCCGCCGCGGCGGCCCCTGCCGACGTCTATGTCGCCACGCCCGCCGCGGCGTCGGACAAGTCGACCTTCATCACCCGCTCCACGGTGTGGCGCCAGCAGAACGGCACCTTCGTCGCCGGCCAGGCGCCCGAGCGCCCCGCCGTGCTGTGCGAACTGGTGGTGCGCCAGATCGGCGAACTCAGCAGCTTCACCGTCGCCGGCACGGCCTATGACGCCGACAAGCTCGCCAAGTGCAACGCCAAGGCGAAGAAGGCCTGATCGCGCCATCCCCCGGCGCGCGCACAAAAGCGCGCGCCGGTGCCAACAATGGGTTGCAAAGCGGTAGGCGCCTCGCCCATGTGTCGGGGGTGCTACGGCAATATGAACTGGTCGACCGGGTGCTCGACTACGACCCGGGTGCCGATGAGGCATTGCTCAACCGCGCCTACGTCTTTTCGATGCAGGCGCACGGGAGCCAGAAGCGGGCGAGCGGCGACCCCTATTTTAGCCATCCGATCGAGGTGGCGGGCATCCTCACCGATCTGAGGCTGGACGACGAGACGATCGCCACCGCGATCCTCCACGACACGGTCGAGGATACCGTGGCGACCTCCGAGGAGATCGAGCGCGTCTTCGGCGGCAACGTCGCGCGATTGGTCGACGGCGTCACCAAATTGTCCAAGATCGAGGCGCAGAGCGAGAACGAGCGCGCCGCCGAGAACCTGCGCAAGTTCCTGCTGGCGATGTCCGACGACATCCGCGTGCTGCTGGTCAAGCTCGCCGACCGCCTGCACAACATGCGCACGCTTCATCACATCCCCAAGCCCGAGAAGCGGCGGCGGATCGCGAAGGAGACGATGGACATCTACGCACCGCTCGCCGAGCGGATCGGCATGTACGAGTTCATGAAGGAGATGCAGACGCTCGCCTTCGAACAGCTCGAACCCGAGGCGTATGAATCGATCACCCGCCGCCTCGATCAGCTGAAGACCGGCGGCGGCGACCGCATCGCGAAGATCGCCTCCGGCCTCAAGCTGCTGCTCGGCCGGGCCGGGGTGGACGCGCAGGTGTCGGGCCGCGAAAAGCATCCCTATTCGATCTGGCGCAAGATGAGCGAGCGCCACATCAGCTTCGAGCAATTGAGCGACATCATGGCGTTCCGCGCGATCGTGCCGACGATCGAGGATTGCTACGCGACGCTCGGCATCATCCATCGTCGCTGGCCGATGGTGCCGGGGCGGTTCAAGGATTATATTTCGACCCCCAAGCGCAACGGTTACCGGTCGCTGCACACCAGCGTGATCCACGCCGACAATGCGCGCATCGAGATCCAGATCCGTACGCCGGAAATGCATGCGGAGGCCGAATTCGGCCTCGCCGCGCATTGGGCGTACAAGGAAAAGAAGGTCCGCGCCGACAGCCAGCACAGCTGGATCGCCGACCTCGTCGAGATCCTGGAAACCGCGGGCAGCCCCGAAGAGCTGCTCGAGCACACCCGCATGGCGATGTACCAGGATCGCATCTTCGCCTTCACGCCCAAGGGCGAGCTGATCCAGCTGCCCAAGGGCGCGACGCCGATCGACTTCGCCTATGCCGTGCACACCGACCTGGGCGATCAGGCGGTCGGCGCCAAGATCAACGGCCGCGTCGTGCCGCTGTCGACCGTGATCGAAAACGGCGACCAGGTGCAGGTGCTGCGTTCCAAGGGGCAGGTGCCGCAGCCGGGCTGGCTCAACTTCGCGATCACCGGAAAGGCGCTGGCCGGCATCCGCCGCCACCTGCGCCACAGCGAGCGCGCCGAGCTGATCGCGCTGGGTCGCAAGCTGTACGAGGACATCGTCCGCCGCCTGCCCGCGCAATTGGGTGCCGACGCGCTCGATCACGCGCTGTCGCGGCTGAAGCTGCCCGACGAGGCGGCGCTGATGGCGGCGATCGCGCGGCGCACATTGTCCGATGCGGCGGTGATGGAGGCGCTGATGCCGGGGTCGGCGGGGGCGGACGTCGCGCTGCTCGCGCCGCAATCCACCGCCATCTCGATCAAGGGGTTGACGCCGGGGGTGGCGTTCGACCTCGCCGAATGCTGCCACCCGGTGCCGGGCGACCGCATCGTCGGCCTGCGCCGGCCCGATGCGGGGATCGAGGTGCATGCGATCGACTGTTCGGTACTCGCCGAACTCGCCGAACGCGGCGCCGACGAGACCGACTGGGTCGACGTCGACTGGGGCGACAAGAGCGACGGCGCGGTGGCGCGCATTTCCGTGCAGGTGAAGAACGAACCCGGTGCGCTCGGCATCGTCTCGACGATCATCGGCGCGCATCGGGCCAATATCATCGCGCTCCGCCTCGACACCCGCGATTCCATCTTCCACACCAACGTCATCGACGTCGAGGTCCACGACATCCATCAGCTGATGCGCCTGATCGCCGCCCTGCGCGCGGCGGACGCGGTGAACGCGGTGGAGCGGGTCTGACGGGGCGAGGTCAACGCTCCGGCGCGGCGATGCGCTGCAACCTCGAACGTTGAGCGTCAAACCTGACCCGTTCGCCCTGAGCCTGTCGAAGGGCACCGTGCCGCAAGCGAACTGCCCGTGGCAGTCCCGCCCTTCGACAGGCTCAGGGCGAACGGAAAGGTACGAACCGCATGTATAGCTCGATCCCCTGGATCCGTTCGCTTTGATCCTGTCGAAGCACAGGTGAGACTCAGGCCTTCACAGCGCCTTTCTCAGCCGCCCAGTCCGATCACGCTGATCTGCCGCCCGTAATCCGCCTCGCCGCGATGCGTCGCCCGGCGGAAGCTGAAGAAGCGGTCGTCCTGCGCATAGGTATCCAGCCCCAGCGCCTCGACGCGGGTCACGCCGGCGGCGGCGAGCCGGTGCGCGACATAGGCTTCGAGGTCGAACTGGTGATGCCCCGCCCGACCATCGGCGAAGAAGCGATCGTTGGCCGGATCGGCCGCGGCGAAGGTCGCGAGGAACGCGTCGTCGACCTCGTAGGAGGCGCGCGCGATGCAGGGGCCGATCGCGGCGACGATCCGGTTCCGCCGCGCGCCGATCCGCTCCATCGCGTCGAGCGTCGCGTCGGTGACGCCGCCCAGCGCCCCCTTCCATCCGGCATGCGCCGCACCGACGACGCCGGCGGCGGGGTCGGCGAACAGCACCGGGGCGCAATCGGCGGTCAGGATGCCCAGCAACAGCCCCGGCCGGTCGGTGACCAGCGCGTCGGCATGCGGGCGGGCGTCGTGCTCATAGGCAGCGTCGATGACGACCGCCGTTGCAGAATGCACCTGATACAGCGTGCAGAGCGCCGCGCCCGGTAACGTCGCGGCTATCACCCGACGCCGGTTTTCGGCGATCCAGTCATCCACCTCTTGCGATCTTCGCCCGAGGTCGAGGCTTGCAAAGAGGCCCTCCGACACGCCCCCACGCCGGCCGAGGAAGCCATGTGCCACGCCGTCCAGCCCACGGGCGCGGATCACGTCGACGCTCACAGCTGCAACCGCATCAGGTGATCCTCGTCGGGATGGTTGCCGACCATGAAGGTATACAGCCCGACCTCCGCGAAGCCGTAACGTTCGTAGAAGCGCCGCGCGCGCGCATTGTCGACATAGACGGACAGGAACAGCTCCCCCGCACCACGGGCGCGGGCGGTGGCGATCACCCAGTCCATCATCCGCGCGGCGAGCCCGCTGCCCTGCTGCCCGGCGGTGAGGTACAATTGCCGCAGCTCGATCATCGGCCCTGTCGGCGTCACCGGCAGCGAATGCGGCCCCAGCTTGGCGAACCCCACCGCGGCCCCATCCTCTTCCGCCAGCAGGAAGGCGAAGGCGGGGTCGGCGATTTCGGCCCGCCAGCGCTCCAATGTCAGTCCGTCGAGAAAGCTGGCGAGATCGGCGGGATCGTAGAGGTGACCGAAGGTCGCGGTGAAACAGTCCGCCATCAGCGCGGCGATCGCCTCCGCATCGGCGAGCGTGGGCGTGCGCAATGTAGCGGTCATGCGCCGAACCCCGCCGGCGCCGGCCAGTCGCGATGCGTCACCGCCAAGGCCTTGAACAGCGTCCCCATGTCGCCCATCAGCCGCGCACGATCGGCGAGCAGCGCCTCCGCACGCTCGGGCGCGGCGCGGGCGAGCGCGGCGGCGCGCTGGTCGATGCCGAGCTGGCCGAGCAGGTCGCGCTGCGTCACCGGTCCCCAGGCGGCCGCGCCGTTCGCCTGCGCCGCCGCGGCGAGCGTGGTGAAGTCGACATGCGCCGACAGGTCGTTGTCCCCCGGCGTCTCGAACGGGTTGGCGAAGCCATGGCCGCGCACCGCCTGCAGCGTGTCGCCCAGCGCCGGCCCTTCATAGCCGTAATCCACCGCCAGCATCGCGCCGCCCTGCGCGGCGATGCGCCGGCCGAGCGCCGCCATGACGCCGACGCCCGCCGGTGCGATCTCCAGCACCGATCCGGCGGGCGCGTCGCGCAGCGGCTCGGGCAGCACCTCCAGCGGCACCGGCTTGCCCGCGATCGGCAGGAACAGCGTGTCCTGGCAGGCGACCAGCCGCTCGTGCCAGCCGTCTCCCCGGCGGATCAGCTGGCGGATCGGCAGTGCGTCGAAGAATTCGTTGGCGACGACGATCAGAGGCCGATCGCCGGGCAGCGTGTCGACGCCATCGTGCCATGTCGCATCCGCCACCCGCTCTGCCTGCGCCGCGCGCAGCGTCGGGCTCGTCTCGACGAAATGCACCGCGGGCGTCAGCCCGGCCTTGGCCATCGCGCGGCCGGCATCGGCGGCCAGCGTGCCGCGGCCCGGCCCCAGTTCGACCCATGCGACCTCGGGCCGCCCCGCCCGGTCCCACAGGTCGGCGCACCACAGGCCGACGAGTTCGCCGAACATCTGGCTGATCTCCGGCGCCGTGACGAAATCGCCGCCCGCGCCGAAGGGATCGCGGGTCGCGTAATAATGCGCGTTCGCCGCCGCCATGAACTGCGACACCGGCATCGGCCCGGCAAGCGTGATCGCGCGGGCGAGGCGGTCGGGAAGGGAGGCTTCGGTCATGGCGCCGCGTTACGCCACGCTCTGCGTCCCCGCGATCGGCTCCACGCGGGTGCGGCGGCCGGGCGCGGTCAGCATCAGGTACAGGCCGCCGGCGATCATCGGCAGGCACAGCCACTGGCCCATGTGGATATGCGTCGCCTCGATGAAGGTGCCGCGGAACTGCGCGTCGGGTTCGCGGAAGAATTCGACCACGAAGCGCGCGATGCCGTAGCCCAGCACGAACAGACCGACGAGGCGGCCCGGCTGGTAGCGCGCCTTGGTCTTCCAGAAGGCGAACCACATGACCGCGAACAGCAGCACGCCTTCGAGTGCGGCTTCGTACAGCTGGCTGGGGTGGCGCGCCGGTTCGGGCACGCCATAGGGAACGGTGCGCTCGAACACGATGGCCCAGGGCACGTCGGCCGGCTTGCCCCACAGTTCGCCGTTCACGAAATTGGCGAGCCGGCCGAAGAACAGGCCGAAGGGGACGCAAGCGGCGATGTAATCGTGCACCCGCAGCCAGTCGAGCTTGTGCTTGCGGGCGAACAGGATCAGCCCCAGCGAGGTGCCGATCACCCCGCCGTGGAAGCTCATGCCGCCGTCCCAGAGGCGGAAGATGCGCAAGGGATGCAGGAACATGTCCGGCGCGTAGAAGAGCACGTAGCCGATCCGCCCGCCCAGGATGATGCCCAGCGTCGCGTAGAACACCAGGTCGTCGGCATGCCGGCGCGCCATCGGCGCCCCCGGCTGCGCCAGCAGCTTCAGCAGATACCACCAGCCGATGACGATGCCGGCGATATAGGCGAGGCTGTACCAGCGCAGCGTGAAGAAGCCGATCGAGAAGACGTCGGGGTGCAGCCCCAGGTCGGCGAAGCGGATATGGCCGCCGCCCGCCGCCGCGGCGGCGGGTACGGCGGTTTGGACGGCAGCGGCGAGCAACGGCAGGATCAAGGCTTTTCCCTTTGATTTGCCGCCTGCATAGTGGCGCAAAGGCACAAGACCAAGCCCAAGACCGGAACGTGATGGAGAGACGGATGCGCACGGCCCTCGACGAGCGAATGGACGCGACCATGGCGGCGCTGACCGGGCCGGGCGGTCCGCTCGCGCTGGGTGAGGCGGAGCGGGGCGGGCGCAGCTACCCGCTGATCGGCACCGCGCCGCCGACGCTGCCCGCGTATTTCGCGCATTTCTGCCACGAGCATGCCGACAAGACCTTCCTCGTCGCCGGCGACGAACGCCTGACCTTTGCCGAGGTGTACGCACAGGCCGGCGCGGTCGCCCGCGCGCTGATCGCCGGCCATCATGTGTCGAGCGGCCTGCGCGTCGGCATCGCGATGCGCAATTCGCCGGCGTGGATCGTGCTCTACATGAGCATCGTCATGGCCGGCGGCGTCGCCACCCTGCTCAACGGCTGGTGGCAGGCGGAGGAACTCGCCGCCGCGGTCGCCGAGGTCGACTGCACGCTGGTCTTCGCCGACGCACCACGCGCGCAGCGGCTGGCGGGGATCGCCGCGCCGGTGGTGACGATCGACGACACCCGGCCGCTGGCCGAGGCACTCGCTCCGGTCACCGCCGCCGGCCAGCCCGACACGCCGCTGCCCGCGGTCGCCGCCACCGATCATGCGACGATCCTCTTCACCTCGGGTTCGACCGGCCAGTCGAAGGGGGCGCTCGCCGATCACCGCGGCGTGGTGCAGGGCATCTTCAACTATCTGGCGCAGGCGCTGATGATGCTCGGCATCGCCACCGCCGACGGCAATCCGCCGACCGAGCAGCCCTCCACCCTCCTCACGCTGCCGCTATTCCACGTCACCGCAGAAATTCCGGTGATGCTGCAGAGCTTCGCGATGGGGCGCAAGCTGGTGCTGATGCCCAAATGGGACGTGCGCGAGGCGATGCGGCTGATCCAGGCGGAGCGGATCAGCTATGTCGTCGGCGTGCCGCTGATGAGCTTCGAGATCCTCACCCATCCCGATCGCGCCGCCTACGACCTGTCCACGGTCACCGACTTCGCCGCCGGCGGTGCGCCGCGCCCGGTGGATCACGTCCGCCGCATCGATGCGGAGATGGGCGGATCGGCGCCGCTGATCGGCTACGGCCTCACCGAGACCAACGCGGTCGGCACCGGCAACTGGCGCAGCAACTATCTCGCCAAGCCCGACAGCGCCGGCCGCCCGTCGGCGCCGCTGGTCGAACTCGCGATCCTCGACGATCGTGGCGCACCTGTGGCGCAGGGCGAGCGGGGAGAGATCGCGATCCGTTCGATCTGCAACTTCCTCGGCTATTGGAACCGGCCGGAGGCGACCGCCGCCTGCATCACCGCCAACGGCTTCTTCCGCACCGGCGACATCGGCTACCTCGACGCCGACGGCTATCTCTTCATCGTCGATCGCGCCAAGGACATCATCATCCGCGGCGGCGAGAATATCGCCGCGCAGGAGGTGGAGGCCGCGCTCTACGCCCATCCCGCGGTGGCGGAGGCGGCGGTGATCGGCCTCCCCGACGAGCGCTTGGGCGAGATCCCCGGCGCGATCGTCCACCTGCGCGAAGCGACCACCGAAGCGGCGCTGCAAGCCTTCCTCGCCGACCATATCGCCGCCTTCAAGATCCCGGCGCGCATCTGGCTCTCCCCCGATCCGCTGCCCCGGCTCGGCACGGAAAAGATCGACAAAGTTGCGCTGCGCAACCGCTACCGGACCGCCGCATGAATTCCTTCCCCGCCAGGGGGAGGTGGCGCAGCAAAGCGGTGACGGAGGGGGAGGTAAGCGGCGAACTTCGTAACAGGATACGCCGCCTACCTCCCCCTCCACCACTCGGCTGGCGCCGAGCGGTCCCCCTTCCCCTGGCGGGGGAGGAATAAGAAGAAACCGCTGTCCTACGCGGGCGTCCTCTGCCACCGTCCCGCGGTCATGCGCGCTCGTCCGCCCCAATCGCTCGCCCCGCTTCGCCCGCACACCCCCGCCAACCCCGATTCCGAGCGCGACGTGCCGTCAACTTCGCCAACTTCCGCGCCTCCGAAGCGCGCGAATCACCCCGTCGGCGCCGCCCGATGAGCGGCATCGACCGTCGCACGCTCCTCGTCGGCGGCGGGGCCGGCATCGGCCTCGTCGTCGCCTGGGCGGTGTGGCCGCGCATCTATCCGCCGACGCTGGTCGCCGCGCCCGGCGAAAGCCTGTTCGGCGCCTGGCTCAAGATCGGCGACGACGGCCATGTCACCGTCGTCGTTCCGCAGCTCGAGCACGGCCAGGGCGTCTACACCGCGCTGCCGCAGATCGTCGCCGACGAACTCGGCGCCGACTGGCGTACCGTGGGGGTCGAGGCGGCACCCGCCAACCCGCTCTACGCCAACCCGCTCGCGCTCGACGATCTGCTCGAAGGCACGCTGACCCGCCTGCCCGAATCGCTGGAAGGGACGCTCGCCACCCGCGCCGGGCTGATGGCGACCGGCGGCTCCACCTCGGTCCGCATGTTCGAGGACGAATGCCGCACCGCCGGCGCGGCGGCCCGCGCCTTGCTGTGCAAGGCGGCGGCGCGGCGCTGGGGTGTCGCCTGGACCGATTGCGCGGTCGATGCGGGCTTCGTCACCCACGGCACCCGCCGCCTGCGCTTCGCCGCGCTCGCGGCGGAGGCGGCGGGCGAGAGCGTGCCCGATCCGCTGCCGATCGGCGTACAGGGGGCGGGCAAGCTCGTCGGCCGGCCGCTGCCCCGTATCGACGTGCCAGCCAAGGTCGACGGATCGGCCAGCTATGCCGGCGATATCCGCCTGCCCGACATGTTGCATGCCGCGATCCGGCAGGGGCCGATCGGCGACAGCCGCCTGCTGCACGTCGATCGCGCCGCCGCCGATCGCATCCGCGGCGTGCTCGCCGTGGTCGAGAACCCGCGCTGGGTCGCGGCGGTGGCGACGACTTGGTGGGCGGCCAACCGGGCGGTCGACGCCATGGCGCCGCGCTTCGCGACGCACGATCCGGCCGATGACACCCGCATCGCCGCCGCGCTCGATGCGGCGCTGGCGCAGGCGGGCACGCGCATCGCCGGCGTCGGCGATCCGGACCCGCTGCTGGCGGGGGCAGGCGTCGTCACCGCCGATTACTCCGCGCGCCTCGGCCTCCACGCCTCGCTCGAACCGATGAGCGCCGCCGCCGCCTTTCGCGCCGGCCGGCTGGAGATCTGGATGCCGAGCGCCGCGCCGATGGCCGCGCGCCGGGCGGCGGCCGCGGCGGCGGGACTGGGGGAGGGGGCGGTCGTCATCCACCCGACGCTCGGCGGCGGCAATTTCGGCGCGACGCTGAACGCCCTCGTCGCCGAACAGGCGGCGCTGCTCGCGATGCGGCTGAAGCGCCCGGTCAACCTCGTCTGGTCGCGCGGCGAGGATACCGCGCACGACCGGTTCCGGCCGCCGGCGCGGGCGCGGCTCAGCGCCCGCCTAGCCGGCAATGGCGCGATCGCCGCCTGGCGTGCCGCCATCGCCGCCCCCGCCACCGGCCATGCCCTCGCGGCGCAGCTCATCCCCGGCGCCGCGCTGATGACGGGCGCGGGCGATCCCTATGCCGTCGCCGGCGCGATGCCGCCCTATCGCATCCCCGCGGTGGCGATCGATCACCATCCCGCCGATATCGGCGTCGCCACCGGCCACCTGCGTGGCGGCGCGCACGGCTACACCGCCTTCTTCCGCGAAGCCTTCATCGACGAATGTGCGCACGTCGCCGGCACCGAGCCCCTGTCCTACCGGATCGGCATGCTCGGCGGCGAAGCGCGCCTTGCCCGCTGCCTCACCACCGTCGCGGCGCTGGGCGGCTGGGGCGGCGGCGCGGCGGGATCGGGCCAAGGCATCGCCTGCCACAGCTTCCGCGGCAGCCATATCGCGGTGCTGGCGGAGGCCGAGATGGGGGCCGGCGGCGTCCCCGCGGTCGCCCGGCTGGTCGCCGCGGTCGATTGCGGGCGACACGTCAATCCCGACCTTGTCCGCCAGCAGGTCGAGGGCGGCCTGATCTTCGGCCTCGCCCAAGCGCTCGGCGCCGCCACCGGCATCACCGCCGGGCGCACCGACGTGCGCGGTTTCGCCGGCATGCACCTGCCGCGCCTCGCCGACACGCCGGACGTGATCGTTGAGCTGGTGCCCTCGGAAGAGGCGCCCGGCGGCGTCGGCGAACTGGGCGTCCCGGCGGTCGCGCCGGCCATCGCCAACGCCGTCCATGCCGCGACCGGTATCCGCCTGCGCCACCTGCCGCTAAGGCGGGCGCCATGACCCCGCCGCCCGACCATCCCGTCATCCCGCCGCGCAAGATCGGCGTGTTGCTCATCAACCTCGGCACCCCCGACGCGCCGGACGCGCGCGCGGTGAAGCGCTATCTCGGCGAATTCCTGTCCGACCGCCGCGTGGTGGAGATCCCGCCGATCGCCTGGCAGCCGATCCTGCGCGGCATCGTGCTCAACACCCGGCCCAAGAAGTCGGCGCATGCCTATGGCCTGGTCTGGAGCGAGGAGGGCTCACCGCTCGCCGCGATCACCCGGCGCCAGGCGACGGCTTTGCAGGGCGCGTTCGGTCCCGATGTGATCGTCGACCATGCGATGCGCTACGGCAATCCCGCCATCGCCGAGCGGCTGCATGCGTTGAAGGCGCAGGGCTGCGAGCGCATCTTGCTCGCACCGCTCTATCCGCAATATTGCGCCGCCACCACCGCGACCGCCAACGACAAGGCGTTCGCCGCTCTGGCCGGCATGCGCTGGCAGCCGGCGATCCGTACCCTGCCGCCCTACCACGACGATCCCGCCTATATCGCCGCGGTGAAGGCGCAGGTCGAATCGCAGCTCGCGGCGCTTGATTTCACCCCCGACGCGCTGATCGCGAGCTTCCACGGCATGCCCCGGCGGACGCTCGAACTGGGCGATCCCTACCATTGCCATTGCCAGAAGACCGCGCGGCTGCTCGCCGACGCCCTCGCGACCACATTGGCGGGGCGCGAACTCATCGTCGCCTTCCAGTCGCGCTTCGGTCCGGCCAAGTGGCTCGGGCCGGCGACCGACGAGACGCTGGCGACACTGCCCGCGAAAGGCAGCCGCAAGGTTGCCGTGATCGCCCCGGGCTTTTCCGCCGACTGTCTGGAAACGCTGGAGGAATTGGCGATCCGCGGACGCGAGAGCTTTATGGCGGCGGGCGGGACGGACTTCGCCTATCTGCCCTGTCTCAACGACGGCGAGCCCGGCATGGCGATGCTGCGCACGCTGATCGCGCGCGAACTCGCCGGCTGGGTCACGTAACGAAAGGTGAATTGACGCTACGGCCATTGCCAGTTTCCGGCAGTGTCCCTAGCCTTCGCCGCGCAAGCATAATGGGAGAGGTTGAATGGCCAGAGTAGCGATCGTCACCGGTGGTACCCGCGGGATCGGCGAGGCGATCAGCCTGGCGCTCAAGGACGCCGGCATCACCGTCGCCGCCAATTACGCCGGCAACGACGAGCGTGCGCGCGCCTTCACCGAACGTACCGGCATCGCCGCCTACAAATGGGACGTCGCCGATTTCGATGCCTGCCAGCAGGGCTGCGCAAAGATCGCGGAAGAGCTCGGCCCGGTCGATATCGTCGTCAACAATGCCGGCATCACCCGCGACGGCACGATCCTGAAGCTCACCTATGATGCGTGGAAAGAGGTGATCGACACCAATCTCGGCGGCTGCTTCAACATGGCGAAGGCGACCTTCCCCGGCATGCGCGAGCGCAAATGGGGGCGGATCGTCAACATCGGCTCGATCAACGGCCAGGCCGGCCAGTACGGCCAGGTCAATTACGCCGCGGCGAAATCCGGCATCCACGGCTTCACCAAGGCCCTGGCGCAGGAGGGCGCGCGCGCCGGCGTGACGGTGAACGCCATCGCACCGGGCTATATCGATACCGACATGGTCGCCGCGGTCCCCGCTGACGTGCTCGAAAAGATCGTCGCCAAGATTCCGGTCGGCCGCCTCGGCCAGGCGAGCGAGATCGCACGCGGCGTCGCCTTCCTGTGTTCCGACGAAGCGGGCTTCGTGACGGGATCGACGCTGAGCATCAATGGTGGGCAGCACATGTACTGACGGGCCCAGGCGCGGCCACGCCCGCGCCGCTGCGCCGGCAAAGCCAGTCGCACGGCCCGGCACGGCCGGCGGGTCGGCGCCAGCCGAACCCGTCCGACGCCCCGGCGGCGGCTCCGCCGTCGCCGCGCCGATAGGACGACGGGATCGCCAAGCGCTTGTATCCACTCATCAATTATTCCAGCGCTGTCCTACCGGCGACATCGCCGCTAGCACGCACCGTTCGCCCTGAGCCTGTCGAAGGGCATGGCTCTCATCTGTGCTTCGACAGGCTCAGCACGAACGGATGATGCCATGTCATTTCGTTCCGCTCTTTCGCATCACCCACACACCACGAAGCCCGGCCGCCTTGCGGCGACCGGGCTCCAAACCCTCATCACGCTACGCGAGGGGTACGCACTGCCGGTTTAGCGGCAGTAGCCGGGGCGGTCCGACCGTTCGACCGCGCGGCCGGCCAGGGCACCCGCACCGGCGCCGAGCACCGTGCCGAGCGTGCGGTCGCCGCGGCTGTCGATCGTCCGGCCGAGCAGGCCGCCGGCGATCGCGCCGACGATGGTGCCGGTCGTGCCGCTGTTGCAGCGACGCGGACGATAGTTGCGGTCGCCGTAGTAACCGCGGTCGCCGCGATAGACCCGGTCGCCCCGATAGCCGCGGTCGTAGCCGCGCTCGTAGCGGTCGCCATAATAGCCGCGTTGCGCCATCGCCGGCGTGGCGGGGACAAGGGCGGTGGCGGTCATCGCAAGGGCGGCACCGGCGAGGCTCAGGGTCTTCAGCATGGGTCTTCTCCCGTCTCGAACTCTTCCAACTCGGCGGCGGCGCGGTCGAGCACCTGCCCGTCGTCGATGAAGGCGTTTTGCCCGATTCGGCTTGAGCCGACCCTGAATGCGCTCGTTATCGCGCGTTCAGGCTATCGATCGCCCGCGCGTCGCCTATGAGGCCTGCATGCGCGTCCTGTTCGTCATCCTTGTGGTGCTGCTGATCGTCCCCGGCTGGTCGGGCGAGGAGCGGCTGCCGCTGCTCGGCGCCAAGCCGCAGATGACGGCGACCCGCGTCGATCTCGACCCCGCCGATCCCCGCCGCCGGCGGGTGGGGGCGTTGACCTATCTCGGCGGGGTGGCGCTGCGCAGCATCGATCCTGCGTTCGGCGGCTATTCGGCGCTGTCGGTGGTACGCGGGGCGGACGGTGACCGGATCACGATGCTGAGCGACGGCGGCACCGTGGTCGGCTTCACGCTCGGCGCCGACTGGCAGCCGCGGCGCCTGTGGTTCCGCAACCTGCCGGCCGGGCCCGGCACCGGCTGGGAGAAGCGCGATCGCGATACCGAATCGATGGCGATCGATCCGGCGACCGGGCGCATCTGGATCGGCTACGAACGCTATAACGGCATCTGGCGCTACGCCCCCGGCTTCACCCGGGCGGAGGCGCACCGTACACCGGCGGCGATGCGCAGATGGCCGGTCAACGGCGGCCCCGAATCACTGGCGCGCCTGCCCGACGGCCGGTTCGTGGCGATCGGCGAAGAGATGCACGTTCCCCGCCGGTTCTGGGCCGGGTCGGAGGCGGAGCGGCTGCACAGCCGCGATTCGCTGATCTTCCCCGGCGACCCGATCGTCACCCGGCCGCAGCGTTTTGCCTATATGCCCGAAGGCCGCTTCGACCCGGCCGACGCGACGGCGCTGCCCAATGGCGACCTGCTGGTGCTCGATCGCGGCTTTCGCCTGCCGTATCATTTCAGCAATCGGCTGTCGCTGGTGCCCGCCGCCGCGATCCGGCCCGGCGCGGTGGCGCGCGGCCGCCTGCTGGCGACGCTCGATTCGCCGCTCATCCACGACAATTTCGAAGGGGTGGCGACGACGCAGGAGGATGGCGCGACGATCGTCTGGCTGGTGTCGGACGACAACCAGTCGGTGCTGCAACGCACCCTGCTGCTGAAGTTCCGCCTCGACCCGCGCTGACGCCAAAAGCCCGCCGCTCGATGGGAGCGGCGGGCCTCGGATCCGGCCTTGGCTGCGAACCGCTTACGCGGCTTCGGCGGTCGCCGACAGCTTCTTGACGATCTCGCGCTTCAGGCGGCGGCAGCGCAGCGACAGCTTGTCGTCACCGGTCTTCACCAGCCAGTTGTCGAGACCGCCGTTGTGCTCGACCGAACGCAGGCCATGCGTCGAGACGCGCAGGCGAACGCTCTTCTCCAGCGAATCGGAGATCAGCGTGACGTTCTGCAGGTTCGGCAGGAAGGTCCGCTTGGTCTTGTTGTTGGCGTGGGAAACGTTGTGACCCACCTGCCGGCCCTTGCCGGTCAGCTCGCAAATGCGCGACATGGCTTTAAATCCTGAATTCGGTTGCCCGGAAAGTCGGCGCCACTAGCGGCTCGCCGGGCTTTCGTCAACCGAGAGTCATGCAACGGACCCCTGCGTCGGGCGTTGTTTCGGACTCGTAAAGGTCTTTGCACAGGGGATGATGGAATGCGCACGTTGCTGGCTCTGCTGGGGATCATCGCCCTGATCGTCGTCGCGCTGATGTATTTCGGCCTCATCAACATCGACCAGACCCGCCCCGCCGTGGTGCAGGCGCCGCAGTTCAAGGCGGACGTCGCCCGCGTCAGCGTCGGTACGGAGAACAAGACCGTCGCCGTCCCGACCGTCAACGTCGAAAAGCCCGGCAACGCCCAATAGCATACCCCGCCAGCTTTACGGCGCACCGCGGGCGCGGCAGGGAAGGCGCGATGTTCCCCCTGCCGATCCCGATGCGCCATGCGCTCGATGCCGCGGCAGCGGCGGCGGCGGCCGGCGAGGTGCCGGTCGGCGCCGCTTTGGTCTGGCAGGGCGAGGTGATCGCGGTCGCTGGCAACGCGCCGCGCGCGCTCTGCGACCCGACCGCGCATGCGGAGATGCGGGTGATCCGCGATGCGGCCGCCCGGCTGGGGCGCGAACGGCTGGAGGGCACGGACCTGTGGGTAACGCTGGAGCCCTGCGCGATGTGCGCTGGCGCCATCGCCCATGCGCGGATCGGCCGCCTTTATTATGCCGCCAGCGATCCGAAGGGCGGCGCGGTGGAGCACGGCCCGCGGCTGTTCACCCAGCCGACGCTGCACCACCGTCCCGATATCTATGGCGGGATCGGCGAGGCCGAGGCGGCAGCGCTGCTACGGGATTTCTTCCGGCACAAGCGTTAAACCGTTCGAAACGCCTCCCCGTCACCCCGGAACACGTCCGGGGCAACGGGGGGTGCGGACGTCAGCGCAGGTCGTTCTGCGAGATCGGGACGACCTTGATCTCGACGCGGCGGTTCGCGGCCCGGCCCGCATCGGTGTCGTTGGACGCGATCGGCTGCGTCTCGCCGAAGCCGCGGGTGCCGATCCGCGCCTGCTGAACACCGCGGCTGGCGAGATAATCGGCGACGGCGGTCGCGCGCCGTTCCGACAGCGTCTGGTTATAGTCCGCCGAACCGGTCGAATCGGTAAAGCCGTACACGTCGACATAGGTCTGGTTGTATTGCGCCAGCGTGTCGGCGACCTGGTCCAGCGTCCGGCGGAACTGCGGCTGCACCTCGGCACTGTTATAGGCGAAGGTGATGCCCGACGGGATGTTGAGGATCAGATTGTCGCCCTCGCGCGTCACCTGCACGTCAGTGCCGGCGGTGCGGGCGCGCAGGTCGCGCTCCTGCTTGTCCATGTACGCGCCGATCCCGGCGCCGGCGAGGCCGCCGATGCCGGCGCCCAGGATCTTTTCCGTCCGGTCGCGCCGCCCGCCGACGAGGTCGCCGAGCAGATAGCCGCCGAGCGCGCCGCCGATGCCGCCGATCGCCGTCTTCGAGATGCGGCGTTCGCCGGTCTCGGGATCGGTGGTGCAGGCGCTGGTGGTGACCAGGGCGGCAAGGGCCGCGGCGGCGAGAAACTTCGATCGCATGATATCCCTTTCATGATCGTCGGGCTGGTAAACTCAGGTCCGGAGCGGCTTGTTCCGCTTGCGATCTGAACACGCCCTGACACAGATATTCGGCCGGGCTTGATACAGGCGGTTGTCGTCGCGCCACTTGTGCGGCAAAGACGGCTCACGCCGATGCCTCCGCTGCCGCCCTTCCCCTGGATCGACGTCCTCATCATCCTCGCGCTCGTCGCGTTGAACGGGGTGTTCGCGATGAGCGAGCTCGCCATCGTGTCGGCGCGCAAGGCGCGGCTGGAGGCGATGGCACGCACCGGGCGCAAGGGCGCGCGCGCCGCGTTGCTGCTGGCCGCCGATCCCGGCAAGTTCCTGTCCACCGTCCAGATCGGCATCACGCTGATCGGCATCCTCGCGGGTGCCTATTCGGGTTCGAGCCTCGGCCAGCCGACTGCGGCGCGGCTGCAGGCGCTGGGGCTGTCCGCGCATAGCGCGGAGACGGTCGGCTTCGCGATCGTCATCGGCCTCACCACCTTCGCCTCGCTGATCGTCGGCGAGCTGGTGCCCAAGCAGTTCGCGCTGCGCAAGCCGGAGCCGATCGCGGCGCTGGTGGCGCTGCCGATGCGCTGGCTGGCGGTCGGCACCGCGCCGGTGGTGTGGGTGCTCGACTCGACCAGCGCCGTGATCTTCCGCCTGCTCGGCCTCAACCGCGAATCGGAGGATCAGGTGACGGCGGAGGAGCTGCACCTGATCGTCGCGGAGGCGAGCAAGTCCGGCGTGATCGAGGAGCATGAACGCACGATCATCTCGGGCGTCGTGCGCCTCGCCGACCGGCCGGTGCGCGAGGTGATGACGCCGCGCACCGAAGTCGACTGGCTCGACTGCACGCTGGATGCCGACGGCATCCGCGACACCTTGCTGGCGACGCCGCATACCCGCTTGCCGGTGGCCGAAGGATCGGTGGATGCGGTGGTCGGCGTGGTGCAGGCGCGCGACATCGCCGCCGCGCTGTTCCGGGGCGAGGCGATCGACCTCAAGGCGCTGATGCGCAAGGCGCCGGTGGTGATCGACCGGATCGACGCCATGGACGCGCTCATCGCGCTGCGTGCCGCGGAAGTGCCGATGGCGCTGATCCACGACGAATACGGCCATTTCGAAGGGATCGTGACGCCGGCCGACCTGCTGGCTGCGATCGCCGGCGAATTCGCGAGCGACGCCGATCCCGACGAATCGCCCTCCGTGGTGGTGCGCGACGACGGTTCGCTGCTGGTCGCCGGCACGATGGCCGCGGATGCGCTGGCCGAACGGCTGGGCATCGACCTGCCCGAAGACCGCGATTACGCGACCGTCGCCGGCCTCGCGCTCGCCGCCTTCCGCCACCTGCCGGGCGAGGGCGAAAGCTTCGAGGAACAGGGCTGGCGGTTCGAGGTGGTCGACCTCGACGGCCGACGGATCGACAAGCTGCTCGTCAGCGAACTCTGAACACCCGCCGCGCCGTGGGACGGCATGAACCCGGCCCGCCCGGTTTCCGTTCGCCCTGAGCCTGTCGAAGGGCACCGTGCCGCAGGCGTATCGCCCGTGGCACCTTCCCCTTCGCCACGCTCAGGGCAAAGAGTCGGCTCTCAAAGCCGGCCGAACACCGCTTCGAACCCGGCGCGGTCCCCCGCGGCGAGGAAGCGGGCCTGTTCGATCCAGCGATCGCGGGCCATGCGCCCGGCAAAGGGGCCGAGCTGCGCATCGAGCCGTGCGGCCTCGTCATCGTTCAGCGCCGCGATCTGGCCGACGGTGGTGATGCCGAGTTCGCCGAGCCGGGTGGCAAGCTTCGGCCCCAGCCCCTTGAGGGTGCTCACCGGTTCGTCGGCGGGGGAGGATGCCGCCGGGGCAGGGGCCGGCGTCGACGCCGCCTCGGTAGCAGGAGCGGCATCGAGCGGCGCCGTCGCCGCGATCGGCTCGTCGGCCAGCGGCGCGGGTGCGGGCGGCGTATCCTCCACCGGCGGCACGGCGACCGGGCGCGAGGCTGGTACCACCGGCGTATCCTCTCGCACGGCCGGCCGCGGCGCGTCGTGTTCGCCCGCAGCCGGCGCGGCGGTCGCGCCATGTTCGACCTCCGCATTGCGTTCGGCGATCTCGCGCTCGGCGGCCTTGCGACGATGCTTCAGCCGCGATCCCCAGATGATCGCGGCGATCACCACGATCGCGAAGATGGCGACGACCGCGAGATGCGCGGCGGTAAAGGCGTCGGTGGTGCTCGGGATCAGGCTGGCCCCGGTGGCGCCGCCGGCGGAGGTGGTATCGTTCATGGCGGCAATCCTAGCGGTGACGGTACGGCACGGCGAGCGGAAACCGCCTGCCGCGCTTGAGCGGGTCAGCGTAACGCGCGAGCGGCGAGGGCGCCGCAATCGGCATCGGTGGCCTTTGGCCCCTCGTGGCCGGTGATCGCGCGACCGATCGCCTTCAGGACGTTGCCGACCGATTTCACCTGCGGCGGCACGGTCAGCACCGGATCGCTCAGCGTGCCGGTCATGAACGCCTCGCCGGGCAGGCGCAGCAGGCTCTTGCCCTTGGGCGCGCCGGTCAGCCTCAGGTCGATCCGCTCGGCGGGAAAGCGGATGGTGCCGGTGCCGCGCAATTGGCTGGCGCTGGTATCGACGATCAGCGGGCGCGCGATGCCGACGCCGCCGGACACCGGCAGCGCCAGGATCACGCAGCGCAGCTGGGCGCGGTCGTCGCTGCCGGCGAGCAGCGCCCGCCCCGCATCGAAGCCCAGTGCGGCGGCATAGCGTTCCGGCAGCGACCCGTCGCGCACCACGAAGCCGATCCGTCCCCCCGACCGGCCGACCGCCGCGCGGATCGTCTCGCCGCGCCCCGTCAGCCGCGCATGCGCCGCGATCCGCCCGGTGAACGCCCCATCGGTGCCGGCAAGCGCCGCGACGCGCGTGCCCGCCAGCGTGAGGTCAAGCGTGAGCGTCGGCACCGTCGCGCCGTCCCGCTGATCCACGCGGACGATCCCGCGCGCCGTGCCGCCCGCGAGACGGATGGTGAGCGGCTGCACGGTGAGACGCTGCCGGTCGAGCGCCAGCACCCCCTCGATGCCCGTCACCGAGGTGCCGCCGTTGCGGCTGAACACCCGGGCGACCCGCACCGCGATCCGGCCGTCGGTATGGGCGAGGTTGGCAAGGTCGATCCGCGTGTCGGGCACCACGCGCGGGCCGATCGCGCGTTCCCGCGCAGCGCCCTTTACCAGCCCCTCGTCGGACGAAAGATCGTCGAAGTCGAAGCGGTTGGAGGCGACCGCGCCATCCAGCCGCGTACGCCCGTCGCGCTTGTCCACGCTGATCCGGCCGGCGATATCGGACCGGCCGATCGTCCCCTTCAGATCGGTGACGGTCCAGCGCGGCGCGTCGTGGCGGACATGCGCCGTCAGCGCCACCGGCTGGGTGCCGAACAGGCCCGCCTCGATCACCGCGTCGATCAGGCGCAGGTCGGCGGCGCGGGCGTCGACGTCGAGCGTCATCGCATCGGTGTCGAGTGGGCGATCCATGCGGCCGGTGGCGCGCATGCGCAGCGCATCGCCTTCGATCGTCGCGCTGAACGGCCACGGACCGGGCGTGGGCTGCGCCACCGATGCCCCGGTCAGCGCGATGCGGACGGGCGTGCCGCGGATCGTGCCGGTGCCGCTCGCCCGCAGCCCCTGCGCATCGGAGGTGAAGGCGACGTGCACCGTGCGATCCTGCTTGGCGTCGCGGTAACGGATCATGCTGTCACGGACGATCAACCCTTTCAGATCGTTGGACGATCCGCCGTTCTCGGGCTTGCCTGGCCGCGCCCAGTTGGTACGGCCAGCGGCGTCGCGGACCAGCGCGAGCTGCAAGCCCTCCGCGGTGATGTCCCGCGGGCGAAAGGTGCCGGTGAGGAGCGGCCAGACCGGAAAGCTCACCCGCGCCTCGCGCAGGGTCAGGAAATCGCCATCGCCAGCCCAGGCTGCCTGCGGGATGCGCACGCCGCGCACCGCGATCGTCGGCGTGAAGCCGAAGCCGTCGACCCGCTCCATCGTCGCGATCGTCACCGGCCGCCCGAACCGCTGCGTCAGCCGATCGGCGACCAGTCCCTTCAACACGCCGAAGGGGAAGGCGCCGACGATCAGCACCAGGATCAGCGGCACCGCGACCGCGAGGCTCAGCAGGAGAGTGCGCCTGCGCACGCGCGGTCGGATTATCATGGATCGGTGGACGCGCGTCGGCGCCGCTGGTTCCGATCCGGTCAGAAATCGACCGCGATGCCCTTCAGCTCCCAGTCGCCGTAGCGCGTGGGGTCGAGGCCGAGCGGGTCGTCCCCCCGCAGCGGTTGCGCGGTTTGCGGCTCCGGCTGGGGCACCGGCACGGTCTTGCTGAGGTAGGCGGGCGGCTTCACATGCGCGGGGCGTTGGCCCATGGCGGCTCTCCGGTCTAAGGCGGTTCACATATCGTTTGCCGCACGAGGTTTCACAAGTTTTGCCCCCTGCCTCCTCCAAGCCTGCCAAGGCTCCTGCCGAGCCGCTCGGCACCCCGTCACGCCGGGCGGCGCTGCGCCTGCTCGATGCGGTGCTGCGCCGGGGCGAGCCGCTCGAACAGGCGCTGGTCGCCGCCACCCGCCATGTCTACGGGCCGGACCGCGGCCTGGCGCACGCCATCGCCGCAGAGGTGCTGCGCCGGCTGCCGGATCTCGACGCATTGATCGATTCGGTCACCGAGCGGCCGCTGCCGGGCGATGCCAAGGCGCGCATGGCGCTGCGCATCGCGCTGGTGCAGGCGCTGGTGCTCGGCACGCCGCATCATGCCGCGATCGCCACGGTGCTGCCGCTGGTGGACGGCGGGCCGCGCAAGCTGGTCCATGGCGTGTTCGGCGCGATCGTCCGCTCGGGCGTGCTGCTGCCGGAGGTGCCGGCCCTGCCGCCGGCGGTGGAGACGCGCTGGGAAGCGGCCTGGGGCGCGGAGATGGTGGAGGGCGCCGCGCAGGCCATCGCCGCGCCGCCACCGCTCGACCTGACGCTCGCCGATCCTGCGGAAACGGAGCGCTGGGCCGGCGAACTCGGCGGCGTCAGCCTGATGCCGGGCCATGTCCGGCTGGTCGATGCCGCGCCGGTCACCGAACTGCCCGGCTTCGCCGACGGGCGCTGGTGGGTGCAGGATATTGCCGCCTCCATCCCGGCGCGGCTGCTGGCGGCGGGCGGCGGGGGCACGGCGATCGACCTGTGCGCCGCGCCCGGCGGCAAGACGCTGCAACTCGCCGCCGCCGGCTATGCGGTGGCCGCGGTCGACGTGTCCAACGCGCGGATCAAGCGCCTGCGCGAGAACCTGTTCCGCACCCGGCTGAAGGCGGAGGTGATCGCCGCCGACGTGCTGGCATGGGCACCGCCCGCGCCGGCCGATGCGCTGCTGATCGACGCGCCGTGCAGCGCCACCGGCATCTTCCGCCGCCATCCCGACGTGCTGCACCGCGTCCATCCCGCCATCATCGCGGAGATGGCGGAATTGCAGGCGCGCATCCTCGCCCGTGCGGCGGATTGGGTGGCACCGGGCGGCCGCCTGGTCTTCGCGACCTGCAGCCTGGAACCGCAGGAGGGCGAGGCGCAGCTGTCGCGCTTCCTCGCCGACCGGCCCGATTACGCGATCGACCCGCCCGAACCTGCGCTGTTGCCGCCCGGCGTGCCGGTCCATGCCGATGGCTATGTTCGCACCGCTCCCGGCATGCTGGCCGATGCGGGCGGCTGCGACGGCTTCTTCGTGGCGCGGCTGCGGCGCACGGCTTAACTGCGCCGCGTCGTGCCGGCACAGTTGTAATAGAGGGACAGCAGGCTACAGAGTCGGGGTCATGCAGCCGGTCCGTATCGCCCCCTCCATATTATCCGCCGACTTCGCCAAACTGGGCGAAGAGGTGCGTGCCATCGATGCGGCGGGGGCGGACTGGATCCATATCGACGTGATGGACGGGCATTTCGTGCCCAATATCACCATCGGCCCGGCGGTGGTGAAGGCGCTGCGGCCGCACACCGCCAAGCCGTTCGACGTCCACCTGATGATCTCGCCGGTCGACCTCTACCTCGATGCCTTCGCCGAGGCCGGGGCCGACTGCATCACCGTCCATCCCGAGGCGGGGCCGCACATCCACCGCACGGTCCAGCACATCAAGGGGCTGGGCAAGCGCGCCGGCGTCGTGCTCAATCCCGCCACGCCGGCCAAGATGCTCGATTACCTGATCGACATGGTCGACCTGGTGCTGGTGATGAGCGTCAATCCCGGCTTCGGCGGCCAGCGCTTCATCGACAGCCAGCTCAAGAAGATCGCGGCGATCCGCAAGATGATCGATGCCACCGGCCGCAGCATCGACCTGGAGGTCGACGGCGGGGTGGACGCCGAACATGCCGCCCGCTGCATCGCCGCCGGGGCCGACGCCCTGGTCGCCGGCACGGCGGCGTTCAAGGGCGGACCCGACGCCTATGCCGCCAACATCGCGGCCCTGCGGGGATGAGTGCGATCGCGCCGCAGGGCGAACCGGACGGCATCGAAGAGGGAAAGCGCCTGATGCGCGTCGGCGGCGACAAGGGGCTCAGCCTCGCCGAGCGCCTGTCCGAACGCTTCCACAAGCTCACCTGGCGCACGCCGATCCACGCCATGCGCCTGAAGGGGCGCTATCCGCTGAAGCTGATCGCGGTGCCGGACGACCCGGTCATCGGCGACGTGCGGCGCGGGCAGGCGATTCTGCGTGGTGAATTGAGCTTCCGCGGCGAAACGCATCCGATCGACACGCTCGCCTTCAAGCGCGGCGACTGGGGGCGGCCGTTCGCCGAATATGTCCACAGCTTCGCCTGGCTGCGCGACCTGTCGACGGTGGCGACGCGGGCGCAGGGCGCGCCGATCGCCGAGGCGCTGATGGCGCGCTGGCTCGACGATTACGCCGAACGGGTCGATGCGCTCGCCTGGCGGGCCGACCTGTGGGGCCGGCGGCTGCTGTTCTGGACGGCGCATGCGCCGCTGATCCTGTCGTCGACCGACCTCGTCTATCGGTCGAGCGTGCTCAACACGCTGGCGCGCGGCGCGCGGCACCTCGATCGCGGCGCGGACAAGGCGCCGCCGGGTGCGCAGCGCATCGCCGCCTGGTCGGGCGTGGTCGCCGCCGGGCTGCTGATCCCGGGCGGCGACCCGCGCAGGAGCTTCGGCGAAGCGGGCCTCGCCCGCGCGATCGCCGGCGGGCTCAGCGACGATGGCGGCTCGGTGTCGCGCAGCCCGGCGATGCTCGCCGACACGATCATGCTGCTCGCGATGCTGCGCGAAACCTATGCCGCGCGGCGCGAGGACCTGCCGCAGGTGGCGCAGAACGCGCTGGCCAAGGCGGTGCCGGCGCTGCTCGGCATGATGCACGGCGACCGCCAGCTGTCGAGCTGGCAGGGCAGTGGCCCCGCCACGCCCGACGCGCTCGCCGCGGTGATCGAGGCGAGCGGCATCCGCACCCGGCCGCTGCGCCAGGCGCGCGACTGGGGGTATCAGCGGCTCGCCGCCGGCGGCACGGTGCTGATCGTCGATGCCGCGCCGCCACCGATCGCGCGGCTGGTCGAGGGGGGCTGTGCCTCGACGCTGGCGTTCGAGTTTTCCGATGGCGATGCCCGGCTGGTGGTCAATTGCGGCGGCGCGCGCGAAAGCCTGCGCCAGCTGCCCGATGCCATCGCCGAGGGGCTGCGCACCACTGCGGCGCATTCGACGCTGACCGTCGGCGATTCCAACTCCACCGCCATCCACGCCGACGGCACGCTGGGCCGCGGCGTCGGCGAGGTCGAGTTGTCGCGCCAGGAGTCGGACGTCGCCAGCCGGATCGAGGCGAGCCACGACGGCTATGTCCGCCGCTGGGGCTTCGTTCACCGCCGCCAGCTGATGCTGACCGGCGACGGCAAGGAATTGCGCGGCGAGGATGCGCTGCTGCCGCAAGGGCGCCGGCGCAAGCTCGGCGTGGTGCCGTTCGCGGTGCGTTTCCACCTGGGGCAGGGCGTGCAGGCTTCGCCGACCGCCGATGGCCTCGCCGCGTTGCTGCGCCTGCCCGGCGGCGCCTTGTGGCAGTTCCGCTGCCGCGGCGGCGCGCTGACCATCGAGGATTCGCTGTGGATCGATGGCGAGGGGCGCCCGGTCGCGACGCAGCAGCTCGTCGTCAGCGGCGAAGCCCCGGCGGGCGGCGCCAACGTCAGCTGGGCATTGAAGCGCGCGGTCTGACCGTTCCTCCCCGGCACGGGGAGGTGGCAGTGCGATAGCGCTGACGGAGGGGGCTTCCGCAGGCAAGGCACGTGCGGCCTCCCCTCCACCACCCCTCCCCGGGCCGGGGAGGATTAGCTACATCCGCCCTGTTCGACCGGGCGATCCGCCGCTAGAGGACCCGCCATGTCGACCCTACCCATTCGCCGCGCCCTGCTGTCCGTCTCCGACAAGACCGGGGTGGTCGATCTTGCCCGCGGACTTGCCGACAAGGGCGTCGAACTCGTCTCCACCGGCGGCACGGCCAAGGCGCTGCGCGATGCCGGCCTCACTGTGCGCGACGTGTCGGACCTCACCGGCTTTCCCGAGATGATGGACGGCCGCGTCAAGACGCTGCACCCGATGGTCCATGGCGGCCTGCTGGCGGTGCGCGACGATGCCGATCATGCCGCCGCGATGGCGCAGCACGGCATCGGCGGAATCGATCTGGTGGTGGTGAACCTGTATCCGTTCGAGGCGACCGTGGCGCGTGGCGCCGATCGCGACACGGTGATCGAAAATATCGACATCGGTGGCCCGTCGATGGTGCGCTCCGCCGCCAAGAACCACGCCTATGTCGCGATCGTGACCGACCCCGCCGATTATCCTGCGCTGGCGAGCGGCGAGACGACGCTGGAGCAGCGGCGCCTGTTCGCCGCCAAGGCCTTTGCCGCCACCGCCGCCTACGACGGCGCGATCGCGCGCTGGTTCGGCACGGTCGATCAGGGCGAGGCGTTCCCGCCGGTGCTGCCGGTGACGATGCGGCGCGCGGCATCGCTGCGCTACGGCGAGAACCCGCATCAGTCCGCCGCCTTCTACACCGCCTACACCGCGAACGACGGTGTCGCCGGCATCGGCCAGGCGCGGCAGGTGCAGGGCAAGGAGCTGTCGTACAACAATCTCAACGACGCGGACGCCGCGCTGGAACTGGCCGCCGAATTCCGCGACGCCGATCCGACCTGCGTCATCGTCAAGCACGCCAATCCGTGCGGCGTCGCTACCGCGGCGACGCTGGCGGACGCCTATGCCCAGGCCTTCGCCTGCGACACGGTGTCGGCGTTCGGCGGCATCATCGCGGTCAACCGGCCGCTGGATGGCGCGACGGCCAGGGCGATCACCGGCATCTTCACCGAAGTGGTGGTCGCGCCGGACGCCGACGAGGAGGCGCTGGCGCTGTTCGCCGCGAAGAAGAACCTGCGCCTGCTGCTGACCGGCGAACTGCCCGACCCGCACCGCGCCGGCCGCTTTGCCAAGACGATCGCCGGCGGCTGGCTGGTGCAGGATCGCGACGCGGGCGTGCCGGGGGACCTCAAGGTCGTGACCCGTCGCGCGCCGACCGCGCAGGAACTCGCCGACTGCCGCTTCGCCTGGACGGTGGCGAAGCACGTCAAGTCGAACGCGATCGTCTATGCCAGGGACGGCGCCACCGCCGGCGTCGGCGCGGGCCAGATGAACCGCCTGGAGTCGGCACGCATCGCCGCCTGGAAGGCGAAGGACGCGGCCGACAAGGCAGGCTGGGCGCAGCCGCGCACGATCGGCTCGGCGGTGGCATCGGACGCCTTCTTCCCCTTCGCCGACGGCCTGCTCACCGCGGTGGAAGCGGGCGCGACGGCGGTGATCCAGCCGGGCGGCTCGATCCGCGACGACGAGGTGATCGCCGCAGCGGACGAAGCGGGCCTGGCGATGATCTTCACCGGCATGCGCCACTTCCGGCATTGATGCAGAGGGCGCACCGCGTCCTCTGTCCTATTTGGAAAAGCTATGAAACGAAGGGCGAGGGCCGATTCGGTCCAGCGCTCCTTCTCATCGCCGCCGCCATGCACTGCGCCCGCGAAACACCGTCTTCGGTGAGACTTTTGTGACCTTTCGCAGCCGGTCTGCCGTTGGGCTGATCGAACCTCATCGTTCGCCCTGAGCGTGTCGACGGACCTGAGTCTCACAGGTGCTTCGACACGCGCAGCACGAACGGGACGATGCTATGCCATCCTCTACCGCACCGGCGATCCGACGTTGGGCAGCGTCGCTTCCTCCGCGGACGGCATCTTGCCGAACAGCGCACGGTCGGCGGGGCCGAACGCCCAGCGCCACAGCACGAAGAGGTAGGTGGCGGCGATCGCCGGCTCGCCGCCGACCAGCTCCAGCCATTCGAAATGGTGCGGCAGCAGGGTGAAGGCGCCGCCGACCACGATCGCCGCCACCGCCGCCCACAGGAGCGGCCAGCGCCACGGCGATACCGGTGCCGACAGGATGTGCCCCAGCAGTCGCGCCTTCACCACCGAGGTCAACCCGACGCTGACCATCAGCGCCACCGCCGGCCCCGCCGCCTGCCATGTCGTCGGCCAGCCCGCCCCGCGCATCGCCAGGATCAGGACGAAGCTCAGCACGATCTGCACCGCGAGCATCACGACCGAAATCACCAGGTTGCGGTGCCGCGCCGTATAGACCAGCGCCGATTCGCACACCGCCCCGGTCGAGGCGAGCACCTCGGCGAACAGCAGGAAGCCGAGCGCGGCGCTGCCCGCCACGAACTGCGGCCCGACGACGCCCATCACCGCTTCCGCCGGGATCGATCCCATCAGCGCAAGGCCGGTCTGCGCCGCCATGATCCAGAAGGCGACCTGCCGCACCTGGTTGGCGATGGCGGCGCGGTCGTTCACGGCGAGGCTGCGGGTGATGACCGGCCCCAGGATCGGGTCGAAGCTCGTCTTCAGCTTCTGCGGCAGCGAGGCGACCTGCTGCGCCATGTAGTAGATGCCGACGATCTTGGGCTCGAACATCACGCCCAGGATGAACCGGTCGACGTTGCGGCTGCCCCATTCCAGCGCATCGGCGCCGGCGAGCGGCGCATTGGCGCGCGCGAGCGCGAACAGCGGCCCGATCTGCGGCGACCAGCCGTGCGGCATGCCATAGCTGCGCAGGAAGGGCACGAAGCTCGCGATCAGCGCCGCGGTCATCGACGCGACATAGGAGAGGACGAGGCCGTCCTTGATCGTGAAGAAGGAGAATATCCAGGCGGCGATCGAGATCGTCCACGGCTCCACCACCGCACGCGCGGTCACCGCCGCCTTGACGTCATGGCGATAGGCGAGCGCGGCGAGGCTGACGTCCGACCAGGCGATCGCCAGGATGATGCAGGGCAGGAACCGGTCGAGCCCGGTCACCTGCGTGTTGGCATACATCACTTGCGGGAAGGCAATGAGGATGGCGCTCGCCGCGATCGACATGACGAAGGCGACCGCCAGCGCGTCCCACACGACGCAGGCGTGAGGCTGGTCCGATCCCGACAGCGCCTGCGCCAGCCCGCGCTTGAGGCCCAGCGTCGCGACCAGCGCGGCGAGTTCGACCACCACCACCGCCAGCGCGAACCGGCCGACGAGGTCCGGCCCGTAGAGCCGCCCGGCGATGAACAGGAACGGGATGCGCGCGGCCAGGCGCAGCACGAATCCGGCGATGTTGGTGCGGCCGCCCTTGGCGAGGGCGTCGATATCCTTGGTTTCGGTCACGGCAAGACGGGCATGCTGCCCTCACCCTGCGCCGCCTTCGGCGTCTTCTCCCTCTCCTGCTGGGAGAGGGAGGGAGCGGCGTAGCCGCGGAAGGGTGAGGGTGGGCGCGAGACGGCCAGGATCAATGCGCCGCCCCCCAGCTCGCGCCCACACCGATCTCGATCCCCAATGGCACCGACAGCGTCACCGCCGGCGCCGCCGCCTCGGCCATCACCCGTTCGATCACCGGCTTGGCCGCGGCGACATCGCCTTCGGGCAATTCGAACACCAGTTCGTCGTGCACCTGGAGCAGCATCTGCACGTGCGGAAGCCCCGCGGCGAGCAGCGCCGGCTCCATCCGCACCATCGCACGCTTGATGATGTCGGCGCTGGTTCCCTGGATCGGCGCATTGATCGCGGCGCGCTCGGCACCCTGGCGCTCGTGTTGCACCTTGCTCGATATGCGCGGGAAGTGCGTCTTGCGGCCGAACAGTGTCGTCGTGAAGCCGCGCTGGCGGACGCTCTGCGTCGTCTCGGCGATATAGGTCTTGATGCCGGGGAAGCGGTCGAAGTAGCGATCGATCATCGCCTGCGCCTCGTCCGCCGAGATATCGAGCCGCCCGGCCAGGCCCCAGCGGCTGATGCCGTAGAGGATCGCGAAGTTGATCGTCTTGGCGCTCGCCCGCGTGTCGCGGTTGACCTCGCCGAACAGCTCCTGCGCCGTCAGGCTGTGGATGTCGTCGCCATTGGCGAACGCCTCGCGCAGCTGCGGCACGTCGGCCATGTGCGCGGCGAGCCGCAGCTCGATCTGCGAATAGTCGGCGGCGAGGATGACGTTGCCGGCGTCCGCGACGAAGGCGTCGCGGATCTGCCGTCCGACCTCGGTGCGGATCGGGATGTTCTGCAGGTTGGGCTCGGTCGAGGAGAGGCGCCCGGTCTGTGCGCCGGTCAGCGAATAGCTGGTGTGGACGCGGCCTGTCCGGGGGTTGATCTCGTTCTGCAACGCATCGGTATAGGTGTTCTTGAGCTTGGTCAGCTGCCGCCACTCAAGCACGCGCGCGGCGATATCCGCACCGGGCGAATCCTTATCGGCTGCGATCCGCTCCAGCTCGTTGACGTCGGTCGAATAGACGCCGGACTTGCCCTTGCGGCCGCCCTTGATGCCCATCCGCTCGAACAGCACGTCACCCAGTTGCTTGGGGCTGCCGATGGTGAAGGGCGCGCCGGCGAGGCCGTGGATCACCGTCTCCAGCTCGCCGATCTGGCCGCTGAACTCCGCCGACAGCGCCGACAGGCGCTCGCGGTCGACCTTGATCCCGCGCGTCTCCATGCGGGCGATCACCGGCACCAGCGGCCGGTCAACCATCTCGTAGACGCGCGTCGCCTCTTCGGCCGGCAGGCGCGCCTTGAACCGCTTCCACAGGCGATAGGTGACGTCGGCGTCCTCGGCGGCGTAGCGCGTCGCGGATTTGAGGTCGACCTCGTGGAAGCCGCGCTGCGACTTGCCGGTGCCGACCACGTCCTTGAAGGCGATGCAGCTGTGCGACAGGTGCGTGGCGGCGAGCTCGTCCATGCCATGGCCGTGCAGCCCGGCGTCGAGGTCGAAGCTCATCACGATCGTGTCGTCGTGCGGCGCCACGCTGATCCCGCACAAGCCCAGCACGATCATGTCGAACTTGAGGTTGTGGCCGATCTTGAGGACCGATGCATCCTCGCACAGCGTCTTCAATCGCGCGAGCGCCTCGCCGCGATCGATCTGTACCGGCACCTCGGCCAGCAGGTCGCTGCCGCCATGGCCGAGCGGAATGTAGCAGGCGCGGTTGGCACCCAGTGCCAGGCTGACGCCGACCAGATCGGCGCGCGTCGCGTCGGTGCCGGTCGTCTCGGTGTCGATCGCCACCCAGCCCTGATGCTGCGCCGCCGTCACCCAGCGGTCGAGCGCCTCGGCATCGACCACCGTCTCATAGGCGTCGTGCTCGCATGGCGGGTCGGGCTCGAACGGCACGTCGGCGGGTTCCGCGACGGGCGCGTCGGCGACCTGCCCCAGCCGGGCGAGCAAGGTCTTGAAGCCGTGATGCTCCAGGAAGGCGCGCAAGGGCGCATCGGGGATGCCCTGCAAGGCCAGCTCCTCCAGCGGATGCTCCAGCGGCACGTCGCAGGCGAGCGCCACCAGCTTGCGCGACAGGCGTGCCGCCTCGGCATGCTCGATCAGATTGTCGCGCAGCTTGCCCTTCTTCATCGCCGGCGCCGCGGCGAGCACCGCCTCGACGTCGCCATGTTCCTGGATCAGCTTGGCCGCGGTCTTGGGGCCGACGCCCGGCACGCCCGGCACGTTGTCGACTGCATCGCCCATCAGCGCCAGCACGTCGCCCAATTGCTGCGGGCCGACGCCGAACTTCTCGACTACCGCCTCCGCACCCAACCGGCGGTTGTTCATCGTGTCGTAGAGGTCGAGGCCCGGCTCGATCAGCTGCATCAGGTCCTTGTCGGAACTGACGATCGTCACCTGCCACCCCTGCGCCAGCGCCGCCTTGGCATAGCTCGCGATCAGGTCGTCCGCCTCCCAGCCTTCCTCCTCGATGCACGGCAGCGAGAAGGCGCGGGTGGCGTCGCGGATCATCGGGAATTGCGGAACCAGATCCTCCGGCGGCGGCGGCCGATGCGCCTTGTACTGGTCGTACATCTGGTTGCGGAAGGTCGACGAGGATTTGTCGAGGATGACCGCCATGTGGGTGGGGCCTTCCGCCTTGTGCAGCTCGTCGGCGAGCTTCCACAGCATGGCGGTATAGCCATAGACCGCCCCCACCGGCTCGCCATGTCTGTTGGTGAGCGGCGGCAGCCGGTGATAGGCGCGGAAGATATAGCCCGAGCCGTCGACGAGATAGAGATGGGGCATCGTGGATGCCGTTTAGCGGATCGGCGGAATGGCACCAACCGATCCTTGGCATGCGGCCAAGCTGTGGAGAGGTGTGGCTTTGGCGCCACAACTAAAACGTCCCTCGGCGCCCCCGCAGGCGAAGGGTGGACGGGGCGTCTCCGCAACCACGCCGCTGGACGCCCCCTCCGTCACCACTTCGCAGCGCTTCCTCCCTTTGCGAGCAGGGTTATCGGATACCGGCTGTCTGGTACGTGGTGGTGTTCTTCAATCCTCTGTCATGCCGGACTTGGTCCGGCATCCACCGTGCCGCACACCGATACGCTATTGATTAGGCAGCGCGGTGGACCCCGGAACACGTCCGGGGTGACAAGGACACTGGATGGGATGCTCCTTCCCCCGAAGCCGGCAGCCGATCTAGCCATATGCGATGGCCCTGCCTTGGCGTGGGACGCGGACGAAAAGACGTTACGCGCGCGATCCCCCGGCGTAATCCGCCACCGCGGCGGCCACCGCCTGGATCAGCTGCTGGCGCTCGCGGATCGGGCGGCGGCTGTCGCCGATCATCACCGCGATCGCATAGCGGCGGCCATCGGGTGCGGTGAGCAGGCCGACGTCGTTGAACCCGGCATTGCGGGTGCCGAGGTCCTGGCCGGTGCCGGTCTTGTGCGCGATCTTCCAACCCGCCGGCAGCGCGGCGCGCAGGCGGGCGCGGCCGGTGACCGAAGCGCCCATCGTATCCAGCAGGATGCGCGTCGAGGTTTCGGTGAACAATTCGCCACGGGCGAGGCGGGCCAGCGCATCGGCGATGGCGAGCGGTGCGGCGCCATCGGGCGGATCGTTGACATAGGCGTCGAGCGCCGCGGTCCGCACCGCCGGATCGAGCCGCGAGCGCGCCGCCTCGAAGCCGCCGCCCTGCGCCATCGCCTGGTTCCAGGTGAGGCCGGCGGTCTTCGACTGGAGCAGCCGCTCGCCGGGACCGAAGCGGATATCGCCCAGCTGCTTG
Source organism: Sphingomonas sp. SP5 (assembly GCF_058313455.1). Classification (NCBI taxonomy): domain Bacteria; kingdom Pseudomonadati; phylum Pseudomonadota; class Alphaproteobacteria; order Sphingomonadales; family Sphingomonadaceae; genus Sphingomonas; species Sphingomonas sp. SP5. Next base: position 355,851 of record NZ_JBZFLF010000004.1, on the reverse strand, counting down.
CGCTCGATCATCGCACGCACCGCGGCGGGGCCGCCGACATAGGTCAGCAGCCGGTCGTTGGCGGTGTTGTCGCTATGCGTGAGCGCGCGGGTGAGCAGTTCGCCGACGGTGGTGTGATAGCCGTCGCCCTTCACCAGCATCGCGATCGGCTGGTGGAACAGCGTCAGGTCCTCCGGCCGGACGACGACCGGATCGTCCAGCCGCGCCTTGCCCTGGTCGCGCAGGTCCATCAGCGTCATCGCGACCCACAATTTGCTGACCGACTGCTGCGGCATCCGGGTGCGGGCGCCGGGCGAGGTGACGGTCCAGCCTTCGTCGACCGCGCGGATGGCGATGCCGAACTTGCCGTCGAAATTGCGGGCGAGCGCGTCGATCGACGCGGTCAGTTGCGCGGGCGCGACGCGATGGGCCGGCGGTGCCGCGGCGGGGATGGGGATCGACACCTCGACCGGCGGCGACACCGCCGGCGCAGGCCCGCTGCCGCTCGGTCGTGACGGCGAGCTGCACGCCGCCGTCCAGGCGCAGGTTCCGACAATCAGGATCGTGGTGGCCACCCGGCCGTACGCTGTCATACTGTGGCTGAGGCCCCGCTTCGCAACGCCTGCAATCCTTAGCTGCGGAATGGTTTGCGGAAACCGGCACCGCCACCCGCTGCGACGAAGCGCGGCTGCGGCGCGGCGAGTTGCGCGACGCAACATCGCGCGCCGCCATCCGTTGACGCCGCCTTCGATCGAGACGGGACAGACACTATGGCGGAGATGACCAGCGACGCGTTCGTGGAGCGGCTGAAGGCGTGGGGCGTCACCCGCATCTACGGCTATTCGGGCGACGGCATCAACGGCGTGCTCGGCGCACTGCAACGCGCCGAGAAAGCAGGAGAGGGCATCGAGTTCATCCAGGTCCGCCACGAGGAGATGGCGGCGTTCATGGCGACCGCGCATGCCAAGTTCACCGGCGAGATCGGCGTCTGCCTGTCCACCGGCGGCCCCGGCGCGACGCACCTCTTGACCGGCCTCTACGATGCCAAGCTCGATCATGCGCCGGTCTTCGCCATCGCCGGACAGGCGGAAACGACGGTGCGCGGCGCCAGCTACCAGCAGGAACTGAACCTCGACCGCCTGTTCGCCGACGTCGCCGATTACGTGCAGGAGGTGAGCGCACCCGCGCAGATGCGCCACGTCACCGACCGCTCGATCCGCATCGCCGTCGCCAGCAACGGGGTCGGCGTGATCGTGCTGCCCAAGGACGTGCAGGACGAGGCCTATGAGGAGCCCAAGGTCGCGCACGGCTTCACCCGGTCGGGCGTCGGCTACAGCCGGCCGCGGATGGTACCGCAGCTGGCCGACCTCGCCCGCGCCGCCGAGGTGCTGAACGCAGGGAGCAAGGTCGCCATCCTGATCGGCGCCGGCGCGCGCGAGGGCGCAGATGCGGTGGTGCGGATCGCCGATCTGCTCGGCGCCGGCATCGCCAAGGCGCTGCTCGGCAAGGACGTGCTGCCCGACGACCTGCCGTTCGTCACCGGTGCGATCGGCCTGCTCGGCACCAAGCCGTCGTGGGACCTGATGCAGGGCGCCGACACGCTGCTGATGATCGGCACCGGCTTCCCCTGGGCGGAGTTCCTGCCCGCGGACGGCAAGGTGCGCGCGGTGCAGATCGACGTCGATGCCGGCATGCTCGGCCTGCGCTACCCGACCGAGGTCAACCTGCACGGCGGCGCCAAGGAGACGCTGGAGGCGCTGATCCCGCTGATCCATGCCAAGGCCGACCGCAGCTGGCGCGAAGGGATCGAGGCGGGCGTCGCCGACTGGTGGCGGACGCTGGAGGGCCGCGCGCATGCCGAGGCGAAGCCGGTCAATCCGCAGCGCGTGGTGTGGGAGATGTCGCCGCGCCTGCCCGCCGACGCGATCGTCACCTCCGACAGCGGCTCCTGCGCCAATTGGTATGCGCGTGATTTCCGGGTGAAGAAGGGGCAGCGCTCGTCGTTGTCGGGCGGCCTTGCCTCGATGGGCGCGGCCGTGCCCTACGCGATCGGCGCCAAGTTCGCCTTTCCGGAACGGCCGGTGGTGGCGCTGGTCGGCGACGGGGCGATGCAGATGAACAACCTCGCCGAGATGATCACGGTGCAGAAATATTGGCAGCGCTGGGCCGACCCGCGCTTCGTCGTCTGTGTCTTCAACAACGAGGACCTGAACGAAGTGACCTGGGAACAGCGCGTGATGGAGGGCAATCCGCGCTTTCCCACCACGCAGGACCTGCCCGACGTCCCCTACGCCCGTTTCGCCGAGTTGATCGGGCTGAAGGGCATCTTCGTCGACCGGCCGGAGGACCTCGGCGCGGCGTGGGAGGCGGCACTCGCCGCGGACCGGCCGGTGATCCTGGAGGTGAAGACCGACCCGGAGGTTGCGCCGCTGCCGCCGCACCTAACGCTTGCCGAGGCGAAGGCGTTCATGACCTCGATGGCCAAGGGTGATCGCGGTGCCGGCCGCGTCCTCGCCGACACCGCGCGGCAGCTGTTCAAGGAGGTGACGGGATAAGGCGCCGCCCTCACCCTCACCCTTCCGGCGCTTCGCGCCTCCCTCCCTCTCCCAATGGGAGAGGAAGGGAGCGGCGCAGCCGCGGAAGGGTGAGGGTGAATGCGCCGTCTACGGCACCAGCACCGTATCCACCGCCTCCGCCAGCATGCCGGGATAATCGAGCGTATAATGCAGCCCGCGGCTCTCGTGCCGGTGCAGCGCCGATCGCACGATCAACTCCGCCGTCTGGAGCAGGTTGCGCAGTTCGATCAGGTCCGGCGTGACGCGGAAATGGCCGTAATAATCGGCGACTTCTTCAGTCAGCATCTGGATGCGGTGTTGCGCACGCTCCAGCCGCTTGGTGGTGCGGACGATGCCGACGTAATTCCACATGAAGCGGCGGATCTCGGTCCAGTTCTGCTTGATGACCACCTCTTCGTCCGAATCCGTGACGCGGCTCTCGTCCCACGGCCGGATCACCGACACCGGCGGCAGCGCGTCCCAATGCGCGGCGATATGGTCGGCGCATGCCTTGCCGAAGACGAAGCATTCGAGCAGCGAATTGGAGGCGAGGCGGTTGGCGCCGTGCAGCCCACTCTCGGTGCACTCGCCCGCGGCATAGAGGCCGGGCAGGTCGGTGCGCCCGTCGCGGTCGATGACGATGCCGCCGCAGGTATAATGCTGCGCCGGCACCACCGGGATCGGCTGGCGCGTCATGTCGATGCCGAGGCCGATCAGCTTTTCGTAGATGTTGGGGAAATGGCCGCGGATGAAGTCGGCGGGCTGGTGGCTGATGTCGAGGTGGACGCCGTCGAGGCCGTAGCGCTTGATCTCGGCATCGATCGCGCGCGCCACTACGTCGCGCGGCGCAAGCTCCATTCGCTCCGCGTCGTAATAGCTCATGAAGCGCTTGCCGGTCGTCGGGTTGATCAGCCGCCCGCCCTCGCCGCGCACCGCCTCGGTGATGAGGAAGTTCTTGACGTCCAGATGGTAGAGGCAGGTCGGGTGGAACTGCATCATCTCCATGTTGGAGACGCGGGCGCCGGCACGCCATGCCATCGCGATCCCGTCCCCGGTCGCACCGCGCGGCGCGGTGGAGAACAGGTAGGTGCGGCCCGCACCGCCGGTGGCGAGGATCGTCGCCTTGGCGGTGTAGAGGTTGACGCGTCCCGTGCCCCGGTCGACCGCGTAGACGCCCCAGACGTTGCCCGCGCCCGAATAGCGCTGCTCGTGCCGGCTGGTGGCAAGGTCGATCGCCACCTGGTCGGGGATCAGCGTGATGTTGGGATGCGCCTCCGCGGCGCGCTGCAGCGCTTCCTGCACCGCCCAGCCGGTGGCATCGGCGACATGGACGATGCGCCGGTGCGAATGGCCGCCTTCGCGGGTGAGATGCAGGGCGTTGCCCTCGGTCGCGAAAGGCACGCCGAGTGCGGTCAGCCGCTCGATCGCGGCGGGCGCGCATTCGACGACATATTCCACCACGTCGCGATCGTTGAGGCCCGCGCCCGCGACCATCGTGTCCTCGACATGGTGCTCGAACGTGTCGCCCGGTTCCAGCACCGCGGCGATCCCGCCCTGCGCCCAGGCGGTCGACCCTTCGTTCAGCGCACCCTTGGCCAGCACGGTGACGCGAAACCGCTCGGCAAGGTTGAGCGCCGCGGTGAGCCCCGCAGCACCGGACCCGACGATGAGGACGTCGGCGGTCATAAACTCCCCTCCCGCTCGCGGGAGGGGCTGGGGGTGGGCGTGTCCGCAAGCGCCTCGCCGATAGCGGTCACCACCCCCTCGACATTCCCCATCACGTCGGCGTTACCGAACCGCAGCACGCGATACCCCTGCTGTTGCATGAAGCGATCCCGTCGCGCGTCAGCTTCCGGTGAAACGGCATGCGTATCGCCGTCCAACTCGATCACCATCTTGGCGCGCCGACAGAGGAAGTCGCAGAAATAGGGGACCAGCGGCATCTGCCGGCTGAACTTGTGACCGCCCAACCGGTTGCCGCTGAGATACTGCCACAAACGCCGTTCCGCCGGGGTCGCCTCGTGGCGCAACTCCCTTGCCCGTGCGGTATTCCGCGGCTGCCATTCCGGCATCTACGCAGGCCCACCCCCAGCCCCTCCCGCAAGCGGGAGGGGAGCAGAAGATCGCGTCAGGCTGAGGAACACGTCCTCCAGATCCGGCTCCTTGGTGGAAACGTCGACGATGCCGAACCCGCCGTGCTGCACCGCGGCCAACACTTCGCCGGCGTTGACCCGGTCCTTGGCGTAGGTGATCTCCAGCGTGCGCGTGCCCTTGAGCACGATCCTGCCGAAGCACGCGTTCTGCGGCAGCGTCGCCACGTCGCGGTCGACCGTCACCGCCACCACCTTTTCCTGCGCCTTGCCGACCAGCTCGCGCGTCGGCTCGTTGGCGATCAGCCGGCCGTGGTTGATGATCGCGATGCGATCGCACAGTTCCTCGGCCTCTTCGAGATAGTGCGTGGTCAGCACCACCGTGACGCCTGCGGCGTTGAGCTGGCGGACATAGGCCCACAGCTGCTGGCGCAATTCGATGTCGACGCCCGCGGTCGGTTCGTCCAGCACCAGCACGGGGGGTGAATGGACCATCGCCTTGGCCACCATCAGCCGCCGCTTCATGCCGCCCGACAGCGTGCGGGCATAGGCGTTCGCCTTGTCCTCCAGATGCACGGCGCGCAGCAGGTCGAGGCTGCGGCGTTCGCCCTTGGGCACGCCGTAGAGGCCGGCCTGGATCTCCAGCGTCTCGATCGGCGTGAAGAAGGGGTCGAACAGGATCTCCTGGTTGACGATGCCGATCGATGCCTTGGCGTTGCGCGGGTGCGCGTCGATGTCGAAACCCCAGATCGCCGCCTGACCGTCGGTCTTGTTGACCAGGCCTGCCAGGATGTTGATGAGCGTCGACTTGCCTGCGCCGTTCGGCCCGAGCAGGCCGAAGATCTGCCCCCGCGGCACGTCGAAGGTGATCCCGTCGAGCGCGCGCTTGCCGCCCTGATAGGTCTTGCAGAGGTTCTGGATGCGGATCGCGGCCTCGGTCATGCGGGCGGCATACGCCGCTCTCCGCGCGGTGCAAGGAAATCCTCCCCGGCACGGGGAGGGGGACCAGCGAAGCTGGTGGAGGGGCGGCCCCGCGCCCAGGTCCTGCCTGGCTGCCCCTCCGTCAGCCTGCTGCTGCCACCTCCCCGTGCCGGGGAGGATTGAAGAGGGCAGGCGGCCTTGCTATCCGCAGGCCATGATCCCGCCGCCCGAAACCGTCCGCGTATCGCAACGCCGCGTCGCCTGTGACGGCGCCACCGACATTCCCGGCGGCGCCGCGCTCGGCCACCCTCGCGTCTTCCTGCAGATCGACGAGGAAGGCTATGTCGACTGCGGCTATTGCGATCGCCGCTTCGTGCTGATCGGCGGTCCGGCGGACGGCGCCGACCAGTCGCAATTGCGCGACCACCCGGATGGCGCCAGCGTCTAGAGCGCCTATATCGGCGGCATGACCCTGTTATCGCCCGCCGCTGCCGATCCCCGCGCGTTCCTCTACCGCGACGCCCTGTCGCCCGACGCCGCGCTGCGCCTCACTGCCGAAACGCTCGGGCGCGCCGATGACGGCGAACTCTACCTGCAATATCGCAAGGCGGAGGCGTTCGGCTTCGACGACGGCCGATTGAAGACTGCGAGCTACGACACCAACGCCGGCTTCGGCCTGCGCGCGGTGTCGGGCGAGATGACCGCCTTCGCCCATGCCAACGAACTGTCGGAAGCCGCGATCCGCCGTGCCGGCGAGACGATGGCGCTGATCGATCCGTCCGCGGGCACCAGGGCGCCGCCGCCCCAGGGCAACAACCGGCACCTCTATACCGACGCCGATCCGCTCGACCTGGTGCCGTTCGCCGACAAGGTCAATCTGTGCCAGACGATCGATGCGGCGGCGCGGGCGCGCGACCCGCGCGTCGCGCAGGTGTCGGTCGGCCTGTCGGGCACGTGGAGCGTGGTCGAGATCGTCCGCCCGGACGGCTTCGTCGCCACCGACGTGCGGCCGCTGGTCCGGCTCAACATCCAGATCGTCGTGGAGCAGAACGGCCGGCGCGAGACGGGGTCGTTCGGGATCGGTGGACGCTATCTCTACGACCGCCTGTTCGACGCGAGCGTCTGGAACCGCGGCATCGACGAGGCGCTTGCCCAGGCGCTCGTGAACCTCGAATCCGTCGCGGCGCCGGCCGGCGAGATGACCGTACTGCTCGGGCCGGGCTGGCCGGGCGTGATCCTGCACGAGGCGATCGGCCATGGCCTGGAGGGCGACTTCAACCGCAAGGGGACGAGCGCCTTCTCCGGCCGCATCGGCGAACGCGTCGCGGCGCCGGGGGTGACCGTGGTCGACGACGGATCGATCCCCGACCGGCGCGGCTCGCTGTCGATCGACGACGAAGGCACGCCGACCGGCGAAACGGTGCTGATCGAGGACGGCATCCTCAAGGGCTATATGCAGGACCGGCTGAACGCGCGGCTGATGGGCGTCGCGGCGACGGGCAACGGCCGCCGCGAAAGCTTCGCGCATGCGCCGATGCCGCGGATGACCAACACCTTCATGAAGGGCGGCAAGGACGATCCCGCCGAACTGCTTGCCCGCGTGAAGCGCGGCATCTTCGCCAAGAGCTTCGGCGGCGGGCAGGTCGATATCGTGTCGGGCAAGTTCGTCTTCAGCTGCACCGAAGCCTATCTGATCGAGGACGGCCGGATCGCCGCGCCGATCAAGGGCGCGACGCTGATCGGCGATGGTCCGTCCGTGCTGACCAAGGTGACCGGCATCGGCAACGACTTCGCGCTCGACGAAGGCATCGGCGTCTGCGGCAAGGGCGGGCAGAGCGTGCCGGCTGGCGTTGGGCAGCCGACGCTGCTGGTCGACGGGCTGACGGTGGGCGGAACGGCGGCGGGCTAAAAGCCGGTCACGAGCAGATCGAGCGCGGCCTTTATTTCATATTCGTGCTCGTCCAAGCGCGCAACGGTCGCCAGAATATCGCGCTTGCTAATACTGCGAGCCAATGGCGTAATCATGGTGAGTAGCTGACCATCGACGAGGAAGGTCGGCGTTAATCGTGGAAGGTCAACACGATCGGCTCTACGGAGCGGAACAACGAATCGCGTCGGTAGATCGACGAGGAAGTTGGACTGACAGTCCAGTACGATCACATCGCCGGTCACGCGCAGCGCGTCGAATTGGGCCATCAAAGCGACGCCAGATGCGCCAGCGGATCGCCATGCTCTTCATACCACTCGTTGAAGCGTCCCACTGCTTCACGGTTTTCTTCGCGCCAACGGTGTTCACGGGCTTCCTTGACCGCGACGCGCAGAGCCGCTTCCGTCACGCGCGACAGATTGACTCCCGCTTCGCGTGCTGCGGCCACTATGCCAGTGTCGAGTGAGACGTTGACCGGCCGCCGCTTGGTCGGTGTTATGGCATCATGTTTCATATGGTAAATGTATGCGCATGCCTATTGCGCGTCAACGGAGCGCATCCATGTCCCTTGTCGAACTCGGCCGCTACGATCGCAACCTCGCCAACATCATCGTCGGGCGGCTGGCGGCGGAGGGGATAGAGGCCATCGCCTTCGATGGCGGGGCGAGCATCGCGGATGGCAGCTACCTGCTGATCCCCGTCAGGGTGATGGTGGACGAGGACGATCTGGCGGCCGCCCGCGGCATCGTCGATGCTGCCTGAATTTTGGGCAGGCCGCCGCACCTGCACAATAATCTAACGTAAATCGGTCCCGCGCGGCCACCGGCCGCGCTGGAATCGCGCCGTTACGCATCTGGCATGACGTTTGCGATGGCCATCCTCGTGCAATCGAGGGGGCAGGGATGAAGCTGGTCATTGCGATCATCAAGCCGTTCAAGCTCGACGAGGTGAGGGAAGCGCTCACCACGTTGGGGGTGGCGGGGATGACGGTTACCGAAGTCAAGGGGTTCGGCCGCCAGAAGGGCCAAACCGAAATCTACCGCGGCGCCGAATACAGCACCAATATGGTGCCCAAGATCAAGATCGAGGTGGTCTGCGCCGCCGACCTCGCCGACCGCGTGGTCGAGGCGATCCAGGCCTCCGCCAACACCGGCGCGATCGGCGACGGCAAGATCTTCGTGCTCGACGTCGGGCAGGCGGTGCGCATCCGCACCGGCGAAACCGACGACAGCGCGCTCTGAGGGGGGTGATGATGAAGCATGCACTGAAATACGCCGGCGTCGCGGGGCTGATCGCCCTGGCGTTCGCCGCCATGCCCGCCTGGGCGCAGGATGCGGCGCTGCAATCGCCGCCCGCCGCCGCGCCCGCCGCGACGGTGAACAAGGGCGATACCGCGTGGATGATGACCAGCACGGTCCTCGTCATGATGATGATCCTGCCGGGCCTCGCCCTGTTCTACGGCGGCCTCACCCGCGCCAAGAACATGCTGTCGGTGATGACGCAGGTCGGCGCGGTCGCCTGTCTCGCGATGCTGATCTGGGTGATGTACGGCTACAGCCTCGCCTTCGGTCCGGACATGGCAGGTGGCGGCTTCCTCACCAACTTCTTCGCCAGCTTCGACAAGGCGTTCCTGAAGGGCGTCACCGCCGCCTCGCAATCCGCGACCTTCACCGCCGGGGTCGAGATTCCTGAATATGTCTTCGTCAGCTTCCAGATGACCTTTGCCGCGATCACCGTCGCGCTGGTGCTGGGGTCGGTCGTCGAACGCATGAAGTTCAGCGCGGTGATGGCCTTCGCCGCGGTGTGGCTGACGATCGTCTATTTGCCCGTAGCGCACATGGTGTGGGCATCGTCGGGCCTGTTCTTCAAGGCCGGCGCGCTCGACTTCGCAGGCGGCACGGTGGTGCACATCAACGCCGGCGTCTCCGCACTGGTCGCCTCGCTGATGCTCGGCAAGCGGATGGGCTATCCGACGACGCCGATGCCGCCTCACTCGCTGACGCTGACCGGCGTCGGTACCGGCCTGCTCTGGGTCGGCTGGTTCGGCTTCAACGCCGGCTCGGCGCTGGAGGCCAATGGCTCGGCGGGCCTGGCGATGATCAATACCTTCGTCGCCACCGCATCGGGCGGGCTGTTCTGGATGCTGATCGAGCGGGTGCGCGGCCACAAGGGCTCGGCGCTCGGCTTCTGCTCGGGCATCGTCGCCGGCCTCGTCGCGGTGACGCCGGCTGCGGGCAATTCCGGGCCGTTCGGCGCGATCGTGCTCGGTGCCGTCGCCTCGGTGGTCTGCTTCTTCGCCGTATCGGTGCTGAAGCCGCGCCTCGGCTATGACGACGCGCTCGACGCCTTCGGCGTGCACGGCATCGGCGGCATGATCGGCGCGATCGGCACCGGCATCGTCTACGCGCCGTCGCTCGGCGGCCCCGGTGCGGCGGATTACGACATGGGTGCGAAGCTGCTCGTGCAGCTCGGCGCGGTCGCGACCACCATCGTCTGGGCGTCGATCGGCACCGCCATCGCGATCACCGTCGCCAAGGCGCTGACCGGCCTGCGGGTCGCTCCCGAAGTCGAGCAGGAAGGCCTCGATCTCGGCGAGCACGGCGAGCGCGCCTACAACTGATCGCCATTCTCTGATCGGGCGCGGGGGCAGCAGACCCCCGCCCCCCACGACGTTCCTCCTGCGGACGACCCTGACCCGGTACGGCGACGTACCGGGTCTTTTTTGGTTCGCGCGAAGAGGCGAAGACGCGAAGAGGGCGCGCATTGGACAGGCGTCAGCCTGCCTCTCGGCATCAAGATCGCTGCCGCGGGTACCACTTCTTCACGGCTTCGCGGTGTCGCGCGAACTCTCCTGATCGACGCTGCGCGTAAGGTCAGGCGAACTGGCGGCGCAGGTCCAGCATCGCCAGCGCCGCCAGTGCCGCGCCGCCGCCCTTGTCGAGCTGCGCGGGATCAGCGCGGACGATCGCCTGCGCCTCGTTTTCGGTGGTGAGGATGCCGTTGCCGATGGCGAGGCCGTCCATGGTCAGCGCCATGATGCCGCGAGCGCTCTCGTTGGACACGATCTCGAAATGATAGGTCTCGCCGCGGATCACCACGCCCAGTGCGACGAAGGCGTCGTACCGGTCGGTATCGGAGGCCAGCGCGATCGCGCCCGGCACCTCCAGCGCGCCCGGCACGGTCACCGTCTCGTGGCTGTGTCCCGCCGCCTCGATCGCGGCGCGGGCGCCGGCGAGCAGCATGTCGTTGAGGTGATCGTAGAAGCGCGCTTCGACGATGAGCAGGTGCGCCATGGTCAGTCCTCGCTGCCGCCGACGGCACGTTCGCCGACGATCGATAGGCCATAGCCGTCGAGCCCGATCAGCGTGTGGTGCGTGTTGGTGAGCAGCACCATCTCCTCGACGCCCAGTTCGGTCAGGATCATCGCGCCGACGCCATAGTCGCGCAGCTGCTCCATGTCGGACGCCGGCAGCGTTCCCGCCTTCGCCTGCAGCGCGACGGTGAACTGGTCGGCCCGCGGCCGGTTGATAACGACGATCACGCCCGCGCCTTCCTCCGCGATGATCTCCATCGAGCGGCGCAGCAGGCCGGCGCGATCGCCGCCCTCGCCGAACAAGTCGGCGAAGGGCGACAGCGCGTGCATCCGCACCAGCGTCGGCCTGGTCGGATCGACCTTGCCCTTCACCAGCGCGATCTGTTCGCTGCCGGTCGCCTTGTTCCAGAAGGTCATCGCGGTCCACTCGCCGCCCCATTCGCTGACGAAGCGCGCCTCGGCGCGCTTCTCGACGAGATGGTCGTGGCGGCGGCGGTAGGCGATCAGGTCGCGGATCGTGCCGATCTTGAGATTGTGGAACTGCGCGAAGGCGACGAGGTCGTCGAGCCGCGCCATCGTGCCGTCCTCGTTCATGATCTCGCAAATCACGCCCGAGGGGTTGAGCCCGGCGAGCCGCGAGACGTCGACCGCCGCTTCGGTATGGCCGGTGCGCACCAGCACGCCGCCGTCGCGCGCGACCAACGGAAAGACGTGGCCCGGCGTCACGATCTCGCTCGGCCCCTTCGACGAATCGATCGCCACCGCGACGGTGCGCGCGCGATCCGCGGCGGAGATGCCGGTGGTGACACCCTCGCGCGCCTCGATCGAGGTGGTGAAGGCAGTTTCGTGCCGGGTGCCGTTGTTGCGGCTCATCAGCGGCAGGCCGAGTTCGTCGACGCGTGCCTTGGTGAGCGCGAGGCAGATCAGGCCGCGGCCGAATTTGGCCATGAAGTTGATCTTTTCGGGCGTCGCCATCTGCGCGGGGATGACGAGGTCGCCCTCGTTCTCGCGATCCTCGTCGTCGACCAGGATGAACATCCGGCCGTTGCGCGCCTCGTCGATGATCTCTTCCGGCGCGGAGAGGAAGGCGTGGCGGAGCTTCGCCACTTCAGCTGCCTTGGCCACGGTAATGCTCCATACGTTGCAGATAGCGGGCGAGCACGTCGATCTCGATATTGACCGCCTGGCCTTGCGCCAGCGTGCCGAGCGTCGTCACCGCTTGGGTGTGGGGAATGAGGTTCACGGAGAAATGCGTCGCCTCGCCATGGTCCTCAACGGTGTTCACCGTCAGCGACACGCCGTCGATCGTGATCGATCCCTTGGGCGCGATGAACGGGGCGAGCGCGGCCGGCACCGCGAAGCCGATGCGGTGCGATTCGCCTTCCGGGCAGATGCCGAGCACGGTGGCGATGCCGTCGACATGGCCGGTGACGATGTGCCCGCCCAGTTCGTCGCCCAGCTTCATCGCGCGTTCGAGGTTGAGCCGCCGCCCCTGCGTCCACTGGTCGCGGGCGGTGCGTGCGATCGTCTCGCCCGACACCTGCATGTCGAACCAGCCCGGTCCCTTGTCGACGACGGTCAGGCAGACGCCCGAACAGGCGATCGACGCGCCGAGGTCGATCGTGCCGGTGTCGTAGGCGGTGGCGATGCGCACGCGCGTGTCGCCGTCGTGCTCGACGCGCTCGATGGTGCCGATGTCGCTGACTATGCCGGTGAACATGATCGTCCCTGTTATCGCGCCCGCTCGTAGACCTCGATACGGTCGGTGCCAAGCTGCCGTGCATCGGCAAGCCGCCACCGGCCATGCGCGGCGCCGAGATCGGCGAGGCCGATGTCGCCGACCGACGCCCTGCCGCCACCGATGACGATCGGCGCGCGGTAGAGGAGCAGGCGGTCGACGAGGCCGGCGCGGAGAAAGGCGGCGGCGGCGCCGGCGCCCCCTTCGACCAGCAGGTGATCGACCGGCAGGCTGGCGATGTCTGCCGGAGAGCTGATCCACTCCGGCTTACCCTCACCCTGCCGCACCTGCGGTGCTCCCTCCCTCTCCCATCGGGAGAGGGAAGAGGCGCGCAGCGCCGAAGGGTGAGGGTGGGTCGACAGCACCACCCGCAACGGGCCGCGCGCCTCCAGCCCCGCCAGCCGCACGTCGAGTCGCGGCGCATCCGCCTCCCACGTCCCGCGCCCGACCAGGATCGCACCCTGCCGGCTACGCTCGAGGTGCGCGTGGGCGCGCGCCTCCGGCCCGGTGATCCAGCGGCTGGTGCCGTCCGCCAGCGCGAGGCACCCGTCGAGTGAGGTCGCGAGCTTCAGCGTGACGAAAGGCCGGCCGAAGCGTTGCCGGGTCAGGAAACCCGCCATGCTCCGCGCCGCGGCCTCGGCACCTGCGCCCTGCGTCACCGCGATCCCCGCATCGGCCAGCCGCGCCATCCCGATGCGGTCGGTGCGCGGATCGGGATCGCCGAGCGCCACCACCACCCGTGCCACTCCCGCCGCGACCAGCAGGTCGGCACAGGCCGGCCCGCGCGACGACACATGGGCGCACGGCTCCAGCGTGGTATAGGCCGTCGCACCGCGCGCCTGTTCGCCCGCCTGCGCCAGCGCCATCGCCTCGGCATGCGGCCGCCCGCCGGGCTGGGTCCAGCCGCGGCCGACCACGCGGCCGCCCTGCACGATCACGCAGCCGACATTGGGATTGGGGGCGCTCGTTCCGCGGCTGCGTTCGCCCAGCGCCAGCGCCGCCCCCATCCAGCGCACGTCGCCGGCGCTTACAGCCCCCACTTGGTCATCGCATCGTCGACCGTCTTGAACTGGCTGCGCAGCTTGTTCTCGCGCGCCTTTTGCGCCGCGATGCGCTTGTCCTGGTCGACCTTGTCGATCGCCTGCTGCGCCTTGATCTGCGCATCGGTGCGGTCGGCGGCATAGTTTTTGAAGTAGATGATGTTGGGCTGATAGGGTTCGGGCGGAATGTCGTTGCGCATGAAGGCGTAGACGAAGAACCCGGTGATCGCCATCGCCGCGACCAGAAACCCCAGGTCGCGCGGTTCGCGCTGCGACAGGAAAAAGCGCAGATCCTTGTACGCGCGGACCGGCGAGAAGCGGCTGAAGAACTGCATGGATGAGATGTAGGAGCGCGGAAGCCTTTGGGCCAGCCCTTGTCGGATGCAGGCCGGTGCCGGATTGGCGCCCCGCATCGGCCGCCAGCGGGCTTTGCGCACCCGCCGGCGTCCGGCCTCAGTCGGCATCCTCCATGCGGAAGGTCAACGTCATCGTCCGCCACGCTTCCTCGGGCACGCTGCCGCGCGTCGCCGGCTTGAACCGCCAGGACCGCAGCGCGCGCTGCTGCGTCGCCTTCCAGAAATCGTCGCTGGTCGCGGTGACCCGTTCGATCTGCTTCACCCGGCCATCGACGCCGACCAGCACGCGCACGGTGACGCGGCCGTCGCGGTTGGCGCGGCGTTCGGCGGCAGGATATTCGGGCTGGAAGGCGTTGGCGTAGCGCGGATCGACCTGCGGGCCGATCAGCGGCAGCAACGGTGGTGCGGGTGGCGCCTCCACCAGCGGACCGGGATCATTGCCGACGATCGACCCCGTCACCGGCGGCGATTCGGTCACGCTGGTGGTGAAGTCCGATGTGCTGGGGATCGGGATCGGCGGCACCGGCGCCGTGATCTGCTCCATCGGCCGACTCGCGCTCATCTCGTGCGGCTTGGGCTGTGGCGCAGGCGGTTCGGGCGGCGGCGGCTCGTCGACGGGGATGTTGGTGGTGGTCAGCACATGCTCCGGGCCGTCGGGCAGGATCTTCGGTCCTGCGAACATCAGCGCGGCGACGAGCGCCACGTTGATCGCGACGGCGGCGGTAAGGCCACCGGGGTTGAAACGGGTCGGCTGGGCGTAGCGGTCGGCATACATGATCCGTCTCCTGTCTCGTCGTCTGGCTTCGAACCTATCTCCTGCAGGCCGTCAAATGTTACGATGTATCGTCACCATGTCAAGCCGTGCCGAAAGCACGGCGAGCCGTGGCCCTCGGATCAGGCGCTTGCGGCGGCTGAAAGCCGTGCGGTCGCCCGGTCGCGGCCGATCAGCGGCAGGAGCGCGGCCATGTCGGGTCCGTGGTCGCGCCCGGTCAGCGCCTGACGCAACGGCAGGAACAAGGCCTTGCCCTTGCGTCCCGTCGCCTCCTTCAACGCTCCGGTCAGCGCGTGCCAGGGATCGCCCGCCCAATCGATCGTCGCGGCATGGCGGGCCGCCTGTGCCAGATAGGCGCGGGCGTCTTCGTCCATCGCCGGGGGGGTGACCGGCCCCTCGATCACGTGCCACCAGTCCGCCGCCTCGGCGACCTGTGCCAGATTGGGGCGGACCGCGGCCCATTCGGCGGCCCCCATGCCGTCGGGCAGCCGCTCTGCGACTGCGGCATGATCCAGCTGGTGGACGATGCGCGCGTTGACCTGCGCCAGCTCCGCCTCGTCGAACCGCGCCGGCGCCCGGCCGAAGCGTGCGAAATCGAAGGCGGCGATCAGCGGCGCAGGATCGACCAGCGGCTCGACGGGATCGCTGGTGCCGATCCGCGCGAGCAGCGCG
The DNA here is from genome assembly GCF_058313455.1 of Sphingomonas sp. SP5. Classification (NCBI taxonomy): domain Bacteria; kingdom Pseudomonadati; phylum Pseudomonadota; class Alphaproteobacteria; order Sphingomonadales; family Sphingomonadaceae; genus Sphingomonas; species Sphingomonas sp. SP5. The sequence continues at coordinate 340,488 of NZ_JBZFLF010000004.1, read as the reverse complement.
ATCACCGCCTGCGGCTCGATCCCCGCCTCGCGGAAATGCGCAACGCCGAGCGAGCCCAGCCGCTTCGACAATTTGCCCTCTGCGCCGGTCAGCAGCGCCTCGTGCGCGAAGCGCGGCGGCGCCACGCCCATCGCCGCGAACATCTGCAATTGCAGCGCGGTGTTGGACACATGGTCCTCGCCGCGCACGACATGGGTGATGCCGAGGTCGGCGTCGTCGATCGCGGAGGGCAGCATATACAGCCACGATCCGTCGGCGCGGCGGATCACGGGATCGCTCATCGTGCGCGGATCGAACGCCTGCGGACCGCGGATCAGATCGTCCCACGTGATGGCGGCATCGTGATCCAGCTTGAAGCGCCAGTGCGGGCGGACGCCCTCGGCGTCCAGCGCGGCCCGCTCGGCATCGCTCAGCGTCAGCGCGGCTCGATCGTACACCGGCGGCAGGCCGCGCCCGAGCAGGATCTTGCGCTTGAGATCGAGTTCCTGCGCCGTCTCATAGGCCGGATAGATGCGCCCCGCCGCGACCAGCGCGTCGAAGCGCGCCTGATACAGTGCGAACCGGTCGGACTGGCGGACCTGCGCATCGGGCTCCAGGCCCAGCCAGGCGAGGTCGGCGCGGATACCCGCGACGAAGCGCTCCTCGGATCGTTCGGCATCGGTGTCGTCGATCCGCAGCACGAAGCGGCCACCCTGTCCCCGTGCGAACATCCAGTTGTGAAGCGCGGCGCGGATGTTGCCGACGTGCAGCGTGCCGGTCGGCGAGGGTGCGAAACGGGTGATGACGGTCATGGTGCCTGCGCCTAGTCAGTCGGGCAGGGGCGAACAAGCGAGCTTTCCGTTTCGTGATGGTGGCTCTAAGGCGCGACCGCGAGAACAGCATCGATGGGGCGGGGAGCCACGCATGAAACTGATGACCGGCAATTCGAACCTTCCCTTGGCGAAGGCGATCGCGGCCTATCTGGAATTGCCGCTGACCGATGCGTTGGTGCGCCGCTTCGCCGACGAGGAGATCTTCGTCGAGATCCAGGAAAACGTGCGCGGCGAGGACGTGTTCGTGATCCAGTCGACCGGCTTTCCCGCCAATGACAATCTGATGGAATTGCTCATCATCATCGATGCGCTGAAGCGCGCGTCGGCGAAGCGGATCACCGCGGTGATCCCTTACATGGGCTATGCCCGCCAGGACAGGAAGCCGGGGCCGCGCACGCCGATCTCGGCAAAGCTCGTCGCCAACCTCATCACCGTCGCCGGCGCCGACCGCGTGCTGTCGGTCGACCTGCATGCCGGGCAGATCCAGGGCTTCTTCGATATCCCGACCGACAATCTCTACGCCGCACCGGTGATGAGCGCGGACATCAGCGCCCGATTCAAGGGCAAGAACCTGATGGTCGTCTCGCCCGACGTCGGCGGCGTGGTGCGCGCGCGCCAGCTCGCCAAGCGGCTCGACAATGCGCCGCTCGCGATCGTCGACAAGCGCCGCGAACGTGCCGGCGAATCGGAGGTGATGAACATCATCGGCGACGTCGAGGGCCGCTTCTGCATCCTGATCGACGACATCGTCGACTCGGCCGGCACCCTGTGCAACGCGGCGGCGGCACTGCGCGAGGCGGGGGCGGAGGATGTCGTCGCTTATGTGACGCACGGCGTGCTGTCGGGCGGCGCGGTGGCGCGGGTCGAAGGCTCGGCGCTACGCGAGCTGGTCATCACCGATTCGATCGGCAACCACGAATCGATCGTGCCCAAGAACGGAGGGGCGGGCCGCATCCGCCACCTGCCGATCGCGCCGCTGCTCGGCGAGGCGATCAAGCGGATCGCGGATGAAACGAGCGTGAGTAGCTTGTTCGATTGACCGCAGGCGCGGCTACGCCCGCGCCGATGCGCGGCACGCGCAGCGGTCAATCCGGCCAGCGGGCGCGCGCCGGCGCGACCCGACTGACGACGGCTTTGCCGGCGTCCTTTTCGGAGGACATTAGGGCTGATCGACATCCAAGATGAGGGATCCCCTTCATCCTCCCCCTGGCGGGGGAGGATCAAAGGTCGATTGGTCCTAGCAGCGACGACGGCAAAGCCGCCGTCGGACGGGCTCGGTTGCACCGACCCGCCGGCCGGTCGCAAGGTTGCGCGTGCCGCGCACCGGCGCGGGCGTTGCCGCGCCTACCTTTGCGACAGCGCCACGATGTGATCGAACACCGCCGGGTGCAACGGTTTCGCGAAGGCGCAGCCATATTTGAACTTGTCGCGCCACGCGACCACCGCCTCCAGTCCGGCGAGCCCCGGCAGGGTCAGCCACACCACCGTGCCCGGCCATAACGTGAAGCTCGTTTCGGCGCGGAAGCCGGAGAGTGACAGGTCGGTCACCTCGATCTCGAAGCGCGTCTGGCCACGATCGCGCAGGTGCGCGCGCATCTTGACCGCCTTGCGCAGCGCCTGACGCGACTCGTCCGTCGGATCGACGGGTTCGAAGGGCGGCGTGAAGATCGGCTGTTCCATGGCAGCGTGCCTGCCATGTCAGTGGTTACTTTTCTGCCAACGACGTCTCGGCCGCCGCGGGCGCACGTACCCCCTGCCGGCCGCGACGCTTCAATTCCGCCTTTAATCCCTCGGGATGCGGCGCGACCAGGAAGCCGAAGCTGACGTTGCCCTCCCGCGTCTCGACGACGTGATGCAGCCGATGCGCCTGGACGATGCGCTTCATATAGGCGGACTTGGGCAGGTAGCGCGTCGCGATCCGCTGGTGGACGATGATGTCGTGGAAGCCGAAATAGACTGCGCCATAGGCGGCGATCCCCGCGCCGATCCAAGCCCAGCCCGGCCACCAGCCGAGTTGCAGGGCGTCCAGCAGCAGCACGAACGAGGGCACCGCGAAGATCGCGGCATACAAGTCGTTGAGTTCCCAGTTGCCGTGCCGCTGACGGTGGTGGCTGGCGTGCAGGAACCAGCCGGGTCCGTGCATGATCCAGCGGTGCGCGGCATAGGCCAATCCCTTCATGCCGACCACTGTCAGGAGAAACAGAAGGATGCCGAGCGCCAGGACATGCGTGCTCCGTCTAATGCGATGCGTTTGCAATAACGAATGGGGCCCCTTCACGATCCGGGGTGGATTCGCCGGTCGGCCTGTGCGAAAGGCTGCTCCAATCTCCTCTTACCAGCATCATGCGAGGCAGGCCATGAACATCCACGAATATCAAGCCAAGGAACTGCTGGCGAAGTTCGGCGTGCCCGTTCCCGCCGGTTTCGCCGCGCTCAGCGTCGAAGAGGCCGTCGAGGCATCGAAGAAGCTTCCCGGACCGCTCTACGTCGTAAAGGCGCAGATCCACGCCGGCGGCCGCGGCAAGGGCAAGTTCAAGGAACTCGGCCCCGACGCCAAGGGCGGCGTCCGCCTTGCCAAGACCGCCGATGAAGTGCGCGCGCATGCGGCCGACATGCTCGGCAACACGCTGGTGACCATCCAGACCGGCGATGCCGGCAAGCAGGTCAACCGCCTCTACATCACCGACGGCGTCGACATCGCGAAGGAATTCTACCTCGCGCTGCTCGTCAACCGTGCGACCGGCCGCGTCTCGATGGTCGCCTCGACCGAGGGCGGCATGGACATCGAAACCGTTGCGCACGACACGCCGGAAAAGATCCACTCGATCGACATCGACACCGCGACCGGCTTCATGCCGCATCACGGCCGTGCCGTTGCCGCGGCGCTGGAGCTGACCGGTGATCTCGCCAAGCAGGCGGCCAGCGTCGCGTCCAAGCTGTACGACGCCTTCCTCGGCACCGACGCCGAGCAGATCGAGATCAACCCGCTCGCCGTCACCGACGGCGGCAAGCTGGTCGTCCTCGACGCCAAGGTCGGCTTCGACGGCAACGCCATGTTCCGTCACAAGGACCTGATGGAGCTGCGCGACACCACCGAAGAGGACGCGATGGAGCTGGAGGCGTCGAAGTACGACCTCGCCTACATCAAGCTCGACGGCGACATCGGCTGCATGGTCAACGGCGCGGGCCTTGCCATGGCGACGATGGACATCATCAAGCTCAACGGCATGTTCCCGGCCAACTTCCTCGACGTCGGCGGCGGCGCCAACAAGGAGAAGGTGACGGCCGCATTCAAGATCATCCTGGCCGACCCCGCGGTGAAGGGCATCCTGGTCAACATCTTCGGCGGCATCATGAAGTGCGACATCATCGCCGAGGGCATCGTCGCTGCCGCCAAGGAGGTGAACCTGTCGGTGCCGTTGGTCGTCCGTCTGGAAGGTACCAACGTGCAGGCCGGGAAGGACATCCTGGCCAATTCCGGCCTCGCGATCGTTCCTGCCAACGACCTGGGCGATGCCGCGAAGAAGATCGTCGCCGAGGTGCAGAAGGCGGCGTGATCCGAAAGGCGGGGCGCTTCCACCAGCGCCCCGTCACCCCGGACTCGTTCCGGGGTCCACGCGTCCGCAGGCGGACCGCCATGAGCCTCTGGACCTGCGCTCGCTGTGCAGTGGACTCCGGAACACGTCCGGAGTGACGAACGGCTCGAGGCATTGGTGTGGCAAACCCGCCGACGAATCTCGTAAATTTCTTCAGGCTCGGGCATCATGTCCGGGCCTGATTCGTTTCAAAGGCTGGCATGCCGCTACGGCAAGCGGGCCAAACCGTACCGGACTTGCGAAAGACACGGGAAACAGCCATCTCATCCGCCGATACGACGCCGAAAAAAGCGTCGGAGGCGCAATCGGAAGGAAGCCAATGAAGGTGCTGGTGCCGGTCAAGCGCGTGCTTGACTATAACGTGAAGCCCCGGGTGAAGGCGGACGGGTCGGGTGTCGACCTGGCCAACGTCAAGATGAGCATGAACCCGTTCGACGAGATCGCCGTCGAGGAAGCCATCCGCTTGAAGGACAAGGGCGTCACCGAAATCGTCGTCGTCTCGATCGGCGAGCCGAAGGCGCAGGAGACGATCCGCACCGCGCTCGCGATGGGGGCGGACCGCGGCATCCTGGTGACCAGTGACACCAAGGTCGAACCGCTCGGCGTCGCCAAGATCCTCGCCAAGATCGTCGAGGAGGAGCAGCCGAGCCTCGTCATCCTCGGCAAGCAGGCGATCGACGACGACAACAACCAGACCGGCCAGATGCTCGCCGGTCTGCTCGGCTGGGGCCAGGGGACGTTCGCCTCGAAGGTCGAACTCACGGCAAGCGACGTCACCGTGACGCGCGAGGTCGATGGCGGTCTCGAAACGGACAAATTCCCGCTGCCCGCGATCGTCACCACCGACCTGCGCCTCAACGAGCCGCGCTATGCCTCGCTGCCCAACATCATGAAGGCGAAGTCGAAGCCCTTGGCGCAGAAGACCGCTGCCGATTACGGCGTCGACGTGACGCCGCGGATCACGACGCTGAAGGTCGTCGAGCCGGGCAAGCGGCAGGCGGGCGTCAAGGTCGCCGATGTCGACGAACTCGTGATGAAGCTGCATGCGATGGGGATTGCCAAGTGAAGACGCTCGTCTGGGTCGAGCACGATGGCTCGACGGTCAAGGATGCCACGCTCGCTGCGGTGACTGCCGCATCGAAGTTGGGTGAGGTCCACCTCCTCGTCGCCGGACAGGGCGTCGACGGCGTCGCGCAAGCCGCGGCGCAGATCGCCGGCGTCGGCAAGGTGCACGTCGCCGACGATGCGGCCTATGCCCATGCGCTCGCCGAGAACGTCGCGCCGCTGGTGGTGCAGCTGATGGACACGCACGACGCCTTCGTCGCGCCGTCGACCACCACGGGCAAGAACGTCGCGCCGCGCGTCGCCGCTCTGCTCGACGTCATGCAGATCAGCGATATCTTGTCGGTGGAGAGCGAGCATACCTTCACCCGGCCGATCTATGCCGGCAACGCGATCGCGACGGTGCAGACGTCGGATGCCAAGAAGGTCATCACCGTGCGCGGCACCGCCTTCGAGAAGGCGGCAACCGAGGGGGGCTCGGGCACGGTCGAAGCGATCACGCCGGCCGGTGACAAGGGCGTGTCTACCTACGTCGGCGCCGAGATCGCCGAGAATGCGCGACCCGAACTCACCAGCGCCAAGATCATCGTGTCGGGCGGTCGCGCGCTGCAGAACGGCGAAAACTTCACCAAGCTGATCGAGCCGCTGGCCGACAAGCTCGGCGCCGGCGTCGGTGCCAGCCGCGCGGCGGTGGATGCGGGCTTCGTGCCCAACGACTATCAGGTCGGTCAGACCGGCAAGATCGTCGCACCGGAAGTCTATATCGCGGTCGGTATCTCGGGTGCGATCCAGCACCTTGCCGGCATGAAGGATTCCAAGGTGATCGTCGCGATCAACAAGGACGAGGACGCGCCGATCTTCCAGGTCGCCGACATCGGCCTGGTCGGCGACCTGTTCAAGGTGGTGCCGGAGCTGACCGAAAAGCTCTGACGGCGGACGGTGCCAGCGCATAGCGCGCAGCACGGCCAGCGGCGCTCCGGCGCCGTCTGACGCTACGCGACGCGGGATCCACTCCCGCGTCGCTTGCCAACCGCAGGTGGACTCACCCGCCGCAGTCCCGCGCGAGGCTCGAGCATCGCCGGTTCCTGCAATTCCCAGACAAGCCCCAGCCTGCGCAGCATCAGCAAGGTCGACCAGCCTGGATCGATCTGACCTGGCTCGATCCCTAACCTGGCCGATTCGGGCCAGGCATGATGGTTGCCGTGCCACGCCTCGCCGAAGGTGATGAACGCCGCAGCGGGCAAATCGTGACCCTGCACAGCCGTTCCATCGACCTGCCACCCTTGCGGACCGCCGCGATGGGTGATGTGACCTACAAGCCAATGTCCCGTCACGCCGACGGCGACGCGAACCGGCACACCCCAAATCAGCCACGGCAAGCCGCCGACCCAAAGAAAGAGCAGGGCCCAGGGCAGCTGCTGCGCCATCCATGTCTGCTCTAGGAAACGCAGCGTCCGATCGTTGCTCAACCGCTCCTCCAGCATGAACCGGGGCGGATGCGCGAGTTCGAGCCGGCAGTGCATCTGCCACCATGCATCACGCATCAGCGTCGTGCGATGCGCATGCAGGTCATGGCATTGCGCCTGCCGCTGCGCCCAGTCGCGCGTATCGTGCAGGCGCACCATACCGAGCGGCCCTGCCATGCCGACCAAGGTTCCGAGATAGGCAAGCAGACGCTCGAACCCGTGCGACGCCTTCAGGCTGCGGTGGATGAGCAGGCGATGCAGGCCGATCGAATGTCCCAGGCACAAGGTGATCGCCGAAGTCGTCAGCCACAGCAGGACCGCGCCAGGCGTAACGTATAAAGGCGCGAGGATCAGCGCGGCAGCGGTCATGCCGATCATCCAGAGCGAGCGCGCCGGCGCCCACCGAACGGTGCCGTCGAGCGCGTTGCTGTCGGGCAGTGCAACCATGCGGGCAGTGGACACGCACGTCATAAAGGCTCCTTAGGCAATTAGGAATATGCCTAACTACATAAGGAGATTTGTCAATGCTTAGCTCATCGCCTAAATGCCTGGCATGCAGCGCGTCTTCGAAGCCCTCTCGTCGTCTGTCCGACGGCAAATTCTGGCGTACTTAGCCCATACCGAACTCAGCGCGGGCGACATCGCCGCGCGTTTCGCCATGTCCAAGCCATCGATTTCGCAGCATCTGTCGGTGCTGGAGGCGGCGGGGCTGGTGACGAGCGAGAAGCGTGGGCAGTATGTCTTCTACGCGTTAGTGCCTGAAAGCCTCGCCAATACGCTCAACGGCTTCGTGCAGGAGGTATGCCCGGTATCGCGGCCGTTGAAGCGGGAAAGCGCCGTACTCGCGAACAAGAAGCGGCCGTGATCCGTCGCCGCCTGATCGTCACCGGCCGGGTACAGGGCGTGTTCTATCGCGCGTGGTTCGTCGGCCGGGCGCAGGCGCTGGGACTCGATGGCTGGGTGCGCAATCGCACGGATGGCAGCGTCGAGGCGGTGGTGCAGGGGCCGGGCGAGGCGATCGAGGCTATCGTCGCGCAGGCCCGGGCAGGGTCGCCCGCTTCGCATGTCACGGGCGTGACTGTGCACGACGATGTGGCGCATGACACCTCGCGGGGGTTCGAAGCCCGACCGACGGTGTGACACGCACAAAAAGACGGCCCGACACCAGCAATGTCGGACCGCCAGTCTACGCCTAGGGAGCTTACCTGGCGTGTTCGTGGAGAAGCGAAGTCTTAGAGCGCGTTGCCGTCGGTCGGCGTCAGCGCATTGTCGCCGAGCGCTGTGCTGCCGTTGTCGACCGCCAGATCGCTGCCGTTCGCTTCGAATGCGTCGCTGTTGCCGAGGCTGGCGTCGCCTTCCTCGTTGAGCGTCAGCGTGTCGGTGGCGGCTGCGTTGTTGCCGGTATCGGCCTTTGGGCCGCAGGCGGCGAGGCTCAGGGCGGCGAGGGCAAGCGCCGGCGCCAGGATTGCAGTCTTCATTCAGTCCTCCGTGTTGAAACGCTATGGCTGCCGCTGCCGCCGCGCAGGCCGGCACCGATCAGCGAAAAGAAGGCGCGGCTGGCGGGCGCAGTGCCGGCGTCCCATTCAGGATGCCATTGCACGCCGAGCACGTCGGCGCCGCAGGGGCGGGCCGACACCGCCTCCACCAGCCCGTCGTCGGGATCGATCTCCTCCACCGCGAGGCCGCCGCCGAGCCGGTCGATCCCCTGCTGGTGCACCGAATTGACGCGTACGCGGCGGGCTCCGGTCGCATCGGCGAGCCGGCCGCAGGCGCTCAGTTCGACGTCGTGGCCGTGGTGAAAAAGCGATTCGTAATCGTCATGCCCTTCGCCGCGATGATGGCGCGCGGCATCGGCCGCGGGCGCCAGTGTGCCGCCGAACAGCACGTTGATCTCCTGCAAACCGCGGCAGATGCCGAATACCGGCTTGCCCGCCTCGATCATCCGGCCGGCGAGCACGAGCGCGACCTCGTCGCGCCCCTCGTCCACCGTCTGGCCGGCGGGCAGCGGCGCCGCGCCGTAGCGCCATGGCGCAACGTGACTGCGCGAGCCGGTGAGCAGCAGCCCATCGAGGATCGCCGACAGCGTTCCCACATCGGCAGTGTCGGGCATCGCCGGCACCAGCAGCACCGTCGCGCCGGCAAGATGGGTCAGCGGCGCGACGAAGCGGCTGGCGACAACCTGGATCGGACGATCCGCCACCTCGTTGCAGCACAGGACGCCGATCACCGGCCGGCGCGCAGGGTCGATGCGGCGCGCCATCACACCACCGCCGCGACGAGCGTGTCGCGCAGGGCGTGGGCGGCGGAGGGAGCGAGCAGGTCGGCCTCCGGCTGCACCACGACGCCGCCGGGCGGCACGTCGCCGAGCAACCAGACGTTGCCGCCGATCGTCGCACCATCGCCGATCGTCACCGGGCCAAGGATCGTCGCGCCGGCGTAGATGACGACGTCGTCGCCGACGATCGGGTGGCGGGCATAGCGTGTCCGCGGTGACCGTTGTGCCGCACCGAGCGGGCTGCGCGCGCCGAGCGTGACATGCTGGTAGAGGCGCACGCCGCTGCCGACGATCGCGGTTTCGCCGATCACGACGCCGGTGCCGTGATCGATGAAGAAGCGCTCGCCGATCGTCGCGCCCGGGTGGATGTCGATGCCGGTGCGCTCGTTGGCGAGTTCGGAGATCATGCGCGCGACGATCGGCGCGCCGAGGCCGTGCAACTGGTGCGCGATGCGATGGTGCAGGCTGGCGATCGCGCCGGGGTAGCAGACCAGGATCTCGTCGGTGCTGCCCGCGGCGGGATCGCCGAGGAACGCCGCCTCGACGTCGCTGTCGACTAACCGGCGGATATCGCCAAGCGTCCCGGCGAACAGGCGGACGATCGTCGCCGCCTGTTCGGGATCGAAAGCGGCGCGCGCCTCCGCCTGCCAATAGCCGAGCTCATGGTCGATCTCGCGCTCCAACTCGGTGAAGGCCGCGGCAAGCTTGGCGGCGACGAAGCGGTCTTCATCGGCAGCCGTGACCCGCTGGAGCCCCAGCCGACGCGGATAGAGCGCTTCCGCGAGCAGCTCGACGATCCGCTCCACGGCACCGCGCGACGGGAAGACTGCTGCGCTGCGTGCCGGCTGCTGCCGCTCGCGCCACGCCTGTCGAGCGCCACGTAGCGCGTCGACCGCCTGACCGAGCGTCGCGCCGCCATCGGGCCTGGGTGCGGACGACGCCATGGCGGTCAGCGCCGGTCGGCCGGGTTTGCGAGAGCGAATGCGCGGGTCATGCCAGTCCTCCAGATGCGTGAAGGATATCCCATCAGCTTAGTGGGAATAGAAAGAAAAGCTATCCGCCCGCCAAGACCGGCTGGCCCCTGAGCGGGGAAGCTGCTTGATTGCCGCGATGTTGCTTCTCGCTCTCGTCGCCGCGCAAATGTCCTCAGCGGCCGTCCCGTCCGATGCCGCCATCGCCGCGCGGGTCGATCGGGTGCTGACGGCGATGCCGGTGATCGATGGCCACAACGATCTCGCCTGGGAATTGCGCGAGGGGCAGGGCGGCGTCGTCGAGGCGACCGACCTATCCCGCGACACCGCGACGCTGCCGCATCCGCTGCAAACTGACATCCCGCGGCTGCGCCGCGGCCATGTCGGCGCGCAATTCTGGTCGGTGTGGATCCCCGCGGACACGATCGGGCCGCGCAATGTCGAGATGACGTTGGAAGAGATCGATATCGTCCGCCGCTTCGTCGCCGCGCATCCCAGGGATCTGGCGATGGCGACGACCGCCGCCGACGTGCGGCGGATCGAGAAGAGCGGCCGGATCGCTTCGCTGATCGGGGTCGAGGGCGGCCACCAGATCGATGGGCGCCTGTCGGTGCTGCGCCAGTACAAGGCGCTGGGCGTCGGCTATATGACGCTGACCCACGGCAAGAGCCTGGAGTGGGCGGACAGTTCCACCGACGCGCCGCGCGCCGGTGGCCTCAACGCATTCGGGCGGCAGGTGGTGGCCGAGATGAACCGCATCGGCATGATCGTCGACGTCAGCCATGTCGCCGACACGACCATGCGCGATGCGCTGGCGGTATCGGTGGCGCCGGTGATCGCCTCGCATTCCGGCGCGCGGGCGGTGACGGTTGCGCCGCGCAACATCCCCGACGACCTGCTCGGCGCGATCGGCGCCAAGGGGGGCGTGGTGATGGTCAACGTCTATCCGGCGTTCGTGTCGGACGCATGGCGCGCCTGGGACGCGGCGCGCACCGCCTACGCCAAGTCGGTCGGCGTGCCGGCCAACGTCTATGGCGGACGCGCGCCAGCACCGCTGGTCGCATGGGATGCGGCGCACCCCGAGCCGGCGGTCGGGGTGAAGGACGTGGCGGATCACGTCGAGCATATCGCCAGAATGGCGGGACACGATCACGTCGGGCTGGGCGGCGATTACGACGGGATCAACGGCACCGCGCCGCGGGGCATGACCGGCGTCGATGGCTATCCGGCGCTGTTCGCCGAACTGGTGCGGCGCGGCTGGAGCGATGCCGACATGGCGAAGCTGGCCGGTGGCAACATCCTGCGGGTGATGGAGGCGGTGGAGGCGGTATCGCGGCGGCTGGCAGGCCAGCCGCCGGTGGACGCAACCGCGCGCTAGGCCTCGACCGGCGCGGCGTCCGCCCCTTCCGGCAGGGGCAAGGGCGGAATGCGGGCGAGCAGCAGGCCGATGACGAGAGCGATGCCACCCAGGATCGCGCAGAACGCCGCGACGCCCGGCCAGCCGGCGTGCGTCCAGGCGAAGCCGCCCGCGGAGCCGAGCACGCTTGACCCCATGTAATAGAAGAACAGGTAGAGCGCCGCGCCCTGGCCGCGGTTGCCGAGCGCGCGGCGGCCGACCCAGGCGCTGGCGATCGAATGCGCACCGAAGAAGCCGACCGTCACCAGCGCGATGCCCAGGATGACCATCACGAGCGCCTGCGCGGCGGTGGCGGCGATGCCGGCGATCAGCAGCACGATCGGCAGCCAGAAGACGCGCCGTCGCCCGACCCGGCCTGCGAAGGACCCGAACAGCGCCGAACTGGCCGAACCGAGGATGTAGAGCAGGAACACCGCGCCGACCGCCGTCTGGCTGAGGCCATAGGGCGGGGCGAGCAGGCGGAAGCCTGCGTAATTGTAGATGGTGACGAACACGCCCATCAGCAGGAACGCTTCGGCATACAGCAGGGGCAGTGCCTCGTCGCGGAGCAAGGCCGCCGCGCCGTGGAGCGGATTGGCGCCGACGCCGGGCGTGAAGCCGTGCGACGGAGGCGCGAGGCGGCGGAAGGCTTCGGCCATCGCCACCCCGGCAAGGCCGACGCAGCCCAGCGCCCAGCGCCAGCCACCGACATCGGCGACCAGACTGGCGATCAGCCGCCCACCCATGCCGCCGATCGCGCTACCGGCGATATAGAGGCCCATGGCGGCACCGACCGAGGCGGCGTCCACTTCCTCCGCGACATAGGCCATCGCCACCGCAGGCACGCCGGCAAGCGCGATGCCGGTAAGCAGGCGCAGCACGAGCAGCATATGCCACCCCGACACGGCCGCCGCGGCGAGCGTCAGCGTACCGGCGGCGAACATCGCCCAGACCATCAGCGGCCGCCGTCCGAGTCGGTCGGACAGGATGCCGGCGAACAGGATGCCGATCGCCAGCGGGCCGGTGGCGAGCGACACCGCCAGCGATGCCCCCTCCGCCGTGAGGCCGTAATCATGGGCGAACAGCGGCAGCAGCGGCTGCACGGCATAGAGCAGCGAAAAGGTCGAAAAGCCCGCGAACAGCATCGCCAGCGTCAACCGACGATAGGCGGGTGTCCCCTGCCGCAGGGCGGCGTCAGCGGGCATGGCGCCGCCCGCAGGCGATCAGCACCGCCGCACCGGCGAGGGCGGAGGCGATCGATCCCGCCAGCACGCCCAGCTTCACCTGTTCGAGCCGGGCCGGGTCGGCAAAGGCCAGGCCGCCGATGAACAGGCTCATCGTGAAGCCGATCCCCGCGACAAGCGCCATGCCATAGAGCTGGCCCCAGGCGACCCCTTCCGGGCGGCGCGCGATGCCCAGCCGGTCCGCGCCCCAGATCGCGCCGAAAATCCCCGCCTGCTTGCCGAGGAAGAGGCCAAGCGCGACGCCCAGGACCAGCGGTTCGGCAAAGGTGGCGAGCGAAGTGCCCGCCAACGAGACGCCGGCATTGGCGAAACCGAACAGCGGCACGATGGCGAAGGCGACCCAGGGATGCAGCGCATGTTCCAGCCGGTGGAGCGGCGAATGCGCGTCGTCGGGTGCGCCCGGCGACAGCCGGATCGGGATCAACGCCGCTGTGACGACGCCGGCGATCGTCGCATGCACGCCCGATTGCAGCACGAACAGCCACAGCGCCGCGCCGGTCAGCAGATAGGGCCACAGGCGCATCACGCCGCGACGGTTCAGCACGTACAGCACGACGACCGCGAGCGCGGCGCCGGCGAGTGCGGCGACGCGGATCGATTCGGTATAGGCGATGGCGATGATCGCGACCGCGCCCATGTCGTCGACGATGGCAACGGTGGTGAGCAGCAGCTTCAGTGCGGGCGGCACGCGACTGCCGAGCAGGGCGAGCACGCCGATCGCAAAGGCGATGTCGGTCGCGGCGGGGATCGCCCAGCCGGGCTGCAGCACCGGTTCCGCCCCGGCAACCGCCAGAAAGACGAGTGCGGGCGCCGCCATGCCCGCCGCCGCGGCGATGAAGGGCAGGCGGCGGCGATCCGCGCTCGCCAGCCGACCGTCGACGAACTCGCGCTTGATCTCGAGCCCGACGAGCAGGAAGAACAGCGCCATCAGTCCGTCGTTGATCCACAGGTGCAGCGTCATCGGCCCCAGCGCGGGGGCCAGGACGGGGCCGGTGCGCAGGTGCAGCAGGGCTTCGTAGCCATGCGCCGTCGCCGGCCAGTTGGCGACGATGATCGCGATCAGCGCGGCGGCGATCAGCACGATGCCGCCGGCCGCCTCGCTGTGGAGAAAGTTGCGCAATGCGCTGTGCTGGCCGCGTCTGGTCATCGGCTCGTGCGTAGCGGTTCGCGCGCGTGCGACAAGCCGAAGCCGCCGCGCTCCACCGCCAGCGACACCGCCCAGATCGCGAAGCCGCCGAGCGCCAGGCCGCAGCCGACGATACCGGTGGATGTCCAGCCGAGCCCGCCTGCGATGGCGAGGCCGCCCAGCCAGGGACCGAGCGCATTGGCGGTGTTGAACGCCGAATGGTTGAGCGCGGCGGCGAGCGCCTGGGCATCGCCGGCGACGTCCATCAGCCGCGTCTGGAGGATGGTGCCGAGCGCGCCGCCGAGGCCGATGGCGAACACGTCCAGCGTCATCGTCGCGACATGCCCGGCAGCAAGCGGATAGAGCGCCAGCGCCGCCGCCGACCACAGCAGCAGCACGCCCGCAGTCGGCATCAGCGCGCGGTCGGCGAAGCGCGGCACGACGAGGTTGCCGATCGTCATGCCCAGTCCGAACACCGCGAGCATCGCTGGCACCATGCGGGGGGAAAGGCCGGTGACGTCGGTCAGGGTCGCGGCGAGGTAGGTGTAGACCGCGAACATGCCGCCAAAGCCGATCGCGCCGGTGGCGAGCGTCAGCCACACCTGCTTGCGCCGTAGCGCGCCCAGCTCGCGCAACGGACTGGCATCGCGATCCGGCGCGTCGACGGGCGCGAGCAAGGCGACCAGCGTGGCGGTGGTCAGCGCCAGCACCGCCACCAGCGCGAACACCCAGCGCCAATTGGCGACCTGTCCCAGCAGCGTCGCGAACGGTACGCCGACGATCGTCGCGACGGTCAGCCCGAGCATCACGCGGCCGACCGCTTGCGTGCGTTTGCTCTCCGGCACCAGCGAGGCAGCGACCAGCGAGGCGATACCGAAATAGGCGCCATGCGGCAGGCCGGCGAGGAAGCGAAAGGCGAGCATCCAGCCATAAGAGGGCGCCAGCGCCGACAGCGTATTGCCGATCGCGAACAAGGCCATCAGCACGATCAGCAGCGTGCGCCGCGCCATCTTGGCGGACAGCACCGCGATCGTCGGTGCGCCGACCACCACGCCCAGCGCATAGGCGCTGATGACGTGCCCCGCGGTCGGCGCATCGACGCCGAGCCCGCGCGCCAGGTCGGGCTCCAGGCTCATGGCGGCGAATTCGGTGGTGCCGATCGCGAACCCGCCCACCGCCAGCGCGAGGTGGACGAGGCCGGGATGCGCCTCGGCGGTCTGTCGTAACGTCATGATGGATGCCCTAACCGGCCTTGCTGCATTGCAGCAAGATCAATGGTTCGGGCAAGGGGGAGTACCCAATGTTCTCCCCGTTGGTCGGGGAGGCGTTAAGCCACCTTTTCCAGCGCCTCGGCGATCAATCGGCGGCTGTTGTCCACGCCATATAGGGCGATGAAGCTTCCCATGCGCGGGCCCTGCTCGGACCCGAGCAGCGTCTCGTACAGGGCCTTGAACCAGTCGCGCAGTGACTCGAATCCCGCGGTTTTGCCGATTTCGTAGACCACGTTCTGGATATCCTCCGCACTCGCCTCCCCGGGCAATGCAGCGAGGTCGGCGTCCAGGCGGCGCAGCGCCTCGACCTCGACGCCCTCCGGCGCACGGCGCTTCAGCGTCGGCGCGACGAAATCGCGCGCATAGGCCAGCGCATAGCCGATCAGCCGGTCGAGCTCGGGATCACGCTCCGCATTCGCCTCGGGCACGTAGTTGCGCAGATAACCCCAGACCTGTTCCTTGCTCGCTTCCCCCATCACGCCGACGAGGTTGAGCAGCAGGCCGAACGTGACCGGCAGCGTTGCCGTCGGCACCTTGCCGTCATGGATGTGGTGGACGGGATTGCCGAGCCGCTGCGCCACTTCCTGCGTCGGGTAGTTGCCGCGGAACTGCCAGTAATCGTCGACCGCGCGCGGGATGACGCCGAAATGCAGCGCCTTCGCCTTCTTGGGCTCGCGATAGGCGAAGAAGGCGAGGCTTTCCTCGGGGCCATAGGTCAGCCACTGGTCGAGGCTGAGGCCGTTGCCCTTGGACTTGGAGATCTTCTCGCCCTTTTCGTCGAGGAACATCTCGTAGTTGAAGCCCTCCGGCGGGCGGCCGCCGAGCACGCGCGCGATCTTCGAGCTTTGCGTCACCGAATCGATCAGGTCCTTGCCCGCCATCTCGTAATCGACGCCAAGCGCGACCCAGCGCATCGCCCAGTCGACCTTCCACTGCAGCTTCGACTGGCCGCCGAGCGCGGACTGGACGATCCGTTCGCCGCTCGCGTCGGTGAAGGCGATCGTGCCCGCCTCCGCATCGATCACTTCGACCGGCACCTGCAGCACGACGCCGCTGGCCGGGCTGACCGGCAGCACCGGGGAATAGGTCTCGCGTCGCTCCGCCCGCAGCGTCGGCAGCATCACGTCCAGGATGCCCTGGTAATGGCGCAGCACACCCTTGATCGCATCGTCGAACCGGCCGCCCTCGTAATATTCGGTGGAGGAGGCGAACTCGTAGTCGAAGCCGAAGCGATCGAGGAATTGCCGCAGCATGGCGTTGTTGTGCGCGGCGAAACTGTCGAACTTGCCGAACGGATCGGGGATGCGGGTCAGCGGCTTGCCCAGGTGTTCACGCAGCATGTCGCCGTTGGGGACATTATCCGGCACCTTGCGCAGACCATCCATGTCGTCGCTGAACGCGATCAGCCGGGTCGGCTGGTCCGACAGCGCGTGGAAGGCGTTGCGCACCATCGTCGTGCGTAGCACTTCGTTGAACGTGCCGATATGCGGCAGGCCCGACGGCCCGTAGCCGGTTTCGAACAGGATCGGCGCACCGCCGGGCTTGCCGTCCGGATAGCGCTTGAGCAGCTTGCGCGCCTCCTCATAGGGCCAGGCCTTGGAATCGAGGGCGGCGGAGCGCAGGTCGGTGTCAGTCATAGCGCCGCGCATCTGCCGCTTTGGGGCGCGAAGCGCAAATGCTATGGTGGTGCCATGAACATGCTGGCGCCCGGCGAACTGCAGCCGTTCAAGCTGCGCATCGAGGACTACGAACTGCTCGGGGAGGCAGGTGCGTTCGCGATGCAGCGCGTCGAGCTGATCGAGGGGGTCATCGTCACCGTGAATTCCGAGCACGTGCCGCATGGCCGGTTGAAGAACGAGTTGATGTTCCGGTTAAGGCTGGCGCTGCGCGGCATTGCCTCGCCCCTCGATGCCTATGTCGAGGCAAGCCTGTCGTTTCCTCCGCACAGTATGCCCGACGCCGACGTCCTCGTTGCGCAGCCGGATGTGCAGGGCCGCTACTGGGAAGCGGCGGACATCGCGATCGTGATCGAGGTGGCCGCGTCATCGTTGCGCACCGACCTGACGGTCAAGAAGCAGTTGTATGCCGAACACGGCATTCCGGAATATTGGGTCGCCGATGTGAGCCGGCGTGAAGTCCACCAATTCTGGACGCCCCGCGACGGGGACTATGCTGACGCGCGGATCGTGCCGCTCGCGGGCGATATCCGCAGCATCACGCTGCCCGACCTGATGGTGAACGGCGCCGGCATCCTCTGATTCCGCCTCTGGCGTTTGCGATTCGTTCCGCGGTATGGGCCTTGGCGTGATCCCTTATCCCGCCCTCCACGCCAGCCACGGCGGCATCTGGATCGCCGATGCCGAGGGCACGCGGCCGATCGGGCGGGGCGAGGCGATCCGGATCGCCGCGGATACGCCGGTGATCCTGCTCAATGCGCCCTTGGTGGGCCAGCGGCTGGGGTATCCGGAGCTGTCCGGGCTCGACCTGCTCGAGCTGTTCGCCTTCCTGCATCCCGCCCGCTTTGCGGTGCCGACGCCCCGCGGGCTGGCGCGCGCCGTCGACCTGTCGCCGCCCGAGGCGGACGAGGATGTCGCCGCCTTCCTGCGTGAGGCGACGGCGGCGTTGCTCGCGGTGCCGGAGGGCGAGTGGCGCGAGCGCGAAGGCGCCTGGACGGCGGCACAGTCGCTCACCCGGCTGCGCTGGCCCTGGGCGCCGGCGATCGCGCCGTTGCTCGCCAAGCCCAAGGTCAACGAACGCTGGTTGTTCGCCACGCTGCCCGAATGGGAGGAGCATGCCGCCCGCCCCGCACCGCTGACCGTCGCGATCCCGCCCGCCGACGCCGAGGCGCGGCTCGCCGACCTCACCGGCCATGGCGCCGAGGAGCGGCTTGGGCAGCGCGCCTTCGCCGCCGCAGCGACCGATGCCTTTGCGCCGCGGGCGATGCGGGACGCCCCCAACCTCGTGCTCGCCGAGGCGGGGACGGGGATCGGGAAGACGCTGGGCTATCTCGCCCCGGCCTCGCTCTGGGCGGAGCGGGCGGGCGGTGCGGTGTGGATCAGCACCTATACCAAGGCGCTGCAACGCCAATTGTCCAAGGAAACCGAGCGGCTTTTCCCCGATCCTGCGGTGCGCCGGCACAAGGTGGTGACCCGCAAGGGCCGCGAGAATTACCTGTGCCTCCTCAACCTGGAGGATGCGTTGCAGGGTGGCTTTGCCGGCCGCGCCGCGATCCTGGCGCAACTGGTCGCGCGCTGGGCGGCGTATAGCGCCGATGGCGACATGGTCGGCGGCGATCTGCCCGGCTGGCTGCCTACCCTGTTCCGCCGCAACGGCCCCGCGGCGTTGACCGATCGCCGCGGCGAGTGCGTCTATGCGGGCTGCCCGCATTACCGGAAATGCTTCATCGAACGCGCGGCGCGGGCGAGCGCGGAGGCGGACGTCGTGATCGCCAATCATGCCCTGGTGATGGTCAATGCGGCGCGCGG
The DNA here is from genome assembly GCF_058313455.1 of Sphingomonas sp. SP5. NCBI lineage: Bacteria > Pseudomonadati > Pseudomonadota > Alphaproteobacteria > Sphingomonadales > Sphingomonadaceae > Sphingomonas > Sphingomonas sp. SP5. The sequence continues at coordinate 321,784 of NZ_JBZFLF010000004.1, read as the reverse complement.
GCGGGAAACGTCGACGCGGCCGACGCGCTATGTCTTCGACGAAGGTCATCACCTGTTCGAAGCAGCCGATTCGATGTTCTCCACCGCGCTGACCGGGCAGGAGACGATCGAGCTCAGGCGCTGGATCCTCGGCCCGGAAAGCGGCGGTCGTGGCCGGCGTCGTGGGCTTCAGGCGCGGTTGTCGGATGTCGCCAGCTATGACGAACAGGGTGGCATTGCGATCCAGGATGCGGTGGCGGCGGCGCGCCACCTCGCCGGCGACGGCTGGCTGGGGCGAATCGCCGAAGGCGCGCCGTTCGGGCCGGTCGAGCATCTGCTCGCCGCCGTCCGCGGCCTCACCTATGCGCGCGCCGAGCAGCCGGGCGACGCCGGCTACGGGCTGGAAACCGAACTGGCCGAACCGACGCCCGAATTGATCGAGGCGGCGGCGCCCGCCGCCGCAGCGCTCGATGCGCTGGTGCGGCCGCTCGTCACGCTCGGGCGGCGGCTGGAGGCGGTGCTGGCCGAGGCGCCCGACTGGATGGATGCCCCGGCACGGGCGCGGGTGGAAGGCGCGATCGCCTCGATCGGCTGGCGGGCGGAGACGGTGGCGGCGTGGCTGGCGCTGCTCGCCCGGATCGGCGGCCCAGTCGATCCGGCGCATGTCGACTGGCTGGCGGTCGATCGGGTGGAGGGGCGCGAATATGACATCGGCCTGCACCGCCACTGGCTCGATCCGACCAAGCCCTTCGCCGAGATCGTGCTGAAGCCTTCGCATGGCGCGCTCGTCACCTCGGCGACGCTGACCGGCGGTGGCGATTGGGACACGGCGGAGGCGCGGGTCGGCGCGCCGCATCTCGCCCGCGCGCCGTCGCGGTTCGAGGCGCGCAGTCCCTTCGCCTATCCCGATCTTGCCGAGGTGCTGATCGTCACCGACGTCAAGCGCGGCGACCTGCCCGCGCTCGCCAACGCCTATGCGCGGCTGATCGTCGCCGCGGGCGGTGGCACGCTCGGGCTGTTCACGGCGATCCGGCGACTGCGCGGCGTGCACGGCCGCATCGCGGATCGGCTGGCGCGCGAGGGGCTGCCGCTGCACGCGCAGCACGTCGATCCGATCGACACGGGCACGCTGGTCGATATCTTCCGCGACGATCCCGCCGCCTCGCTGCTCGGCACCGACGCGCTGCGCGATGGCGTCGACGTGCCGGGCCGGTCGCTGCGGCTGGTGGTGATGGAGGGTGTGCCCTGGCCCAAGCCGAGCGTGCTGCATGCCGCGCGACGGCTGGCAGGCGGCGGATCGGCTTATGACGACCGCATCGTGCGGGCGCGGCTGGCGCAGGCGTTCGGCCGGCTGATCCGTCGTGCCGACGATCGCGGGGCGTTCGTGATGCTGTCGGCGGCGATGCCGTCGCGGCTGCTCGCTGCGTTTCCGCCGGGCGTCGGCATCGCACGGGTGACGCTGGACGAGGCGGTGGCGCGGGTGCGTGCGCGGCTTTCCTTGTCCGACCATTTCGGGCATGAGGCGGCTCCCGCGATGCACCACGGAGAGGCCGGTTGAAGACGCTGACGCTGCTGCGCCACGCCAAGTCCGGCTGGGACGATCCCGTCTCCCGCGATTTCGATCGTCCGCTCAATGCCAAGGGCAAGCGCGCCGCGCAGACGGTCGGGCGGCATATGCGCGATCTCGACCTCGCCTTCGACCATGTGGTCGCGTCACCGGCGATCCGCGTCGGCGAGACGCTGGATGCGATCGAGGCGGGCTATGGCCGCAAGCTCGGCCCGGTATGGGAACGGCGCATCTATCTCGCCTCGGCGGCGACGCTGCTCGACGTGGTGCACGAACTCCCCGACACGGCGGGACGCGTGCTGATGGTCGGGCATAATCCCGGCCTCGAGGACCTGGTGCTGATGCTGGTGCCGGAAGGCGGCGGCGACCTGCGCCTGCTGGTCGAGCAAAAATATCCGACCGCCACGCTGGCCGAAATGACGCTGGATGCCGAACGCTGGAACACCGTGGCGGCGGGTGGCGCTTCGCTGACCCGGTACGTGCGCCCGCGTGACCTCGACCCGGCGCTGGGACCGGACGAGGAATAGGACCTTCGGTTCGCGGCTGTGCCCCGAATGTATGAAGTCTTCCACACCGCTGCGGCGCAACCGCTTGGACCCGAAACGGCCGTGACGGGTTAAGTGCCTGGCCAAGTGGGCCAAGGGGGAAAGACGTGATCGACCAGCGGCGGCTCGAATCGGGCGGGCTGATCCTGTTTCTGGTGCTGATCTCGGTCGCGCTGCTGCTGGTCGTGTCGTCCTTCATCGGCGCGCTGCTGTGGAGCGTGCTGGCGGCGATCCTGTTCCAGTCGCTGTTCCGCTGGCTGCTCGCCCGATGGCCTGGGCGGCGCAATCTCGCCGCGGCGGCGACGTTGCTCATCATCCTCGTCGCCGTGATCCTGCCGGCGCTCGCCATCACCGGCATGGTCGTCGATCAGTCCGCGGGCGTCTATGCCAAGGTGCAGAGCGGCCAGATCGATTTCGCCCGCTATTTCGATCAGGTCCACGATGCGCTGCCCGATTGGGTCCGGCACCCGCTCGATCGTGCCGGCCTCGGCAGTTTCGACCTTGCGCAGGCACGCATCGCGCAGGGGCTGCGCAGCAGCTTCCAGTCGATCGCGGCGCAGGCGCTGTCGATCGGGCGCAATGCCGCCGCCTTTCTGCTGGCGTTCGGCGTCGGGCTCTATGTCACCTTCTTCCTGTTGCGCGACGGCGAGCGGCTGGCGCCGGCGGTGCGCGACGCGCTGCCGCTGGAGCGCAGCGTCGCCGACCGCCTGCTCGGCAAGTTCGTGTCGGTCGTCCGCGCGACGATCAAGGGTTCGGTGGTGGTCGCGCTGGTGCAGGGCGCGCTGGGGGCGATCACCTTCTGGATCGTCGGCGTGCCGGCGGCCCTGCTGTGGGGCCTGCTGATGGCATTGGTCGCGTTGCTGCCCGCCGTGGGCCCGGCGATCGTCTGGGTGCCGGTGGCCATCTATCTGCTCGCCACCGGCGCGGTGTGGCAGGGCGTGGTCGTCATCGTCTCCGGCGTCGCGGTGATCGGCCTTGCCGACAATATCCTCCGGCCGATCCTGGTCGGGCGCGACACCGGTATTCCCGACTGGCTGGTGCTGGTGACGACGCTGGGCGGGATCGAGGTCGCCGGATTGAGCGGCATCGTCGTCGGTCCGCTGGTCGCCGCATTGTTCATCGCCGGCTGGCAGATCCTCACCGAGGAGCGCGAGGGGCGACGGGTGGACGGCGACCCGGACGCCGCGGCTAACGCCCCTCCAGCAGCGACTTGAGGTTCTGCAAGGCGCCGAGCGGCCGGTGCTCGTCATCGCTGACGACGCCAGCCTCGCGCAGCGTCGCCTCGGCGTCGGAACTGCGCGGAAACGGATCGAGCGCCAGTGCCATCGTCTCGGCCGCTGCCTCGCCGAGGTCGATCACGCCGCCTTCGATCTCCACCGTGTCAAGCGCGCCGGCATCGAGCTCCACCTCGTCCTGACCATCCAGCGTCTCGACGAACAGCAGCGCGACGGGCTCGTCGATGTCGGCGGGCAGCGGCACGCCCGTGACGGAGCAGGCCTGCACCACCGCACCAGTCACGCGGCCGCGCACAGCAATTCCCGCAGCCTCGCGCCGGACGCCGAGCACTGCCTCCAGCCGGTCGACGGACAGGACGCCGAACCGGGTGGCCAACGCCGTGCGCTCGGCTGGATCGGCGGCGATCCGTACCTCGCGCTCGCGTTCGCCGATGGCATCGAGGCGTTCGGGGCGGCTGAATTCCGGGGTCACGGCAGGTCTCCTGCAGTCAGGCGGTCGAGCGGCACGGCGCCCAGCGCGGCGTGAAAGGCGGTGAGCGCGCCGGCGACATGATCGAGCGCTTCGGGTGCCGGTCCTGCGCCGCGATAGAGATTGCGGACCAGCGCCGGGCGCAAGTCGCCCGCCGCCAGGCCGTCGCGATAGGCGCCGAGCCGACCACCCAGCATGCTCATCATCTTGCCGATATGCTTGCCGACGGTGATGTCGCCGATGCCCATCTGGCGCAGCTGCCCGTCCATATCGTCGACGAACCGCTCGGTTAGGTGTGCGGACAGACGCGCCGCCTCCGGCTGCGTTTCGAGCCGCAGCAGCACCATCGCCAGCACCGCGGCGATCATGTCGAAGCGGCCGTCGACGGTATCCGGCACCGCGCCGGCGAGGTACCAATGCTCCTCCCGGCCGCGCGTCACCACCGCATTGTAGAGCGGCAAGGCCTCTTCACGCGTCTCGCCGAACAACCGTCCCCACCAGCCCACTTGCACGTCCCCATTCGACCCCGGCGCTTGATGCCGGCCTGCCCTTCGCATATCGAGGCGATCGGCGGGCGATGCAATCGGCCATGCGCGCCTTCGCCGCTGGAGATAGTGATGAGCGTATCCTTTGCCCGCACCGCCGTTCTTGCGGGTCTCGGGCTGACCCTTGCCGCGGGGGCGTGCGCGCCGCTGCGCTCGCACCAGGGTTATATCATCGACACCGACCTAGTGAACTCGGTGCAGCCCGGCGTCGACAACCGCCAGTCGGTATCGAGCACGCTCGGCCACCCGACCATCGCCAGCCAGTTCGCGCCCTATGACTGGTATTATGTCGCGCGCGACAGCCGCAACCTCAATTTCCAGAAGCCCAAGGCCAAGGACCAGATCGCGCTGAAGATCAGCTTCGATCCCAACGGCACGGTGAAGTCGGTGACGCGGACCGGGCTGGACCAGATCGCGAGCGTCAGCCCCTATGGCAAGACGACGCCGACGCTGGGCCGCAAGCGCGGCTTCTTCGAGGATCTGTTCGGCAACATCGGCACGGTGGGCGCAGCGGGTGCCGGCGGTCCAGGTGGCGGCAGCAACACCGGCGGCGGTCGCGACACGCCCTGATCCGGGCAGATGGTCCGTACCTGACGGCGGGGAATGCCCCCTGTTGGCCGCGCCGCCTGCTACGCATCGGCGCGGCCGTGCCGTGCTTGGACCGGCACTGATCCCGAAAGGGGAAGGGATCAGGTGGCGCAACGCGCCGCCGCCGCATTGGTTCTATACGGCCGCAAGTTTAAATGTCCGGTACCGTGCCGGGGCGCGATTCAGCGCACGGTGAAGATCACCTGGTCCACCACGCGGCCGGCGAGGTCGATCAGCCGCAGCCGGTGCGCGCCGGGGCCGGGCAGGATCAGCGGCGGGTGGTCGGCGGGGCCGAGGTCGCGCGTGTCGAGCACCACGCGGTGCGCCGCCCCCGCGCCGCTGACGCCGATGCTGAGCCGCTGGCGGTCGATCGGGATGTCGGGGTCGAGCGCATAGACGCTGCCGGCCACCGGGTTGGTGAAGCGCGGGCGGCGCGCGGCGGGCGGCGCGGCGGCGATCACCGTCTGCGCGGTGCCATGGAGGAACCAGTCGCGGCGCGGCTCCTCGATGCCGTAGGCAAAGGCGATGCGGCGTGCCTCCACGCCGGCGGGCGGTGCCGGCTCGCGGCTGCCGGTGTGCGCGTGCAGCGCCATCATTACGTCGCGCCACACCGGCGCCGCGCCGCTGGTGCCGGACACCGCGCGCATCGGATCGCCCTCCGCATTGCCGATCCAGACGCCGACGGTGAAGCGGTCGCTATAGCCGATGCACCAATTGTCGCGCATCGCCTTGGATGTCCCCGTCTTCACCGCCGCCCAGAACGGCAGGCGCAGCGCCGAATCGAGGCCGAAGGTGGCGGCGCGCGCGTTGGGATCGGCGATCATGTCGCCGACGATCCAGGCCGCCGCCGGGGCGACGATCGCGCGAGGTGCGGCACGCGGCTGCGCCAGCGTCAGCCGCAGCGGACTCCAGCGTCCGCCGTCCGCCAGCGCGCGATAGGCGGCGGCCTGTTCCAGCAACGTCACCTCGGCCGATCCAAGCGCCAGCGAGAAGCCGTAATAATCGCCATCCTCCGTGAGCCCGCGATAGCCGATGTCCCACAACCGGTCGCGAAACGGCTCGACACCGACGAGCAGCAGCGTGCGCACCGCCGGCACGTTGAGCGATCCCGCCAGCGCGGTGCGCGCCGATACCGGCCCCTTGAACCCGCGATCATAATTCTGCGGCACATAGAGGCCGGAGGCGGTGTCGAGCTGCACCGGCGAATCGTCGAGGATCGAGGCGGGGGTGAGATACCGCCGCTCGATCGCCTGGGCGTAGAGGAAGGGCTTCAGCGTCGATCCCGCCTGGCGATAGGCATTGGCATTGTCGACCGCCGGCGCGGTGGAGGCGCCGCCGATCCCGCCGACATAGGCGAGCACGTCGCCGCTGGCATTGTCCACCACCACCACCGCGCCGTCGCGTGCGCGGGTGCCGCCCAGGCCGAGCAGCTGGCGGCGCAGCGCGGCGATCGCGAGCCGCTGCATCCCGGCATCGAGCGTGGTGGCGATACGCAGGCCGGGCCGGGTGAGCAGGCGGTCGGACAGGTGCGGCGCCAGGCCAGGATCGAGCGCGAGACTGCGCGCGGGGCCGAGCATGGCGGCGGCCGCGGCGGGGAAGCGGGCGCAGTCGCCCCCGCCGGACAGCGCGCAGGCGCGGCGTGCGATCTGGCGGGCATCGGCACGTGGGTCGGGCAAAAGCGCGGCGAGCAGCAGGCCGTCGTCGCGGGTCAGGCTGGCGGGTGTCTTGCCGAACAGGCCGAGCGCGACAGCGCCGATCCCCTGCGCCTCGCCGCGATAGCCGGCGAGGTTGAGATAGGTTTCGAGGATCTGGTCCTTGCTCCATCGCGCCTCGATCGCCCGGCCGGCGCGGATCTGGCGCAGCTTGTCCAGCCAGCCCCGCGCGCCGGGGCGGGCGAGCGCGGGGGCGAGGAAGGCGGCGACCTGCATCGACAGCGTCGAGGCGCCGCGTGGCCGCTGCCGGTCGATTCGTGCCCGCGCGGCGCCACCGATCGCCAGCCAGTCGACGCCGCCATGGTCGAAGAAGCGATGATCCTCCGCAGCGACGATCGCGCTTCGCGCCGCGGGCGACACGGCGGCGAGCGGCGTCCAGGCGAGCCGGCGCGCGGCGAAGTCTACGCGGGCGCTGTCGATCAGCCGACCATGGCGATCGTAGAGCCAGGATTCGGATGGGTGCCAGCGCGCACGGACCGCGGCATAGTCGGGCAGCAGCGGCGGCCGCGTGGCATAGTCCAGCGTGCCGCCGGCGACCGCGAGCGCCGCGACGAGGGCGATGGCGCGGGCGGGGGTGAAGGCCATGTCAGGCTTCCCACGAGGCGGGCGGGGCGGGCGCGGGACCGACGGAGGGAGAGGAGGCCACACCTTTCCCAACCGTCATCCCGGCGTCCGCCGGGATGACGATGGGGTGTGCGGGAGGCTGGCCACTCACCGCTGCGCCACCACCACCGGTGCATTGGGCAGCTGCGCCCGCACGCTTGGCGCATACATCGCCTCGATGCGCGTCGGCGGCAGGCTGAAGCGGCCTGCGGCATTCAGCCGCAGCGCGTAGCTGACGGTGAAGCGGCCGCGTGGCACCCAGGCGTAGAAGCCGCGCCAGCTGTCGTTGCCACGCTCGACATAGGAGGGCTGCACCCCGTCGCCGCCGTCGTCCGCCCCCAGCATCTGCGACTGGTTGGCGAGATCGCCAACGATCGTCGCGCCGGCGGGGATCGGATCGTTCACCACCACCCAGTTGCGCTCGGCGGTGGCATCGACGGTAATCGTCACGCGCAGCACGTCGCCGCGGGTGAACTGACCGGGTTTGCGCGCCTGGACCACGGCGACGGTGCGGGTCGCCCGGTAGCCGGCGAACAGCGCTGCCTTCAGCGGCACTGCGGCGCGGACCGATACCGTCGCCCAGGGGCCGCTGCCGCCGCTCTGCCGCAGCACGAGCGGCGTCGGGCCGGCCGGCAGCGGCAGGCTGACCAGCCGCGCGTCGGGTGCCAGCGGCCACGCGCGCGACACGCTCGTGCCGCCGAGCTGGAGCGTCGTGGTGCCAACGATCGCCTGCGCCGGGTACAGGCCGGCGAACTTGCGCACCGCGACGGCGCCCCAGGCGTTGGCCGTCGTCGTATCCCAATGGCCGCGCGACTGGCGCGAGGCGACGCCGACCATCATCTTCGCCGCCTCGTCCTGCCAACCCGGCCGGCCGAGCGTCACCAGCAGCGCCTTGATCGCCGCTTCGTCGGCGGAGGACATCAGCCACCAGGGCGCGTTCGCCGCATCGGACAGGTCGAGCCGCGTGCCCTCGTACACCAGCCGGCTGCGCAGCACGCCCTCCGCCTGTGCCTTCAGCGCGGCGGCATTGGCGAAACCGACGCGGTCGAGCGCGGCGAGGTAATCGGCCAATAGTGCGGTCGGCATCTCGGCCGCGGACAGGCCGATCTGCCCGAGCATCGCCGGGGTGGCGGCGCCGGCGCGGGCGAGCGCGACGAAGGCGACGAGCCGCTGCTGGCGCGGATCGCCATAGCTTTCGTGGCGCAGGCGCCCGTCCAGCACCGCCTTCAGCCCCTCGATCATCCGCGCGCGCGGCGCGGCGGGCAGCGGCAGGCCGGCCTCCGAGGTGATCGACAGGACGTAGGCGGTCAGCGCCTCGGAGCCGTCGAGCGACTCGCTCGGCCAGTAGCGGAGCAGGCCGTCGGGCGCCTGGTAGGTCGGGATGGCGCCGGCAAGCGCCGTCCAGCGCGCGGTGTCGCCCAGGGCGACGATGCGGCTCAGCTGCTGTTCGAAACAATCATAGGGATAGTCGCTCATGTAGCGCCGCACCCCGGTGAGCGGCGGTGCGAGCGTATCGGCGAGCTGCACGTCGACCGCGCCGCGGCCGGGCAGCGCGCCTGCCGGCGGTGCGATCGGCAGCGTGGTATCGCCGACACGCGTCAACGCCGCGGCCCAGGTTTCGACCGGCACCGCCGGCACCACCGTCTGCGTCGCGGTGATCCGGTCGGCGGCCTTGCCGTCGGCGGTGGTCGCCGTCACCTGCCAGCGCAGGGCGCCGCTCGCTTGCGGGGCGGTGAGGTTCCAGGCGACGGGGGCGGCGCCGCCGGCGGGGATGGTGACGGTCAGCGGCTTGCCGGTGGCGATGCGCGGGAACACTTCCACGCGCGCGGTGACCGTCATCGGCCGGTCGCTGCCGTTCCTCAGCGTGAAGCCCGCGCCATACCAGTCGCCGCTGCGCACCAGCGGCGGCAGGCCGGCATAGATCGACAGGTCCTGCGCGGTGCGGATCGCGGTGGAGCCGGTGCCGAACAGCCCGTCGCCGTCGGTGGCGATGGCGACCAGCTTGAATGAGGACAGCGCGTCCGACAGCGGCACCGACAGCGCGGCACGCCCCTGCGCGTCGAGCGGCACATGGCCGCGCCACAGCAGCACCGGCTGAAAATTCTCCCGGTTGAGCGCGGCGAGGTCGCCGCCACCGCCGCCGCCGGCCTCCACCGCCTTGCGACCGTAATGGCGCTTGCCGACGATCTGCATCTGCGCGGTCGAGGTGAGCACCGACAGCGGCCGTTCGCCCATCATCGCGCCCAGCACGTCCCAGCTGTCGTTGGGGGCGAGTTGCAGCAGCGCCTCGTCCACCGCGACGAAGGCGACGTCGGCACCGGCGGCGGGGCGACCGTCCGGCCGCCTGACCTGCAGCGCGACGGCGGCGGTGCCGCGCGGGGCGAAGCGCTCGCGATCCGCCTTCACCGCGACGGCGAGGCTATGGCCTTCCCATCCTACCTTCACCTTGGCGATGCCCAGTCGGTAGGCGGGCTTGGCGAGGTCGACCAGCGCCGTCGGCTCGGGCGCGGGCTCGGCCTTCACCAGCCCCAGCTTCGCGCCGATGCCGCGCAGCCAGCCGGTCCAGCCGCTGTCGATCCGCCCGCGCACCGCCATCACCGACACGAAGACGTCGGGGGCGTAGCTGCCCGGCATCGGCACCTCGACCACCGGGTCGGTGCCGCTGAGTTCGGTGACGAAGCTCGACAGCACGCCTTCGCGCTCCACGGTCACCAGCGCGGTGGCCTGGCGGAACGGCATGCGGACCTGGAAGCGCGCCGTCTCGCCCGCCTGGTAGGCGTTGCGTTCGGGGACGACATCCATCCGGTCGCCATTGTCGCCGCCGAACCACCAGGCATCGTCGCCCGCCAGCCACACCGGGCGGACCGCACGCGCGACGTTGCCGTCGGCGTCCTTGGTCGTGGCGACGACATACACCTCGCCCGACACGCCGGGATCGACGCTGCATTGGGCGAGGCCCTGCGCGTCGGTGGTCGCCGTACAGGTGGCGTCGAGCTGCGTCGTGCGCATCTGGTTGTCATAGGCATAGAAGCCGCCGATCAGCCGCCGCCGCGCGGTGAGGATCTGCCGGCTGTAGAGCGCGACCGACACCTGCTGGTTCGCCCGCGGCTTGCCGTCGGTGCCGAGCGCGACGAAGCGCAGGCGCAGATCGTCCTGCCGCATCAGCCAGCCGTCGGTCCTGACGCCCAGCTGGACCGCCGCGGGGTAGATGGGAAGGGTGCGGGTGGCGGTGAGCACCTGGCCGTTCGCATCCTGGTAATCCATCTCGACCCGCATGTCGGCAAGGCCGTCGAGCGCCGGCACGTCGACGCTGGTGCGCGCGGTGCCGCCTGCTCCCAGCGTCACCGGCAGCGTCTGCGTGGGGGGCAGCGGGGTCGGCTGATCGTCGCCGTCGCCGTTCATCGGCTTGACGCCCGGCTCCACCCTGGCGCCGCCGAAGGTATAGCCGTCATAGCCTTCCGGTGTGGCGGTGTGCGCGAACCAGCCGACCCGCACATCGACCGGCATGCCCGCGGCACCGCCGCCGGACAGATAGCCGACGTACAGGTCGAGCGGCAGCGATCGCGGGCGTACCGCGGCGGCCTTCGGCCCGGTGACGGTCGCGCGCATCGTCGGCAGCTTGTATTCGTCGACCTTGAACGACTGGTCGGTGAAGGTGACGTCGTCCCCGCGCACGATGCGCAGGTCGTAATCGCCCATGGGGGCGCCCTGCGGCGCGGTCCAGCTCGTCTCGCCGATGCCGCGCGCGTCGATGGTCAGCGGCAGGTCGAACTGCGTGTCGGAGCCGCGGTGGGCGAGGCGCAGGGTGCCGGTGAAGCCCGCCGGTATGGTGAAGCCGGTGCCGCTCTGACGGCGGACGATATGCTTCATGTGGATCGTCTCGCCCTGGCGCACCAGCGCGCGGTCGAAGACGGTGTGGAACGTCTCGGCCGGCGCGGCATAGCCATAGGGCAGTTCGAAATCATAGGGCCGGATGCCTTCGCCCCAGCTGGTCAGCGCGAAGCTGAAATCGTCCCCGGCGCGGGCTGATACCATCAGCGGGTGCGCGCTGCCCGTGCTCTCGCAGCTGCCGTAGGTTTCGGGCGCGGGCAGGCCGGCCGGCACCATCAGGCCGCCGCTGCGATCGGTGACGCCGCGGGCGAGGGCGCGGCCGGTGCAGCTGTCGCTGATCTGCACGGCGGCGTTCGCCACCGGCCGGCCGCTGTCGAGCGCCGTCACCCAGACGAGGCTGCGTTCGCGTCCCCATTTGAAATGCACCGCCATGTTGGTGACGAGTGCCGCACTGGCCACGTAGCGGGGGGCGTTGCGGCCGAGCAGCGCGCGGCCCAGCGCCGGGCTGGCGAGTTCGACGACGTAGAAGCCGGGCTTCCCCAGCGGAATGCCGACCACCTCGAAGGCGTGGCCCTTGCCGGGCAGGCCGAGCTTCAGCCCCGCGCCCTGGTTGCCGAGGATCGAGCGGTCGCCGGTGTGATTGATCCGCCGCACCACGTCATCGCCGCGCTTCACCTCCTCGACATTCTCGTCGTCCGCGGCATCGACGGTGCGCAGCCATTCGGCGACGGCGGCATCCGAATCGCCGACCTTCAGCGTGCGGCCGCCGATCGCGAGGTTGCGGCCCTGCAACGCCGGCTCGACGTTGCGGACGGTGACGGGCAGCACGCCGCCCTGCGTCGATTCGAGGATGCCGAAGGTGGCGGCGAACTTGACCAGCGGCGGCGCGGCATCGAACCGGACGTCGAGCGGGAAGCGTTCGGCATTGGCGAGGGCGCGGCCGCTTTCGTCCTTGATGCCCGTGGGCAGCGTCAGCTTTGCGGTCGTATCGAAGGGCAGCGGCGCCTTGAAAGTCACGTCGGAGACGGTCGCCTGTGACTTTTCGTCATCGGTAAAGGTCGGCGCGATCGCCTTGCCGTCCGCAAAGGCGAGGCGGATCGCGGCGGCCTGGCTCATCGGCACCGGGGCGGTGAAGCGGACGTGCGCCGCCTCCACCGGACTGCATCCGGCGCGCGGATTGGTGCGGCTGCATTCGAACCGCGCGGTGAAGGGCTTGCGGACGGTATAGTCGAAGCGCTGGTCGGCCCCCGCCAGCCGTCCGGCGGCGGATGCGACCCCCTTGCCCCACACCAGCGCCATGTCGCGTCCCGGCGGCAGCGCCCGACGGCATTTGAGCGCGGTGATGCCGGCGTAGAGCGCCTGCGCCTCGGCCGGCTTGGCGGGGATCGCCTCGGGCAGTCCGGCGCTGTCGAGGAAGCTGCGCACCGCCCAGTTCCGCGTTCCCATCCCTCCGATCAGCCTGGCCGGCAGATCGGCGGCGAGCAGGTCGACCGGGATCTTCTCGCCCACGCCGTCGATCGCGCAATAGGCGTTGGCCGCGACGGAGGCGCGGGTGGGGGCGATCCCGGCGGCAACCAGGAATATCTGGTCCTCCTCGATCCCGTCGCCATCGTTCGCCGGCAACACCGCCACCGCGCGCGGGCCGCCGGCATCGACCGCGAAGCTCGCCCGCCCGTTCAGCGCGTAGCCGGCGACGCTCTTCAGCCCCTTGGCAGCGTCGAACCGGCACTTGGCGTCGCCGGTCAGCGCGGCGGCGAAGTCGAACACCCAGGTCTGCTGGTCGACCCAGCGGCCGCTGCCGGCGCAGCCGGTGGTGAAGGGAGCCGGCGCGCGCGGATCGCCGAGCGGTACCATCGGCTGGTTGAAGCGGATCGTATAGCGCTCCACCGCGCCCGCGGCGCCGCTGATGCCGGGTTGGGCGAGCACGACCTGCGGGCTGTCGTCGCCGAAGGCCGCTACCGGGGCCAGCGCCAGAGCCAGCACTGCCCATCGCATCGCCGCACGCATTCGCCGTCTCCCCGCCGCAGGCCGAGCGTAATCGTGATGACCGGTCGAATCCAGAGGCTAGGGCTGATCGACATTGGAGATGAAGGACCCTCTTCATCCTCCCCCGCCAGGGCAGCTATCGCATATGGCGATGATAGCTGCCGGCTGCAGGTGAAGGGGCATGCCATCCAGGTATCCTTCGTCACCCCGGACGTGTTCCGGGGTCCACCGTGCCGCAAAATCAAGAGCGTATTGGTGTGCGGCACGATGGATGCCGGACCAAGTCCGGCATTGTCTGTTGGAAAGGGTGTAGGGAGGGGACGTTCCGCGATGAGCGGGATGCCCGGGTCGGGTGACCACCCGACCCGGGCGCGGACAGCGTGACCGTTCCGGCATAGGGCCAGAAGGCCCGTCGTCATCGGGGTCAGCCGTCCGCTTCCCTTGACGCTTGGTGAGTTGCCAGGGCCGCTGATCCACGCCCGCAGACAATCACAAGCTGCTGGAAGGATAGCCTGCCATGGACACGTCCGCTACCGTTCCCACCTGCTTCATCGGCTGCGATGTCGGCAAGGCCGAGATCGTCGTCTTCGACAGCCGGACAGAGCGCATCACGCGGGTTCGCAACACCGGCACCGCCCTGGCCGACTTCGCCGCCGCGCTCGATCCCGGCGCGCTGGTGATCTGCGAGGCGACAGGCGGGTACGAGGCGCTCCTGCTCGATGCGCTGACCGGTGCCGGCCGCGCCGCGCATCGCGCCGATGCCCGCAAGGTCAAGGCCTTCATCCGCTCCTTCGGCACGCTCGGCAAGACCGACGCCATCGATGCCCGGGCGCTGGCGCACTACGGCCGCGAGCGGCACGACCGCCTCGCCCGCTGGCGACCGCGCGACCGCCAGCGCGACCGGCTCCACCGCTTGGTGTCGGCCCGTCAGGACCTCGTCGAACAGCGCGTCGCCTGCAAGAACCGCATCCAGGCACCCGGCATGGGCGACCTTGCCCCACGCCTGCACCGCATCCTCGCGGCCCTCGACGCCGAGATCGCCGGCATCGAGGCCGATATGCCAAGCGCTGATCGCCGCCTGCCAGCCGCTGCGTCAGGCCGTCGACGTCCTCGGCGGCATCACCGGCATCGGCCCCGTCACCGCCGCCCGCCTCATCGCGCTCATGCCCGAGCTCGGCACCCTCGGCCGCCGACAGGCCGCCGCCCTGGCAGGCCTTGCTCCACACCCACGACAAAGCGGCGCGTCCGACGCCTATCGCGCCACCCGCAGCGGCAGACCCGGCGTCAAACACACCATGTTCATGGCCGCCCTCACCGCCGCACGCCGCCACCCCGACCTCAACGCCTTCTATCGCCGCCTCCTCGCCAACGGCAAAAAACCCATCGTCGCCACCGTCGCCGTCATGCGAAAACTCATCGTCATCGCCAACGCCAGGCTCAGAGACGCAGCCATCTTCTGAGTTGATGACGGAGGATTAAAGAACGCCCCCGGATCAGACAGTCCATATGCGATAGCCCTGCCCGCCAAGGGGGGGGCGCCGAAGGCGGCGGAGGGGGAGGAATACCGACGGTGGTCGTCGCTTACCTCCCCCTCCGTCAGGCTGCGCCTGCCACCTCCCCCTGGCGGGGGAGGATTGAATATCGATCGGCTTGGGAAAACCGGCTGACCATCGTTTAGCGACCGTTCTGGATGTAATCGATCGGATCGCCAGAGGCCGCTTTGATCTCCCCCAGAAGCCCTTTGACTTCTTTAATCCATTTCGGACATGATAGCCGGGGTTCGAGAGGCCGGGGGGCACATGCTGGAACAGGTGACGGGCATCGTCGATGTTGCCGCGCGCGAGACGATGCTGTTTGCGGCGGCAGGCCTGCTGATCGGCGGGCTCGACGATGGCGTGGTCGACCTCTGCTTCATGGGTCATCGCCTGTCCCGGCGCGGGCGGCAGCGGTTGACCGTGGAGGCGCTGGCTGCGCCCGAGACGCCGGGCCGCTTCGCCGTCTTCGTCGCCGCCTGGGATGAAGAAGCGGTGATCGGCGGCATGCTGTCCGCCGCGGTCGCGCGGATCGAACATCCCGACTACCGGCTCTATGTCGGCGTCTACCCCAACGATCCCGGCACGATCGCCGCGGTTCGCGCCGTCGCCGCGACCGATCCGCGCATCCGGATGATCGTGGGGAGCCGCGACGGGCCGACGACGAAGGCGGATTGCCTCAATAGCTTGTGGGGAGCGCTGGTCGCCGACGATGCGGCGGCCGGTCGGGCGACGCGCGCGGTCGTGCTGCACGATGCCGAGGATGTCGTCCATCCCGCCGAACTGACCGTCTTCGACGCGCTGATCGATGGTCATGCGGTGGTGCAATTGCCGGTGCTGCCGCTGATCCGGCCGGGATCCCTCGTGTCCGGCCATTATGCCGACGAATTCGCCTATGCGCACAGCATCCAGCAGCCGGTGCGCGCGATGTTAGGCGCCGCCCTGCCACTTGCCGGCACGGTTGTGCGATCGCCATGCCGATGCTTGCCGCCATTGCGGCGGAGCGGGATGGCGCGCCGTTCGATGCCACCAGCCTGACCGAGGATTACGAACTGGGCCTGCACGTCGCCGGACGGGGCGGGCGCAGCCGGTTCGCGCGGGTGCGCGATGAACGTGACGGCAGCCTGGTCGCGGTGCGCGCCTATTTTCCCGATACGATCCCCGCCGCGACCCGCCAGAAAGCGCGGTGGATGACCGGGATCGCGCTCGCCGGCTGGGATCGCACCGGCTGGGCACGGGCGGGGGCGGTGGCGGACCATTGGATGCGCCTCCGCGACCGCCGCGCGCCGCTGTCGGTGCTGGTGCTGGCGGTCGCCTATTGCGCCGTGCTGCTGTGGCCGGTGACGATCCTGCTGCATTGGTGGGGCCTGAGCGAGCATCCCGACGACCGGCTGGCCGACTGGCTGTTGCTCGCCACCTCGCTGCTGCTCGGCTGGCGGCTGCTGATGCGGGTGGTCTGTACCGGCCGCGCCTATGGCTGGCGGCAGGCCTGCTGGTCGGTGCCGCGGTTCTTCGTCGGCAATATCGTCTCGCTGATCGCCGCGCCGCGCGCGATCGGCCGCTACCTGCGGGTGCTGCGCGGCAAGCCGCTGGTGTGGGACAAGACGCGCCACGATTTCCCCGCGATCGAGGGCATCGCGCCGGTATGAGGGGAGGGCGGCCGTTGTGGTTCCTCGTCATCGTGCTGAGCGGCTGGACGGCGGCGCGCGGTGTCGACCTGTACGGTGCTGCCGAGGGCGAAAGCGACGCCGGCATCGCGCCGGTCCGGGCGCTCGCCGCCGCGATCGGCATCACGCCCGCCGCCGCTGCGCCGTCCCCCGGACTGGTGGCGAAGGTTCGCAATCCCGCGTCGCCCCCCGTGGCAGCGGCGGCACGGCAGAGGCGATCGCCACCGGCAGCCGTCGAGGCGAATCGGGCCAAGCCGACAGCCCGGGATGAACCGCAGGTACGATCGGCGGGCACGCCGCCGCTGCTGCCCGGCGTCATCATGGCGCCGGCGCCTGCCGTTGCCGCCCCCGGTCCATCGCCGGCACCACGTTCGGGACGGTGGGCAGGCAGCGCCTGGCTGATCGCGCGCAACGGGTCGGCGATCGGCCTGCCGGGCAGCCAGCTCGGCGGATCGCAGGCGGGTGTGCGCGTCACCTATGGCCTCACCGCCAACCGACGGCTGGCGCTGGCTGCCCGCCTGTCGGCGCCGCTCTCCGGTCGTGGTCGGGAGGCGGCGGCGGGGATCGACTGGCAACCGACCCGGTTGCCGGTCCACGTCCTTGCCGAACACAGGATCGGCCTGGACGGCGGGCGCGGCGGGCCGACGCTGGCGGCGATCGGCGGCTTCGGTCCGGCCGAGGTGACGCGCGGCGTGGTGCTGGAGGGCTATGGCCAGGCGGGCGTGATCGCGCGCGACGGCGGCGAGGGCTTTGCCGACGGCGCGCTGCGGGCGGCGCATCCGCTCGCCACGCTGGCGGGCGTGCGCATCGATATCGGGGCGGGGATATGGGGCGGGGCGCAGCGGGGTGCGGCGCGGCTCGACGTGGGGCCGTCGCTCGGGCTGGTCCTGCCCGTGGGCGGGCGCCGCCTCCGCCTGTCCGCCGACTGGCGCCAGCGCATCGCCGGGGCTTCGCGACCCGGTTCGGGCCCGGCGCTGTCGCTCGGCACCGACTTTTGAGCATCGGGCGGGGATCGGC
The DNA here is from genome assembly GCF_058313455.1 of Sphingomonas sp. SP5. Taxonomy (NCBI): domain Bacteria; kingdom Pseudomonadati; phylum Pseudomonadota; class Alphaproteobacteria; order Sphingomonadales; family Sphingomonadaceae; genus Sphingomonas; species Sphingomonas sp. SP5. The sequence goes on along the minus strand of NZ_JBZFLF010000004.1, from coordinate 304,508 downwards.
GGCTCCGCTCTGGTCCCCTTCGCCGAGCGGCGTATAACGCGCGGGTGGACCTGTACCTTCCCATCGCCAACCTGTCGGTCAACGCCTTCGTCATCATCCTGCTCGGTGGCGGCGTGGGGCTGCTATCTGGCATGTTCGGGATCGGCGGCGGCTTCCTGACGACGCCGCTGCTCATCATCTACGGCATCCCGCCGACCGTTGCCGCCGCCTCTTCGGCGAGCCAGGTGACGGGGGCGAGCGTGTCGGGCGTGGTCGCGCATTTCCATCGCAAGGGCGTGGATATCAAGATGGGCGGCGTGCTCGTCGCGGGCGGCATCCTGGGCAGTTTCGCCGGCGCCTGGATCTTTCGCCTGCTGCAGGCGAGCGGACAGATCGATACGGTGATCGGCGTCGTCTATGTGGTGCTGCTCGGATCGATCGGCACGCTGATGGCACGCGAATCGATCAGCGCGATCGGTGTCGCCAAGGGCCGTCGCGCGGCCCGTCCGCGGCGGCGGCGGCATCATCCGCTGGTCGCGGCGCTGCCGCTGCGCACGCGCTTCTACGCCTCCGGCCTCTACATCTCGCCGCTGGCGCCGCTGCTGCTCGGCTTCGGAACGGGCATTCTCACCATCCTGCTCGGCATCGGCGGCGGCTTCATCCTGGTGCCGGCGATGATCTACCTGCTCGGCATGGCGACCAGCGTGGTGGTCGGGACCTCGCTGTTCCAGACGCTGTTCGTCACCGCGGTGGCGACGATGGTGCACGCCACCACGACCAAGGCGGTCGACATCGTGCTCGCCGGGCTACTGCTGGTCGGATCAGTGGTCGGCGCGCAGCTCGGCGCGCGGTTCGCCACCAAGGTGAAGCCCGAATATCTCCGCCTCGCGCTGGCGGTGATGGTGCTGCTGGTCGGCCTGCGCATCCTGCTCGGCCTCGTCTGGCGGCCGGAGGAGATCTTCACGGTGGAGCTGACGTGAAGCGGGCGGCACCGCTGCTGCTCGCGCCCCTGCTGATGGGGCAGGCGCCCGCATCGTCGGGCAAGCCGGTGCTGGTGCCCGACGTGTCGCAACGCTCGATCGAGATCGCCTACAGCTTCACCGGCGCCGAGCTGCTGCTGTTCGGTGCGATCCTCTATCCCGGCGGGCGACTGCCGCGCGGCGAATCGCCGACCGACATCGTGGTGGTGGTGAAGGGGCCGACGCAGCCAGTGGTGGTGCGCGAGAAGCAGAAGGTCGCCGGCATCTGGGTCAATGCCGAGCATCTGCGCTACAGCTCGGCACCCAGTTTCTATGCGCTCGCCTCGTCGCGGCCGATCGGGCGGATCGTCGACGAGCGCACCCGCGCGATCTACGAACTGGGGCTCGGCAGCCTGCAACTGTCGCCCGGGTCGAGCGCGGTCAGCGCGGTCGAGCAGCGCTTCCAGCGCGGGCTGGTCGACCTGCGCGAGCGGGCGGGCCTGTATGTCGAGGCGCCGCACGCGGTGGAGATCACCGACGGCGTCCTCTACCGCGCGCGGCTGACGATTCCCGCGCGGGTGCCGGTGGGCCGGTTTACCGCCGAAACCTTCCTGATTCGCGACGGGCGGGTGCTCGCGGCGGCGGTGCGCGACATCGATATCCGCAAATCGGGCTTCGAACGCTTCGTCGCGCGGGCGGCCGAGCGTGAATCGATCCTCTACGGCCTTGTCGCGGTGGCGCTGTCGGTCGGGCTGGGACTGGCGGCGGGATGGATCGCGCGGCGGGTGTGAGGCCAGCAATTACCGTATCTTAACGGCTCGATGCCTATGACCTGTCCGGAATGGACAAGGATTGACCGTGATGACCGAGATGCCGAGGCCGGGCGCGTTCGCCGATGCCGTGCCGCTCGCTGCCGCCGCACTGGGTGGTGGCGGCGCCGCCGGCCTGACGCCGATCGGCTGCGTGCTGGCGATCGGCGGCGGCGGCAGCCGCGTGATGTTCGATCGCAACGCGCTCGACCTGATGGCGCAGGATGGCGATCCGGTGGTCGCGTCGGCCGGCCAGGTCGGCGGACAGATCAAGATGCGCGTCGGCGGATCGTGGCTGGTCGCCAACATCCGCAATCTCGCCTTGCAGGACGGGCAGGGTGATTGGGTAGGCGCCGATATCGACTTCCTCGGCGAAGGCGACGAGGAGCGGCTGACCGGCAAGCTCTATAACTTCCGGCGCGGCGTGACCCGCTATCCGATCCCCGGCTGCGAGGTGTTTCCGGTCGCCACCGCCGACCTCAAGCAGATCTATTCGGCGGCGGACCAGCCGCACATCCAGATCGGCAGCGTCTATCCGACGCGCGACGTGCGCGCCTCGCTCTACGTCGATGCGATGCTGGGCAAGCATTTCGCGCTGGTCGGATCGACCGGCACCGGCAAATCGACCAGCGCCGCGCTGATCCTGCATCGCATCTGCGAACTGGCGCCGCAGGGCCATGTCGTGATGATCGATCCGCACGGCGAATATGCCGCCGCCTTCCGCGGCAACGGCGCGATCTACGACGTCGGCAACCTGCAGATGCCGTACTGGCTGATGAATTTCGAGGAGCATTGCGAGGTGTTCGTCACCTCGGCCGGCTCCGACCGGCAGATGGACGCCGACATCCTCGCCAAATGCCTGCTGATGGCGCGCGCGAAGAACCGGCTGGGGCAGGAAATCGCCAAGCTGACCGTGGATGCGCCGATCCCGTACCTGCTGAGCGATCTGACCAACTTCCTCACCCTCGAGATGGGCAAGCTCGACCGGGCGGGCGATACCGCGCCCTACCTGCGGCTCAAGACCAAGATCGACGAGATCAAGGCCGATCCGCGCTACGGCTTCATGTTTTCCGGCATGCTGGTCGCCGACACGATGGCGGACTTCCTCGGCCGCATCTTTCGCATGCCGGGCGACGGGCGGCCGATCTCGATCGTCGACGTGTCCGGCGTGCCGTCGGAGATCACGTCGGTGGTCGTGGCGGTGCTGAGCCGCATGACGTTCGACTTCGCGATCTGGTCGCGCAACGAGCCGCAACGGCCGATCCTGCTCGTCTGCGAAGAGGCGCACCGCTATATCCCGAGCGGTAACGCCAGCGGCGGGCGCAGTGCCTCGGTCGGGCGCATCCTGGGGCGGATCGCCAAGGAAGGGCGCAAGTACGGCGTCAGCCTGGGCCTCATCACGCAGCGGCCGTCCGATCTGGAAGAAGGCGTGCTGTCGCAATGCGGCACGATCATCGCGATGCGCCTCAACAACGAGCGCGACCAGGCGTTCGTGCGCGCCGCGATGCCGGAAGGCGCGCGCGGGTTCCTCGATTCGATCCCCGCGCTGCGCAACCGCGAATGCATCATCTGCGGCGAAGGCGTCGCGGTGCCGATCCGGGTGAGCTTCGACGGGCTGGAGGAAACCAAGCGACCCGCGTCGGGGGACCCGCTGTTCTCGAAATTGTGGCGCGACGTGGGCGGCGAGGATGCGATCATCCAGCGCACGATCATGCGCTGGCGCGCGCAAGGGCGGTGACCCGGTACGTCCTCCCCCACAGCGGGGAGGAATTCAGGGGTGGCCGACCCTCACCGACAGCAGGCTGGCGACGCGCGCCTTGAACCGGCGCAGCGTGTCGCCGGACAGCGCCTGGACGCTGGCGAAGCTGATCGAGCGCGGGTTGATCGTCTGGCCGTTGCGCCAGACTTCCCAGTGCAGGTGCGGGCCGGTCGACATGCCGGTGGAGCCGACATAGCCGATCACCTGCCCCTGGCGGACGTGCTGGCCGCGCGCCACCGCGATGCGGCTCATATGGCCATAGCCGCTGGCGAGGCCGCCGCTGTGCGCGAGCTTGACGAAATTGCCATAGCCGCCGAAGCGCCCCGCGCCCTGCACGACGCCGTCGAGCGCGGCGTAGATCGGCGATCCGTAGGGCGCGCCGATATCGACGCCCTTGTGCATCTTGAGGTAGCCGAGCAGCGGGTGCATGCGATAGCCGAAGGACGAGGTGATCCGCCCCGCGACCGGCATGCCCATGAAGCCGCGCCGCTCGCTTTCGCCCTTGGAATCGAACCAGGCGGGTTTGCCGCCGTCGTCCCAGCGGACCAGCTGCACCTGGCGGCGGCCCTGATCGATGCCCGCAAGCAGCAGGTCGCCGAGGCGCACTTCGCCGGTGGCGGCCCGTTCCTGTTCGACGATCAGGTCGAAGGTGTCGGCGGCGCCGACGTCGCGACCGATCGACAGCCGGGTGGCGAGCGCCTTGATGTAGCTTTCGACGACGCGGGCCGGTGCGCCGGCGGCGCGCGCCGAACGATAGAGGCTGGAGCCGACGAGGCCCTGGATGCGCAGCGGCGTCGCATCCACGGCGATCGGCTGGCGCGTCATCACCAGCCCGCTGCCGGCGCGGTCGAGCGTCAGCGCCAGGTCGAAGCGGGCGCGCAAGGCCAGCTTGTCGAGCGGGCGCGCTACCGTCTTGGCCGGGCGGCGGCCGAGCGTCAGGGCGATGCGGGTGCCCGGCTTGATCTGATCGAGCGCGACCGCCTGGCCGACCAGATCGGCGGCGGCCCGCGCGTCGCCACGGCCGACGCCGGCGCGCATCAGCATGCGGCCGAAATCGTCGCCCTCGCCCAATGTCGCGGCCAGCTCGACGACGGGGCGTTCGGGCGCCTCGGCCAACGGCGCGACGAGGTCGTTCGCCGCCATGTGGTGGCCGGTATCCCCGCCCCAGGCGAGCGGTGCGATGCTCTGGGCGCGGGACTCTTCCCAGGCGGTGCCGGTGAGCGGCGCGGGGGTGGCACCGATGAGCGGGCGAAGGCCCGGCGAGAGCACCCAGGCGGCGCCGGCGAGCGCGGTGAAGGTGGCGAGGCCGCGCCACCAGTCGCGGCTGCCGATCTGCGCGCCGAGATCGGGCACCCAGTCGACCCCGGCGGCGGCGCCGCGCAGGCGCTCGATCCGGCCGAGATCCCGCGGCACGGCGGGCGCACGGCCGAACGGCCGCGCGGCGGTGCCGCCGGCCAGTTCCCATCCCTGATCGTTGCGTAGGAACACGCGGAAACGGCGCCTCTTTCGATCGTGTCGCCGTGTCGTCCCCCCGGCGTCGGGTCGCAGCGTTGTGGGGGCAAAGTTCTAAAGTCAAATTAACCGCCGGCCTGTACGACTCGCGGTGCGACGAGGCGTTTCCTCGCTGCGGCGGGTGCGCTGCGGGGCGTGCCGCCTGCCGACGATCTGCATCATTGCGCGAAGCCGCCGGAACCCCGATGTTGGTGTGATGAAAGCGGCGGTCACCGCGGTCCTCGGGCCGACCAACACGGGCAAGACCCATCTCGCCGTCGAGCGGATGTGCGCGCATTCCAGCGGGATCATGGGCTTTCCGCTGCGGCTGCTGGCGCGCGAGGTCTACGATCGGGTCGTCCGGCTGAAGGGACCGGAACAGGTCGCGCTGGTGACGGGGGAGGAAAAGATCGTTCCCCCGAACGCGCGCTGGTACCTGTGCACGGCGGAATCGATGCCCGAGCACGACGCTGCCTTCGTCGCGCTCGACGAGGCGCAGCTCGGCACCGATGCCGAGCGCGGCCATGTCTTCACCGACCGCCTGCTGCGTCGGCGCGGGCGCGAGGAGACGATGATCCTCGGCTCCGAAGCCTTGAGGCCGATGATCCGCGATCTGGTGCCCGATGCCGAGATCATCGGCCGGCCGCGCTTTTCCCGCCTGACCTATGCGGGCGCCAAGAAGATCAGCCGGTTGCCCAAGCGATCGGCGATCGTCGCGTTCAGCGCCGAGGAAGTCTATGCCGTCGCCGAGATGCTGCGGCGCCTGCGCGGCGGCGCGGCGGTGGTGATGGGCGCGCTTTCGCCGCGGACGCGCAACGCGCAGGTCGCGATGTTCCAGGCGGGTGAGGTCGACTATCTGGTCGCCACCGATGCGATCGGCATGGGACTCAACATGGACGTGGCGCACGTCGCCTTCGCCAGCCTCCACAAGTTCGACGGGCGGCGCAACCGGCGGCTGACGGTCGCCGAGATGGCGCAGATCGCCGGGCGTGCCGGGCGGCACCAGCGCGACGGCACGTTCGGCGCGGTGACCGAAGAGGGGCCGGGCGCGTTCCTGCCCGAAGAGGTGTTCGCGATCGAGGAACATCGTTTTCCGCCGATCGAGCATCTCTACTGGCGCAACGGCGAGCCCGATGTCTCCAGCATCGATGCGCTGATCGCCAGCCTGGAGCGGCGGCCGGAGCCGGGCGTGCTGCTGCCTGCGCCGCCGGCCACCGACCTGCTCGTGCTCAAGCGGCTGGCGGACGAGGCTTGGGTGCGCGAGCGCGCCCGCGGGCCGGCGATGGTCAAGCGGCTGTGGGCGGCATGCGGCCTGCCCGATTTCCGCAAGGTGGGCATCGACCCGCACGCCCGCTTCGTCAGCCGCATCTTCGGCCACCTGTCGGAGGGGCGGATGGTGGTGCCCAACCAATGGTTCGCCGACGAGGTGACGCGGCTCGACACGATCGCGGGCGATGTCGAGACGATCGCCGGGCGGATCGCGGCGATCCGCAGCTGGGCCTATATCGCGCAGCGCGCGGACTGGCTCGCCGACCCGGCGCAGGCGGCCGAACGCACCCGCGCGATCGAGGAGCGGCTGTCCGACGGCCTGCACGCCAGCCTGACCCAGCGCTTCGTCGACAAGCGCACCACAGCGCTGATCCGCCAGATCGGCGCGGACGCCAGCCTGCTGCCGGTGACGATCGGCGCGGAGGGCGAGGTGCTGGTGGAGGAGCATGCGATCGGGCGCCTCGACGGGTTCCGCTTCACCGTCGATCCCGCCGCGCGCGCCGCCGATCGCCGGCTGCTGCTCGCCGCGGCGGAGAAACGGCTGGCGGGCGAGCGCAGCCGCCGCGCCGAGGCGCTGGTTTCGGCGGAGGACGCGGCGTTCACGGTCAGCGGGCCGGCCATTCTGTGGAACGGCCATGGCGTCGCCGATCTGAAGCCCGGTCCGTCGCTGGCGCGCCCGCAGGTGACGCTGCATCGCGACCTCGACTGCCTCGCCAAGCCGCAGCGCGAGGCGGTGCGCGAGCGGCTGATGCGGTGGCTGGGCGGGATGGTCGCGCGCCACGTGCCGGTGCTGGCGGCGCTCGCCGAAGCGGCACGCGATCCGGCGGCGACACCGGGCCTGCGGGTGGTGGCGGGCGAGCTGGAGGCGGCGGGCGGCCTGGCGCCGCGGCTCGCCCTGCGTGAGGCGGTGGATGCGCTGTCGCCCGAGGAGCGCAAGCGGCTGCGGCGGATCGGCATCACCATCGGCGCACTCGACCTGTTCGACCCGCGGCTGATGAAGCCGGCGGCGGCGCGCTGGCGGCAGGCGCTGCTGGCGGTGCGGGGCCAGTCGACCGATCTGCCGCGCGAGGGCGCGACCGTCCTGCCGCGGGGCGCGCCGGGCGCGCGGATCGCCACCGGTTTTCGCCCGCTCGCCGCCCAGGCGGTGCGCGTCGACCTGGTCGAGCGGATCGCACGCGCCGCGCATGACGCGCGGCAGGGCAGGAAGCCCTTTGCCCCCGATCCGGCGCTCGCCACCTCGATGGGAGTGGAGCCGGCGACCTTCGAGCGGCTGATGGCGGAGCTGGGGTTCCGCACCGTACGGGCGGGCGGGGAACAGGCGGCCGCCTGGATCTGGCAGGGGCGGCGGGCGCCGCGCCGTGACGATCGCCCCGCGCCGACGCCGACCGGCGCGTTCGCGGCGCTCGCGGCGTGGGGGAATCTCGAGAAGAATCATGGCTGAACCGACGATGCGCCTCGATCGCTTCCTGTGGTTCGCGCGGCTGGTGAAGACGCGCGACCGGGCGCAGGAGCTTGCATGCGAGGGGCGGCTGCGGATCGACGGGCGGCCGATTGACCGTGCGCATGCACCGGTCAGGGTCGGCAATATCCTGACCTTCGCACAAGGGCCGCGGGTGCGCGTGCTGCGAATCGAGGCGCTGCCGGCGCGGCGCGGACCCGCTCCCGAAGCGCAAGGTTGCTATCAGGAACTGGTTGCAAACGTCTCGCAACCGCCCGCCTCCGATTGACGCGGAGAGGAACGCGGCATAGCAGCCTCGCGTTCAAACCCGGTTCGCTCCGTCGCAACCGTGCCAAAGGCCGCAAGGAACTCCCATGACCTACGTCGTCACCGATGCCTGCATCCGCTGCAAGTATATGGATTGCGTCGAGGTCTGTCCGGTCGATTGCTTCTATGAAGGCGAGAACATGCTCGTCATCAACCCCAGCGAATGCATCGACTGCGGCGTGTGCGAGCCCGAATGCCCGGCCGAGGCGATCCTGCCCGATACCGAGAGCGGCCTGGAGCAGTGGCTGGAGCTCAACACCACCTTCTCCGCGCAATGGCCCAACGTCACGCGCAAGCTGGACCAGACGCCGCCCGACGCCGATGCGATGAAGGGCGTCGAGGGCAAGTACGACAAGTTCTTCTCGCCCGAGCCCGGCACCGGCGACTGAGTGGGTCGGGACGCGGGCGCGGCAACGGCCAAAAGCCCTGATAAGGCAGCGTATCTGTCTCATCCACGCTGGTAATTTTGTTGCGAACGTGTTAAAAGGGTCCACGACGGGCGCGATGCGTCTCGCCCGTCGATGACGTTCGTACCAACCATCCTCGTCGGTCCTGTTCGGCGGCCTGCCGCCAAAGGGATCGTCCGCGACGAGCGATGCGACCTGAGAAAGGCCCGTTCATGGCTGCCAAGGCATTGTCCTTCGATGTCGGTGATTACGTTGTTTATCCGAAGCATGGTGTCGGCCGTGTGATCGAGCTGCAGAAGCAGGAGATCGCCGGGACCAGCCTGGAGCTGTACGTGCTCCGCTTCGAAAAGGAGCGCATGACGCTGCGCGTTCCCACCAACAAGGCCGAGTCGGTCGGCATGCGCAAGCTGTCGTCGGACAAGACGATGCGCGAGGCGATGGAGACGCTGAAGGGCAAGCCCAAGGTCAAGCGCACCATGTGGTCGCGCCGCGCGCAGGAATATGAAGCGAAGATCAACTCGGGCGACCTCGCGTCGATCGCCGAGGTGGTCCGCGACCTGTTCCGCGCCGACGACCAGCCCGAGCAGAGCTATTCGGAGCGCCAGATCTTCGAAGCGGCATGCAGCCGCCTCGCCCGCGAACTGGCGGCGATGGAAGAGATCGACGAGCCCAAGGCGCAGGAGAAGATCCTCGATATCCTCCGCGCCGCTGCGGCGATCTACAACAAGGAGAAGGTGCCGGCCTGACGCCTGGCGTCACATCCGGTTATGCGAAGGGGCGGCTCCGCGGGGGGCCGCCTTTTTCGTTGGGGTGCCCGTCCTTTTCGGTCCGAGCCATGTTTACAAGTGTAGACGATGCGGCCTACCATCCGCCTGCACCAGCAGAGGATTTGCCCCATGAAGCCGCTCGCGCTCGTCCTGATCCCCATCCTTGCCACCGCCGCGCTCGCTGCCGAGCGTGACAAGGGGCCGGGGATCGCCGGCAAGCCGCAAGGCGGCGGCTATAGCTATGGGGCGCGGGGGTTCGACGCGGTCAGCCTGTCGGGCGGCGCGCGGGTGATCGTGGAGACGGGGCCGGCCTTTGCCGTGCACGCCGACGGCCCCGCCGCGGCCTTCGCCAATTTCCGCGTCGCGCAGAACGGACGCACGCTGGAGGTCGGCCGCCGGTACGAAGGACGGCCGGAGAACCCGCTGGAGCGCCGCATCGTCGTCCACGTCGCCTTGCCGGCGCTGACCGCGGCGAGCGTCGGCGGATCGGGCAGCATGGTGGTCGACCGCGCTGCCGGCCAGCGCTTCACCGGATCGGTCGGCGGATCGGGGTCGCTGCGCATCGCGCGACTCGATGCGCAATCCGTCGACCTGAACGTCGGGGGATCGGGCGAGGTCGTCGCGGCGGGCAGCGTGGCGGCGCTGGAGGCGAACGTCGGCGGATCCGGTTCGATCGCGGCGCCCGGCTTGCGCGCGGCGCGCGCATCCGTATCGGTCGGCGGATCGGGCAGCGTCCGCGCCGCGGTGGCGGGGCCGGCCGACGTGTCGATGGCGGGTAGCGGCACCGTGGACCTCGGCGCGCAGGCGCGTTGCCGGGTGAGCAAGGTCGGCAGCGGCACGGTACGCTGCGGCCGCTGACGCGACATTGTCCGCCGCGCTTTCGTGTGTTAGTTTGGCAATACACGAAGGAGGAACGGGCGATGCACGGCACGGGGCATACGGTGGGTCTGGCGATGCTGGCGGCGGTGGCGGTCGGCGGCTGTTCGATCGGCAACGACGACGGGCCGGGGATCGCGCCCACGGGCAGCGGCACGACCCGCAGCTATGCGGCGGACGGGTTCAGCAAGATCGAACTCGCCGGCAGCGACGATGTCGACGTGCGCGCCGGCACCGCCTTCTCCGTCCGGGCCGAGGGGCCTGCGGACGAACTCGACCAGCTGCGCATCGCCCGTGACGGCGACACGCTGTCGATCGGCCGCAGGCATCGCGCCTTCGGCTGGGGCCGTCACGACAAGGTGAAGGTATTCGTGACGCTGCCGCGCCTCGCGGAGGCGAGCATCGCCGGGTCCGGCACGATGGCGGTCGACCGGATCGAAGGCGGATCGTTCGAGGGCAATATCGCCGGATCGGGCGACCTCAACATCGCCGCGCTGACCGTGGACGAGGCGGAGGTGTCGATCGCCGGATCGGGCAATGTGCGCGCCGGCGGCGCGGTGAAGCGGCTGGAGGTCGATGTCGCCGGATCGGGCAGCTTCGATGCCGCTGGCCTGCGCGCGGAGCGGGCCGAGGTAACCGTCGCCGGTTCGGGCGACGTGCGGGCCGCGGTCGCCGGCGAAGCCAAGGTCGAGCTGATGGGATCGGGCGATGTCGATCTCGGCGCGCAGGCGCGCTGCCGCGTGTCGAAGACGGGATCGGGTTCGGTGCGCTGCGGCACCCGGTAAGCCGGCATCGTGCCCTTGCCGTGACGGGCGGGGGATGCGACGCTGGCGTCATGGTTCGTCTGATCGCGCTGCTGCTGCTCATCCTGCCCGCCGAGGCCTCTGCGGCGGAGCGCCGCGTGGCGCTCGGCAGCTTCGAGCGGCTGCGGGTCCAGGGCGCGTTCGACGTGACGGTGACGACGGGCGGATCGCCGGGAGCGACGGTGATCGGCGATTCCGGCGCGATCGGCGATGTCGACCTGCACGCCGAGGGCATGACGCTGACCGTGCGTGGCACGAGCAGCGGCCGCTGGGGCGAACAGCCGTCGAGCGGCAGGACGACGCCGATCCGGATCGTGTTGACCACGCCGCGCCTCGCGAGCGTCACGATGATCGGCGGCAGCCGCGTCGCGGTGTCGCGGCTGGCGGCGCCGCGCATGGAGGTGACCGCCAGCGGCTCGGGCGGCATCGCCGTCGCGGCGATCGACGGCGACCAGATCGCCGTGCAGCTGGTCGGCGAAAGCAATGTCAGCGTCGCCGGCCGCGTCGCGACCGCGCGGCTGCTGGCCAATGGGGCGGGGACGATCGACGCCGCCGGGCTGGATGCGGGCGACCTTACCGCGCATCTCGAAGGGCTGGGGACGATCGCGGCGCGGGCGCGCTATACGGCACAGGTGTCGAGCAGCGGCTTGGGCACAGTGACGGTCGCCGGACGCCCCAAATGCCGGGTCACCGCCGCGGCCGGCGCGCCGGTGACCTGCGGTTCGGGGAGCTAGCGGCTGATCGACATTCAAGATGAGGGACCTCCTTCATCCTCCCCCGCCAGGGGGAGGTGGCGCCGAAGGCGACGGAGGGGGAGGACTCCCAACGCTGGTGGTTGCTTACCTCCCCCTCCGTCAGGCTGCGCCTGCCACCTCCCCCTGGCGGGGGAGGATTGAAGGTCGATTGATCTAGCGGCTGGGCGTCGGTTGGGTCGATGCTCGCGGTGTGCCCTGAGCGTGTCGAAGGGTGTGAGTCTCACCCGTGCTTCGACAGGCTCAGCACGAACGGATGTGGAGCGAGCCGATCAGATCAGCGCCAGCTCGGCGAGTTTGCCGACCAGCGCGGGCGGCATGGCGGCGAGGCCGTCCGCTTCGCCGCCGAGATCGAGCGGGGCGTCGGCGGCCTCCAGGTAGCGCCAGCCCTGGTGCGCGCGCTTGGGGCGGGCTTGCACCAGCACCAGTGCCGGATCGATATGGATGGCGACGCGGCCGCCCTCCGCCTCGCCGAACCCCAGGATGGGGGATCGCGCGACGAGCTGGTGCTTGAGGATCCAGAACAGCGAGCCCCGGCCGGCGACCTCCTCGTGCCGCTTGGGCAGGTAGCGGGTGGTCAGGAACACGGGGCCGTCCTGCGCCCGCAGCTGGAGGCGTTCGGCAAGATGATCGGCGCTGGTCGCGCCGAAGGCCACTTTCGTCAGGTGCAGCATCGGTCCGCCGATGTGGGTGAGCCGCCCAGCCGCCGCAAGGCGGTAAACCGCCCAGCCGCCGCAAGGTGGTCAGCCGGCCAGCCACCGCAAGGTGGTCAGCCGCTCAAGCCCCAGACGGTGGCGAGGCCGAGGAAGGAGAAGAAGCCCATCACGTCGGTGGCGGTGGTGACGAACACGGCGGAGGACACCGCCGGGTCGACGTTCGCCTTGTCGAGCGCGACCGGCACGACGACGCCGACCAGCCCGGCGACGATGCTGTTGATCATCATCGCGATGGCGAACACGATCGACAATTGCAGGTTGCCGAGGATCACCCAGCTGCCGATCGCTCCGACCAGGCCGAGCGCCACGCCGTTGCACAGCGCGATGCGAAATTCGCGGAACAGCATGCGTACGGTGTTGGAACTGGTCAGCTGGTTGGTGGCGAGCGCGCGCACCACCACCGCGAGCGTCTGCGTACCGGCATTGCCGCCCAGGGCCGAGACGATCGGCATCAGCGCGGCGAGCAGCGCGAACCGGGCGATCTCGCCCTGGAAGATGCCGACCACCGAGGCGGAGAGGATCGTCGCGCCCAAATTGACGACCAGCCAGGCGACGCGGCTGCGCACGGTCAGCCGGATCGGTTCGTTGATGTCGCCTTCGCCGGCGCCCGACAGGCGCAGCGCGTCCTCGCCCGCCTCCTGCTGGATGATGTGGACGATGTCGTCGACGGTGATCATGCCGACGAGGCGATCGGAGGCATCGACCACCGCGGCGCTGATGAGCGCATATTTCTGGAAGCGGAGCGCGACCTCCTCCTGATCCATGTCGACCGGGATCAGCGTCTGTTCGCGCTTCATCACGTCCGCCATCGCGATCTCGGGCGGGGTGCGCAGGATCCACGACAATTGGCAGGTGCCGACCGGATGGTGGCCGGCATCGACGACGAACACCTCCCAGAAATCGGTGGTCAGTTCCTCATGGTGGCGCAGGAAATCGATCGTGTCGCCGACCGTCCAATGATCCGGCACCGCGATCAGCTCGCGCTGCATCAGGCGGCCGGCGGTTTCCTCGGGGTAGGACAGCGCTTCCTCGATCGCGGCCCGATCGTCGGGGTCGAGGGCGCGCAGCACCGCGCGCTGGTCCGCTTCCTCCATGTCCTCGATGATCGCGACGGCATCGTCGGTATCGAGTTCGGAGGCGAGGTCGGCGACCTCGGTAGGGGTCAGCGCGTCGATCAGGTCCTCGCGGACGTAATCGTTCATCTCCGCGAAGACGTCGGCGTCGAGCAGGTCCTTGAGCGCCTTGGCGAGGATGCCGCGATCCTCGTGCGGGGTCAGCTCGAACAGGTCGGCGATATCGGCGGGATGCAGCGGCTCGACCAGCGCGCGCGCCGCCTCGTCGTCGCCCTCGCGCGCGGCATCGAGCACCGCGTCGACGAATTCGGGGCGCAGCCGGTCGTCCTCGTCCAGCTCGTCCTGCTCGGGCGCGGGCGCCTCGGGAAGTTCGGTCTCGCTCATCGCTGCCTCCTCCCGGCGTGGATCCGGGGGCGCTCTACCGCGCTGCGGCAGGAATGGCCACACCCGGAAATTTGCCCTTCGCCATCGGCGACACTACCTGCCCGTCACCACAAGAGGACAGATCATGGCCGATACCTTCAACACCCTGACGCTGACGCTGGATGACGGCGACGTGACGATCAAGCTGCGCCCCGACCTGGCGCCCAACCACGTGCAGCGCATCGGCGAGCTGGCGAACGAGGGCTTCTACGACGGCGTGCCGTTCCACCGCGTGATCCCGGGCTTCATGGCGCAGGGCGGCGACGGCGGCCGCGGCGACGGCACCGGCGGTTCGAGCAAGCCGAACCTCCGCCAGGAGTTCAACGCGGAGCCGCACGTGCGCGGCGTGTGCTCGATGGCGCGCACCAGCGATCCGAATTCGGCCAACAGCCAGTTCTTCATCGTGTTCGACGACGCGCGCTTCCTCGACAACCAGTATACGGTGTGGGGCGAAGTGACCGGCGGCATGGAGCTGATCGACGCGCTGCCCAAGGGCGAGCCGCCGCGGAACCCGGGCAAGATCGTCAAGGCGAAGGCGGATTAATCCGCTGATTCCTCCCTGGTTCGGGGAGGTGGCAGCGCGTCAGCGCTGACGGAAGGGGGGCTATCCGCTGGCGATCCGCTTGCGGATAGCCCCCTCCACCAGCTTCGCTGGTCCCCCTCCCCGTGCCGGGGAGGATTTCAGACTTCGCCCAAGGTCCGGATCAGCCAGTCGTGGAACATGCGGACCGGCCGCTGCTGGAGCGCGCGGGGCCGGCAGACGAACCAGTAGCTGTACGGGCTCTCGACCACGATATCGAACAGGCGGACCAGCCGCGGGTCGCGGGCGTCCTGGAAATGGCTTTCGTGCATGAAGGCGACGCCGAGGCCCTGCGCCGCCGCCTCCAGCATCAGCGCACCCGAATCGAAATAGTCGATCGCCAGCGGCTCGATGCCGGGATCGATCCCCGCCGCCTCGCGCCAGGCGGTGAAATTGTCAGGCATTTCCCGGTGGATCAGGGCGGTGAGGCCGGTGAGCTGTTCCGGGCGGGTGATCGGGTCCGGCCCCTCCAGCAACGTCCTTGCACCGATGACGTACACTGAATTGCGATCGAGTCGCTTGGCGTAGAGCGTCGGATCGATCTCGCGCGACAGGGCGATCACCGCGTCCAGCCCCTCGCCGAGGCGGGCGACGCCATGGCCGGCGGTGTCGATGTCGAGGTGGAGTTCGGGATGCGCCGCACGCAATTCACCGAGTCGCGGGAACAGCCGCTGCGAGGCGAACAGCGGCAGGATGCCGAGCCGCAGGCGCAGCACCTCGACGGTGCCGGTCATCGCCTCGACCGCGTCGGACATGCTGTCGAGCACCGGCGCGATCAGGCCGAGCAGGCGCTCGCCGTCGGCATTGAGGACCATCGCCTGGTGGCGCCGTTCGAACAGGGGGCGGTCGATGAACCGCTCCAGGCTCTGCACGCGGCGGCTGAGGGCGGGCGCGGACAGCGCCAGTTCGGCGGCGGCGGCCTTGACCGACCCCAGGCGGGCGACCTGGACGAAGGCTTCGATCGCACCCAGCGGTGGCAGCCTGCGCATGACGATCCTCCCTCTGGCCTGGGGGCGCGGTGGCGCCGACCTGTGTTAACGCGTGCAGATTGTGCAATCGTATCGCATCTTTTCGCACTTGCAACATAAAGCTGCCGAGGACAGAAGGAACGGGCCTTTCAGGCATCCTCTCCTAAAAACTTTCACGGGCTGGCTCCTCATGGAGTCGGCCCTTTTTTTGTCCTGCGATCGCCGGCCTTGGCGTGGCGGGGCCGGAACCTGCATCCTATCTCGCGCGCTTCGAACCCGCTTTCCGCGAGGGACCCGAGTTGATGGCCGATACCGACACCCCCACCCGCAAGATCCAGGTGGCGAACAGCCGCGCTGAAGATTCAGGCCGTGGCCTCGCGCACCTGCCGCGCAGCCTGATGGCGGCGATCGGCGTCGGCGAAGGCGACGTGGTGGAGATCGTCGGCAAGCAATCGACGCCGGCGCGCGCGGTCGGCCCCTATCCGGAGGACGAGGGGATCGAGGTGCTGCGCATCGACGGCCTGCAACGCGCCAATGCCGGCGTCGGCGCGGGTGACTTCGTCGAGGTGCGCAAGGTGGAATCGAAGCCGGCGACGCGCGTCGTCTTCGCACCGGCGCAGGCGAACCTGCGCCTGCAGGGCCAGCCGCAGGCGCTGAAGCGGACCTTCTTCGGGCGACCCTTGTGCCAGGGCGACGTGGTCGCGACCGCCGGCCACCAGCGCGTCGGCAACATGCCACCGGGCATCCAGCAGTTCATGAACGCGCCGGCCTATGCCTTGCAGGAGATCCGCCTGGCGGTGGTGTCGGCGAGCCCCAAGGGCATCGTCCATATCGACGAGAATACCGAGATCGAGCTGCGGCCCGAATATGAGGAGCCGACGCAGCGCCGCGCCGACGTCACCTATGACGATATCGGTGGCATGGCGGGCACGATTGACCAGCTGCGCGAGATGGTGGAGCTGCCGCTGCGCTATCCAGAGCTGTTCCAGCGCCTGGGCGTCGATCCGCCCAAGGGGCTGCTGCTCTACGGGCCGCCGGGAACGGGCAAGACGCGGCTGGCGCGTGCGGTCGCCAACGAATCGGATGCCAGCTTCTTCCTCATCAACGGGCCGGAGATCATGGGCTCCGCCTATGGCGAATCGGAAGGGCGGCTGCGCGAGATCTTCGAGGAAGCGGCCAAGTCGGCGCCGTCGATCGTCTTCATCGACGAGATCGATTCGATCGCGCCCAAGCGCGGCAACGTGCAGGGCGAGGCGGAAAAGCGCGTCGTCGCGCAGCTGCTGACGCTGATGGACGGGTTGGAGGCGCGCGCCAACCTCGTCGTCATCGCCGCGACCAACCGGCCGGAGGCGATCGACGAGGCGCTGCGCCGGCCCGGCCGCTTCGACCGCGAGATCGTCGTCGGCGTGCCGGACGAGCGCGGACGGCGCGAAATCCTGGGCATCCACACCCGCGGCATGCCGCTGGGCGACCGCGTCGACCTCGCCGAACTGGCGCGGACGACCTATGGCTTCGTCGGTGCCGACCTTGCCGCGCTGACCCGCGAGGCGGCGATCGAGGCGGTGCGGCGGATCATGCCGCGGCTCAACCTCGAAGAGCGGACGATCCCGCCCGAGGTGCTCGATACCTTGTCGGTGACGCGCGAGGATTTCCTGGAGGCGCTGAAGCGCGTCCAGCCTTCCGCGATGCGCGAGGTGATGGTGGAGGCGCCGCGGGTGCGATGGGAGGATGTCGGCGGCCTCGACGCGGCGCAGAACCGGTTGAAGGAAGGCGTCGAGCTGCCGCTCAAGGACCCGGACGCGTTCCGCCGGCTCGGCATCCGCCCGGCCAAGGGCTTCCTGCTCTACGGGCCGCCGGGAACGGGCAAGACGCTGCTTGCCAAGGCGGTGGCGCGCGAGGCGGAGGCGAATTTCATCGCCACCAAATCCTCCGACCTCCTGAGCAAATGGTATGGCGAGAGCGAGCAGCAGATCAGCCGGCTGTTCGCGCGGGCGCGGCAGGTGGCGCCGACGGTGATCTTCATCGACGAACTCGACAGTCTCGTCCCCGCGCGCGGCGGTGGCCTGGGCGAGCCGCAGGTGACCGAGCGCGTCGTCAACACCATCCTTGCCGAAATGGACGGGCTGGAGGAGCTGCAATCGGTGGTGGTGATCGGCGCGACCAACCGGCCGAACCTGGTTGACCCGGCGCTGCTGCGGCCGGGGCGGTTCGACGAGCTGATCTACGTCGGCGTGCCCAATGCCGAGGGGCGGCGGCGCATCCTCGCGATCCAGACGCAGAAGATGCCGCTCGACGGCGACGTCGACCTCGACGCAGTGGCGCGGCGGACCGATCGGTTCACCGGCGCCGATCTGGAGGATGTGGTGCGGCGTGCGGGCCTCGTCGCGCTGCGCCGGTCGTTGCAATCGACCCACGTCACCATGGCGGATTTTGAAGAGGCGCTGACCGAATCGCGGGCGAGCGTGACGCCGGAGATGGAAAAGGATTACGAGCAGATCGCCGCGCGGCTGAAGCAGGATGCCGCGGCGATCCAGCCGATCGGTTTCGCCTTTCCGAAACGGGGGGACGCATAGGAATCCTCCCCGGAACGGGGAGGGGGACCGCCCGGCGCAGCCGGGTGGTGGAGGGGCAGCCGCAAGCGACGTCGCCTGCGGCTGCCCCTCCGCCAGCACCGGCGCGCTGCCACCTCCCCGTACCGGGGAGGACCTACGCGCGCTCGCGCAACGTGGCCCAGGCGTAGCCGAACAGCAGCAGCAGGGCGGCGGCTGCTGCCAGATACGGCAGTGGCCGTGCGATCTCGTACAGGCCGACGCCGATCGACGGGCCGAGCACGAAGCTGGCGCCGTTGACGCTGGTCACCTTGCCCGCGACCGAGCCTTGCGCGGCGGGACCGACCGCGAGGCTGGAGCCGGCGGTGAAGCCCGGCCGGGTGAAGCCGAAGCCCAGGTTGGCGAGCGCATAGGCGGTGGCGATGCCGTAGAGCGAGGTCGCGATGCCGGTGAGCGCGACGCCCGCCGCCGCCAGCACCAGCCCGACCAGCACCAGCCGCCGCGGGCTGAGCCCGAGCAGCGGGATCACGCCCCATTGCACCAGCAGCGCCGCGCCCGCGCCCATCATCAGCACGATGCCGGTCGGTTCCAGCGCCTGCGCCGGCGGGATCGCCAGCCGGTCGATGACCAGGAACCCGATCGCCTGGCTGGTCATCGCCTGGGCGTGGCCCATGACGAGGCCGGCGATCATCCAGCCGCGCACGCGGGCGTCGAGATAGCCGATATGTTCGACGTGCGGCTCGGTCGCGGCGGTGACGGTGGCGCCGGTCGGGGCGCCGCCGATCGACGGATAGGCGGAGGAGGCGCCGTGCGCGCGCGTGCCGCCGAGGCGATCGTCGGGCAGCATGGTGCGCACGGTGATCCACACCGCGACGCCGAACAGCGCGAAGACGAAGGCCGGGCCGGCAAGGCCGATCTCGATCCGCCCGACGCTGCCGAGCAGCAGATAGGGCGCGATCGCCGGCCCCAGGATGGTGCCGAGGCCGAAGGCGCTGGCGAGCAGCGTCAGCGCCTTGGTGCGATCCTCGCGCGTCGTCTCGCCGGCGACGAGCGCCTGCACCGCGGGCGGGGCGGCCGAGCCGAAGGTGCCGTAGATCAGCCGGCCGCCGATGAAGAGCAGGAAGGCGGTGGTGCCGCCGATCCAGCCGTTGATCCCGGCGGCAAGGAACAGCCCGCACAGGCTGAGCGACACCGCGAAGCCGCCGACGCCGAGCAGGATCATCGTCCGCCGCCCGTGGCGGTCGGACCGGTTCGCCCAGAACGGCGCGGCGAGCACCCACAGCAGGGCGGACAGGGAGAATGCCGCCGCCACCGCGCGGTCGGCGACGCCGAGCGAGCGGCCGAGCGCAGGCAGGATCGATTGCAGCGCGGTATTGCCCGCCGCGATCGTCAGCATGACGAGGAACATCAGCGCAAAGCGGCGATCCATGACGCTGGCCGTCCGCGTCATGCGCGGGTCCAGTGGTAGGCGCGGGTGACCGTGCAGACGGTGACGCGATAGCTGTCGTACCATCGCCGCCGCCCGGCTTCGCGGATCGCAACGTGATCGGGCTGATCGCGCCAGGCGAGCGCCGCCGCGTCATCCGCCCAATAGCTGACGGTGATTCCCGCCCCATCGACGCCGCGCGCGCTCTCGATCCCGCGATAACCCGGCTGACGGGCGGCGAGCCTTTCCATCGCGATCGCCGCCGCGTCATAGCCGGCCGCGTCGTCGCCGTTGCGCACGGATGCGAAGATCACCGCGGTTTCGCCTTGCCGTTGCCCCATGCGCCTGTCCCTTCGCCTCCCTCCTAAGCGTCTCCGACCGCAGGGCAAGCGGGGGTTCGCGGTGCTTCGCTGCGATGAACCGCATCCTTTTACGCAACCGCACGTCTTGAAACGCGTTCCGAAAACGTGGCACGGGGTGTCACCCGCATGCCCACGCGGGACGATCACGCGAAAACGACAGGAAACCGATGCCGAGTTCGACCACCGCCGCCAGGCGCCGTACCCGTCCTGCTGGCGTGCCGAGCCCGGTCGCGATGTTCTTCCAGGGCTTCCTGAAGCATCCGGTGATGGTCGGATCGATCATCCCGTCGTCCGACAAGCTGATCCGCAAGATGCTGGCGCCGGTCGACTGGGGCGCGTGCAAGCTGTTCGTGGAATATGGCCCGGGGGTCGGCACCTTCTGCCGCCCGATCCTGGAACGGATGGCACCCGATGCGATGCTGATCGCGATCGACACCAACGCCGACTTCATCCGCTACCTCGACCATACGATCACCGATTCGCGCTTCGTCGCGGTGGAAGGGTCGGCGGCGGACGTGGAGCGGATCGTGCGCGAACATGGCCACGACCATGCGGACTACATCCTGTCCGGCCTGCCTTTCTCGACGCTGCCGGCGGGCATCGGCCCGGCGATCGCATCGGCCACCCATCGGATCATCCGCACCGGCGGCGCGTTCCTCGTCTATCAATTCTCGCCCAAGGTGAAGGACTTCCTCACCCCGCACTTCCAGACGATCGACCACGACATGGAATGGTGGAACGTCCCGCCGGCCCAGCTCTATTGGGCGTGGAAGGATTGATCGTCAGAGGGTGCTTCGACGATCTTTTCGGATAGGTAATAACCCTGATCCTCTTCACATAAGATATCGATTGCGCTAGTGCGTCCGTTATGGACGCACATAAGCTTTCCTCGGCGCTGTTCCTGCACGATGCCGCCATCCGTCGCGGCATGGAACTGATGATCTTCGCGCAGTCGCGTTTCGTGCGCAGTGCGGACGAGAAGCTTGCCGAGATGGGCCTGGGACGTGCGCATCATCGCGCGATGTATTTCATCGCCCGCAAACCCGACATCACCGTCGGCGAACTGCTCACCTTGCTCGGCGTCACCAAACAATCGCTGGGGCGCGTGATGAAGGATCTGGTCGATGGCGGCCTCGTCCAGATGCGTCATGGCGACCTCGACCGTCGCCATCGCCTGCTGCGCCTGACCGCACGCGGTACGGAACTCGAAACCGCGCTCTATCAGGAACAGCGCGAACGGATGGCCAACGCCTATTCGCATGCCGGCCAGGATGCCGTCGCGGGCTATTGGTCGGTGCTGGAGGCGCTGATCCCCGAGGCGGCGCGCGTCCACGTCGACGCGCTGGGGCGTTGAACCCCGAACGCAGCAACGCCCCCTTGCCGGCTGGCGCGCTGGCGTTAGCATAGGTCATTGTTCCTGCCGGAGATGACCATGCGCCGTCCCTTCCTGTTGCTTTCGTCGATCGCCCTTCTGTCCGTGGGCGTGCATGCGCAGCAGCAGCAGCAGCCGGCGCCGTCGGGCGATATTCCGGCGACCTTCAAGCTGGTCGATACCGCCAACGACTATATCAAGCGCGAAGTGATGATCCCGATGCGCGACGGGACGAAGCTCTATACCGTCATCGTCATCCCCAAGGGCGCGACCAATGCGCCGATCGTGCTGACCCGCACGCCCTACAATGCCAAGGCGCGCGCCAACCGGTCGGACAGCGCCTCGATGCTCAACACGCTGCCGCTCGCCGACGAGATGTTCGTGAAGGGCGGCTATATCCGCGTCTATCAGGACATTCGCGGCAAATACGGGTCGGAGGGCGATTACGTGGTGACGCGGCCGGTGATCGGGCCGCTCAATCCGACCAAGGTCGATCATGTCACCGACGCCTATGACACGATCGACTGGCTGGTGAACAAGGCGAACCTGCCGCAGTCGAACGGCCGCGTCGGCATGATCGGATCGTCGTACGAGGGGTTCACCGTCGTCATGGCGCTGCTGAACCCGCACCCGGCGCTGAAGGTCGCGGCGCCGGAAAGCCCGATGATCGACGGCTGGATGGGCGACGACTGGTTCCACTATGGCGCGTTCCGGCTCGCCAACATCGCCTGGCTGGGCGGGCAGACCGGCTACAAGGGCGGCGGCACCGTGCCGCCGACCGGCGGCTGGGACGATTACGACAATTTCCGCGAAGTCGGCTCGGCGGGCGATTGGGCGAGGAAGTCGGGCTACGATCAATTGCCCTATTGGACGCGCATGTCGCAGCACGCGGCCTATGACGATTTCTGGCAGGGGCAGGCGCTCGACAAGCTGCTCGCCGCCAACCCGTCGAACGTGCCGACGATCTGGGAACAGGGCCTGTGGGATCAGGAGGACATGTACGGCGCGATCACCGCATGGGAGGCGCTGAAGGCCAAGGGCAAGACGGGTAACAACTTCCTCGTGATGGGGCCATGGCGGCACAGCCAGGTCAATCGTGAAGGCCGCAGCCTGGGGCCGTTCCAGTGGGATGGTGACACCGCGCAGCAATTCCGCGAGCAGATGGTGCTGCCGCTGTTCGACCAATATCTGAAGGACGGGCCGGCCGCGAACCTGCCGCAGGCGGCGATCTACAACACCGGCGAAAACCATTGGGATCGCCTGGGCCAATGGCCGCTCGCCTGCGAAACTGGCTGCCCGACGCCGCTGAAGCCGATCTATCTGCAGGCGGACGGCGGCCTCGGCTTCGCGAAGGGCGCGGCGGGCGGTGACAGCTACGTCTCCGATCCCGCCAAGCCGGTGCCGCACCTGCCGCGCCCGGTCAATTTCAAGGACGGGCGCTGGGGCGACTGGCTGGTCAGCGACCAGCGCCATGCCGATGGGCGGCCGGACGTGATGACCTATACGACGCCGGTACTGACCGCCCCGATGCGCGTCTCCGGCGCGCCGATCGCCGACCTCTACGCGGCGACGACCGGCACCGACGGCGACTTCGTGGTCAAGGTGATCGACGTCTTCCCGGCCGAGAATGCGACCGACCCCAAGATGGGCGGATACCAGCTGCCGATCAGCCTCGACATCTTCCGCGGCCGCTATCGCAACAGCTTCGCGAAGCCGAGTGCGATCCCTGCGGGCAAGGTGCAGCATTATCGCTTCCGCCTGCCGACGGTGAACCACGTCTTCCAGCCGGGGCACCGGGTGATGGTGCAGGTGCAATCCAGCCTGTTCCCGCTCTACGATCGCAATCCGCAGACCTATGTGCCCAACATCTTCTTCGCCAAGCCGGGTGATTACAAGAAGGCGACGGTGACGCTCCGCCGCGGCGGTGACAACGCCAGCGCGGTGCTGTTGCCGGTGGTGCCGGTGGAGCAGCCGCAGGCACGATAGGGTGGTGCCTGAGCCTTGGCTCAAGCGGATGCCGTCAGGCGGTTGAGCGCGGCAGGGTCAGCACGAACGTCGCGCCGGGTCCGGCGAGCGCGATCGTGCCGCCGCCCGCTTCGAGCAGCGATCGCGCGATGGCGAGGCCCAGGCCGGTGCCGCCCGCAGCGCGGCGGGTGGTGAAGAAGGGTTCGAACAGCCGGGCCGCGTCGCCGCCGGCGATACCGGGGCCGTCATCGGCGACGCGGAGCGCGACATGCTGCGCGGTGACGGTGCCGGTGACCTCCACGCTGCGCGCGCCGGCCTGACGCGCATTGTCGAACAGCGTCGCCAGCGCGGTTTCGATCGTTGCGGCGGGCAGCGCGACGGGCGGTGGCGGCGCGGCCCAGACGACCTGGATGGCGAAGGCGTCGCCGCGCCAGGCGTCCGCGACGCGCGCGACGATGGCGGCGGCGTCCGTGGCATCGTCGGCGGGCGCGGCCATATCGGCGCGGGCGAGTTCGAGCAGGCGGGTGACGAGCAGCGCCAGCCGACCGGCGTCGGCATCGGCATTGGCGAGGAAGCGGTGGCGATCGGCGGCGGCCATGTCGGGATGGTCCTGCAACAGCTCGATCGCGCCGCGAATGCCGGCCAGCGGCGTCTTGAATTCGTGGCTGACCGCATAGGCGAAATCGCGCAGGTAGCGCGAGCGATGGTCGATCGCGGCGGTCATCGCGGCGAAGTCGGCGTAAAGGCCCTGGATCTCGATCGCGGCGGTGGGCGGCACCTCCGGCACGGTGCCGCGGCCGGATGCGACGGCGCGGGTGGCGAGGCCCAGTTGCTCGATCGGGCGGGTCACCCCGCGCGAGATGATGCCGCTGAGCAGCACCAGCGCCGACAGGATCGCGGCGATGCCGATCAGGATCTTGCCGCGATCCTCGTACAGGCCGCGGAACAGCGCGCGGGCCGAACGGGACAGCAGCAGCACGCCGACGACGCGGCCGTTCACCACGATCGGCCGGGCATGATGCACGCGGATCGCGGCGGCGCGCGACAGCCATTCGAAGCGGTATACCGCGCGATAGGCGCCGTTGCGGCGGAGCACCGTCATCGGGCGGCCATGCAGCGCGGCGGCGACTTCCGGCAGGCGGGCGTAGCTGCCGCGCGCCCGCGTGCCGGCAGCGATCCGACCGTCGGAATCGAGCAGCAGGATGCCGGCGAGGGTCGTCATCTGCGTCGCCCGCAGGATGGGGGCGAGCTGCGCCGCTGCCGTCATGGCGTCGGGAGCAACCGCTCCGGCGGGAACCGGCGGCGGCCGTTCCGAAAGGATCGGGGTGAGGCTGAGGTCGACGCCTTCGCCCTGCGGAACGATGCGGGACGGCGACAGCGCAGCCCCGCCAGCCCCCGGCCATTGCGCGGCGGCTGCCGCGGCGAGGGCGGCGCCCTGCGCGGCGAGTTCCGCCTCGGTCTGGCGGACCAGCGTATTCTCGTACACGCGCAGGAACACCGCGCCGAAGCCGGGCAGCGCGGCGACCAGGAACAGCGTCGCGAACAGGATGGTGCGCAGCCGCAGCCGCGGCCAGTGGCGTTTCGCCCAGGCCTTGGCGGCACCGATCACGCGCCGGTGCAAGGCCCGAGGCGATAACCGATGCCGGGGCGCGTCTCGATCAAATCGCCTGCGCCGACGTGCGCGAACTTGTGGCGCAGGTTGCGGACGTGGCTATCGATGGTGCGGTCGGTGATCGCGAAGCCTGGGCCGTGCAGCCGGTCGATGATCGCATCGCGGCTGAACACCTTGGCCGGCATCGAGGCGAGCAGGCGCAGGATGGAGAATTCGGTGACGGTCAGCGTCACCTCCTGCCCGTCCCAGGCCGCGTGCCAGCCGTCGAGATCGATGCGCAGCCGGCCATGGTCGAGCGCGCGGCCGTCCTCCACCGCCGGCGGCCGCGCCGCGGTGCGCCGCAGCACCGCCATCACCCGTGCCACCACCTCGCGCGGGGAAAAGGGTTTGACGACGTAATCGTCGGCGCCGAGTTCGATGCCGAGCACGCGGTCGATCTCGTCGTCGCGGCTCGACAGGAACAGGATCGGCACGTCGTTGGTGCTGCGCAGGCGGCGGCAAACCTCCAGCCCGTCCATGCGCGGCATGTTGATGTCGAGGATGACGAGATCGGGCGTGCGGGCGAGGGCGAGCGCCAGGCCGGATTCGCCATCCTCCGCCTCCAGCGTGTCGAGCCCCGCCTTGTGCAGCGCGAAGACCAGCAGCTGGCGGATGTGGGGATCGTCGTCGACGACGAGAACGGTGCGCGGCATCGGACACAGGATCATCGTTGCGGCGCCTCGGTCAAGGGGGTGGGCGCGGGCATGATCCGTCCGCAGGCTCGCCCGGCGGGCGCGGGGCGGAGGCGTGGTGCCTGTGAGCCGACGAGCGCGGCGACCTGCGCGAGGCGATCCGCACCGCGCCATGTCCAGCTGCGCCAGTCGTCCTGCCGCGCCGCGAGAGCCGTTTGCGCCTGCCAGCGCAGGGCGGCGGCGGCCTCCCGAGCTGCCGGATCGCGCGTCTGCCGCTCGATGCGCGCCAAGGTGACGAGGCCGGAGGGGCCGATCTGCTCGAGGTAGCAGAGGTCCGGGCTGGGCCGGTGGCGCATGTTCCACGTCGCAGCGATGCTAGCGAGATCGACCACGCCCGTGACGCTCAGCACCGTGGTGAGGGCCAGCGCATTGGCGTTGATGAGCCACGCCGCCGATCGCCCACGCAGCAACCGCCACAGGATCAGCGCAAGGCCCGTAGCGACCAGCGCCATCCAGAGCAGGGCGGCGAGGCGCAGCTCGGTCATGCCGAACGCCTTGATATAATCGAACAGGCGCAGCGCGCTGGAGGCGACGAGCAGCAGGTTCTGGAGGATCCATGCCGTCACCAGCCGGCGCGCAGCCGGGCTGGCCGCCGCGGCGCTGCCGGGACGCAGCGTCACCAGCACGAACAGCGCGGCAAGCAGCGCGGTCGCGATCAACGTATAGGCACCGCGATGCGCGTAATCCGCCATGGTGACGCCGCCGGGCAGTGGCGCGCCGCTCCACAGGAACAGGATGTCGAGCGCGTTCTGGGCGGCGAAGATCAGATTGAACGTCGCCAGCGACAGCACCAGCGTGGTGAGGCCGAGTTCGATGCGCCGGCCGGTGTCGTGCCGATCCCGCCTGCCCAGCCCGCGCGGGCGGAGCGAGGCCCAGACCGGCAGCAACACGGCGACCCCCAGCAGCAGGCGCCAGGCGATCGTCGTCCAGTCGGGCAGGACGATGCGGTCGACCGCATTGCCGATCAGCGGATTGGCGGCGGCGAACAGCATCACGAACAGCGCGCCGCCGATGACCGGAATCGCCAGCACGCCCAGCATCGCGCGCAGGCCCTGCGTACCGCCGCGCGCCTGCCGGGCGGCGGCGGAGTGGGCGAGATCGCGCAGCGGTGTCGCAAGGCCGGTCACGCCGTGCCAGGCGAGGCGCGGCACCCAGGCGAGCGCATGGCCGAAGCGGGCGCGCGGCAGCAGCGCGGCGAGCGATACGGCGATCACGAACAGCAGCAGCGCCAGCGGACCGGGATCGTGGATCAGCATCAGCGCATAGGCACAGGCGAGCGCCGCCGCGATGCGCGCCGCCGGATCGCGTCGGACGAGCGGGCGGGTGAGGAGCAGCGCGGCAAGCCAGGCAAGAGCGAGGCCGCCCAACGTGCTGCCGATCTCGCTGCCGGTGTCGAAGATCACCTCCGCCACCAGGATGACGATCGCGGTCGCCGCCAGCTTGGCGAAGAGCGGCATCGGTCGGCGCGCGCGGGCGGCAGGGTTGGTCATCGGATCGCTCCTTCCATCAGGTCGGAGCGTGATGGACCCGCAGGATGCCGGAGCGACGGGGCAAGCGGTGGTGGTGCGGTCCGGCTTTCGTGCAGATCCCGTGCAGATCAGCCCTGGCGCTTGGCGCGGGTCGCCGAACCGTCGCGCAACGCCCAGCGCAGCACCGAACCGACACCCGCCATGCCGGCGCGCACCGCCGGGCGACGCATCGGCAGCGTGGCGAAGCCGTGCATGCCGGCGGCCCAATCGGGCAGCAGGTCGATGCCGCCCTGCATCAGCAGCGCCTGCGCCGGTGCCATGGCGAGGCTGGCGGGTTGTTGGCGCAGCAGCGCGCGCGCCACTTCGCGCGTGCGGTGGTCGGCGCGCAGCTGCGGGCGGACGCGGGCGAAATAGGCGGCAACCTCCGCCTCCGTCCGCGGCACGCCGGTGGCGCCGAGCTTTTCGGCGACGATGGCATATTCGCCGAGGTAGCGGTCACGGTCCGCGGCAGGGTAGGCGGGGTCGCGATAGCGGCGATGGCCGGCAAGGAAGCTCGCTACCTCGGCGACATGCACCCAGGTCAGCAGGTCGGGATCGTTGGCGCTATAGGGCGTGCCGTCGGGCAGGGTGCCGGCGACGGAATCGTGGATCGTGCGCACGCGGGCGATCAGCGCCTCGGCGGTGGCGGTGGCACCGTAGGTGGTGCCGGAGATGAACTGCGCGGTGCGGCGCAGGCGGCCGAGCATGTCGCGGCGGAAGTTGGAATGGTCCCACACGCCCGCCAGCGCGCCGGGATGCAGCATCTGGAGCAGCAGCGCGGCGACGCCGCCCGCCATCATCGCGGTGAAGTCGCCATGCACCACCCATGCGGCGGAGCCGGGGCCGAATAGGCCGTCGTCGCCCGGCGGCCGGGTGAGGTCGACCGCCCCGTCCCCGAAACCGACCAAACGGTGAACCTCGGTCTGGATCGTATCGCGTAGATCGGTCATGCTGCTGATATAGTGCGGCGTTCCGCCGAAACATGAGGGAGAAGACGCATGCGCCTGATGGTGTCGATGATCGCAGCGGCGGCGATGACCACCGCCGTCGTGGCGCAGGAAAAGGCCGGTCCCGCCATCACCCGTGCGCTCGCTGATCCCGCCCGCGCCGACCAGGCCGGCGACGATGCGCGGCGGCAGGCGGCGGCGGTGCTCGCCTTTGCCGGGGTGAAGCCCGGCGACGTGGTGGTCGATTACCTGCCGGGCGCCGGCTATTGGACCCGCATCTTCACCCAGGTCGTCGGGCCGAAGGGCAAGGTCTATGCGCTGTGGCCCGCGGCCGGCGCCAAATATGCCGAGAAGACGCTGCCGGCGTTGAAGGCGCGCGGCCTCGCCAATGTCGTCGCCGAGGTGCAGTCGACCAACCTGCCGACGCTGTCGCAGCCCGCCGACCTGTTCTGGACCGTGCAGAACTATCACGACATCCCCAACAAGGGAGCGGGAGAGCCGGCATTGCGTGCGTTCGACGCCGCGGTGTTCAAGCTGCTCAAGAAGGGCGGCACCTATGTGGTGATCGACCATGCCGATGCGCCGGGCAGCGAGATGACGGGCACCGAGACCCGGCATCGTATCGATCCGGCGGCGGTGCGGCGGCAGGTGGAGGCCGCCGGCTT
The DNA here is from genome assembly GCF_058313455.1 of Sphingomonas sp. SP5. NCBI lineage: Bacteria > Pseudomonadati > Pseudomonadota > Alphaproteobacteria > Sphingomonadales > Sphingomonadaceae > Sphingomonas > Sphingomonas sp. SP5. The sequence continues at coordinate 275,975 of NZ_JBZFLF010000004.1, read as the reverse complement.
CCGCTATGTCGGGGCGAGCAACGCGCTGGCCAATCCGGCGGACGATCACACCAGGAACGTGTTCGACCCCGCGATCCGCGGCCGGACCGACCAGTTCGTGCTGAAGTTCCGCAAGCCATAGGGCAGGCGCACGGCCGCACCGGATGTACGTTTCCGGACGCGGGCGCGGTGCGCCCGTCGGCCCGCCCGGCGCGTTACGGGCGGATCAACGGGAGAAGCCCTCGTGTCGTCACTCGCCAAGACCCTCGTCGCCGGCCTCGCCGGCGGGCTCGCCGCCAGCCTGGCGATGAACCTGTTCCAGTCGGCCGCGGCGTCCGCCTTCGGTCAGGATGGCGACAGCGACGACGAGCCGGCAACGGTGAAGGCGGCGGACAGCGCCAAGCAGCTGGTGGCCGATGCCCCCGTCGCGGACGACCATCGCAAGGCGGCCGGCAACCTCGTCCATTATGCGACGGGCGCGGCGCTCGGCGTCGGCTATGCGCTGGCGGCGCGACGCTGGCCGGAGAGCACGGCGGGGTTCGGCCTCGCCTATGGCATCGGCGTCGCGACGGTGCTGGACGATGCGGCGGTACCGGCATTGGGCTGGGGGCCGTCGCCGACTGAAACGCCGGCATCGACGCATGCCTATGGCCTCGCCAGCCACGCCGTGTTCGGCCTGGCGCTGGAGGGCACGCGCCGCGGTGTGCTGGCGGCGCTCGCCTGAACTATTGCAGCGACGCGCGCAGCGTCGCGCGGACGCCGCGTTCGCACGGTTCATATTCGACGATGCTCTGCAGGCTCTGCGCCATGGCGCGGATCAGCTTGGTGCCGAGCCCGGTGCCCTTGGGCGTCGCTTCGGCCGGCATGCCGCAGCCGTCGTCCTCCACCGCGAGCAGGAACACGTCCGCGCCCTCGGCCGCCAGCAGCACGCGGATTTCGCCGCCCGCGCCGGTCGGATAGGCGTATTTGCACGCGTTGGTGACGAGTTCGGTGACGATGACGCCCAGCGACACCGCCTTGTCGGTCGGCAGCCGGATCGGCTCGGCGGCGAGGCGCAAGGCATGCGGCGCGGTGTCGCAGGTCAGCGTCTCGGTCAGTTCCTCGATCAGCGAGCCGAGATAGTCGCGCATGTCGACGCTCTCGACGTCGTTCGCCGAATAGAGACGGCGATGCACCTGCGCGATGGCGCCGATGCGCCGCTGGGTATCGTCCAGCGCGGCGCGTGCGGTCGGATCGGCCAGCGCGCTCGCCTGCAGGCGCACCATCGCCGACACGAGCTGCAAGGAATTGGCGACGCGGTGGTTGACCTCGCCCAGCAGCGCCTCCAGCCGGGCGTTGCTGGCGCGCAGGTCTTCCTCCGCCGCCGCCTTCTCGCGCGACAGGCGGGCGCGATCGAGCACCTGGACGAAGCTGGCGGCAAGCAGGTCGAAGAAGTCGTCGCCGACCGTCTTCACCACGTAATCCGCGGCGCCGGCCTTGAGCGCGGCGACGGCGATGCGGCCTTCGTCGGATCCGGTGACGTAGACGACCGGCGGCGGCGCGGGCAGGGCGTTAAGCTGCTCCAGCGTCTCCAGCCCGTCCATGCCGGGCATGTAATGGTCGACCGCGACCAGATCGAATGCCTGCGATGCGGCGAGCATCGCCCCCTCCGCGCCCCCTTCGGCCAGCGTCACGCGATAGCCGCGTCGCTCCAGCGCGCGCGCCGCCAGCCGGCGGATGCCGGCATCATCGTCGATATACAGGACGCTGGGGGCGGCAGGATCGGACAGGATCAGTGTTCCTCGACCTCGGGGACCTGGATCACCGACAGGAACAGGCCGAGCTGGCGGATCGCCTGGGCGAAGCTTTCGTAATTCACCGGCTTGGTGATGTAGACGTTGCAGCCGAGATCGTAGCAGCGCTGGATCTCGATCTTGTCGTCGGTGGTGGTCAGCACGACGACGGGCGTGCGCTTCAGCGGGCTGTCCTCCGCCTTGATCCGGGCGAGGATGTCGGTGCCGCTCATGTCGGGCAGGTTGAGATCGAGCAGCACCAGCGCCGGGCCGTTCTTCGCCGGGCCGTCCGCGGCCTCGAACAGATGGTGCAGGGCCTGGCCGCCGTCGGTGAAATGCCTGATGTCGTTGAGGATGCCGGCGCGGCGGATGTTCTTTTCGATCAGCCGCGCATGGCCCTCGTCATCCTCGATCATCACGATGCCGACGGATTGATGGGCGTTCATGGGTTACCGTCCTGATAGGTCTTGGGAAGGTTGATGCGGAAGGTGGAGCCGCGGCCGAGTTCGCTGTCGACGTCGATCGTGCCGCCCAGGCGATAGGCCAGCGCACGCACGTGCGCCAGCCCGATGCCCTCGCCCGGCTGGTCCTGCTGCCCCGAACGGCGGAACAGGTCGAAGATGCGCTGGTGATCGCGCGGGTCGATGCCGCGGCCGTTGTCGGCGACCGACAGGATCACGCGGTCGCGGCGCGTTTCGCCCGACACCGCGATCGCGCCCGGTCGGCCGGGTTGCAGGTATTTGGTCGCATTCTCGATCAGGTTCGACAGGATCTGTTCGATCGCCACCCGGTCGGTGGAGAGCGCCGGCATCGGCCGCGCGACGGTGAGGGTGACGCCGCGATCGTCGAGCAGATGGCGGATCGATCCGGCGATCGTGTCGACCACCGCCGCGGGATCGATCGGTTCGGGCGTGATGACGCGGCGGCCCTCTCGCGACAGCTTGAGGATGGCGTTGATGAGCCGGTCCATCTTCTGCGTCGAGGTGCGGATGAAACCGATCGCCTCGGGCAGGTCCTCGCGCACGGCGAGTCGCGCATCGTCGGTGACGATGGCGGGGCATTCCGCCTCAGCCTTGTCGATCAGGTCGGCGAGCGGTGCGGTGGCGGCGGACAGTTCGGCGGTGAAGCCCATCACGTTGACCAGCGGCGAGCGCAGGTCGTGGCTGACGATGTAGGCGAAGCGCTGGATCTCTTCGTTCGCCCGGCTGAGGTCGGCGGTGCGCTCGTTGACGGTTTCCTCCAGCCGCTCGTTGAAGTCGCGCAGGGTATCGCGCGAGGTGGCGAGATCGCGGGTGTAGCGCATCACCGTCAGCAGCGAGGCGATGGCGACCAGCACCAGCAGCACGCCCGCGAGCGCCAGGATGGCATAGAAGGCGCGGACGCTGTCGCGCTGTGCGGCATCGCGCGTGGCGAGCAGGCGGCGCTCCTCGGCGGCCATGCGGCCGAAGGCGTCGCGGATGACCGACAGCCGCCGCACGCTCGCCTCGCCCTGGAACGAGGTGACGGCGCGGCCGATCTGGCCGGCGTCGATCAGCGTGATGGTGCGCGCGCGCTGCTGGAGCAACGCGCGGATTTCCCGGTGCAGCAGCGCCAGCGTCGCGATCTGGCGAGGATTGTCGTGGGTCAGCCGGTCCAGGCTGCCGATCGCTCCGGGCAGCGCCGCCGCCCAGCGACGATAGGCATCGCGATATTCAACGTTGCCGGTGAGCAGATAGCCGCGCCGCGACGCCTCGCCCTGTTCGATCAGGCGGCGGGCGTTGCTGACCGCCAGTTCGACCTCGTAGGTGTGGTTGACCGCAGCGGTATGATCCTGGTTGCGCATCGTCGCGAATGCGGCGGCGACGCCGGCGGCGACGAGCGCCAGGAAGCCGACCGCCATGAAGGCGATCAGGACACGGCCGAAGCGGCCTTCCGAAACGACGAACCGGTTGCGAATGGTGGCGAGCACGGCCGCTGCCTTAGGCGAGTGCGCGCAGATACACCAGACAGGCTGACTTACTTGTCTACAGCAGCAATTCCTGCTTGTTGCTGCGCACGATTGGGCCGCCGCCGCTGCGCCGGTCCATCTCGGCATTGGCGGTGAAGCGGATATCGGGATCGCGATCGGTGAGGAACGCCATCAGGCTGTCGTGGTCGAGCTCGCTCCACGTCTTGCCGCGGTGCGGGCCGTAGCGGACGCGGGGGATGAGGCCCGGATCGCGCGACCATTCCAGCAGCTGCTGGACACCCGCCTCGTTCAGCTGGTCGCGCAGATGATGCGCGGTGACATAGGCATCGGGGAAGGCGCGGTGGACGGGCAGGCCACGCTGCTGGTCGAGCCCTTCGGGCTTGCGCCAGTAGCGCAGCACCTGATTGGAAAAGCTCGGCGAATCGGGCCACAGCCGCAGCGCGCATTTCCAGGTGCAGATCCATTCCGCGCCATGGGTGAGACTGGCCGTGCAGAATTGCTGCTCGAAATCGGCACGATGCGCGGCGAGCGCCACGCGGCGCGGCCACGGATCGAGCACCCGGCGCGCGACATCGTGCCACCAGGGCGCCTCGGCGACATCCTCGTCGAGGATATGGTGGATCGCCTGAGTGACGGGCGGGATCGGCCGGCCCGGGTTGACCAGGATCGCGCCCCCTTCGCCTTCCAGTTCCCAGCGCCCGTCGGCCTTGAGCGCGACATCCTGCCAGCCGATCTCGCACACGCCATGGGCGGGCGGCGCACTGCCGGTGGTTTCGAGGTCGATGACGCGGATGATCTGGGGCTGGGGACGCATTGCGCCCTAGATGGGGTAGCGCGGGGATTTATGCCAGCGTCCCGATCTTCCCTCGCGGGTGAGGGGGATCAGCGGTAATCGTCCTCGTCGTCCACATCCAGCTCGCGCACGCCGCGGCGCTGGCGCGCGCGGTCGACCAGCTTGCGCAGGCCTTCGCGCCGCTCGCGCGCCGCCGGCACGTCGCGCAGCACGAAACTGGCATTGCGGGTGGTGCGATCGGACGAGGTGATCGTGATCGTCCCGATATCGGCGATCTGGTTGATGACAGAGAAATCGACGCGCACGTCCTTGATACGATAAAGCTCGATCTCGTCGATCGACTTCATCACCAGGCCGCGCCGTACGATCAGCCGCTGGTCGGTGACCTCATAGGCGGCCGACATGTTCTGCAGCCAGCGGATGGCGATGATGACGAGGCCGACGCCGATCGCGCAGGCGAGGATCGTCAGCCAGCCGGCGAAGCTGCCGAGCAGCCAGCGGTTGGTGCTGGAGCGGAAGCTGTCCACCTGCCGTTCGGCGCTATAGGTCCCCACCATGGCCCGACCCTATCCGGCAGCGCCGCGCTGTCAATCGCGTGCGATGCCGCTGAGCGCGAGTTCGGCGTCGATCGCGGCCAGCAACGCGGCAAGTTCGGCCTCGCTGCCCGCCTCGGCGCGCGCGGTCAGCACGTCCTGCGTGTTGGACGCGCGCAGCAGCCACCAGCCCTCCGCCGTCGTGACGCGAACGCCGTCGATCGCCACCACCGGCACCCCGCGTGCCTCCAGCCGCGCCCGCACCTCGTCGATCACCGCGAACTTGCGGGCGGGGTCGACGGGAAAGCGCAGGTCCGGGGTGTTGACCAGCGGCGGCATCGCGCTGCGCAGCGCCGTGAGCGAGCGGCCCGACAGGTGCACCGCGCGGATCAGCTGTACCGCGGCATGCAGCGCATCGTCGAAGCCATACCAGCCGCCGTTCGCCCCCGCCCCGAAGAAGATGTGGCCGCTGAGTTCGCCGGCGATCGGGGCATCGTGCGCCAGCATCGCCTCCTTCATCAGGCTGTGGCCGGTGGCGCCCATCACCGCCTTGCCGCCGAGCTCGACGATGCGGTCGAAGACGAATTGCGAGGATTTGACGTCGGCGACGACGGTTGCGCCGCGCAACTCGGCCAGTACGGGCACCATCAGCACGCTGAGCAGCTGGTCGCCCCACAGCACCCGGCCTTCGCCATCGACGGCGCCGATCCGGTCGCCATCGCCGTCGAAAGCGATGCCAAAATCGAGGCCCTTCGCCCGAACCAGCGCCTGGAGATCGGCGAGATTGGCCTCCTCGGTCGGGTCGGGATGATGGTTGGGGAAGCGGCCGTCGACCGCGGTGTGGAGCAGGTGATGCTCGCCGGGCAGCTGCGCGACCAGTCGCTCGACCGCAGGGCCGGCGGCGCCGTTGCCGCAATCCCAGGCGATCCGGAAGCTGCCACCGGCATAGCCCGCCAGCAGCCGCCCGACATAGGCGTCCAGCACCTCCACCTCCGACACGCTGCCCCGTCCTTCGCTCCACGCGCCATCGGCGGCGATGCGGGCGAGGTCGAGGACGTCGGTGCCGTAGAAGGCGCGATGGCCGAGCACCATCTTGAAGCCGTTGTCGTCGCGCGGGTTGTGGCTGCCGGTGACGTGCACGCCGGCATCCACCTCCAGCGTCGCCTCGGCATAATAGAGCATCGGCGTCGGCCCGATGCCGATCCGCACCACGTCGACGCCGCCGGCGGCCAAACCCTCGACCAATCCGGCTTCGAGGTCGGGGGAGGACAATCGCCCGTCACGCCCTACCGCGACGCGGGTGCCGCCGGCCGCGCAGACGCGGGTGGCGAAGCTGCGTCCGACGGCGATGGCATCGGCAACCGACAGGTTGCGCCCGATCGTGCCGCGGATGTCGTATTCGCGCAGGATCGCGGGGGCGAAGCTGTGCGTCATCCCTCGTGCCGCAGCGTCGCGAGCAGCAGGTCGCGCGCGGCGTTGATCTCCGTCGCCGCCGCCCCCGATCCGCCGCGATCGGGATGCAGATCGGCGAGCAGCCGGCGGTGCGCCGCGCGGATATCGCCTTCGTCGGCATCGCGCCCCACGCCCAGCACGGTGCGGGCACGCTGTTCCGCATTCGGCTTCGGCGGCTTGGGCTTGGGCCGCAGGTAATGCCAGGCGAACCAGATCAGCGCGATCGCGACGAGCCACTTCATGCGCGAAACCGCGTCATGCGGCGAACTGGGGCAGGGCGGTCTCGGGCAGCTGCAGCGCGCTCATCATCTCGCGCAATTCCTGCCGCGAGGCGACGTGGCCGAGCCCCATCGCGCCGAATTCCTTGGAATCGATCATGGTGAGACCGGCGGGAAACAACTCGCGATAGATCACGCGCTCGCCGAGCCCAGGAATGATACGAAAGCCGACCCGTTTCGCCAACTGGCCCAGCGCATCCGACACGCGGCGCATGTTGCGCGCCTCGATATGCTGCAGGCGGTTGCGCAGGACGACCCAGTCGATCTGCGTCCCGTCGGCGCGAGCGCGCTGCTTTCGCGCGTCCCAGATCAGTTCGGAATAGAAGCTCGGCCGGGTGACGTTGAAGGTTTCGGGATCGACCTGGCCGATCAGGTCGAAATCGACGAAGCTGTCGTTCATCGGCGTGACCAACGTGTTCGACAGCGCCGCCGCGGTGCGCGCGAAATGATCGTCGCGGCCGGGCGTGTCGACGATCAGGAAGTCGGCGCCGTCGCTCAGCCGCTGCCACTTGTCCTCGAACACGTCCTCGTTCACCCCGTCATGAGTGTCGTGGACGGGCATCGGCAGATCGCTGCCGGTGCGCTTGATCGTCGCGGCGCGATTGTCGAGGTAGCGGCCGACGGTGCGCTGGCGGTGGTCGAGATCGAAGCAGGCGACCTTCGCACCCTTGGCGGCGAGCGCGATGGCGACGTGCACGGCGGTCGTCGACTTGCCGGTGCCGCCTTTTTCGTTGGCGAAGACAATGACGTGTGGCCCTGCGGGCACGGCGTGTTCCTTAATCCGTTGTACCGGGTTGCCCCGTTCTCCCCCTCTTCATAGAAGCCGCGCGCTCATTGTTCGAGGGGGTAAACGGTGCTGACAGTTCGGGATTTGCAGGCCTTGCGCGAGGCGGTGGCCGCGTTCCGGGCGGACGGCGCCTCGATCGCCCTCGTGCCGACGATGGGCGCGTTGCACGCCGGCCATATGGCGCTGGTCGAGGCGGCGCGGCGGCCAGGCACGAAGGTGATCGCCTCGATCTTCGTCAATCCCAGGCAGTTCGGCCCGAACGAGGACCTTGCCCGCTATCCGCGCCGCGAGGCGGCGGATGCGCGCCTGCTCGCCGAAGGGGGCTGCGACCTCCTCTGGATGCCGCCGGTCGAGGTGATGTACCCGCAGGGATTCGCCACCAACATCAGCGTCGGCGGCGTCAGCGAAGGGTTCGACGGCGCGGCGCGGCCGGGGCATTTCGACGGAGTCGCCACCGTGGTGACCAAGCTGTTCAACCAGACCGGCGCCGACACCGCCTATTTCGGTGAAAAGGATTATCAGCAGCTTGCGGTGATCCGCCGCTTCGTCGCGGATCTCGACATGCCGATCGCGATCGTCGGCGTGCCGACGCAACGCGACGACGACGGCCTCGCGCTGTCGTCGCGCAACATCTACCTCGATCAGGAACAGCGGGCGAAGGCGACGGCACTGCCGCGCGCGCTCGGTGTGGCGGCGCGAGCGATCGGGCGTGGCGACGATCCGGAGACGGCGCTGGCGGAGGCGCGCGTCGCGCTGGTCGCCGCGGGGTTCGAGGTGGATTACGTGGCGCTCGCCGACGCCGAGACGCTGGCCGCCTCGCCACCCGCAGACCGCCCGCGGCGGCTGCTGGCGGCGGCGCGGATGGGTGCGACACGGTTGATCGACAATGTCGCTATCGGGTCAAATTCCTGAGCAGATTGGTTTTATTTGCGTTAACCATTTCGTAGTACGAATCGCGGCAAGCTGTTCCCATGATATATGGGGGCAGAACATGGGTAATAGTTTCAAGAGTACGCAGTTTCTTCTAGACAGCCGGATCGCCGATGCGATGCGCGGACGGCCGGAAGCGCTGTTCGATCTCGGCGTCTGCTACCAGACCGGCACCGCGGGGGCGGGAATCGATCTGATCGAAGCGCACAAATGGTTCAACCTCGCCGCGGTGGCCGGGCTGTTGCAAGCCGCCGATGCCCGCGCCGAAGTCGCCGAGGACATGACCGCCCGCGAGATCGCCGAAGCACAGCGCCAGGCCCGCGCCTGGCTGGGCATGACGCAGCGCCGCGCGGCGTAACTGCCGGCTGAAGGTTCTCCACGTCCTACCCGTCATCCCGGCGCATGCCGGGATCCACGGACGGGGCGTCGTTGCCGGATCGCGACCCACCAGCCGATCGCATCCAAGGATCCCGGCGTACGCCGGATGACGGCGTGAAGCGGGATGATGACGCCGGCGGGTGACGCGCGTCAGTCCGCCTTCTTCTTTACCGGCGCCTTCTTCGCCGCAGGCTTCGCGGCCGTTTTCGCCGCCGGCTTCTTCGCGGCCGACTTCTTGGCCGGTGCCTTCTTCTTGCCCTTGGCCGGTGCGGCGGCCGCGCGCGCGTCGATCAGTTGTGCCGCTTCCTCCAGCGTCAGCGCTTCGGGGGTCACCGACTTGGGCAGCGTCGCATTGGTCTCGCCATCGGTGACATAGGGGCCGTAGCGACCCTCCATCAGCTTGATCTCCGCCTCGGTCCGCGGATGCTTGCCGAGTTCGCGCAAGGGCGCGCGTGGCGCACCGCGGGCCGGCCGGCCGCCGCCGGCCGCCGCCTCGGCGAGCTTCACCACTGCCGCGTTCATCCCCGTCTCGAACACGTCGGCGGTCGATTGCAGCCGGGCATATTTGCCGCTGTGCGCCAGATACGGGCCATAGCGGCCGATCGAGGCGGTGATCGGTTCGCCCGTTTCGGGGTGGTTGCCGATCGTGCGCGGCAGGCTGAGGAGCTTCAGCGCCCATTCGAGGTCGAGTTCGCCCGGCAGGTCCTTGGGGATCGAGGCGCGCTTCGCCTCCTTGCCCTCGCCCAGCTGGATATAGGGGCCGAACCGCCCGGATTTGCGCTCGACCTCCAGGCCGGTCGCCGGGTCCTTGCCGAGGCCCTCCGGCCCGCTGTCCTCACCGGCCTCGCCGCCCGGCTGCGCGAAGCGGCGGGTGTATTTGCATTCGGGATAGTTGGAGCAGGCGATGAACGCGCCGAACTTGCCGCCGCGCAAGGCAAGCTTGCCCGCCTCGCACTTGGGGCACAGCCGCGGGTCGGACCCGTCCGCCTTGTCGGGGAAGAGATAGGGGGCGAGGAACTGGTCCAGCTCCGCGGTGATGGCGCTGGGCTGCTGCTCCATCACCTCCGCGGTGCGCGGCTTGAAGTCGCGCCAGAAGGCGTCGAGCACCGCCTGCCACTGCGCGCGGCCGCCGGACACGTCGTCCAGCTCCTCCTCCAGCTCGGCGGTGTAATCGAAGCCGACGTACTTTTCGAAGAAGCGTTCGAGGAACGCCGTCACCAGCCGCCCCGATTCCTCGGCGAAGAAACGGTTCTTCTCGACGTGGACGTAGGCGCGATCCTTCAGCGTCTTTATGATCGAGGCATAGGTGGAGGGGCGGCCGATGCCGAGTTCCTCCATCCGCTTGACCAGCGAGGCTTCGGAAAAGCGCGGCGGCGGCTGGGTGAAATGCTGCTCCGCCTCGACGCCCTTCTTGGCGGGCGCATCGCCCTCGCGCAGGCGGGGGAGGCGGCGCGCCTCTTCATCCTGCGTGTCGTCCGATCCTTCCTCGTAGAGCGCGAGGAAGCCGGGGAAGAGCACGACCTGACCGGTCGCACGCAGCACGTTGCGGCCGGTGCCGTCGGCGAGTTCGACGGTGGTGCGCTCCATCCGCGCCGACGCCATCTGGCTGGCGAGCGCGCGCTTCCAGATCAGGTCGTAGAGGCGCGCGTGATCGCCGCCGCCGACGCGGTCCTTGCTGAAGTCGGTCGGGCGGATCGCCTCGTGCGCTTCCTGCGCGTTCTTGGCCTTGGTCTGGTATTGGCGCGGCGAATCAGGGACGTAGCTGGCGTCGTAGCGGCTCGCCACCGCCTTGCGTGCCGCGGAGATCGCACTGCCGTCCATCTGCACGCCGTCGGTGCGCATGTAGGTGATCGCGCCGTCCTCGTAGAGCCCCTGCGCGATCCGCATCGTATGATCGGCGGAGAAGCCCAGCTTGCGCGCCGCCTCCTGCTGCAACGTCGAGGTGGTGAAGGGCGGCGGCGGGTTGCGCGTCGCGGGCTTCGTCTCGACCGACTGGACCGAGAAGCGCCCCGCCTCGACGGCCGCCCTGGCGCGTTCCGCATCGCCCTGGTTGCCGATCGACAACCGGTCGAGCTTGTTGCCCTCCCATTGCACCAGCCGCGCGACGAAGGGCGTGCCGTCCTGTTCGAGGGCGGCGGTGACGGACCAATATTCCTGCGCCTTGAACGCCTCGATCTCGCGCTCGCGGCCGACGATCAGGCGCAGCGCCACCGACTGGACGCGGCCTGCCGACTTGGCGCCGGGCAGCTTGCGCCACAGCACCGGCGACAGGGTGAAGCCGACCAGATAGTCGAGCGCGCGGCGGGCGCGGTAGGCGTCGATCAGGTCGGTATCGAGTTCGCGCGGGTTCGCCATCGCGGTCGTCACCGCCGCCTTGGTGATCGCGTTGAAGGTGACGCGCGCCACGTCCTTGGGCAGCGCCTTGCGCCCGCGCAGCACCTCCTGCACGTGCCAGCTGATCGCCTCTCCCTCGCGATCGGGGTCGGTGGCGAGGATCAGGCGGTCGGCGGTCTTGGAGAGGTCGGCGATCGCCTTGAGCTGCTTCGACTTGTCGGCGTAATTCTCCCATTCCATCGCGAACCCCTCGTCGGGGTTCACCGACCCGTCACGCGCCGGCAGGTCGCGGACATGGCCGTAGGAGGCGAGGACGCGATAGTCCCCGCCGAGGTACTTTTCGATGGTCTTGGCCTTGGCCGGCGATTCGACGATGACGAGCTGCATGGGGATCGACTAGGGTCCTTACGTGTACGCGCGAGGGTGGAAAGCCCGGCGGGTGACTGTCAACAGGGGGATGAACCGATGTGGGGATCGACCGGCCACGAGGACAAGGCGTGAGCGCTGCGGACGCCGTCGAACGACGCGCGCACCGCGCCCGCGTGCAGCTCGAACGGATGACCTTCTTTTCCGATGCGATCTTCGCGATCGCGATGACCCTGCTGGTGGTCGAGGTGAAGCTGCCCCGACTACATCATGCGACAGGCCCGGAACTCGGGCAGGCATTGTGGCAGCTGATGCCCAATTACGTCGGTTTCCTGGTCAGCTTCCTGGTGCTGGGGCGTTTCTGGATCATCCATCACGATGTGATGGGGCTGTTGAAGGCGGCCAACGCGCGGCTCGTGATGGCGAATCTGCTGTTGTTGCTCGGCGTCGCGTTCATGCCGTTTCCGACCGCGATCATCAGCGAATACGTCAACCTGCGTGTCGGCATCGGGTTCTACACGGGCTGGCTGATCCTTCTCGGGGTGCTCAACCGGCACGTGATCCGGGTGGTGGCGGGCGCGCCGCAGCTGCTGGAGGATGACATCGGCCGGCACGATGTCGCGCCGCTGCTGCATCGCAGCTGGATCCCCATCCTCATCGGCGTCTGCGCCTTCGCCGCCGGCATGGTGACTTGGGTGGCGGCGCTGGTGGTGCTGGTGGTGGTGAGCCCGATCATCAGCATCGTCATCAGCCGCCGCGCTGTTCGCGCGAGCATGTGACCTCGGTCACGGACGGCTGAACCTCATTTCAGGTAGAGCGGGTCGCTAGAATGTGAGACTCACCCGCCCGCCCGCATGCCGCTCCAGCCGACCGGCGAGTTCGAGTTCGAGCAGCACGGTCTGCAGGATGGCGGGGGCGATGCCGCTCTGGCGGATCAGTTCGTCGACGGGCACGGGAACCGGGCCGAGCAGGCCGACGATCCGGGCACGCTCGGCGTCGCTGGCGTCGGCAGGCGGCGGGGCACCATAGCCCTGCGTCGGCGCGCGGACGGCCCGCGAGTCGATCGGGCGGACCTGTTCCAGCACGTCGGCCGCTGTCTGGACCAGGGTGGCGCCGTCGCGGATCAGCAGGTTGCAGCCTTGGGCGCGCGGATCGAGCGGGCTGCCGGGCACCGCCATCACCTCGCGCCCCGCCTCCGTCGCCAGCCGCGCGGTGATGAGCGAACCTGATCGCGGCGCCGCCTCCACCACCACCGTACCGAGCGCGAGGCCGGCGATGATGCGGTTGCGCGACGGGAAATGCCGCGCCAGCGGCTGCGTGCCGGGGGGCTGTTCGGCGATCAGCAGGCCCTGTTCCGCCACCTGGTCCTGCAAGGCGGCATTTTCGGGCGGGAAGACGACGTCGATGCCGCTGGCGATCACGCCGATGGTGCGCGGCAGGGCGCCGACATGCGCCGCGGTGTCGATGCCGCGGGCGAGGCCCGACACCACCGTCACGCCTTCGCCGGCCAGCGCATGCCCCAGCGTGCGGGCGAAGCGGCAGGCGGCGGCCGAGGCGTTGCGCGCGCCGACGATGGCGATCGTCACGCCGCCGGCGAGGGACGCGTCACCGCGGACGATCAACGCCGGCGGGGCGGTGTCGATCTCCGCCAGCAACGCCGGATAATCGGGATCGCCGAGGAACAGATAGCGTGCGCCGAGCCGTGCCGTCGTCGCCATCTCGCGCTCCACGGTGGCGTGATCGGCGATCCTGGGGGTGCCGCCGCCGCCACGGCGGGCCAGCGTCGGCAGCATATCCAGCGCGGCATCGGCGGCGCCGAAGCGCGCGATGAGCTGGCGATAAGTGACCGGACCGATGCCGGCGGTGCGGATCAGGCGGAGGCGCGCGGCGTCCCGCTCAGCCATCCTGCAGCGCGCCGGCCTCGGCATCCCCCTTGCGGCCGATACGCGGTTCGGTGCCGTTCGCCAGCCGTTCGATATTCTCGCGATGCTTCCACAGCACGATGGCGGCGAGCGCGAGCAGCAGCATGACGAGATCGAACCGGCCGAACAGCGCGCCGCTGACCGGCGCACTCACCGCCGCCGCCATGCCGGCGACCGACGAGATGCGCGCCGCCGCGAGCAGGCCGAGCCATACCACCGCATAGACGAGGCCCATCGGCCAATGCAGTGCCAGCACGATGCCCATCAGCGTCGCGACGCCCTTGCCGCCCCGGAAGCGCAGCCAGACGGGATAGCAATGGCCGACGAAGGCCGCCGCCGCGGCGACCGCCCCGTCGCCGGGGAACAGCCATTCGGCGAGCCACACCGCCGCCGCGCCCTTGCCGAGATCGAGCAGCAGCGTCGCCGCGGCCAGGCCCTTGCGCCCGGTGCGCAGCACGTTGGTGGCGCCGATGTTGCCCGAGCCGACGGCGCGCAGATCACCCGCACCGCCGAGACGCGTCAGGATGACGCCAAACGGGATCGAACCCAGCAGATAGCCGAGCACGAGCGCGCATGCCGGTGCGATCCAAAGAACTTCGGTGTGCAAGCCGCCCCCTTCGTCTTGCCACGACCCATAGCGTCTTTATCGCGAAGACGCCAATGCCTCCGTGCCGACTTGGCGCACGCGGCGCGAGAACGTGGCGTTTGCGGAACGCAGCGGCGCTATTATGAGCGCTACCATGCACGACGCGCCGATCCTGTTCTTCGATTCCGGTGTCGGCGGCCTGTCCGTCGTCGCGCCGACGCAGGCGCTGCTGCCGCACGCGCCGATCGTCTACGCGGCCGATTCCGCCGGCTTTCCCTATGGCATCAAGAGCGAGGCGGAGATTGCGGCGCGGGTGCCGGCGCTGCTCGGCCGGCTGGTGGAACGCTATCGGCCGCGGCTGGTGGTGATCGCGTGCAACACCGCCTCGACGATCGCCCTGCCGGCGGTGCGTGCGGCGCTGGACGTGGCGGTGGTCGGCACCGTGCCGGCGATCAAGCCTGCCGCGGCCCTCACGCGCAGCCGCGTCATCGGCGTGCTCGGCACCGAAGCGACGGTGCGCCAGGCCTATGTCGACGATCTCGCCGCGCGGTTCGCGGGGGATTGCACGGTGCTGCGCCATGGATCGGCGGAGCTGGTGCGGCTGGCCGAGGCGAAGCTGGCCGGCGCGGCGCCCGACCCGGCGCGAATCGCGGCGGTGCTGGACGGGCTGTTCGGCCAGCCGGGCGGCGCGGCGATCGACGTGATCGTCAATGCCTGCACGCATTTCCCGCTGGTCGAGGCCGAACTGGCGCGGGCGGCGCCGGGCGTGCGCTTCGTCGATGGCGGGCCGGGCATCGCCCGGCGCATCGCGGCATTGACGCAGGGACAGGCCTGGCCTGCGCGACCCGTGCATCGTGCGGTGTTCACGCGGCTGGGCGACGCCGAACGGGATCTGGCACCGGCGCTCGCCGGCTATGGGATCGAGGCGGTCGAGGCCCTGTAAGCCCTTCCACGCACGGGAACCGCTTCCGCTATCGCGCGGGTGGGACAAAATGCCCAACCCCTTCGATCACCCTGAGCGCTTTTACCCACTGGCAACCCGCCGCGCGCGCAGGTACACGGCACAGCCATGAGCAGCGACGGCACGGACGCGCGTGTGGATTATTCGCGTGTCTTCACCCAGGCGATCGATCGCCTCCATGCCGAAGGCCGATACCGGGTCTTCATCGACATCCTCCGCAACAAGGGGATGTTCCCCAATGCGCGCTGCTTCGCCGGGCACAACGGGCCGAAGCCGATCACCGTATGGTGTTCCAACGACTATCTCGCGATGGGCCAGCATCCCAAGGTGATCGCGGCGATGGAGGAAGCGCTGCACGACGTCGGCGCCGGGTCGGGCGGCACGCGCAACATCGGCGGCAACACCCATTACCACGTCGATCTGGAGCATGAACTCGCCGACCTGCACGGCAAGGAAGGCGCACTGCTGTTCACCAGCGGCTATGTGTCGAACGAGGCGACGCTGTCGACGCTCGCCAAGATCCTGCCCGGCTGCGTGATCTTTTCGGACGAGCTCAACCATGCCTCGATGATCGCCGGCATCCGCAATGCGGGATGCGAGAAGCGCATCTTCCGCCACAACGACCTTGCGCACCTCGAGGAACTGCTCGCCGCCGAGGATCCCTCGGTGCCCAAGCTGATCGCGTTCGAGAGCGTCTATTCGATGGAGGCGGACGTCGCGCCGATCGCGGCGATCTGCGACCTCGCCGATCGCTACAATGCGCTGACCTATCTCGACGAGGTGCATGCGGTCGGCATGTACGGCGCGCGCGGCGGCGGCATTTCGGAGCGCGACGGCGTGGCGCATCGGCTGACGATCATCGAAGGGACGCTCGGCAAGGCGTTCGGCGTCATGGGCGGCTATATCGCCGCGGACCAGACGATCATCGACGTGATCCGCTCCTATGCGCCCGGCTTCATCTTCACCACCTCGCTGTCGCCGGTGCTGGTCGCGGGCGTGCTGGCGAGCGTGCGTCATCTGAAGCAATCGAACGAGGAGCGCGAAGGGCAGCAGGCGTCTGCGGCCCTGCTCAAGACGATGCTCGACGAGGCCGGACTGCCGGTGATGCTCGGCGAGACGCATATCGTGCCGGTGCTGGTCGGCGATCCGGTGAAGGCCAAGCGGATCAGCGACATCCTGCTCGCCGAATACGGCGTCTACGTGCAGCCGATCAACTATCCGACCGTGCCGCGCGGCACCGAGCGGTTGCGTTTCACACCCGGACCGAGCCACAGCCCCGAGATGATGCGCGAATTGACCGACGCGCTGGTCGAGATCTGGAGCCGGCTGGAATTGCGCAAGGCCGCCTGAGGCTTAGTGGCCCACGGCTTCGCCGACAATGCCGCACAGGATCGTCAGCACGCCGAGCCCGACCGACAGCGGTATCCGCAACGCCATCCATCCGGTCGGCGCCATGTGGCGCTCCACCAGACGGCGATCGATCAGCAGCGTCATCATCACCGCCGATCCCAGCAGCACCAGCGCCCATGACAGCGTGAGGATATGCGCGATCGACAGCAGGATCAGCCCGGCACCGAACAGCGAGGGCAGCACCGCCCATGTGGCGATCCGACCCTGGCCCTCCGACGTGCGCATGGCGAAACCCCACCAGATCCCGCCCAGGAAGCTGAGGATCAGCGTCGCATAGCCGAAGGCGAACATCGGGCCGAGATCACCGCTGCCGCCGAACAGGCAGGTCGCCGTCGCCGCCACCTGCGGCAGCAGGCCGGCATAGCCCAGGATCAGCGGCGATTCGCCGACGCTGCCACGGCCGTAGAGGCTGGCGGAATCCGTCACGGCGCGGAACGGAATTGCGTTTCTTGAGCCATGTTTTTGCCTCAGGTTTGTAGATGGTCCGGGCAGAAGCGCGCGAACGGCGCGCAACGTTCCGTCACATCCGTCACAAGTGTGGCATTCTGCCGCCGCCCCCGCTAAGGCGCAGCCGACCCGCCCATCAGCCCACGGGACGCTACGCTTGCGCATCGCCTTCGCCTCCGATCATGCCGCCGTCGCGCTGAAGGCGCTGTTGATCGAGCACGCCGGGGGGCAGGGGCACGAGACAATCGATCTGGGGCCGCAGGGCGACGCGCGGGTCGACTATCCCGATTACGGCTACAGGCTTGCCGCCGTGATCGCCGCTGGCGAGGCGGACCTGGGCGTCGCCCTGTGCGGATCGGGGATCGGCATCTCGATCGCGGTCAACCGCAATCCCGCGTGCCGCTGCGCGCTCGTCACCGAACCGCTCGCCGCCGCGCTCGCCCGCCAGCACAACGATGCCAATGTCGTGGCGATGGGCGCGCGGCTGATCGGTCCCGATCTCGCCAAGGCGTGCCTCGACGCCTTTCTCGCCGCCGCTTTCGAAGGCGGCCGCCACCAGCACCGTGTCGACAAACTGTCGCAGAAGGACTGACCCATGAGCACCCAGCCCGCCAACCTTGGTGACATCCGCCCCGACGGCTTCTTCAACCGCGGCCTCGCCGACGCCGATCCCGCGGTGTTCGCCGGCATCACGCATGAACTGACGCGCGAGCAGACGCAGATCGAACTGATCGCCAGCGAGAACATCGTGTCGAAGGCTGTGCTGGAGGCGCAGGGCTCGGTCTTCACCAACAAATATGCCGAGGGGTATCCCGGCAAGCGCTATTACCAGGGCTGCGCGCCGTCGGACGAGGTCGAGAGCCTCGCGATCGATCGCGCCAAGCAGATCTTCGGCTGCGGATTCGCCAACGTGCAGCCGCATTCGGGCGCGCAGGCGAACGGTGCGGTGATGCTGGCGCTGGTCAAGCCGGGCGAGACGATCCTCGGCATGAGCCTCGACGCCGGCGGCCACCTGACCCACGGCGCGCGCGCGGCGATGAGCGGCAAGTGGTTCAACGCGGTGCAATATGGCGTCGACCCGGAAACGCACCTGATCGACTACGACCAGGTCGAACGCCTGGCGGTCGAGCATAGCCCCAAGCTCATCATCGCAGGCGGCTCGGCCTATCCGCGGGTGATCGACTTCGAGCGCTTCCGCGCGATTGCGGACAAGGTCGGCGCGTATTTCATGGTCGACATGGCGCATTTCGCCGGCATCGTCGCCGCCGGCCTGCACCCGACGCCGTTCGGCCACGCCCATGTCGTCACCACCACCACGCACAAGACGCTGCGCGGGCCGCGCGGCGGCATGATCCTGACCGATGACGAGGCGATCGCCAAGAAGATCAACTCGGCGGTGTTCCCCGGCCTGCAGGGCGGCCCGCTGATGCACGTCGTCGCGGCCAAGGCGGTGGCGTTCGGCGAGGCGCTGCAGCCCGGCTACAAGAGCTACATCGCCGCGGTGGTGGAAAACGCCAAGGTGCTGGCCGCCACGCTGAAGGAGCGCGGCTCCAACGTCGTGTCGGGCGGCACCGACACGCATCTGGCGCTGATCGACCTCACGCCGCTCGGCATCACCGGCAAGGATGCCGACGAGGCGCTGGAGCGCGCCGGCATCACCTGCAACAAGAACGGCATCCCCAACGATCCGTTGCCGCCGGTGAAGACCAGCGGCATCCGCGTCGGCTCGCCCGCCGGCACCACCCGCGGTTTCGGCCCGGCGGAGTTCCGCGAGATCGGCAACATGGTCGCCGACGTGCTCGACGGCCTCGCCCGGAAAGGCGAGCACGGGGACCCGGAGGTCGAGGCGAACGTTCGGCAGCGGGTACGCACGCTGTGCGCACGCTTCCCCATCTACGAAGGATAAGTCATGTCGAAGATCGAAGAGGTCCAGTCCAACGTCAAGAACACGCCCGGCCTCGGCAAGAAGATGGCGAAGTACGGCGCGATCGGCGCGGTGATCGCGATCCCCGTGCCCTTCGTCGGCCCGGTGCTGGGTGCGATCGTCGGCGCCAGCGTCGCCTACGCCAAGCGCAACGATTGATCGGCTGAATGCGCTGCCCCTTTTGTGGCCATGAAGACAGTCAGGTAAAGGATAGCCGCCCCACCGAAGACGGGGCGGCCATTCGCCGTCGGCGCCAGTGCGAAGGCTGTGCGGCGCGCTTCACGACGTTCGAACGCATCCAGTTGCGCGACCTGTGGGTGCTGAAGAGCAACGCCGCCGGCGGGATCCGCCGCGAGGCGTTCGATCGCGAGAAGCTCCTCCGCTCGGTGTCGATCGCGACGCGCAAGCGGCCGATCGAGCCGGTGCGAATCGAAAAGCTGGTGAGCGGCATCCAGCGCCAGCTCGAAACGCAGGGGGAGAGCGAAGTTTCGTCGAAGCGGATCGGCGAAATGGTGATGGATGGCCTGAAAGGCCTCGATTCGGTCGCCTATATCCGCTTCGCCAGCGTCTATCGCGATTTCAGCGAGGCGCGCGATTTCGAGGAATTCGCCGGTACGGTCGAACAGGCAGGGCGCGTCGAATGAATCCGGTCATCGTCCTGGTCCGCCCGCAATTGGGCGAGAATATCGGCAAGGCGGCGCGCGCCATGCTCAATTTCGGCCTGACCGACATGCGCCTCGTCGCGCCTCGCGACGGCTGGCCCAATCCGCAGGCGGGGCCGGCGGCGAGCGGCGCGGATGTGGTGCTGGAGCGTGCGCAGGTGTTCGACAGCGTCGCCGAGGCGGTGGCGGACTGCGCGCACGTCTATGCGACCACGGTGCGCAAGCGCGGCATCACCAAGCCGGTGGAAACGCCGGAGGTCGCCGCCCGCGGCATCCATGCCGCCGCCGAACGTTCGGCGATCCTGTTCGGACCGGAGCGTTCGGGGCTGGAAACCGACGATGTCGCGCTCGCCCGCACGATCATCACCGTGCCGATCAACCCGGAGTTCGGCAGCCTCAACCTCGCGCAGGCGGTGATCCTCGTCGCCTATGAATGGTCGAAGGGGCAGGCGCTCGCCCAGCCGTCGCTGACCGAGATCGATCCGCCGGCGTCGCAGGGCGACCTCGACGGCATGATCGCGCAGCTGGACGACATGCTGGAGCGCGCCAACTTCTTCTTCCCGCCCGATCGGGTGCCGGCGACGCGGCGCACGCTGCGCACCTTGCTGACCAAGCCCGGCTGGTCGGCGCAGGAGGTGCGGACGCTGCGCGGCGTGCTGTCGGCGCTGGACGGGGCGAAGGAGCGCCGCGGCCGAAACGCTTGAAGCGGGACGGGAAAGCTGATCTACCTCGTCCGGTCGATGGTTGGGAGAGCGTGATGCGTATCGTATGGACCGGGGTGATGGCGGTGCTGATCGCGACGCCGGGAATGGCCCGGACCCAGGTGCAGCCCCAGCCGGGCAGCGCGACGACCACGCCCGCGCCGGCGCCGACCAAGGACGCGACGAAAATCTGCAGGCGGACCGAACAGACCGGCAGCCGCATGGCGCCGAAACGCGAGTGTCATACCGCCAGCGAATGGCAGGATATCGACAGCGCCAATGCGCGCAGCGTCGACGGCGCCACCAGCCTGCGCAACAGCCAGCAGAACTGACCGGCGGTCAGCGGCGGTCGAACGCCGCCAGTTCGTAGGCGATCGAGGCTTCGACCAGCCGTTCCCACAGGTCGGCGATCACCGCGCCCGGCAGGCCGGCGGCCTCGGCGGCGGCGCGGGCGTTGGCGATGACCTGTGCCTTGCGCGCCTCGTCGCGGACATGGCCGCGCTCCGGCTTGATGCGGGCGGCAGCGTCCATATAGGCGAAACGCCGCGCCAGCAGCGCCACCAGTTCACGGTCGACCTGATCGACGCCGGCGCGGACCTCGGTCATGGTGGTGCATTCGGGGCCGGGCAGGATCGTCGTCATCGCGCTTCCTTAGCGGGGCGGCGGGTGATGTCGAGCGTTGCCGATCCGCTCTTCCCTTGCCCGTGTGAATACGTCATCCTCACTGTCTCAACAGGATGACCATGATGATCTTGCTCGCACTTGCCATGTTGACCGCGCCCGCCGTTCAGACGACCGAGGCGGCACCGCCGCCGCCGCCGCCGCCGGTTAAGGAAAAGCCGATCTGTCGCCGCGAAATCCCGGTGGGTTCGATCATGCCGGTCCGCACCTGTCATTCGAAGGCGGAATGGGCGATGATCGACCGGGCGAACAACGATGCCGCCGAAAGCGCCCGCCGCTCGAACGCCGCGCATTCCAATGCGATGCCGTCGAACTGATTGACAGCCGGTCGCGTGCCCGCTAGGCGCGCGCCTTCGCAACAGCCCCCGCATCCCGGTGAAGCGGTGGGCCTGCCTCTTTCGAGACCAGCAGAGCGATACCGGGGCCAACCCCGCCCCGCGGCCTGTCCGCGGGATGGGATTACGTCGTTACCGTTGCAAGGAATTTGGAATGTCGAAGCGCCATAGCGCCAAGCACAAGCTCGACCGTCGTCTCGGCGAGAACATCTGGGGCCGTCCGAAGTCGCCGGTCAACAAGCGCGAATACGGTCCGGGCCAGCATGGCCAGCGCCGCAAGGGCAAGGTGTCGGACTTCGGCATCCAGCTGCGCGCCAAGCAGAAGCTCAAGGGCTATTACGGCGACGTCACGGAAAAGCAGTTCAAGGCCTGCTACACCGAGGCGGCACGCATGAAGGGCGACACCAGCCAGAACCTGATCGGCCTGCTCGAGCAGCGCCTCGACATGATCGTCTATCGCGCCAAGTTCGCGCCGACGATCTTCGCCGCGCGCCAGATCGTCAGCCACGGCCACATCCGCGTCAACGGCGTGAAGTGCAACATCGCCTCGCGCCGCTGCTTCGTCGGTGACGAGATCACGCTGGGCAACAAGGCCAAGGAAATGGCGCTGGTGCTCGAGGCGCAGAACCTCGCCGAGCGTGACGTTCCCGACTATGTCGCGCAGGACGGCAACGCCAAGGTGACCTTCGTCCGCGTTCCGACGCTGGACGAGGTGCCCTATCCGGTGAAGATGGAGCCGAATCTGGTGGTGGAATTCTACTCGCGCTAAGCGCGAGGAAGAACACCACCGGACGGCCGGCGGCGCACCAGCGCCGTCCGACGACGCGGGATTTACTCCCGCGTCGGGTCCGAAGGTTTTGAAAAGGGCGGTCCTGCGGGGCCGCCCTTTTTGATTCGGCAGAGGCGGACTTCGTTCGGGTATGGCGATCTTCGGACCGGTTGGCCGACAAAGCGGTAAGCCGTCCCCCATCTGTCGGCAGCCGGTCGAAGCGCCTCAAGTCTCACCTGTGCTTCGACAGGCTCAGCACGAACGGTTGGAGGTGATGCGCCGCGTGCCCAAGCGGCCAGTTCCTCCGCATCTGCCCCGCACAGACCTTCCGCCCCCGTGGACAAGCGCCCGACCGCGCGCCACAAGGCGCGGCAGCCGTCCTTACGGAGTTTCCATGCGCCGCTTCCTCCTTGCCGCCCTGCTCGCCGCGCCTGCCATGGCCGCGGCGCAAACCGCCGCCCCGCCGATCTCCGTCGATACGCTGAAGGCGGTGACGAAGACCCTCTCGTCCGACGCGTTCGAAGGGCGTGCGCCGGGCAGCGCGGGCGAAACCAAGACGCTCGCCTATTTGCAGCAGCAGTTCGAGCAGGCCGGCCTCAAGCCCGGCAATCATGGCAAGTGGCTGCAGGACGTGCCGCTGGTCGAGATCACCGCGAAGCACGTGACGCCGCTTACCTTCACCGGCGGCAGGACGCCGGTCAGCCTCGCCTACGGACCTGACATGGTCATCGGCACCTATCGCGTCACGTCGCACATCGATGTGAAGGACAGCGATGTCGTCTTCGCCGGCTATGGCATCGTCGCGCCCGAAAAGGGCTGGAACGACTATGCCGGTCTCGACGTGAAGGGCAAGACGGTGATCGTCCTCATCAACGATCCCGATTGGCAGACGCAGGGCCTCACCGGCGATTTCGGCGGTCGGGCGATGACCTATTACGGCCGCTGGACGTACAAATACGAGGAAGCGGCGCGGCAGGGCGCCGCCGCGGTCATCATCGTCCACCAGACGGAGCCGGCGGCGTATGGCTGGAACGTCGTCCAGTCGAGCAACACCGGCGCCGCGCATGTCGCCGACGCCGCCAACGGCCATATGGACGATACCGCCGCGCACGGCTGGATGCAGCTCGACAAGGCCCGCGCGCTGTTCGCCAGCGCGGGCAAGGACTTCGACAGCCTCGCCGCCGCCGCCAAGGTCAAGGGCTTCAAGGCGGTGCCGCTGGGCGTGAAGGCGTCGGTCAGCTTCGACAATGCCATCACCAAGCAGGTGTCGCACAATGTCGTCGGCATCCTGCCGGGGCGCGAGGCGCCGGACGAATATGTCCTGCTGTCGGCGCATTGGGATCACCTGGGCCGCTGCACGCCGGTGAACGGCGATGACATCTGCAATGGTGCCGTCGACAATGCCGATGGTGTCGCCGCGCTGGTGGCGCTGGCGCAGGCGAATGCCAAGGCGGGGGCGGCGCGCCGCTCGATGGTGTTCGTGGCGCTGACCGCGGAGGAGTCCGGGCTGCTTGGTTCCGCTTATTATGGCGCGAATCCGATCTACCCGCTGGCGCAGACGGTGGGTGGCGCCAACATGGACGCCCTCGCCATGTACGGTCCGTCCAAGGACGTGATCGTGATCGGTCCGGGCAAGTCGGACCTCGACGGCTATCTCACCGCCGCGCTGAAGCGGCAGGGACGCCACGCCACCCCCGAGCCGACGCCGGAAAAGGGCTTCTACTATCGTTCGGACCATTTCAGCCTCGCCAAGCACGGCGTGCCGATGGTGTATTTCGAAACGGGGCAGGATCTGGTGACGGGCGGCCTTGCCGCAGGGCAGGCGGCAGCGAAGGATTACGAGGAGCACCGCTACCACGCGCCGTCCGACGAATATGATCCCAAATGGGATTGGCGCGGTGTGCAGCAGGACGTCCAGCTCTATTACATGATCGCGCGCGACCTCGCCGATGGGCGTGCGTGGCCGAACTGGGTGGCCGGCGACGAATTCCGTGCCATCCGCGACAAGAGCCGTGCCACCGTGACGGGAGCCGCCCGATGACCCGCATGACCCCTCCCGCCGAATGGGCACCGCACGCGGCGGTGTGGATCGGTTTTCCGAGCCATGCCGACCTGTGGCAGGAGGATCTCGATCCCGCCCGCGACGAGGTGGTCGCCTTTGCCCGCGCCGTCCACGCCGATGGCCGCGGCGAGCGCGTGATCCTGGTCGCCGCCGATGCCGAGGCGAGGCTCGCCGCCGAACGGCTGGCGCCGTTCGCTGAGGTGGTGGTCGAGCCGTTCGGCGATATCTGGCTACGCGACACCGCGCCGATCCTGCTTGCCGATGGCGAGGCGCGCGACTTCGACTTCAACGGCTGGGGCGGCAAGTACGACCTGCCCGGCGATGACACGATCGGGCTGCGCCTGGGCCAGTCAATCGGTGCGCGCGTCGGCTATTGCAACTGGGTGCTGGAGGGCGGCGCGATCGACGGCGACGGGGCCGGCACGGTGGTGACCACCGAGCAATGCCTGCTCAACCCGAACCGCAATCCGACGCTGACTAGGGCCGATATCGAGGCGCGGCTGCGCGAGGACCTGGGCTTCACCCGCGTGGTGTGGCTGGGCGACGGGCTGCTCAACGACCATACCGACGGCCATGTCGACAACCTTGCTCGCTTCGTCGGCGAAAACCGCGTCGCCTTGCCCACGGCGGCGGAGAACGATCCCAACTGGCAGGTCTATCAGAACGCCGAGCGCGCCGCCCGCGCCGCGGGGCTGGACGTGGTGACGATCCCGTCGCCCGGTCGCGTGTTGCGCGATGAAGAGGTGGTGCCGGCAAGCTACATGAACTTCTACATCGGCAATGCCGCGGTGGTGGTGCCGGTGTACGGCACCGACAACGATGCCGCGGCGGTCGCGGCGATCCAGGCGCTGTTCCCGGATCGCGAGGCCATCGGCCTGCGGGCGGATCATATCCTGACCGGCGGCGGCAGCTTCCACTGCATCAGCCAGCAGATTCCGGCCTAGCGAACCGGAGCCACTCCATCCGCCGAGGGGTGACGATCCGCCCCGTCGCCATTACATGCGCGCGCATGACCCAGATCACCGTCGCCGCGCTCCAGCTCGCCTTTTCGAACGACATCGATGCGAACATCGCCAACGTGTCGCGCCTGGTGCGCGAGGCGGCGGGGCGGGGCGCGCAGGTGATCCTGCCGCCCGAACTGTTCGAGGGCGAATATTTCTGCCGCGTCGAGGATGAGGGGCTGTTCGCCAATGCCGCGCCGGTCGGCGAGCACAAGGCGGTGCTGGCGATGCAGGCCCTCGCCGAGGCGCTGAAGGTGACGATCCCGACCAGCTTCTTCGAGGCGGACGGGCCGCATTACTACAACAGCCTGGCGATGATCGGCCCAGATGGCGAGGTGCAGGGCGTCTATCGCAAGAGCCACATCCCCGATGGGCCTGGCTATGAGGAGAAATTCTATTTCCGCCCCGGCAACACCGGCTTCAAGGTGTGGCCGGCGCCGCCGCAGGCGCCGGGCTGGACGCTCGGCGTCGGCGTCTGCTGGGACCAATGGTATCCCGAGACGGCGCGCGCGATGATGCTGATGGGGGCGGAACTGCTCTTCTATCCCACCGCGATCGGCAGCGAGCCGCACGACACCAGCCTCGACACCGCGCGGCTCTGGCGGCGGGCGATGGTCGGGCATGCGGTCAGCAACGTCGTCCCCGTCATCGCCGCGAATCGCATCGGTACCGAGCACGACCAGACCTTCTACGGCACCAGCTTCATCGCCGACGAGCGCGGTGACATCGTTGCCGAACTCGGCCGCGATGAGGAAGGCGTGATCGTCGCGACGCTCGACCTCGCCCGCATCAGGCGCCATCGCGCCGCCTTCGGCTTCTTCCGCGATCGCCGGCCGGAGCTGTACGGCCGGCTGGTTCAGGACGTCTGACGCAGCGCCATCGCCTGCGCGAAAACCTCTTCGAACATCGTATCGGTGATGCGGCCGGTGTTCTGGTTGTAGCGTGACGGGTGGTAGCTATCGATCAGGATGCGGCCGTCGGGCATGCGATGTTCGGCGCCATGCGCGAACTGCGCCTTGGGCAGGCGGCCGCCCAGCACCTTGACCGCCGACTGATGGGCGATCTGGCCGAGCGCGACGACGACGCGCAGGTTGGGCAGCGCCGCGATCTGATCGTCCAGGAACGGGCGGCAGGTGCGGATCTCCTCGGGCGTCGGCTTGTTGGCGGGCGGCAGGCATTTCACCGCATTGAGGATGATGGCGCCGCTCAGCGCCAGATCGTCGCCGACCCGGTTGGCGAAGGTGCCGGTGGCAAGGCCGAACGTCGCCAGCGTGGTGTAGAGCAATGCCCCGGAATGATCGCCGGTGAAGGCGCGCCCGGTGCGGTTGCCGCCGTGCAGGCCGGGCGCGAGGCCTACGATCGCCAGCCAGGCTTCAGGGTCGCCGAAGGCGGGGACGGGCGCGTTCCACCACGTCGGGTTCTGTTCCCGCAAGGCGAGGCGCGCAGCGACGAGGCGGGGGCAGCGGGGGCAATCGTGGGGCGGTTCGGTGGCGGGCAGCGCGCTGGGTGCGAAGGTCATCGCAATCGCCTAGAGCGCTGCCATGGCGCAGACAATCTACGCGATCGGCATCGGATCGAACCGGCGAGGTCGGCATGGCGGCCCCGCCGATGAGGTTCGTGCGGCGATCGCGGCGCTGGGCGGCGTGATCGCGGCCTCGCCGATCATCGCCTCGGCGCCGCTCGGCCCCTCGATCCGCCGCTTCGCCAATGCCGCGGTGCTGATCGCGAGCGATGCGGCGCCGCCGGATGTGCTTGCCCGCCTCAAGAGCATCGAGGCCGCCTTCGGCCGTCGGCGTGGGCGGCGCTGGGGGGCGCGGGTGATCGACCTCGATATCCTGCTGTGGTCGGGGGGCACGTGGCGGACGCGGCGGCTGGTCGTGCCGCATGCCGCGCTGGCGCAGCGGGCGTTCGTGCTCACCCCGCTCGCCGCCATCGCGCCGGGCTGGCGCGTACCCAGACAGGGCCGCACGATCCGTCAATTGGCGCACATGGTTGACCGGGCACGCGCCCGCCCCTAGGTGCGCCCCATCGATGGCGGGGGTCCGTAGCTCAGTCGGTAGAGCAAGCGACTTTTAATCGAGAGGTCCCGGGTTCGAGCCCCGGCGGACCCACCATCGACGTTTCCCGACCGATCCGCACACCGCGCAGGGAACCGCAGGCAGCCCACGGAATTGATGCAGCAACAGCGCAGGGATCCACCCGGCTGCTGCCTGAGGACATTATGAGCCGCATCAAGTTGGGCCTGTTCGGCGCCGCGCGCCAATCGGCCGCCGACGATCGTACGAACGACAACAGCGTCATGGACGCCTATCGCCAGGAGCATCTGTCCGGGCTGACCCCGGTCGAGCGCGCCGCCGCGGAAGCGATGATGCGCAAGGATGCGCTCGCCGCCTGAGCGGGCCATCCACATGAGCATCCGACAGTGGCAGGAGGCTGACATGGCCGAACCGGACAGCGATACAGCGGCCGAAGCCGCATCAAAGGACGGTGCCGCCGTGGGCAGCGACGGCCCGGCGCAACAAGTGGCCGTGCCGACCGAGGGCGGTGAAGCCGCGGCCGAGAGCGAAGCGCACCCGAGCTGAGCGATGGCCGAAATCGTCATCAGCCCCAGCGGACCCGGCGCGATGGAAACCGGGCTCATGATCGATGAGACCGGCACCCGGTTCGTCGTGCTGACGTTCAAACAGCCCGACACCGACCCGGTGCTGGTCACGTTCACCGTGCCGATCTTCCAGTCCTACGTCGAGCATCTGGGCAAGACCGCCGAAGCGGCCGCCGACGAACTCAACTGGATCGTCTCCAGCTGAGTCGCGCGTCAGGCGAAGTCGCCGAGCTTCGCCGCCTCGTCTTCCTCCGGCGAAGGCACGGTCGGGCCGCCGGCATCATCGTCCATCGGCGCCTGTTCGGGCTGGGGGGACGTAGGCGGCGCAACGGCGCCACCGTCCGCCGCGCCGCCGCGGTCGGGCGAGATGTCGTCCGGCCATGCGCCGGCGTCGGCATTGTCGCCGGTCACGGCTGCTGCAGCGCCGCCGCCGCCGGAACGCG
This sequence comes from Sphingomonas sp. SP5, assembly GCF_058313455.1. Lineage (NCBI taxonomy): Bacteria > Pseudomonadati > Pseudomonadota > Alphaproteobacteria > Sphingomonadales > Sphingomonadaceae > Sphingomonas > Sphingomonas sp. SP5. The sequence continues at coordinate 247,919 of NZ_JBZFLF010000004.1, read as the reverse complement.
TCGTGACGGAAGGTTCGCTGCTATCTCCGCCCGTGCGCGGTGACATGTCGGGGGTGGTGCTTGGCGGTGCGTCGGTCATCATCGTCTCCTCGTCATGTCAACGGCAGGCGCGAGGCGTCGTTCCGCTGCCACGACGCCGACCGGGGAAGGGCGCCCGGCTATTCCTGGCCGGCGTTGGGATCGAAGTCGCGGCGCCCGGCCTTTGCCGCGTCCTGCGTCGTGTGGTCGCCTGCGCTATCGTCCGCGTCGGGGCCTTCGCCGGCGCCGGCCCGATCTTCACCGCCGCCGGTGATATCGCCGGTCGTGGTTTCGCCGGGGTTCTGGCGCTTGATGTCGCCGGTCGGGTCCGATCCCTCGTCGGCGTTCGCTCGATCGTCGGTCATGGTGCTGTCCTTCATCGTGTCCGGCCCCAACGAATGCCCGTCGGGAATGGGCCCTGACGATCGTGCTATCCCATGATGGTCGCGGGCGGCGGCGATGCGACCGCCTCCCTGCGGGCCAGTCAGTCCGGTTCGTCTTCGTCGCGCAACGTGCGGCCGGCGAGCGTGATCTCGGCGACGAAGCAGGCAAGGCCGGCGGCGGCACAGACCAGCCCGCCGCCGAAGAAGGTGAAGAGGGTGACGACGTGACCCGAATCCCGCAGGGTGCCGAGGAACAGCGTGATCGCGGCGCAGCACGTCATTGCGCCTGCTGCTGCGGCGAGCGTCACCGCGACATCGAGAATCTTGGAACGGACCCGCAGGCGCTGCATCTCCGCGCCGCTTCGCCGCCCGTCCTTCTTCAGCACATGGATTCGGTCGCTGATCCGGCCCAGGCGCGTGGCGAAGACGTTGAGCAACGATCCGACCGCGGTCAGCAGGAAAATGGGGGTAAGGGCGAGCTGGATGACATGGGCGGCGGAACTCAGCGGCTCGTGCGTCATAAACGGTCCTGTTGCGCCCATCCCATCGATCGGCCGCCGCCGTTGTTCCCTCCGGTGAACGGCAGACGCCGACCGGGTTGCGGCCGCAGCGGCCATGCCGTCAAGCTTTGAGGTTGCCGAGCATTGCTTCGCCATCGTGCAGCGGGTCAGTGGATGTGCCACTGACGAGGCCGTCGCTCCATGTGTTCAGGCCGCCATCGGCAGGGCTCGCGCATGGTTCAGCTGGTGTGCCGCGATCAGATACCCCAGCTGCGCACGGTAGAGGCTCGCAAGGTCGAGGTGCATCGCTCTCACCTCCGGACAGGTGGCGAGCGTTGCAAGCTGCGTCTGATCCGCGATCCAGCGCTCGACCCGTTCCGGCGTGAGATTGGTGTTCATGCACGCCAATGTCGCCCCATTTTGGGGGTAAGCCAACGTACTGATATAGTTAATGAACGATCGGGGCGGGAAAAGCACTGGAGCCAATGGGAGAGGACAGGCGGAGCCACGCTTCCTGCGCGATGGAACGTAAGACCATCTGACTTTTCGCCACCCCGGGTGCAACGTCCGCCGAATGCCACCAATTCTTAATGGATCAGGATCATTACCCCATTGAACAGGGGGGTTACCGGTTCGGCCATGGCCTTGGTGCGCGCTTTCTTCGATGGCTTCGAACGGCTGGCGGGCATCCCCCGGGATGATCCCGGCTTGCGCACCGATCTGCTCGATACGGCGATGCTGCGCCCGCTCGGCGTGCTGACCGCCAGCATGGGCTTCCTCATGATGAGTGCGGCCGCCGTGTGGTTCACCCGCGCGCACTGGGCGGCGGTGTGGCTTTCGATCGATATCCTGCTGCTGACCGCGCGCTTCGTTCCCGCGCTGCGTGCGTGGCGATCGCAGCGCCGTGTGCCCCGGCGCACGGCCTGTGCGATCCTGCTCGCCGCCTGCGCGATGTTCGCGACCTTCGGTCTGGGCTGCGCGGCGAGTTTCCTGACCGGATTGGAGGAACTGCGGATCGCATCGGCGCTGGCGACGATGGGACTGCTCGCCGGGCTGGCGACGCGCTGGGCTGCCCTGCCGCGCCTCGCGACCGCCATGATCGTGGTCGTCTCGGCACCCATGGCGGTGGCGATCGGTCTGCTGAGCGGCTTCCTGGCCGCATTGTTCCTGGTGCTGGTGGTGGGCACGGCGGTGTTGACCCTGCAGAACAACAAGACGCTGCTGGCGCTGCTGGCGGCGGAACGCCGCGCCCTGCGGCTCGCCGAAACGGACGTGCTGACCGGCCTGCTGAACCGGTCCGGTCTGGAGACGGCGCTGGATCGGCATGCCGGCCGCGCCGTGTCGCTGCTGTTCCTGGATATGGACCGGTTCAAGGCGGTGAACGATCGCTACGGCCATGCGGCGGGTGACGAAGTGCTCGTCGCGATCGCCGGCCGGCTGCGCCTGATCTTCGGCACGCAGCCGATCGCGCGACTCGGCGGCGACGAATTCGTCGCCATCCTGTTCGGCGACGAGGCCGAATTGGTCGACCAGGTCGTCACCGCCGTCTGCGATGCGGTGGCGCAGCCGGTGCGTATCTGTGGCCAGCAGATCGCGGTCGGCGTCGGCGTCAGCATCGGCGTGGCGTCGGGCGTGCTGGCGGCGGGCGAGACCGCGGCGCTGCTCGCCGGGGCCGACGCAGCGCTCTACGAGGCGAAGCGGGCGCGGGCGAAGGCGGACCATCCCGGCGGCCGGCGCCGGGCGCGTGCCGCCGCGATCGGCTGAACGGCGCACCCGGACGCAGGCGGCCATGCTGGCCTCGGCCCGACGGGCGATGTAGTGGCAGGGACGGCGCAATGACGGGCAGGTCCCGTTGGCGCGTGCATCACTGTCGGGACACTGCCGCCATGGACCAGATCGCATACGGCAGGCCGCCGGCCCGCCACCGCTTCCGCCGGCTGACAGCCGTGATGCGATGACGGTGCCTCCCGCCGATGCGCATGTCGGCAGGCGGCGCCTGCCGCCGCTGCTCGCCGGCCTCGCGCTGATCGCGGCCGGACTCGCGGTGCTGCTGGTCGGCGCGTTCGCGACGAGCCGCTACCCCTTCGCCTTCGACCGCGCGATCATCGTCGGGTTGCGGCAATGGGGCGGTCCGGCGTGGCTGCCCAAGGTGGCGGGCGACGTCACCGCGCTCGGCGGCGGGGTGGTGCTGACCATCGTCGTCGTCGTGGCGGCCGGTTTCCTGATCGTGCAGCGGCTGTGGCTGACCGCGCTGGCGGTGGCGCTGGCCAGCCTGACCGGCGGTTGGGCGGTGGACCTGATCAAGGGGATGGTGCTGCGGGCGCGGCCCGACCTCGTCCCCCATCTGGTCGATGCGAGCGGGTACAGCTTTCCGAGCGGCCACGCGACGTCCAGTGCGATCGTCTACCTGACGCTGGCCGCGCTCGCCGGGCAGGTGACGCGCGACCGGGCGAGCCGCCGCTACCTGCTCGTCGTCGCGGTGCTCCTGGTCGGCGCGATCGGGTGCAGCCGCGTCTACCTGGGCGTGCACTGGCCGAGCGACGTGCTCGCCGGCTGGAGCTTCGGCACGCTCTGGGCGCTCGGCTGGTGGACCGCGACTGCCGGCGCACGGCAGGCGATCGGCGGCGAGCGTTAGCCCCGCTCGGCGAGCTTGCGTTCCCAGGCGAGCGCATCCTGGACGATCGTGTCGAGATCGTCGCGCTGAGGGCGCCAGGGGAGGGTGGCGAGGATCGCGCTATTGTCCGCGACCAGCGCGGCGGGGTCGCCGGCGCGGCGGCCTTCGTAGCGGCGCTGGATGGTCAGGTTGGTGACGCGATCGACGGCGTCGAGCACCTCGTTGACCGAAAAGCCGCGGTTGTAGCCGGCGTTGAGCGTATGGCTCCGCGCCGGTTCGGCAACGAGCAGTTCCAGCGCGGCGACATGCGCGGCGGCGAGGTCGTGGACGTGGATGTAGTCACGCACCCCGGTGCCGTCGGGCGTGTCGAAGTCGGTGCCGAAGACCGACACCGCGTCGCGCTTGCCGATCGCCGCTTCGACCGCGATCTTGATGAGGTGCGTCGCGCCGACCGTCGACTGGCCCGAGCGGCCCTGCGGATCGGCACCGGCGACGTTGAAATAGCGAAGCGCGCAATAGTTGATCGGATGCGCGGCTGCGACGTCGCGCAACATCGCCTCGGTCATCAGCTTCGACATGCCATAGGGATTGATCGGCACGGTCGGATCGCCCTCCTGCACCGGTACCTTGACCGGGGTGCCGTAGGTCGCGGCGGTGGAGGAGAAGATGAAGTGCGGGACGCCCTCCACCACCGCGCTCTCGATCAGCGCGCGGGTCGCGGCGGTGTTGTTGCGGTAGTATTTGAGCGGGTCGCTGACCGATTCCGGCACCACCACCGAACCGGCGAAGTGCATGATCGCGCGCACGCGGTGCTCGCGGATCGCGGCGCGCACCGCATCGTCGTCGGCGACATTGGCGACCACCAGCTGCGCGCGCGGATCGACCGCCCAGTCGAACCCGGTGACGAGATTGTCGACCACCACCACGCGGTAGCCCGCATCGAGCAAGGCCAACACGGCATGGCTGCCGATATAGCCGGCCCCGCCCGTGACCATCACCGTACCGTCGAATGCCATCGCTCTGCTCCCGCCTTTTGCCCGCCCTAGCGCCTTCCTACATGGGGGCAAAGGAGATCATGATGACGGACTATGTGACGGTCGCCGGCGGCTGCTTCTGGTGCACCGAGGCGGTGTTCAAGGATGTGATCGGCGTGGAAAGCGTCGAGAGCGGCTATATCGGCGGATCGGTACCCAACCCGACCTACAAGCAGGTCTGCGGCGGCGACACCGGCCATGCCGAGGCGATCCGGATCGGCTATGATCCGGAGCAGCTGGCGCTGGGCGACCTGCTCGACATCTTCTTCGCGACGCACGATCCGACGCAGCTGAACCGGCAGGGCAACGATGTGGGAACGCAATATCGCTCGGCGGTGTTCCCGGCGGACGATGCGCAGGAGGCCGAGATGCGCGCCGCGATCGAGCGGGCGCAGGCGGATTCGGCCAAGCCGATCGTGACCACGGTGGAGCCGATGGCGGAATGGTATCCGGCGGAGGATTACCATCAGGATTATTGGGAAACCTCGGGTCGGTCGAACCCCTATTGCATGGCGGTGATCCCGCCCAAGCTGCAGAAGCTGAGGAAGAGCTTCGCCGCGCGATCAAAGACGGCGGCCTGAGGTTGTCAATCCTCCCCTGCTTTCGCAGGGGAGGGGGACCGTTCGCGCAGCGAATGGTGGAGGGGCAGCCCCAAGCGATCTCGCCCGTGACTGCCCCTCCACCACCCGGCTGTGCCGGGCGGTCCCCCGTGCCGGGACGACCTATAATTTACGCGCCAGTGCCTTCTTCAGCTTCGCATGCGCTGCGGCCTTGATCTGGCATACCCGCGCCGACCCCACGCCCAGCACCTGCCCGATTTCCTCGAGGTTCAGTTCCTCGACGTAATAGAGCTGGATCACCTGCGCCTCGCGTTCGGGCAGCGCAGTGATCGCCGCGATCAACGTATCGCGCAGGTCGCTGTCCGCCAGCTGCTCGAACGCGTCGGGCGTGTCGTCGGCGAACCAAGGCAGGTCGTCCGCATAGACCTCATCCATCGATTCGAAGCGGATCGCGTCGGCGGTCTCGTAATCGGCGCGCAGCTTCTCCACCGTCACGCCGAGTTCCGCAGCGATGGCCGCCTCGTCGGGCGCGCGGCCGGTCCTTGCCGTCAGCGCGGTGAGCGCGGCATGATATTGCCGCCGCCGCCGCATCGCACCGCGCGTGCTGGTCGCCTGCCGGCGGAGCTCGTCGATCATCGCGCCGCGCAGCCGCGTCGTCAGATAGGCGCGGAACTGCGCCCCCTGTTCCGCTGCCTGCCCGACTGCCTCGACCAGGGCGACGAGGCCGATCTGCACCAGATCCTCGACCTCGACGATCGTGCTCATCGATCCATGGACGTGCCAGGCGATGCGGCGGACGAGCGGCAGATACTGGCGGACCAGCGCCTCGCCATCCCCGCCCGGCCGCTGCCGCGGCGAATAGGTGAGGGGGGCATTGGGGATCATGCCCGCGGGCGCAGGCTGCGCGTCGGCGAACGCCAGCTTCATCGGTTCGGCGCTCATGCCGCGAGCGCCTGCTGCTGGTTGGCGCCGATCACCGCGACGACCTCGACCGCCTTTTCCTCGGGGACCTCGAAGAAGGAGAGGACCGGCGTGTCGGGCAGCACGGTGCGCACCAGCTTGCGGATCGCGATGCGGATCGCGGGCTGGACGACGAGCGCGAAGGGCTTGGCCTCGGCGATCAGCGGCTGCGCCGCCTGTTGCAGCGCATCGACGATGCGACGGCCGAGATCGGGCTCGATGACGTGGCGGCGCGATTGGTCGGCACGCGCGGCCTGGCCGAGCAGCCCTTCCAGCTGCCCCTCCAGCGTCATCACGCGCAGCGGCTCGCGCACGCCACACAGCTTCTGGATGATGAGCGGGCCGAGTTCGGGGCGGATCAGTTCGATGATCTCCTCGGCATCGGCGCTGCGCGTGGCGGCGACGGCGATCGCCTGCGCGATCCGACGGAACTCCTTCAAGGGGATGTTCTCCGCGAGCAGGCCCTTCAGGACCTGGGTGAGGGTGGTGAGCGGCAGCGGATGCGGCGTCAGGCTGGCGACGAGCTGCGCCGCACGCTCCTTCAGGCCGTCGAGCAGCGCCTGGACTTCGTCCGGGCCGAGCAGCTCGGTGGCGTGTGCGCCGAGCACGTGGTTGAGGTGCGTCGCCATGACCGTGCCGGCGTCGACGACGAGGAATCCCGCGCCGGTCGCCGCATCGGCATCGCCGGCGGGGATCCACGTCGCGTCGAGGCCGAAGGTCGGATCCTTCGCCTTCTTGCCGTGCAATTCGCCATAGGCCTGGCCGGTGTCGAGCGCGAGCATCTCGTCCGGCGACACCTGATCCTCGCCCATGACGACGCCGTTGACGAGGATGCGATAGGTATAGGGCGCAAGGTTGATGTCGTCGCGCACCCGGCATTGCGGGATGACGAAGCCGAGGTCGCGGGACAGCTGGCGGCGCACGCCGGTGATCCGCCCCATCAGCGGCGCACCGCGGCGCGGATCGACCAGCGGCACCAGGCCGTAGCCGATGTCGAAATTGACCTGCATGCCGTCGGTCACCTCGTCCCAGCCGATCTTGGATGGGTCGGCGGGTTCGGCAGCGGCGACGGGGGCGGCGACGGCGACCGGGCGCTTCTCGATCTGGCGCAGCTTCCACGCGGTGAAGCCGGCGATGCCGGCAGCCGGCAGCATGATGAGATGCGGCATGCCCGGGAAGACGCCGAGCAGCCCCAGGATGACGGCGACCGGAGTCCAGGTGCGGGGGGACCCGAACTGGCTGCCGATCTGGCCGGCGAGATCCTTGTCCGAATTGACGCGCGTGACGATCGCGGCGGCGGCGATCGACAGCATCAGCGCCGGCAGCTGCGCTACCAGCGCGTCGCCGATCGCGAGCAGGATGTAGCTCTTGGCCGCCGCGGCGATCGTCATGCCGTGGCTGACCGGGCCGAGAATCAAGCCGCCGATGACGTTGGCGGCAAGGATCAGCATGGCGGCGACGGCGTCGCCCTTCACGAACTTGGACGAACCGTCCATCGATCCGTAGAAGTCGGCTTCGGTCGCCACCTCGACGCGGCGCTTCTTGGCGTCGTCGGGAGTGATGAGGCCGGCGTTGAGATCGGCGTCGATCGCCATCTGCTTGCCGGGCAACGCATCGAGGGTGAAGCGCGCCGAGACTTCCGACACGCGGCCCGCGCCCTTGGTGACGACGATCAGGTTGATAATCATCAGGATCGCGAAAACGAAGATGCCGACGACATAATCGCCGCCAATCAGGAAGCTGCCGAACGCTTCGATGACGTGACCCGCCGCGCTCTCGCCCTCATGCCCGTGGACCAGCACGATGCGGGTCGAGGCGACGTTGAGGCCCAGGCGGAAGAGGGTCGCGAACAGGAGGACGGTAGGGAAGGCGGAGAAATCGAGCGGCTTCTGCGCGTTCAGCGACACCATCAGCACGGCAAGGCTGATCGCGATGTTAGCGACGAAGAAGATGTCGAGCAGGAACGCCGGGATCGGCACCACCATCACGACGACGAGCAGCAGGATGGCGAGCGGCAGCGCCGCGCCGCGACCCTGGCTGAGCAGCTTGCCCATCTCAGCGGCCCCCCATGCTGGCGAGCATCATATAGGCGAGCTGCGCATTCTGCGGCGACGGGCGCAACAGGCTGTTGGCCGAGGACATCGTGCCGGTCATCGCCTGCCGTGCCCAGGCGAGCGCGTCGGTGGCGCTCTGGTTGGCACCGGTGACGACGGTGGCATCGCCCATGCTGAGCGCCTGCGCGGCGAAGGCGAGGTTGGCGTTGCGGGTTTCGACCGCGCTGTCCGCGGCGGCGCCGAGCTTGTCGGCGAAGCGCTGGTAGATCGCCGACAGCGAGCGCGGCTGGCCGTTGGAGGCGTAGAAGATCGAGCGGTTCGACCCCGCCGCCTGCGGGAACAGCGCGGCACCCGCCGCACCGGGATTGGTCTGCATGGCCGACAGGAATTTCTTGGCGCCGCCGATCCCCAGGAAATGCGCCATGTAGAGGTCGGTGCCGTTGGCGGCGCGGCCGAGCGTGCTCTGCAGCGCATCGGCGTTATCGGAAGCGTGCTCCGCCGCCATCAGCGAGGCGGCAGTGGGATCGTTGCGCAGGTTGAGGATCGCCGAACGCGTCGCGCCGTCGGTGACGGTGTAGCGGCCGCCGGCGGTCTGGCCGATGCTGTCCGCGGCCCAGGCCATGCCATGTTCGGCGCCATGCTTCTTGACGACGGCGAGCCAGCTCTGTTCGACGAACTGGTAGAGGCCCGACGCCGAAGAGGTGCCGGCGCGCGCATTGGCGTTGAGCCCGCTCTCGATCTTGGCCTGGCCGAGCAGATAGTCGAAATCCACTCCCGTCTTGCTGCTCGCAAGCTGGATGGCGGATTGCACCCGTCCGGCTGAAATCGGATTGACGGTCATTGCGACGAAAACACACCCCTGTTGTCGGTGTGCGGTCAGCAAGAGCCGTGCCAAATTCTGATCGTCATCCCGGCGAACGCCGGGACCCATGGAGGGGATATGTGCAGCGAGGATGCGCCGTCAGATGCCGCGTGCCTCCATGGATCCCGGCGTTCGCCGGGATGACGGATGGAAAGGCAGTGCGTCCCGGCCCTTACGCGTAGGCCTGTACCAGCGTCGGGCGGAAGCCGTGGCCGGCATCGCCGGTCAGGATTTGCAGGCGGCGGCGAACATTTGCCGCCATCAGGTTGACGTAGATCCGGCAGGTTTCGTTCAGCCGGTTGGCTTCGTCCGCCAGTTCGCGGATCTCGTCGCCCGCGGGGCCGGTGCCGAGCGCCGCCACCTGTTCGATGCCGGCGAGCTTGTCCTGCGTCGCGCGTTCCAGCGCGGCGCAGTCGTTCGCCTTCAGCGCGGCGATCTCGGCATGCAGCGCGTCGATGACGCGGATCAGGGCATCACGCCGCGTCATGGCCGTCCCAATTCATCTTGAGGGCGAGGAGCCGGTCGGCGATGGTCGCCGGCAGGATGGGGAAGGTGCCGCTGGCGATCGCCTTGCGGATTTCGCCGACGCGGTCGCTGTCGACCGGCGGTTCGGCGGCCAGCGCCTTGGCCAGGCCGCTCAGCTGCGTCGTCGCGGCCGGAGCGGGTGCCTGTTGCGCGGCCTGTTGCAGCGCGGGTTGTACCGTCGGCGTCGCCGCGGGTGCGGCGACGCGCGAGACGCTTCCACTTGCCTGCGGCGGCGTTGCGCCGATCGAGTCCACCATGTCCGCACCTGTCCGTGTTGCCTGACAGGGGGATAAACGGCCGCTTGCGACGCAGGTTTAGCAAAAAAAGATTCCTCGTGGCTGCGGCCGCGCGATCAGTCCCAGCCGGGCAGGGTGGCGCGGCCGGTTTCCAGCGCGATCGCCTGTACGGGCGTCTTGGCATCGTCCACCTTCACCATGAAGCGGCCGCCCGGCGGGGCATCGCTCATCGCCACCCCTTCGCGGCTGATCGAAAAGCCGGACGATCCCGCCTCGATCACCACGGGGTCGCCGCGGCGGATCACCGGTTCGGCCTTGGTCGGCGCCAACACCGCGGGCCGTGCGGCGGCGGTCGGCAGCGGCGCACCGGCCGGGCGGATCACCGGCACGAAGATGCGCCAGTCGGGGCCGGAGCAGGACACGACGACCGCGTCATGCGCCTCGGTGCGCCAGGCGAGCGCCACCGTCGAACATTGCGCCAGTCGCAGCCGCGTATCGATCGCGGTCCGCGCCCCGCCCTCGGCGCCGATCGGGCGGCTGGTGAAGGCGGCGACGGCGCGGTCGAGGCCGGCGGTATCTTGAAAGGCGGTGGCGCCACCGGCGGCAAGGAGCAGGGGCAGGAGGATCATGGCAGGTGTCCCTTGGGGGATGCGGCCTCGCCGGCGAAGGCGAGGGTGACGATGGCGGCACGGCGGCCGGGATGGGTGGCGGTGGTGACGGTGATGCGGCGGCTGACCGGCGCCAGCGCCGCGGCGAGGGCACGGGCGCGGTCGGCGGCGAGGATCGGGGCGCTGCCGGTCGCCGGGTCGACGTCGGCGGCGCTGCCGTCGGTGGAGCCGGTCACGGTCAGCGCGACGCGGGGGTCGCGGACGGCTTCACGCGCCCAGGCGACGGCGGCCGCCGGACTGTCGGGCAGCACGGCCGACCCCGGCGCGAAGTCGAGCAGGCCGGCGGCCATCACCGGCAGCGCCTGCGGCGCGGGCGCGGCAGCGCCGCCGAAGCTCTGGCGCAGCGCGTCGGTGACCGCGCGCGGACGTTCGCTCGCCTGGAGGAGCACGAAGAAGCCGACCAGCAGCAGCGCGAGATCGGCGAGCGTCATCAGCCACAGCGGCTTGGACGGTGCGGGATCGGGCCAGATCGCGGCGTCGGTCATGCGACGCTCTGCAATTGGTGGCGCGGCGTCTCGCGCAGCGCGAGCGCGACCAGCGGCGCCTCCAGGCGGATGCGCTCGAACGCCTCGGCCCGGCCGGCGGCGCGCAGGCGGTGGCAGATCGGCATCAGTATGAGGTTGGCGAGCAGCGCGCCATATAGGGTGGCGAGCAGCGCGATCGCCATCGCGCCGCCGATCGCCTTGGGGTCGGTCAGATTGGCGAACATGCCGGCAAGCCCGACCAGCGTCCCGACCATGCCCATCGCCGGGGCGGCATCCGCCGCGCCCGACCAGACGTCGGCGGCGGCGACGTGGCGTTCGATCCGCGCCTGGCGGCGGTAGCGGAGCAGCGCCTCGACCTCGCGCGGGATGGCGCCGTCGACGATGGCGGCGATCGCAGCGGCGACATCGGGATCGGCGATCACCGACCGGTCGAGCGCGACGATGCCGTGGCGCTTGGCGATCCGCGACTGGGCGGCGATCTGTTCGAGCAGCGCGTCCGCGGTGAAGCGCCGGCGGACGAGCACCCGCAGCGCCGACACCGCCCGCACGGCATCGCGTGCCGGTGCGCGCAGCATCGTGGCAAGCAGCGTGCCGCCACCGACGATGGCGCACGCGACGGGATCGAAGAGCTGGGCGAGCATCATGCGCGAATGCTCTGCAAGGCGCGGGCCAGTTTCGCCGAGCGCGCGCCGCTCTCTCTGTTCCGTCATCCCGGCGGATGCCGGGATCTATGGACGCACCCGGCTGCTGATGGCCTGCCCCGCTGGCCGCGTGCTTCCATGGGTCCCGGCGTTCGCCGGGATGACCGACTGGTGCAGGGGACCGGTTCCTTGCCGCTTCCCGGCAAGCGGCGGCAACGGGCGGCAAGCGGTTGCCGTCCGGCTTGCCGCCCGCCCGGCAGGCCCCTCCAAACGGCGAAAAATCGCATCCCGAACCGCCGGAATCGAAAACTGGCACGCCGGTTGCTTATCACCTCGGCAGCGCAATGGTGCGCGGGAGATGTGGGCCGATGGCCGCAGACAGTCTGTTCGGAGTTCACGGGGCCGCCCTGGAAGTGCGCGCGCAGCGCATGGGTGTGCTCGCGTCGAACATCGCCAATGCCTCGACGCCGGGCTTCAAGGCCAAGGACGTGGATTTCAAGTCGGCGCTCGCGTCGATGGAGAATGACGCGGGCAACGGCAGCATCGCCGCGGCGACCAAGTATCGCGTGCCGCTGCAGACCTCGATGGACGGCAACACGGTGGAGCTCAACGAAGAGCAGACCGCCTTTGCCGAGAATGCCGTCCAGTATCAGACGACGCTGTCGTTCCTGAACGGTCGCATCGGCCAGATCACCCGCGCGCTGAAGGGGGAGTGAGCCGATGGCCGACCCGATGAACATATTCCAGGTGGCGGGCCGCGCGATGAGCGCGCAGCTGGTGCGCATGAACACCACCGCGTCGAACCTCGCCAACGTCGGCGGGACGACCGGATCGGCGGAGACGGCGTACAAGACGATGAAGCCGGTGTTCCGCACCAGCTTCGATGCTGCGACCGGCCTTGCCACCGTCGACGTGGAAAAGATCGTCACCGCCGGCGAATCGCCGACCAAGGTCTACGATCCGAACAACCCGCTCGCCGACAAGGACGGCAATATCTACCAGGCCGCCGTCGATGAAAGCCGCGAGCTCGTCGACATGATGGAGACGGCCCGTTCCTACCAGAACAACGTCGAGGTGATGAACACTGCCAAGCAGCTCACCATCGATACCCTCAAACTGGGCCGCTGACCATGGTAACAACAACCTCCTCCACCTTCGACAACACCCTCGCCGGCCTCGGTATTACGCGGGCCAAGTCGACCACCGGCACCACGACTGCCAGCGGCGCATCGACGACGGCCAAGACCAACAAGACGACGCTCGACCAGTCCGATTTCCTGACGCTGCTGACCACGCAGCTCAAGAACCAGGACCCGCTGGCGCCGATGGACAACACGCAGATGGTCGCCCAGATGGCGCAATTCTCGTCGGTCGCCGGCATCAGCGAGATGAACAAGACGCTGTCGACCGTCGCGACCAAGCTCGGTTCGACCACGGCCAGCGATGCGATGAGCTACGTCGGCAAGACGGTGCTGACCGAAGGGTCGACCGCCTATCCGAAATCCTCCGGCGGGCTCGATGCCGCGGTGGAGCTGGACGATGTGGCGACGCAGGTCACCGTCTCGATCTCCGATGCCAATGGCGGCACGCTGCGCCAGCTGCAACTCGGCGCCCAGAAGAAGGGCACCGCCAGCTTCGAATGGGACGGCAAGGACAGCGCCGGCAACAGCGTCGGTTCCGGCCCGTTCACGATCACCGCACTCGCCACCAACGGCGACAGCGCCGTCACCAGCCGCACGCTCGTCTGGGCGCCGGTCGAATCGGTGTCGCTGCCGTCGAGCGGCACGCCCGTCCTCAAGGTCGTGGGGGTCGGCGACGTCCAGCCCTCCGACGTCCGTTCCGCCGCCTGATCCCGCCACCGCTTTTTCGCATTTTCCAGGAGTCACCCGATGTCCTTCTACACCTCGCTTTCCGGTCTCCAGGCCTCGCAGACCGACATGAACACCATCTCGCACAACCTGGCGAACGTCTCGACCACCGGCTTCAAGAAGAGCCGCGTCGAATTCTCGGACGTCATCGCCTCCAGCGTGTCGACCGATCCGCGCAAGATGGTCGGGTCGGGCGTGGTCGTGAAGGCGACGCAGCAGCAGTTCGCCGAGGGCAATCTGCAGGGCACCACCAACGCGCTCGATCTCGCCGTGATGGGCGAAGGCTTCTTCACCGTGCGCACCACCGGGGCCAGCGATGCGATCGCCTACACCCGTAACGGCGCCTTCTCGGTCGATTCGAGCCGCAACGTCGTCGATGCGCAGGGCAGCTTCCTGATGGTCTATCCGGTCGACGGCGACGGCAACGTCACCGCGACGGGCGTCGACGGCCTCACCAACCTGCAGCTCCAGCAGACCAGCGGTACCCCCGTCGCGACGAAGGACATCGCGACCGCGGTCAACCTGTCGGCGACCTCGACGGTCAAGACCGTCGCCTTCGACCGGACCGACACGACCACCTACAACAACTCGGTCGCGACCCGCATCTACGATGCCAACGGCAATCCGATGACGATGACCAATTACTACGTCCGCGACAAGCTGCCGGACGCGACCACCACCCCGGCGACGCCCAGCACGTGGAAGGTCTATACCTTCATCGGCGACAAGCAGCTCGAGGTCGGCGGCAAGACCGATCCGGTCAGCATCACGTTCAGCTCGACCGGCGCGATCGCCACGCCGGCGGCGCCGATCAAGTACGACCAGTTCATCCCGCTGTCGGGCGCCGCGCCACAGGACGTCACGCTCAGCCTCGCCAATTCGACGCAGCTGTCCTCGGCATTCGCGGTCAACAGCAAGAGCCAGGACGGCGTCGCCGTCGGCCAGCTGTCCGGCGTCACCGTCAATTCGGAAGGCCTGATCCAGGCGAGCTTCTCGAACGGCGACATCGTGCCGCTCGGCAAGGTCGCGCTCGCCAAATTCTCGACGCCGACCGGCCTGCGCCAGATCGGCAACAGCTATTGGTCGGCGACCGGCCTGTCGGGCGTCGCCACCATGGGTTCGGCGAGCGCAGACGGTTTCGGTTCGCTGATGTCGGGGCAGATCGAGGGATCGAACGTCGACATCACCGAAGAACTGGTCAACCTGATCTCGGCCCAGCGCAACTTCCAGGCGAACTCGAAGGCGCTCGATACCGCGAACCAGGTGTCGCAGACGATCATCCAGATCCGCAACTGATCCAACCGGCGGCGCGGAGAGGTTAGATGGACAAGTTGGTCTACACGGCGGCGACCGGCCTGCGTGCGCACATGCAGGCGCAGGCGGCGATCGCCAACAACATGGCGAACGCGTCCACCACCGGCTTCCGCGCCGACCGCGTCGTCTTCGACCGGATCGAGCTGAAGGGTGGCGGTGCGCGGCTGGAGGCTCGCATGCCGACCAGCGAAGAGGTGACCGATGCCGATCGCGCCCCCGGTTCGATCCAGGCGACGGGCCGCGCGCTCGACGTCGCGATCACCGGCCCTACCGACTGGCTGGCGGTGCAGGCGGGCGATGGCAGCGAGGCCTATACCCGTCGCGGCGACCTGGAGGTCGCGGCGAGCGGTGTGCTTCAGACCGGCGACGGCTTCATCGTGCAGGGTCAGTCGGGGCCGATCACCATTCCGCCGCACGACAGCCTGACGATCGCCCCCGATGGCACGATCAGCATCGTGCCGCAGGGTGGCGATGCCAAGAACCCGCAGGTGGTCGACCGGCTGAAGCTGGTCGACACCAAGGGCACGCAGACGCTGAAGGGCCTCGACAACCTGCTGCGCGTCAAGGGCGGCGGCGCGTTGCCCGCGAACCTCGACGCCAAGGTGCAGGGCGGCGCGCTGGAAGGCTCCAACGTCAACATGACGCAGGCGCTGGTCGACATGATCGAGAACCAGCGCAGCTACGAGGTACAGGCCAACCTCATGAAATCGGCCAAGGACATGGACGAGAGCAGCACATCCGTGATGCGCCTGCCGAGCTAAGGGAAGAAGAGCATGTCATCCTCAGCCATGCATATCGCGCGCACCGGGCTCGATGCCCAGGATACGCGCATGCGGGTCATCTCGAACAACCTCGCCAACGTCAACACGACGGGGTTCAAGAAGGATCGCGCCGCGTTCGAAACGCTCGCCTATCAGACGATCACCGCGCCCGGCGCGGCGTCCACGGCGGAGACGAAATACGCGACCGGCCTCAATCTCGGCACCGGCGTGCGCGTGCAGGGCACCGCCCGCATCGACACGCAGGGGTCGATGCAGCAGACCGGCAACAGCTTCGACCTGGCGCTGGACGGCGACGGCTATTTTCAGGTGCAGCTGCCCGGCGGCGAACTGGGCTATACCCGCGCCGGCAATTTCAATCGCAGCCCCGAAGGGTTGCTCGTCACCTCCGAAGGCTATCAGGTGATGCCCGGCATCACCGTGCCGGCGAACGCAACGCAGGTGACGATCGGCACCGACGGCACCGTCACCGCGCAGGTGCCGGGGCAGACGGAGGGCACCAACCTCGGCCAGATCCAGGTCGCGGGCTTCCCCAACCCCACCGGCCTGCAATCGACCGGCGACAATTACCTGAAGGAAACCGCATCCTCGGGCGCCGCCAACCTCGGCATCGCCGGGCAGGACGGCCGCGGCCGCATCCGCCAGGGCAATCTCGAGGCATCGAACGTCAACGTCGTCGAGGAACTCGTCGACATGATCGAGACGCAGCGCGCCTACGAGGTCAATTCCAAGATGATCTCGTCGTCCGACGAGATGCTGAAATACGTGAACCAGAACCTGTAATGGCCTCCCTACCTAACCCCTTCCGCGCGCCGTCCCGCACTGGCGCCTTCGTCGTAGGCCATTGGGCCGAGATCGCGCTCGCCGCGGCGTCTGGCTTGCTCGTGCTCGCCGCCTTCGCGCCGGCACCGGCCGATGCCAGCATCTTCGGCAAGAAGAAGCCGCCGGAGGACTTCACCGTCATCCGCGCGCCGGTGGCGTCTGCCCCTGCCCCTGCGAACGGTGCGATCTTCCAGGCGAACGACGGCTATGCCGCCTTGTACGAAGGTTGGCGTGCCCGCCGCGTCGGCGATGCGCTGACCATCGTGCTGGTCGAGAACACCGCCGCGTCCAAGTCGTCGGGCTCTAAGCTCGATTCGAGCGGATCGGGCAGCATCACGCCGCCCGCCACGGGGCCGCTCGGGCTGTTCGGCACCACCGACGCCTCGGCCAGCGGCGCGCGCAACTTCGCAGGCCAAGGGCAGGCGAACCAGGCCAATTCGCTGTCGGGCGAGATCACCGTGACGGTCGCCGAAGTCTATCCCAACGGCACGATGATGGTGCAGGGGCAGAAGCGCGTGACGCTCAACCGCGGCGACGAATTCGTCCGGATCAAGGGGCTGGTGCGCACCGCCGACGTCAGCGCCGACAATCGCGTGCTCTCGACCCGCGTCGCCGACGCGCAGATCGCCTACACCGGCAAGGGCGACGTCGCCCGCGCGGCGCGGCAGGGCTGGCTCAGCCGCTTCTTCTCCGTCATCAGCCCGTTTTGACGCGCTGTTAACCACATTCTGCGCAGGCTCGCTGCCATGATCCGCTTTCTCTTCGCCACGCTTCTCGCCGCTCTGGCGGTCGCCGCGCCTGCGGGCGCCGACCGGATCAAGGACCTCGGCGGCTTTCAGGGCATCCGCTCCAACCAGCTGACCGGCTATGGCGTTGTCGTCGGCCTGCCCGGCACGGGCGACGACAACCTCGAGTACACCGTGCAGTCGCTGAAGGCCGTCGCCTCGCGCTTCGGCTTGCAGGTGCCGCCCGGTGCCAATCCGGGCATGAAGAATGCCGCGGTGGTGATGGTCACCGCCGAACTGCCGCCCTTCGCCAAGCCGGGTCAGCGGCTCGACATCACCGTCGCCTCGATGGGCAAGGCCAAGTCCCTGCGCGGCGGCAGCCTGGTGCTGACGCCGCTGCTCGGTGCGGACAACCAGATCTATGCGATGGCGCAGGGCAACCTCGCGGTCGGCGGCCTCGGCGCGGAAGGCGCCGACGGATCGCGGATCGTCGTCAACGTGCCCTCCACCGGCCGTATCCCGGAAGGGGCGACGGTGGAACGCGCGGTGTCCACCGGGTTCGATTCGTCGCCGATGCTGACCTTCAACCTCGCGCGCGCCGATTTCACCACGGCGCAGAACGTCGCGCAGGCGATCAATGCGAAGCTTGGCTTCGGCACCGCGCAGGCCGTCGACGGCGTGTCGGTCGCGGTGCGCGCGCCGCCGGGGGCGGACACGCGCGCGACGCTGATGTCGATGATCGAGAACCTCGACGTGACCTCCGCCGAGCCGCCCGCAAAAGTTGTTGTAAATGCGCGCACCGGAACGGTCGTTATATCCTCTGCGGTCAGGGTGGGTCCTGCCGCGGTGACGCACGGCAAGCTGACCGTGCGCATCGACGAGAACCAGCGGATCAGCCAGCCCGGTCCGTTCAGCCAGGGTCAGACGGCGTTGGAGCGCAAGTCCAACGTGTCGGTCGAGGAGGAGAAGAAGCCCATGTTCCTCATCAACCCCGGCCCGAAGCTGGCCGATGTGGTGAAGGCGGTGAACGCCATCGGTGCATCGCCCGCCGATCTCGTCGCGATCCTGGAGGCGTTGAAGGAAGCGGGCAGCCTCAAGGCCGAGCTGATCGTGCTATGACGACGCTCCCGATCGGCAGCACGGGCGGGATTTCCGCCGACACCTCGCGCTTGAAATCCGCCGACAACCTCAAGAAGGCCGGCGAGCAGTTCGAGGCGGTGTTCACCGGCATGATGCTGAAGAGCATGCGTCAGGCGAAGCTCGCCGATCCGCTGTTCGATTCGAAGGCGCTCGATACCTTCACCGAGATGCAGGACGCCCGCGTCGCGCAGACCATGGCGGAGGCGACGCCGCTCGGCATCGGCAAGGCGATGACGGCGTTCCTGGCGAAGTCGCAATCCGATCTTAACGACTCCACGGCAGATCCGCCCAAATGAGCGATATGCTGTCGATCGGCGCGTCCGGCGTCCGCGCGTACCAGACCGCGCTTGCGACCGTTGGCGAGAACATCGCCAATGTGGGCGCGACCGGCTATACGCGCCGTGCCGTCACCCTCAACGAGGTGCCGGGCGGCAGCGGCTCGACCAACGGCTATGGTGCCGGCAACGGCGTGACGCTGACCGGCGTCAACCGCTCCACCGACGTCTATTCCAGCACCGCGCTGCGTGCCTCGACCAGCGATCTGTCGCGCACCACCCAGGGTGCGAACTGGCTCGATCGTATCCAGGGCGCGCTTACCGGCAATGCGCTGACGACCCGCGTCACGTCCTTCTTCGCCGCGGCGCAAAGCCTCGCCGCCGAACCCGATTCGACGGCGCTGCGCACCGGCATGCTGAGTGCCGCCACCTCCGCCGGCATCGCCTTCACCGCGACCGGCAAGGCGTTCGACCAGGTCGATGCGGACATCGACACCGCCGGCAATCAGGCGGCGCAGACGCTGACCTCGCTGGGCAATTCGCTGACCAAGGTCAACGAGGGGATCAGCCGCGCCCAGCCGGGCAGCACCACCGCCGCGCAGCTGATGGACCAGCGCGACTCCATCCTGTCGCAGATGAGCGACATCAGCGACATCGACGTCAAGATGGACTCGATCGGCCGCGCGACGGTCAGTCTCGGCGGATCGTCCGGCGCCGCCTTCGTCCAGGGCGCGACGACCGGCACCGTATCCTACGGCCGCGACGAAAACGGCAAGATCGCCTTCTCGGTCACGGTGCGCGGCACGACGACGCAGATCACGCCCAACGGCGGCACGCTGGCCGCGATCACCGACGGCGCCGAACGCGTCGCCGCCAACCGGCAGGAACTGAACGCGGTCGCCACCGCCTTCGTCAAGGCGGTGAACGACAACCAGACGGCAGGTGTCGACCAGAACAGCAAGCCCGGCATCGCACTGTTCGCAGTCGATCCGCAAGGATCGCCGACTGACATCGGCATCGCGGCGAACTTCACCGCCGGCAGCCAGATCGCCGCAGGCAAGGGCGGCGGCGTGCGTGATGCGTCGAACCTCACCGCGCTGGAGGCGACTCGCGTCGGCAAAGGCTTCGAGGCGACGTTGACCACGCTCGTCACCGACAATGCCACCGCCTACAAGCAGAAGAACACGATCGCCGATGCGCAGACCGCGATCCGCGACGGCGCCGCCGCGGCGCTGTCGGCGTCGACCGGGGTCAATCTCGATTCGGAAGCCGTCGACCTGATCCGCTTCCAGCAGGCCTATGCCGCGTCCGGCCGCGTGATCCAGATCGCGCGCGAGACGATGCAGACCATCCTCGATATCCGCTAGGGCGCGCCATGCAGATCTCCACCAATCTGTTCTACAGCACCGCGTCGAACCGCCTGTCGCAGATGGGCGCGCGCGCATCCGAACTGCAGACGCAGATCTCCACCGGCAAGAAGATCCTGAAGCCGTCGGACGATCCCGCCGCCGCGCAGCAGCTCGCCGAACTCGACCGGCGCGATGCCGACGCCGCCGTCTACGGCAGCAACATGACCCTGGCGGGATCGCTGCTCGACCAGGCGAGCAGCGTGCTCAGCCAGATCAACAACCAGCTGATCCAGGCGACGACGCTGGCGACGCAGGCGGCGAACGGCACGCAGACCGATGCGACGCGCAAGGTGATCGGCACCGAGCTGAAATCCATCGTCGATTCGCTGGTCGGCCTGGCCAACACGCGCAACGTGCGCGGGCAGCCGCTGTTCGGGTCGGCCACCGGCGGCCTTGCGGTGACCGACAACAAGGACGGCACCTTCACCATCCCCGACGATGCGCCGGTATCGGAAGTGCCGATCAGCGACGGGCAGAGCGTGCAGGCGACGGAAAGCGCCAAGCGCATCTTCGACCTAGGCGGCGGCGACAACACGCTGGCCATGCTGAGCCGACTGGCCACGGCCCTGTCCACGGGCGGCGATATCTCGGCCACCATGTCGAGTTCGCTGGATTCGATCAGCAAGGCGGTCGATCAGGTCGCCGACGTCACCGCCTCGGTCGGCGCCCGTGGCGCGCGCATCGACCTGCAGCAGCAGCTGCTGACCACCGCCAACACCGACCGCAGCGAATTGCGCGGCAAGCTGGAACAGGTGGATATCACCGATGCGGTGGTCCAGCTCCAGCAGATGATGACCGCATTGTCGGCATCGCAGGCGAGCTTCACGAAGCTGTCGCAGCTCTCGCTGTTCGATTACCTGAAGTAAACGCTCCTCTCCGGAACGGGGAGGTGGCAGCCGCAGGCTGACGGAGGGGCAGCCAAGCAGGGCTGTCGCCTGGGGTTGCCCCTCCACCACTCGGCAGCGCCGAGCGGTCCCCCTCCCCGTGCCGGGGAGGAACTCCTCTCAACAAACCGCCGGCTTGGTAACCAC
Source organism: Sphingomonas sp. SP5 (assembly GCF_058313455.1). Lineage (NCBI taxonomy): Bacteria > Pseudomonadati > Pseudomonadota > Alphaproteobacteria > Sphingomonadales > Sphingomonadaceae > Sphingomonas > Sphingomonas sp. SP5. The sequence continues at coordinate 227,016 of NZ_JBZFLF010000004.1, read as the reverse complement.
TTGTCTAGGAAATCCGGTTAATCCGGCATGATCGGATTGCCGGCGGTGCCGGCGCGCAAGCGGGGTGTCCCACAGTGTTTCCAGCCATCGGTCTCGTCGTCCTTCTCGCCATGGTGTTCGGCGGTTTCGCCATCACCGGCGGCGCGCTTGGCCCGGTGATGGAGGCGATCCCGCACGAGATGCTCATCATCGGCGGCGCCGCCGCCGGCGCGCTCATCATCGGCAATTCGGGCTCCGAGCTGAAGGCGATGGGCGGCGGCCTCGCCAAGGTGTTCAAGGGGCCGAAGTACAAGAAGCAGGACTATCTCGACGTCATCTTCCTCGTCAGCAAGCTGATGAAGATGCTGCGCATGGACGGGCCGATCGCACTCGAGCCGCATGTCGAGGACCCGAAGTCGTCGGCGGTGTTCAGCGAATATCCGCGCCTGCTCGCCGACCACACCCTCGTCAACCTGATCGCCGACACGCTGCGGCTGGTCGTCGTCTCGTCCGGCACGCTCGACGTGCATGCGGTGGAAGAGGTGATGGATCATTCGATCAAGACCCACCACCACGAGGTGGAGGGGCCGCACACGACGCTGACCAGCCTCGCCGATTCGCTGCCCGCGCTCGGCATCGTCGCCGCGGTGCTCGGCATCGTCAAGACGATGGGCTCGATCGACAAGCCGCCTTCGGTGCTCGGCGGCATGATCGGTTCGGCGCTGGTCGGCACGTTCATGGGCGTGCTGCTCGCCTATGGCGTGGTGTCGCCGCTCGCCGGGCGCCTGAAGCAGGTGATCGATGCCGATGCCGCGATCTACGACGTGGTGAAGCAGATCATCATCGCCTCGCTGCACGGCCATCCGCAGCCGCTGGTGATCGAGGCGGCGCGCAGCGGCATCGCGCACAAGAACCAGCCGGGCTTCGCCGAAGTCTTCGACGGCTTGCGCGGCAAGTGATGACGTCTTTTCGTCAGGGTTCGGCTTGCGCCGAACCGGCCTTGCGACCGAAGGGAGCCGCATAAATGGCCCGCGCAGCCCCGCACGGCAACAACCAGCCGCCCAAGATCGTCATCGTCAAGAAGATCATCGACGGCGGGCACGGCGGCCATCACGGCGGCGCGTGGAAGGTCGCCTATGCCGATTTCGTGACGGCGATGATGGCCTTCTTCCTGCTGCTCTGGCTGCTCGGCGCGACGACGGAGAAGCAGCGCAAGGGCATCGCCGATTATTTCGCGCCGACGCTGCTCGACAAGAAGGTGACCGGCCTCGGCGGCAGCGGCGTGCTGGGCGGCGAATCGATCCTCAGCAACAACAAGCTGGGGCCGAAGGCGGCCTCCGCCCCGATCGCCTCGATCGGTATCCCGATGAGCCAGTCGGGCGGGCAGCGTAGCGGCACCGGCGACAAGGGCTCGTTGCGCAATCCCAATGCGATCGCGGCGGACAAGCAGGCGTTCGACGCGATCCGGCGGCAGCTGGAAAAGCAGATCAGCGGATCGGCGCGGCTGGCCAAGCTCGCCAGCCACGTCCGCTTCGTTCCCACGCAGGACGGCCTGCGGATCGACCTGGTCGACGATGCCGATTATTCGATGTTCGCGCTCGGCACGACCGCGCTGGATGCCAAGGCATCCGAACTGATCGGCATGATCGCCGGCACGATCGCGGGCACGCCCAACACGATCATGATCCGCGGCCATACCGACAGCGTGCCCTATGGCGATCCGCGAGCGATGAACAACTGGATGCTGTCGTCGGGGCGGGCCGAGGCGACGCGTCGCCGGCTGGCGCTGGGCGGCATTCCCGAAAGCCGGTTCGAGCGGATCGAGGGCGTGGCCGATCGCGAACCGATCATCGCCGACGATCCGGGCGATCCGCGCAACCGCCGCGTCGCGATCACCCTGCTGTATCGCAAGGGCATCTTCGGCCAATAGCCCAACGAAAGGTCGCACGGATGATGACCATCCGCGCGACTTTCGTGCCGTGGGCGGGCGGGGCCGTGCGACGCCGGCCCCGCTTGCCCCCTGCTTATGCCTCCGCGGTTTCCGCCTTGCGGCCGCGGCGGGCGGGAGCGTTGCCGCCGTCGCCCTTGCGCGCGCCGGGCTTGCGGCCGAGGCCGATCTTCTTCGCCATCGCGCGGCGGCTTTCCGAATAGTTTTCGGCGACCATCGGGTAATCGGCCTTCAAGCCATAGCGTTCGCGATATTCCGCCGGGGTGAGGCCATGAGTCGCGAGGTGGCGGCGCAAGGTCTTGTACGGCTTGCCGTCGATCAGCGAGATGATGTGATCCTTCGACGACAGCGATTTGCGGGCCGAGACGGCGGGCGTATATTCGGTCGCTGCCGGTGCTTCCACCGTCGGGCCGGTCGCGCCAAGCAGTGCAGACACGGTGTCGTGCATCTTGCCCAGAAAGCCGGGAACCTCATCGGCCGAAGTCCGGGTGTTGGGGTTGCCGAGCCAAGCAATCGTCAGTTCGGTGGCGAGTTCGACCGCGTTCAGTTCGGATGTTTCATCAGACATAGTTTGCTCCTTTGACCAAATCCCGCCGTAATCACGATCAAGCAGACGTCAACCCTGCGAACGCCAAGAATTGGCGATGTGCCAAAGAAATAACCTAGCTTAGGAACGCAAGGATGTCGTTTCGCCAAGAGCTGGATTGGTCCGACATCATCCTGCGATAGTCCTTTGTCGCAACCGCGACCCGGCGTAAGGTCACCGGACCGGTGCCGCGCCACGGCAGCAGGGAGTGGACATGAAGCGGGATCTGAGACTGACGACCGGGCTGGCCGCCGCGCTGCTGGCGAGCGGGTGCGATCGTCCGCAGGCGGATGGCTGGACGGCGCAGCGCGACACCGCAGTGTGCACCGATCGCGCGGGCAACCGCGTCGCCGACGATCAGTGCCGGCGCCAGGCGCATGCCGGCGGCCATGCCGGCGCCAGCCCGTTCCTGTGGTACTTCCTCGCGCGCAGCGCGATCATCCCGCCTTATGGCGAGCGGGTCGCGGGCGGATCCTACACCCGGGCGCCGGGGCGCAGCTATGGCTTCGCGCCGCGTGCCACCAACGTCACGCGGGCGGGCGCGATCAGCCGCGGCGGCTTCGGTGCGTCGGCGCGCAGCTTCGGCGGAGCGCGCGCATGATCCGCACGCCGATGGTGCCGCGCCCGGACTGGCAGGGTATCGTCGAGCGCGAAGGCCTGATCTGGCATACCGCCGATGGCACGCCTTATTGGAACGAGGCCGCCTGCTACCGCTTCACCGCCGCCGAGATCCGCGAGATCGAGGCGGCGACGGCCGAACTCTATCGCCTGTTCCTCGCGGCCGGCGAGGCGATCGTCGCCGACGCGGGGCTGCTGCGCCGGTTCGGCATCCCGCGCCCGTTTGACGACGCGATCCGCACCGCCTGGGACGCGGAGCCGCCTGCGCTCAACTTCGGCCGGTTCGATCTGGGCTATGACGGTGCGGGGCCGCCCAAGCTGTTCGAATTCAACTGCGACACGCCGACCGCCCTGCTGGAGGCGGCGGTGATCCAGTGGAGCTGGAAGGAGCAATGCTTCCCGCATCTCGATCAATATAACGGCCTGCACGACGCGCTGGTCGCCAAGTGGCGCGACCTGGCGCCGCACCTGCCCGCGACGCTGCACTTCGCCCATGCCGCGGAGGAGGCGGGCGAGGATGCGGTCACCACCGCCTATCTGCGCGATACGGCGGAGGCTGCCGGCATCGCCACTGCGCCGGTGCTGATCGATGCGATCGGCTGGCATCACCAGCGGCGGTGCTTCGTCGATGGCGAGGATGCGGCGATCGCGGCGATCTTCAAGCTCTACCCGTGGGAATGGCTGGCCAACGAGGCGTTCGCCGACGTGCTGCTCGAAAGCCTGTCGCGCGGCACCTTGTGGCTGGAGCCGGTATGGAAGATGATCTGGAGCAACAAGGGCGTGCTCGCCGTGTTGTGGGACCTGTTTCCCGATCACCCCAATCTGCTGCCGGCAAGCTTTGCGATCCCGGACGGCGATGCCGTCGCCAAGCCGCTGCTGTCGCGCGAGGGCGCCAACGTCTCGATCCGGCGGGCGGGCGAGATCGTCGTCGAAACGCCGGGCGACTATGGCGAGGAAGGTTATGTCTATCAGGCGATCTATCCGTTGCCGGAGGCGGCACCGGGATGCTTCCCGGTGATCGGCAGCTGGATCGTCGATGGCGCGCCCGCCGGGATCGGCATCCGCGAAGACGGGCTCATCACCGGCAATACCGCGCGCTTCGTGCCGCACGTCATCGAGGGGTAATGCGGCGTTGCCAAGCGGGCGGACGACCGGCACAACCGACGGCATAACGGGGGAGAGGCAGCATGCGGACGGCGATCATCGGACTGGCGGCACTCGGCCTGTCGGGCGCAGCACCGGCGCAGGATGCGCTGCCGCAAGCAGGGGTCCCCGCCGGACGCAGCGCGCAGGGTGACGTCTCGGCGACGATCTACACCAACGACATCGCGCTGATCCAGGACGTGCGCCAGCTCACGCTCGGCCGCGGGCAGGTGCGGCAGGACTTTCCCGATGTCAGCGCGAGCATCCGCCCCGAAACCGTGTCGCTCGGAGTGGCGGACGCCGCGATCGTCGAACAGAATTTCGATTACGACCTGCTCAGCCCGTCGAGCCTGATGGAAAAGGCGGTGGGGGAGACGATCACCCTGCTGCGCACCAACCCTGCGACGGGCGCCGAGACGCGCGAACGGGCCAAGGTGCTGGCGGTGAACGGCGGCGTGGTGCTGCAGATCGGCGACCGGATCGAGGTGCTGCGCGACGACGGCCTGCCGGTGCGTGCGATCTTCGATCGCGTGCCCGCCTCGTTGCGGGCGCGGCCGACATTGTCGGTGACGCTCGACAGCAGCCGCGCCGGCACGCGGCCCGCGACTCTGTCCTATCTCAGCCGCGGCCTCGGCTGGAGCGCGGACTACGTCGCGCTGTTCGACGACAAGAGCGGCAAGGTGGACGTACAGGGCTGGGTAACGCTCAAGAACACCAGCGGCACGACCTTCGACAACGCGCGTACCCTGTTGGTCGCGGGCGAGGTGGCGAGCGACGACGGCGAACAGACCGGCTATCGGCCGCGGCCGCCGCGTCGGCTGGGGCGGACGGTACGTGCCGGCACCGAAAGCGCCAATCGCGAGCAACTGGGCGATTTCTACCTCTACGCGCTTCCCGGCCGCACGACGATCGCCGACAAGCAGACCAAGCAGGTGAGCTTCCTCGACGTGAAGGGCACGGCCGCCCGATCCGGTTACCGGTTCGAAAACGGCTGGCTCGGCACCGCCGACGAACCGCGCAGCGCGGCGAGCGTGCTGCGCTTTTCAAACTCGGGCGCGGCGGGGCTGGGGGACGCGCTGCCCGCCGGCACGGTGCGCGTCTACGTTCGCGATGCGCGCGGCCAGCCGCAGTTCACCGGCGAGAACCGCATCGACCATACGCCGCAGGGATCGGAAATCGCGCTCGCCACCGGCGATGCCTTCGACGTGAAGGTGCAGCCGGTGGTCGTCAGCCGCACGCGGATGAGCGGCGACCGCTGGCGGACCGCGATGCGCTATACGCTCACCAACGCCCGCGCGGTGCCGGTGACGGTGGAATTGGTGCAGGGCGGCCTGGACTGGGCCGATACGCGCGTGGTCGACGAAAGCCGCAAGAGCGATCGGCCGGAGGCGGGGCGCGCGGTGTGGCAGGTGCCGGTGCCGGCCAACGGCTCGGCGATCGTCACGGCGACCTTCGACACGCGCTACTGATGCGCCGGCTGGGGCAGCTGGCGGCGGCGCTGGTGCTCGCCGCCGCTCCGGCCGCGCTGCCGGTCCGCGCGCAGGAGGCGGTGGTGGTGACCTCGCCGAAACCGCGCGACGTGGCGGTGACGGTGTATCGCAACCCCGCCCGCGGCCGCTACGAGGCGATGGACCTGCGCTGGCTGCGCGGCTTTGCGCTGGTCACCGAAACCCGCATCGTGCGCCTACCCAAGGGGCGGGCGACCCTGCGGTTCGAGGGCGTGGCGGAAGGGATCGTGCCGGTCAGCGCGATCATCGGGGGGCTGCCCGGCGGCACGGTGGAAAAGAACCGCGATGCGCGGCTGCTGTCGCCCGCGTCGCTGGTCGACGGCACCCTCGGGCGGCAGGTGACGCTGACCCGCACCGATCGCGCCACCGGCAAGCGAACGAGCGAGACGGCGACCATCGTTGCGGGGCCGCAGCCGGGCGTGGTGCTGAAGACGGCGGCGGGCATCGAGGCGTTGCGCTGTTCGGGCCTGCCGGAAGCGCTCGGCTATCGCGGCGTGCCCGCCGACCTGTCGGCAAAGCCGGTGCTGAGCGTCACCACCGATACGCCGTCGGCCCGGACGGTGACGGTGACCCTGTCCTACCTCGCCAACGGGTTCGACTGGGCGGCAAGCTATGTGGCGACGGTGCGACCGGGGGCGGATGGCGGGCAGGGCAAGCTCGACCTGTTCGCCTGGCTGACGCTCGCCAACGCCAATCCCGAAACATTCGCCAGGGCGAATGTGAAGGCGGTGGCAGGGCGGCTCAACCGGCAGGCGACCTATGACTGGATGCGGCGGGCGGGCGCGCTGTCGCTGCGCTGCTATCCGCTGGGCACGACGACATCGGACCTGCGCGACGAGGCGTTCGAGATGGCGGACGAGATCGTCGTCACGGGATCGCGGGTGATGGCGTCGATGGCTTTCGCGCCACCGCCGCCGCCGCCACCGGCTCCACCACCACCTCCGCCGCCGCCGGAGGATCTGGGCGACCTGAAGCTCTATTCGGTGCCGCGCGCGGTGACGGTGGCGCCGAATGCGCAGAAGCAGGTGGCGCTGCTGATGGCGGATGGCGTGCCGTTCGAGCGGCGGTATCGGCGCCCGGTCTATCCCGGGCAGACGATGACGGCGGTGCCGACGGGCGTGGTGCTGGTGCTGCGCAACGTCAAGGATGCCGGGCTCGGCCTGCCGCTGCCGGCGGGGACGACCGCGCTCTATGCGGGGCGCAGCGGGCATACGCCGGCGATCGGCGACGGGCTGCTGCTCGGCACCGGCACGATGACCGATCATGCGATCGGCCAGCGGGTGCGGATCGGCGCCGGCACGAGCAGCCAGGTGCTGGTCGACCAGCGCAGCGAAGGCGCCAAGGGGATGGTGCTGACGGTCAGCAACGCCAATCCCTTTGCGGTGGCGGTGGAATTGCCGATCGGCCGGGCGGGGCAGAAGGTGACGGCGCCCGGCGATGCCCTGACCGAAGTGGATGGCGTGCAGACATGGCAGGTGCGCGTCGCACCGGGCGACACGGCGAGCCTGACCTATCGGTATGAGTGAGCGCTGCCGGCGCGGGCGAGGCGGCCGCGGTGGAGGTCAGGGATATCGCTGGCGGGCGTGGAGCACCGTCAGGATCTCGATCACATCGGCGGCGACCCGATAGACGAGAATGTAATTGGGGTGCACGATCGCCTCGCGCGTGCCGGGCACGCGGCCCGGCCGGTGGATATAGGGATGATCGGGCAGGCGATCGGCGGCATGCTGGATCAGCGCCTCGAGACGATCCGCCGCTGAAACGTTGCGGGCGGCGATATAGTCGAGGATGTCGAGGAAATCGGTCGTCGCATCGGCATGCCAGACGACCGCGAGTGTCATCGAGCGCGGTGCCGATCGATGATCCTGCGAGCCTCCGCCATGACCTGATCGTGCGGGATGCAGGGGGCGGTGGATGCCAGCGCGCGTTCGACCTTGGCGCGGAACCAGGCATCATAGGCGGCGGCATCTTCGCTGGTGGCGAATTCCGACTCGATGGGGGTTAGCTCGACCATGCACACAAGGTAGCGTGTTCGACCGGTGGTTGGAAGCGTGGGGCGGGCAGCTTCCGATACCGGCCTGGCGGCCTTTCGTCCGGTGAGACGGTGCACAGCGGGACTGGGCAATTCCCTTTGTTCTCTATACGTTCTGGCGAATCATGAGCAAGGTTCGCGAACAGCTGCTGTGGAAAGCGCTCTGCGCCGTGGACGAAGCGGCGGAGGAGGCCGATGCCGGGCCGGTGCGGCCGACCTTCGCGTTGCGGTTCGCGCTGGCGTATCTCTACGCCTGCGGCAGCGGCGAGCGGTGGATGTACGATGCGTTCTGGCGCGAGATCCAGGCGCCGCCGCTGCCCGACGGCAAACCCAGCCCGCGCGGCACGATGGCGCGATCGGGATTGCAGGGCATCATGCGCAGCGTCGGCATCACGCCGACCAACGAGAGCCTCGCCGCGCTGACCGCGCGGCGGCGACGCATCGCGCCGGATGCGATCGCCCGTCGCCACCTCGCACGGCAATTGCGCGAGGCTGGCGATGCCCAGACCGCGCGCGTCGAGGACAAGGCGCGGGGCAAGGATTGCGGCTGGCTGTGAGTCCCCGGCGCTGCCGGGGACCCGCTATTCCGCCGCCTGGGCCGACGCGCCCTTGTCGAGCAGCGGGGCGAGATACCGGCCGGTGAAGCTGCGCGGTTCCTGCACCACCGTCTCGGGCGTGCCGGTCGCGACGATCTCGCCGCCCTTCACGCCGCCTTCCGGCCCCAGGTCGACGATCCAGTCGGCGGTCTTGATGACGTCGAGATTGTGTTCGATCACCACCACGGTGTTGCCCTGTTCGACCAGCGCATGCAGCACTTCGAGCAATTTGCGCACGTCCTCGAAGTGCAGGCCGGTGGTCGGCTCGTCGAGGATGTAGAGCGTGTTGCCGGTGGCGCGGCGGGAGAGTTCCTTGGCGAGCTTGACGCGCTGCGCCTCGCCGCCCGACAGGGTGGTCGCCTGCTGGCCGACCTTGACGTAGCCGAGGCCGACCTCGACCAGCATCTCCATCTTGTCGCGGATCGGCGGCACGGCCTTGAAGAACTCCGCGGCATCCTCGACCGTCATGTCGAGCACGTCGGCGATGCTCTTGCCCTTGAACTTCACCTCCAGCGTCTCGCGATTGTAGCGGGCGCCATGGCAGACGTCGCAGGTGACGTAGACGTCGGGGAGGAAGTGCATCTCGATCTTGAGCACGCCGTCGCCCTGGCACGCCTCGCAGCGGCCGCCCTTGACGTTGAAGCTGAAGCGCCCGGGCTTGTAGCCGCGCGCCTGCGCCTCCGGCAGGCCGGCGAACCAGTCGCGGATCTGGGTGAAGCTGCCGGTATAGGTCGCCGGGTTCGACCGCGGGGTGCGGCCGATCGGCGACTGGTCGATGTCGATCACCTTGTCGAGATGCTGCAGCCCGGTGACCTTGTCGTGCTTGCCAGCGAGGATGCGTGCGCCGTTCAGCGTGCGCGCGGCGGCGGCGTAGAGCGTGTCGATGGTGAAGCTCGATTTGCCCGAGCCCGACACGCCGGTGATGCAGGTGAAGGTGCCGAGCGGGATCGACGCGGTGACGCCGGTCAGGTTGTTGGCGCGCGCGTTGTGGACGGTCAGCTGCTTGCCGTTGCCCTTGCGGCGCTTGGCGGGCACCGGCACCTCGCGCGTGCCGTTGAGATAGTCGGCGGTGATGCTGGTCTTGCTCTTGAGCAATTGCTTGAGCGTGCCCTGCGCGACGATCTGGCCACCGTGGACGCCGGCGCCCGGCCCCATGTCGATGACGTAATCGGCGGTGCGAATCGCATCCTCGTCATGCTCGACGACCAGCACGGTGTTGCCGAGGTCGCGCAGGCGGCGGAGCGTGGCGAGCAGCATGTCGTTGTCGCGCTGGTGCAGGCCGATCGAGGGTTCGTCGAGCACGTACAGGACGCCCGACAGGCCGCTGCCGATCTGGCTCGCCAAACGGATGCGCTGGCTCTCGCCGCCCGACAGCGTGCCGCTGGTCCGGTCGAGGTTGAGGTAATCGAGGCCGACGTTGTTGAGGAAGCCCAGCCGCTCGACGATCTCCTTGAGGATCCGCTCGGCGATCGCGCGCTGCTGGTCGCCCAGGTGGTTGGGAAGATCGGTGAAGAAGGCGAGCGCATCGACCACCGACAGGTGCGTCGCATAGGCGATGTCGCGCATCGCCACCTTCACCGCCAGCGCCTCCGGCTTGAGGCGCGCGCCGTGGCAGACCTCACAGGGGCGCGACGACTGGTATTTGCCCAATTCCTCGCGCATCCAGGCGCTCTCGGTCTGGAGCAGGCGGCGGTTGAGGTTGCCGATCACGCCCTCGAACGGCTTCTTGACGTCGTAGCTCTTCTTGCCGTCGACGAAGGTGAGGGTGACGGCCTTGCCCTTGGTGCCGTGGAGGATCGTCTCCTGCACCTTGGCATCGAGCGATCCCCAGGCGGTGTCGAGGCTGAAGCCGAATTCGCGCGCGAGACTGCCCAGCACCTGCATGTAATAGGGGCTGGGCGGATTGGACTTGGCCCAGGGCACGACCGCGCCCTTCTTGATGCTGAGTTCGTGGTTGGGGACGACGAGGTCCTCGTCGAACAGCAATTTCTCGCCCAGGCCATCGCAGGCCGGGCAGGCGCCCTGCGGCGCGTTGAAGCTGAACAGCCGCGGCTCGATCTCGGCGATGGTGAAGCCGCTGATCGGACAGGCGAATTTTTCCGAAAAGACGATGCGGCCGGCGGGCGCGTTGTCGCCGAGTACCTCCGATTTGGGGGTGTGCGGCTCGACCGGATCCGCCGGGTCGACATAGGCGAGGCCCTCGGCAAGCTTCAATGCGGTCTCGAAGCTTTCGGCGAGGCGCGTCGCGATATCCTCACGCACCACCAGGCGGTCGACCACCACTTCGATGTCGTGCTTGAACTTCTTGTCGAGCGCCGGCGCCTCGTCAATCTCGTGGATCTCGCCGTCGATGCGGACGCGGGTGAAGCCCGCCTTCTGCCATTCGGCCAGTTCCTTGCGATATTCGCCCTTGCGACCGCGCACGACGGGGGCGAGCAGGTAGAGGCGCGTGCCCTCGGGCAGCGCCATGACGCGGTCGACCATCTGGCTGACGGTCTGCGCGGCGATCGGCTCGCCCGTGGTCGGCGAATAGGGGATGCCGACGCGCGCCCAGAGCAGGCGCATGTAATCGTAGATCTCGGTGACCGTCGCGACCGTCGATCGCGGGTTGCGGCTCGTCGTCTTCTGCTCGATCGAGATCGCCGGGGACAGGCCCTCGATATGATCAACGTCCGGCTTCTGCATCAGCTCCAGGAACTGGCGCGCATAGGCCGACAGCGATTCGACATAGCGGCGCTGCCCCTCGGCATAGATGGTGTCGAAGGCGAGGGACGACTTGCCCGAGCCGGACAGGCCGGTGATGACCGTCAGCGTGTCGCGGGGGATGTCGACGTCGACATCCTTGAGGTTGTGCTCGCGCGCGCCGCGGACGCTTATCTTGGTCAGCATGGGGCTGGTTCTACTTCTGTTCTGTAACGGAGGCTAGTCCTGGCAAGTAGGAACGCCCGAGGCACATTGAAAGCTTCCGGGTGGTGTCTTACCTTGCTGCTACACAGCGTGGAGGCGATGGCGTGGGCAAGAAGCACAAGAAGGCGAAACTCCCCAAGGAAGTGCTGGGCGTGAAGCTGCCCAAGGAGGTGCGCGAAGTGGGCGGCGCGCTGCTCGAAAAGGCGAATAGCCCGCAGGGGCGCGAGATGCTGGCGGCCGGGCTGACGATGGCGGCGGCGGCAGCCACCGCCGCCGTGGCGAAGGGCCGCACGAAGCGCGAACCGGCAGCGGCCGCCGAACCACCCGAGGCACCGCGGGCTCCGGACGCTCCGGACGCTCCGGTGCCGCCGCAGGGCACGCAGACGCAACCCGATCCGCAGGCGATCGCCGAAGCGGTGGGCAAGGCCGCCGAAGCGATGCTGGGGCGGTTATTCGGCGCAAAGAAGGTATGACCTGCTGCCGTAAAATATAGGACAATGATGACACCACATTGTGTCTGAATTACAACGCAATCTTGCTGAAATGACGTAAGCGTCACCGCCAACTCTTTACAGGATTGGTCAGAATATACACCCTGGCTCGGTCGGACGGCATGTGCCGTTCGACGTGAGCGGCCGCAGGGGGCGGTCGTCACGGGGGAAAAGATCAGGTGACCAAGACGCTTCGTTCGACGCGCAAGGCTGCGCTTCTGGCTGCTGCCACGCCGTTTGCCATGGCATTGACCGCGCTGCCGGCGCTCGCGCAGACCGCGCCCGAGCAGACCAAGTCGCCGGCGCAGCTGGAAATCGACAAGCAGGCTGTCGCGCCGACCACGACACAGGGCCAGTCCGATCAGGGCGAGAGCGCCCAGGGCAGCGACATCGTCGTCACCGGCTCGCTGTTCCGCCGCACCGACACCGAGACGCCGTCGCCGGTCACCGTGCTGACCAGCGACACGCTGGCCAAGGCCGGCATCACCACCGCATCGGACGCGATCCGCTCGATCAGCGCCGACAGCGCGGGTTCGATCGGCACCGGCTTCCAGTCGGGCTTCTCGGCCGGCGGTTCGGCGGTGTCGCTGCGCGGCCTCGGCGTGTCCTCCACGCTGGTGCTGATCGACGGACTGCGTTCGGCGAACTTCCCGCTGAACGACGACGGCCATAACGCCTATGTCGACCTCAACTCGATCCCCTTCAGCCTCGTCGACCGGATCGAGGTGCTGAAGGACGGTGCGTCCTCCACCTACGGTGCCGACGCGATCGGCGGCGTGGTCAACGTCATCCTCAAGAAGCAGTTCGTCGGCATCGACGGCCTGGTCGAAGGCGGCGTCGCCGAGCGCGGCGATGCGAGCCACCAGCGCGCGCAGCTGACCGTCGGCTGGGGCGATTATGCGGCCAGGGGCTTCAACGTCTACCTGAACGGCGAATACCAGCGTGATGGCCGCGTTTCCAATCACAGCCGCGGCTTTCCCTACAACACGCAGGACCTGACCCCGATCGGCGGCCTGGACAACAATGCGTCCGACCAGTCGCTGACCGTCAACGTGCCGACCGCCTATGTCACGCGCGTCAACCAGACTGACCTCAACAACCCGCTGTCGGGTCAGGTCGGCGCCCCGCTGACCACGCGCTACGACGCGCTGGGCCTCGCCAATTGCGCGGGGGGCACCTTTGCGGTGACCACGGGCGCCGCTCAGGGTACGGGCTGCAAGTACGACCTGGTCGACCTGTACCGCCAGATCCAGCCGCTGCAGGAGCGCTATTCGCTGCAGGGCCGCATCAGCGTGCGCATCGCCGACAATGTCGAGGGGTATATCAGCGGCAGCTACAGCCGCAGCGACGTGAGCATCAACGGCACGCCGTCGGCGATCCGCAATACGCAGCCGTTCGGCGGCGCCCCGGCGGTCGCGTCGAACAACCCGGGCATCGTGCTGCCCTATTTCGTCTGCTCGGCCGGCACCAATTGCGCCACGGCGACGGATCGTCGCCTCAATCCGAACAACCCCTATGCGACCAACGCCGCAGCGACGCCGGCGATCGCCGCCGCCAATGCCGCGCGCATCTATTACCTGTTCGGCGACATTCCGGCCGGCAGCGATCGCAAGAACGAAGTGTATCGTGCGACCGCGGGCCTCAACGGCAATTTCGGTGACGGCCGCTTCGACTGGCGCGTTGAGGGCGTCTATGCCCGCGACGAGCTGGAGCTGACGCAGCACGGCCTGCTCAACATCGCCGGCCTCGCCCGCGCGATCAACACGGGTGCGTACAATTTCGTCAATCCGTCGCTGAACACGGCCGCCGTGCGCAGCGCGATCGCGCCCGACAAGACGACGCCGTCGCATTCGACCCAGGCGGCACTCGACGCCTCACTGTCGGCGCGGCTGTTCGACCTGCCCGGCGGCCCGCTGCAATTCGCGGTCGGCGGCCAGGTGCGGCGCGAAACGCTGGAGAACAACAACCAGAACGCCGCGCTCGACACCTACGGCCTCAGCACCGCCTCGGCATTCGGCGCGCACACCGTGTCGGCCGCCTATTTCGAGGCCGACGCGCCGATCCTCGACCAGGTCGACGTCAACGTCTCCGGCCGGTACGACCATTATTCGGAAGGGTTCAGCCACTTCTCGCCGAAGGTCGGCGTCAAGTTCACGCCGTTCCAGGCGCTCGCGATCCGCGGCACCTATGCCGAGGGCTTCCGTGCGCCGACCTTCGCGGAATCGGGTCCGCGCAGCCAATATGCGGGCTTCGTGTCGACGACCCCGCCGTGCAACTTCATCCTGCAGCACGGCGGCACCGGCAGCACGACGACCTGCTCGGCGAATGGCAATCCGTACAACCTCAACTACAATCTGGGTCGCGGCCTTGCCGGCAACCCCGACCTCCAGCCGGAGATCTCGCGCAGCTTTACCGGCGGCGTGATCTTCCAGCCTGTGCGCTGGCTGAGCCTGACGGTCGATTATTACAACGTCCGCAAGAAGAACCTGATCGTCACCGGCCCCGACTTCGGCAAGGCGGTGTCGGCCTATTACAATGCCGCCAACCTTGCCGCGGCGCAGGCGGCGGTGGCTGCGGTCGGCTCGGGTTATTCGGTCAATACGACCGACGCGGTCGATCCGCTGTTCCCCAATGCCCTGCCGCGCGTGCTCATCATCAACGTGCCGTATGTGAACGCGAACTATGCGCTAACCTCGGGCCTCGATTTCTCGGCGACGGCGACCGTGCCGCTCGGCGACGGCGTGAAGTTCACCAGCCGGATCGAGGCGACCCACGTCATCAAGTACAACCTTGTCACCTCGGCGGGTACGCAGCATTATGCCGGCACGATGGGACCGTACGACCTGTCGTCGGGCAACGGCACGCCGGCGTGGCGCGGCAACTGGCAGAACACGATCGAGGCAGGCCCCTATTCGCTGTCGGCGACCGCTTATTACGTCAGCCGGATCAAGGCGGTGTCGGAGGATCAGGGACTGCCGCTCGATTGCGACAACGGCAACCTCTACACGCGCTCCTCGCCGCAGGATCTCGCCTTCTGCTACGTGCGCCGCTTCATCAACGTCGACGTCAACGCGACGGCGAAGGTCAACGACAAGTTCACGTTCTTCTTCAACGTCAAGAACGTGTTCGACGCCAAGGCTCCGGTCGCCCCGGCCGCCTATTCGAGCGCGCCGAACTTCCTGACCACCTGGCATTACGCCGGGCTGATCGGGCGCCAGTATCGCGCGGGTGCGTCGTTCCGCTTCTGATCGGCCGATCGCCGGTCGTGTCGGAGGAGGGTTCCGGTTCGGGACCCTCCCTTTTTTTATGGGTGTCGCTTGCACTCGGCCGATTGCGAAGGGCATCGTCGCGCCTTGCTACAGGGGATGACGGCGTGCGGATGGTAAGCGGAATGATCGCGTTGGGCCTGCTCGCGGGCGGCTGGGGTGGCCTTGCACAGGCGCAGACCTTTGCCGAGGCGGAGGCGGCGCAGCGGGCGCAGGACCCCGGCGCGGCGGCGCCGGTGCAGTATGACGTGTCCTTCCCCAACGCAGTGCATCACGAGGCGCAGGTGACCGCCACGTTCCGCGGCGTGCCGGCGGGGCCGCTGCGGGTGCAGATGGCGCGGTCATCGCCCGGCCGCTACGCGATCCACGAATTCGCCAAGAACGTCTATGCGGTGTCGGCAAAGGACGGGCGCGGGCGGCCGCTGGCGCCGACCCGCACCGATCCGTACGGCTGGAGCGTCGCCGGGCACGATGGCACCGTCGTCGTCACCTACACGCTGTTCGGCGACTGGGGCGATGGCACCTATGCGCAGATCGACACCACCCACGCGCATCTCAACATGCCGGCGACCTTCCTGTGGGCGACCGGGTATGACGACAAGGCGATCCGCGTCCGCTTCCGCCCCTACGATCCGAAATGGCGGATCGCGACGCAATTGCCGGCGGCGAAGGGGACCGACACCTATTGGGCGCCCAACCTGCAATATTTCATGGATAGCCCGACGGAGATCAGCGACTTCGCGACGCGCGAATGGCCGGTCACCGATCCGACCGGCAAGCGCTACGTGGTGCGGCTGGCGGTGCATCATACCGGCACGGACGCGGACCTCGATACCTATACGGCCAAGGTAAAGCGGGTCATCGCGCAGCATTACCGCCTGTTCGGCCGCGCGCCGCGCTACGATTACGGCACCTATACCTTCATCGCCGATTACATGCCGCAGATCGCGGGCGATGGCATGGAGCATCGCAATTCCACGATCATCACCGACAAACGCAGCCTCGCCGACGCCAAGTTCGCGCAGATCAACACGCTGTCCCATGAATTCGTGCACAGCTGGAATGTCGAGCGGCTGCGCCCCGCCGAGCTAGAACCGTTTGATTTCACCCGCGCCAATCCGACCCCGAGCCTGTGGTTCGCCGAAGGCTTCACGCAATATTACGGGCCGCTGATGATCCGCCGCGCCGGCGAGATGAGCGTGGATGCCTATCTGGCCAGCCTAGGCGGCACGCTGGACTATGTTCTGAACCGCGCCGGGCGGCGGTATGGCGGGCCGGAGGAGATGAGCCTGCGCGCGCCGTTCGTGGATGCAGCCAAGGCGATCGATCAGACCAACGCCAACATCTTCATATCTTATTACCCCTATGGCGCGGTGGTGGCGCTGGCGCTCGACCTGCAGTTGCGGCAGCGGTATCCCGGCCTCTCGCTCGACAACTACATGCGCCACCTGTGGGAGACGCGCGGTGATACCGAGCGGCCCTACACCCCCGCCGACCTGGAGCGGGGCCTAGCCGAGGTGACGCGCGATCCTGCCTTCGCCAAGGCGTTCTTCGACGGCAGCGTGCATGCGAGCGGCCTGCCCGATTACGCGCCGCTGCTCGCGCAGGCGGGGCTGACGCTGCGTCCGGCGGATGCGTCGAGCGGCTGGCTGGGGCTGAACCTGCAGGCAGGGGGCGGTGCGGTGACGGTCGCCGAGGCGCCGGCGCCGGGTACGCCGGCGTATCTCGCAGGGCTTGAGCGCGGCGACACGCTGCTGAGCGTCGATGGCAAGCCGGTCGGCGACACGGCGGCGCTGGACGGCCACAAGGCCGGCGACCGCGTCACGCTGCGCTGGGTGCAGCGGGGCAACCAACGCGAGGCGACGCTGCGCTTCGCTGCCGACCCGACGGTGGAGATCGTGCGCAGCGAAACGGCGGGGGTGACGGTGACGCCACGACAGCTGGCGTTCCGCAAGGCATGGCTGGGCGAGTGAGGAGCGCATCCCGCTGAAAATGCGCCATCCTGGATCAGTGTAACGGAACATTGCTGCGCCGCGGCGGTATTCGGACAGTTCGAAGTCGGAGCCGCTGCATGACCCACGTTCGCCATCCGGCCCGATGGCCCCATATCCTCGCCGTCGTGATCGGGGCGGTCGGTGCCCTCAACCTCGCCGGTGGCGCGTGGCTGGCGGTGCTGGGCGGCAGCCTGTTCTATGCGGTGGCCGGACTGGTGATGCTGGCAACGGCGGTGCTGCTGTGGCGGCGGCGGGCGGCGGCGCTGCACCTGTTCGCCGCGCTGGTGCTGGGAACGGTGATCTGGGCCTGGGTGGAGATCGGCGCGGACTGGTGGCCGCTGGTGCCGCGCGGCGACCTGATCTTCATCTTCGGCGCCCTGCTGGCACTGCCCTGGACGATGCGGCGCCTGGTGCCGAGGGGGCGCTGGGCGCAGGTCGCCGGGCCGCTGACCGCTACGCTGGCGCTGGCGGCGGTGTTCGGGGCGGTGTCACTGGCGCGCGACGTGCACAATCTCGACGGCACCCTGCCGGGGCCGCGCAACGCGCTGGTCGCCAATGCCGGCGGCGTGCCCGATGACGATTGGCACGCCTATGCGCGCAGCTGGCGCGGCGACAAATTCTCGCCGCTGGCGCAGATCACGCCCGCCAATGTAGGCAATCTGAAGGTCGCCTGGCAGTTGCAGACCGGCGACGTGAAGCGCGAGGGCGATCCCGGCGAGACGACCTATGAGATGACGCCGATCAAGGTCGGCGACACCGTCTACCTGTGCACGCCGCATAACTGGGTGATCGCCGTCGATGCCGAGACCGGGCGCGAACGCTGGCGGTTCGACCCCAGGATCGCGACCTCGTCCAAGAACATGCAGCACCTGACCTGCCGCGGCGTATCCTATTGGGATGGCCGGGGCGGCAGTGCGCCGCTCGGCGAGTGTCCGCAGCGCATCTTCCTGGCCACCAATGATTCGCGGCTCATCGCGCTGAACCCGCGTACCGGTGCGCTGTGCCGCAGCTTCGGGCAGGGCGGGACGGTGAGCCTGCTGCCGGGCCAGCCGCATTACAACCAGGGCTGGTATCAGGTGACCTCGGCCCCGCTGGTCGCGCGCGGACTGGTCGTCACCGGCGGCGCGGTGTTCGACAATATCGCCACCAAGGTGCCCTCGGGCGTGATCCGCGGCTATGACGCGGCGACCGGGCGGCTGGTGTGGAATTTCGATCCCGGCAATCCGACGGACACCGCGCCGCTGGGCGCAGGCCGGCATTATACGCCGTCGTCGCCCAACAGCTGGTCGACGCCCGCGGCGGACGAGGCACTCGGCCTCGTCTACCTGCCGATGGGGATGGGGGCTGTCGACCAATGGGGTGGCAACCGGCCCGCGACGACCGAGCGCTTTGCGACATCGGTGCTGGCGCTGGACATCGCCACCGGGCGGCCGCGCTGGGTCTATCAGACGGTACACCACGACCTGTGGGACATGGACGTACCGGCGCAGCCCGCGCTGGTCGACCTGAACCTGCCGGGCCGCGGGTGGGTGCCGGCGCTGGTGCAATCGACCAAGACCGGCAATCTGTTCGTGCTCGACCGGCGCACCGGACAGCCGATCTTCCCTGCGCCCGAGCGGCCGGTGCCGACTGGCGCAGCCCCCGGCGATCGTACGGCGCCGACCCAGCCGTTCTCGGCCATCTCGCTGATGCCGGCGCCGGCGCGCGAGAAGGACATGTGGGGGACGACGATGCTCGACCAATTGTGGTGCCGCATCCGTTTCCGCTCGTTGGATTACAAAGGCGCCTTCACGCCGCCGTCGCTGCGTGGCTCGCTGGTCTTCCCCGGCAATTTCGGGGTGATGGACTGGGGCGGCATCTCGATCGACCCCGTGCGGCAGGTGATCTTCGCGCATCCCAACTACGTCGCCTTCGTCGACCGGCTGGTGCCGCGCGAGGACGATACCGGCGGCGCGAACGAACGCGGCCCGGCGGGCGGATCGGATCGCCGCGGGTCGGACGAGCAGGGCTACAATCCCAATACCGGCGCCCCGTTCGCGGTGGACATGAACCCGTTCCTGTCGTTCGCCGGATTGCCGTGCCAGCAGCCGCCCTGGGGCTATGTCGCGGGCATCGACCTGACGACCGGCAAAAAGGTGTGGGAGCACAAGAACGGCACCATCCGCGACGAGACGATCCTGCCCTTGCCCTTCAAGCTGGGCGTCCCCTCGCTCGGCGGGCCGATGACGACGGCGGGTGGCGTCGCGTTCATGGCGGCGGCGATCGACAATTATGTCCGCGCCTATGACACGCGGACCGGCAAGGTGCTGTGGCGTGCGCGGCTGCCGGCCGGCGGACAGGCGACGCCGATGTCGTACCGGTCGGCGGCGAGCGGGCGGCAGTTCGTGGTCGTCGTCGCCGGCGGCCATGGCTCACTGGGCACCAAGCTGGGCGATTCGGTGATCGCCTATGCACTGCCCAGGTAGCGGCCGTTCAGGATGACGGAAGGGAGCGTCAGTGCGCCGACGCTCCCGATGCGCCGATCCCCGTCTCCGCCCGGATACGCTGCGCAGCATAGCCGCCCCGGTCGACCGCGGCGCGCGGCGAGCGGTCGAGGACCGACACCAGCCAGATGGTCAGGAAGGCGAGCGGCATCGAGACGATCGCCGGCGAGGAATAGGGGAAGATCGCGGCGGGGTGGCCGAGGATGGTCACCCATACCGCCGGCGACAACACGGTCAGCACTACCGCGAGCGCCAGGCCAAGGGTGCCGCCCGCGACGACGCCGCGCGTCGTGCAGCCCGGCCAGAGCAGCGACAGGATGAGCACCGGGAAATTGCCCGAGGCGGCGATCGCAAAGGCGAGGCTGACCATGAAGGCGACGTTCTGCTTTTCGAACACGATGCCGAGCAGGATCGCCACCGCCGCCAGCACCAGTACGGTGCGCCGCGACACGGCGAGTTCGGCTGCGCTGTCCGCCTGGCCCTTGCGGAACACCGTTGCGTAGAGGTCGTGGCTGACCGCGGAGGCGCCCGACAGCGTCAGCCCCGCGACGACGGCGAGGATCGTCGCGAAGGCGACTGCTGAGATGAAGCCTAGGAAGAGATTGCCGCCGACTGCGTGGGCGAGGTGGATTGCGGCCATATTGCTGCCGCCGGCCAGCGTGCCACCGGCATCGAGATAGCCCGGATCGGTCGCCACCAGCACGATCGCGCCGAAGCCGATGATGAAGGTGAGGATGTAGAAATAGCCGATCCAGCCGGTCGCCCACAGCACGGAGGTGCGCGCCGCCTTGGCGTTGGGCACGGTGAAGAAGCGCATCAGGATGTGCGGCAGCCCGGCGGTGCCGAACATCAGGGCAAGGCCGAAGGAGATCGCCGACACCGGGTCCTTGATGAAATTGCCCGGTCCCATGATCGAGCCGCCCTTGGCCGCCGCCTGCGCCGGTGCGAGGCCGGAGGCGGCGGCAAGATCGGTCTTGACCGCCACGGCGCGGGCGAACAGCGCCTCGGGCGAGAAGCCGAACTGGCCGAGTACCATCAGCGCCATGAAGGTGGCGCTGCCGAGCAGCAGCACCGCCTTGACGATCTGCACCCAGGTGGTCGCGGTCATCCCGCCGAACAGGACGTAGAGCGTCATCAGCACGCCGACGATGCCGACCGCATATTCGTAGCGCAGGCCGAACAGCAGTTTGATGAGCTGCCCCGCCCCGACCATCTGCGCGATGAGATAGAAGAGGACGACGACGAGCGTGCTGGTCGCTGCGAAGCTGCGCACCGGACCTTGCGCGAAGCGGAAGGCGGCGACGTCGGCAAAGGTGTATTTGCCGAGGTTGCGCAGCCGTTCGGCCATCAGGAACAGGATGATCGGCCAGCCGACGAGAAAGCCGATCGAATAAATGAGCCCGTCATAGCCATCGGCAAAGATCTGCGCCGAGATGCCGAGGAAGCTGGCGGCGGACATGTAGTCGCCTGCGATGGCAAGCCCGTTCTGAAAGCCGCTGATGCCGCCGCCCGCGGTGTAGAAATCGGCCGCGGTGCGCGTCCGCCGCGCCGCCCAGCGGGTGATGCCGAGCGTGAACAGGGCGAAGGCGGCGAACATCGCGATCGCGGTCCAGTTGGTCGGTTGCTGCCGGGTCTGCCCGGCGATGGCATCGGCGAAGGCCGGGGTGGCGAGCAGCGCGCAAGGGCCGGCGAGCAGCCAGCGCCTCACGCGCCATGCTCCGCACGCAGGGTGGCGAGCGCGGCATCATAGTCGCGATTGGCGCGCAGGACGTAGAGGCCGGTGAGCAGGATCGCGAGCAGGATCAGCCCGAAGCCGATGAGGATGCCGAGCGAGGTGACACCGCCCGCGGCGATCGGCTGCGCCAGGAACGCCTTGTCGAACGCCACCAGCAGGATGAAGCCGACATAGGCCGCGACCATGATCGCCGACAGCAGCCAGCCGAACCGCCCGCGCGCCCGCACCAGGTGCCGATAGCGTGGATCGTCGGCGATGCGATGAAGCTCTGCGTCGGTCATTGGCCCCCCATTCGATCGCTGGCGGATCGATAGCGGTATCATGGCGCAAGATGCCCGACACACAAGAGGGTTGCGATAGGGCGGCAGAGGCGGCGCGGCGGAATCATCCGCGTGACGAAAAGTTCATGGCTGCGCCATTCGCGGGACAGAGGCGGCGGCGCATGGCGTCAGCCATGGCATTGCATTCGCACAGATTGTCACGGCGACGGCTGGCGTGGATCGGCGGCATCGCAGCCGGCGTGCTGCTGGCGATCACCGGTGTCGCCGCGCTGGCCGGCTTCTTCGCCACGGACCCTGTGGAGATGGTGGCGCCGACCGCGCCGCCGCGCGACCTGGGCGTGCTGTACCTGTCGGGCGATATGGGACTGCGCTTCGGACCCAATCCGCACACGCCGCGTGCGCTGGCCGCGGCAGGGCTGCCGGTGGTCGCGGTCAGCACGCCCGGCCTGTTCGGCACGCAGCGGACGCTGGCCGAGGTAGAGCGGATCATCGCCGAGCGCGTGGCCGACGCGCTGGCACGGACGCACCGGCAGCGGCTGGTGCTGGTCGGGCAATCCTATGGCGCCGACGTCCTGCAGACGGGGCTCGCCGGGCTGCCGGCCGCATTGCGGGCGCATGTCGCGGGCGTGGTGCTGATCGTGCCGGGCCGCACCGTGTTCTTTCGCGCCGACCCGTCCGGCATCGCCTATCGCGGCACGCCGGACAGCCTGGCCGCGCGGACGCTCGCGCGGCTGACATGGACACCGCTCACCTGCATCTATGGCCGGCAGGAGATGGACAGCGCCTGCCCCGCTCTCCACCAGCCGCACGCGCAGGTGATCGCGATGCCCGGCGGACATTTCCTCGACGATGATTACGACGCACTGGCCGCAACGGTATTGGCGGCGATCCAGCGGGACGCACCGGACGCTTTTGCGGGCACGAGGGGGCGAGCGTGACGACGGGGCGGATCGATGCGGCGCTGATGCTGGCGGCGCGGTGTCGCCGCAGCCTGACGGTCGCGGCGGTGCTGCTGGTCGCCGCGATCGGCTTCGAGGCGCTGCGGCTGGTGCTGCGCGAGGTGCACCTGCGCGACGTGCGCGTGGCGCTGCATGCCGTGGATGCGACGCGGATCGCGGCGGCGCTGGGGCTCACCGCCACCAGCTATCTATTGCTGACCGGGCTCGACTGGGTCGCGCTGCGGGTCGTCGGCCGGCCGCTGCCGTGGCGGATCGCGGCGGCGGGGTCGTTCACCAGCTATACGCTGAGCCACAATCTGGGCCTGTCGCTGCTCACCGGCGGATCGGCGCGGCTGCGGCTCTACGGTGCCGCCGGCCTCGGCTTTGGCGAGGTGGCGCAGGTGGCGGCGATCTGCGGCCTCGCCTTTTGGGCGGGGGTCGCCGGGGCGGCGGGGATCGGCCTGGTGACGGGCGGCGCGGTCGCGCTGGGGCCGGTGGTGCTCGATGCCGCCATCGCACGCGCCGTCGGTGTCGGCCTGCTGGTGCTGCTCGCCGTGCTGCCGGTGCTGCGTGCCTGCGGCTACCGGTCGCTGGGGCCGGAGCGGCTGCGCGTCGCCCTGCCGAGCCTGCCGCGGATGACCGCACTCGCCGCGCTGTCGCTGGCGGACCTGACGGCCGCATCGGCGGCGTTGTTCGTGCTGACGCCGGCCGTGTCGGCACACGCCTTTCCGGCGTTCGTCGTCGCCTATGCGGTGGCGGTGGTGGTTGCGTTGCTGCTGCATGTGCCGGGCGGGCTGGGGGTGTTCGAGACGGTGGTGCTGGCGACGGTGCCGGGCGACCGGCCGGCGCTGTTCGCGGCGCTGCTGCTGTACCGGCTGATCTATTACCTGTTGCCGCTGCTGGTCGCGGCGATTGGCATCGCGGCGGCGGAGGGGTGGCGCCTGCGCCATCCGATCCGCCGCGGCCTGTCCTACGTCGATCGCGCCGGCCAGTGGCTGGCGCCGAGCGCGGTGACGGTGCTGGTGTTCGTCGCCGGTTTCGTGCTGCTGGTGTCGGGCGCGCTGCCGGGGGTGAAGGACCGTCTGTCCGACCTCGACGACATGCTGCCGCTGCCGTTCATTGAGGGATCGCACATGGCGGGCAGCCTGATCGGCACCGCGATGCTGCTGGTCGCGCCGGCGCTGAACGCGCGGCTGCGGTCCGGCTTCGCGGCGGCGCGGCTGCTGCTGGTCGGCGGTGCGGTGTTCTCGCTGCTGAAGGGGCTGGATTACGAGGAGGCCTCGCTCCAGCTGATCGTCGCCGCCGTGCTGCAATATTGCCGGGCGAGCTTCTATCGCGAAGGCGGCATCCTGACCGACCGGCCGCGCTGGCCGTGGCTGGTCGCCGCCGCTGCGGCGCTTGCGCTGAGCATCTGGGCCGGCTTCTTCGCCTACAAGCGGACGCCGTACAGCGACGATCTGTGGTGGCGGTTCGCGCTCGACGGCAATGCGCCGCGCTTCCTGCGGGCGAGCTTCGCGGCGGGCGTGCTGTTGACCGCGGCATCGGCGTGGCAGCTGCTCACCGCCAGCCGCACCCGATCGGTGCCCGATGCGCTGCCGCCCGAGGCGGTGATCGCCACGGCACTGGCGGCGAGCCCGCGCACCGATGCGGCGCTGGCCTTCACCGGCGACAAGAGCTTCATCGTGTCGGCGGCGGGCGATGCCTTTCTGATGTACCGCGTGCAGGGCAGGAGCTGGGTGGTGATGGGCGATCCGGTCGGTCCCGTCGCCGCCTGGAGCGAGCTTGCCTGGAGCATCCGGCGCGCCTGCGATGCGCGGGCCGGCCGGCTGTGCTTCTACCAGGCGAGCGAGCGGATGCTGCCGCTGTTCGTCGAACTGGGATTGCAGGCGATCAAATACGGCGAGGAGGCGCATGTCGCGCTCGCCGATTTCAGCACGAGCGGACCGCGGGCGAAGTCGCTGCGCCACGCGATACGCCGCAGCGAGGCGGCGGGTGCGACCTTTTCGGTCGAAGGCGCCGCGGCGGTGCCGGCGCTGATCCCCGAGCTGGAGGCGGTGTCGGCGGCGTGGCTGGCCGACAAGGCGGGGCGCGAGAAACGGTTCAGCCTGGGGGCGTTCGATGCCGCCTATCTGTCCCGCTTCCCGATCGCGCTGGTGCGGGTGGAGGGGCGGGTGGTCGCCTTTGCCAACATCTGGACGTCGGGCGACGGCGAGGAGGCGTCGGTCGACCTGATGCGCCACCATCCCGAGGCGCCGTACGGCACGATGGAGATGATGATGGTGCGCCTGATGGAATGGGCGCGTGCCGAGGGCTACGAGCGCTTCAATCTCGGGATGGCGCCGCTATCCGGCATGCCGAGCGGGCGGCTGGCGCCGGTATGGGCGCGGCTGGGCCATGCCGTGTTCGCCAATGGCGAGCGCCTGTACGGCTTTGCCGGCCTGCGCGCGTTCAAGGCGAAATATGCGCCGGCGTGGGTGTCTCGCTATGTCGCGACGCCGCCGGGCGCCGCGATGCCGCGGACGCTGATCGACCTGGCCCGGCTGGTGAGCGCCTGATCGCCGCGGTAAGGCGAAGCGATGAGCGACGATCCCCAGCCGAGCCCCACGTCCCGCCGCCGCAGCGTGCTGTTCATGCCCGCCTCCAACCCGCGCGCGCTGGCCAAGGCGCGGGGGCTCGGCTGCGACGCGGTGATCCTCGACCTCGAGGATGCGGTGGCGCCGGAGGCGAAGGCGGACGCGCGGGCAGCGGCGGTCGCAACGGCGGCGCAGGGCTTCGGGGGGCGGGCGTGCGCGGTGCGGATCAACGCGCTCGATACGCCATGGGGCGTGGCGGATGCGGCGGCGCTGGCCGATGCGCCGGGTGTCGATGCCGTGGTGCTGCCCAAGGTGGCGGCCGCCGCCGACCTCGTCGCGCTGCGCGGGCTGCTCGGGGCCGATGGACCGCCGATCTGGGCGATGATCGAGACGTGCGGCGCGGTCCTGCGGCTGGCGGAGATCGTCGAGGCGGCGGCGGAGACGGGCCTCACCCTGCTGATCGCGGGGACCAACGACCTTGCCAAGGAGATGCGCTGTCGCCCCGGTGCGGATCGCATGCCGCTGGTGCCGGCTTTGGCGCAGCTGGTCATCGCCGGCCGGGCGGCGGGGCTCGTCGTGCTCGATGGCGTGTGCAACGCCATCGGCGAGCCCGAGCGGCTGGCGGCGGAATGCGCTCAGGGCGCGATGCTGGGCTTCGACGGCAAGACGCTGATCCATCCCGGCCAGATCGATGCCGCCAATGCCGCCTTCGGCCCGAGCGCGGAGGAACTGGCCTGGGCGCGGGGCGTGGTGGCCGCATTCGCCGCGCCGGAGGCGGCGGGGCTGGGAGCGATCCGGCTGGACGGCGCGATGGTGGAGCGGCTGCACCTCGCCGAGGCGGAGCGCTTGCTGGCGCTGGCCGGGTAGCCTTATCCTTCCAGGATGGTGCGGATGCGGTCCGCGATCACGTCCATCGCGAAGGGTTTGGTGACCAGCGCCATGTTGGGGCCGAGCGGGCCGTTGCCGATCACCGCATTCTCGGCATAGCCGGTGATGAACAGCACCTTCAGCTGGGGCAGCAGGGCCAGCGCTGCGTCGGCGACCTGACGGCCGTTCATCTGCCCCGGCAGGCCGACGTCGGTGACGAGCAGATCGACGTGCGCACCGGTGTTGAGCAGGCGCAGCGCGCCGGCGCCGTCGCCCGCCTCCAACACGGTGTGGCCCATCTCTTCGAGGATTTCGACGACCAGCATGCGGATCGTCGGTTCGTCGTCGACCACCATCACCGTGTGGCGCCCCTCCGCCGCGGTGGCGGCGGGCACGGCGGCATCGGCGTCGACGTCATCCGCGGCATCGCCGTAATAGCGCGGCAGGTAGATGCACATCGTCGTGCCCTGGCCGAGTTCCGAATAGATGCGCACCTGCCCACCCGACTGGCGCGCGAAGCCGTAGATCATCGACAGGCCGAGGCCGGTGCCCTCACCCATCGGCTTGGTGGTGTAGAAGGGGTCGAAGGCGCGGGCCTGCACCTCCGGCGTCATGCCGGTGCCGGTGTCGGTGACGCAGAGCGACAGATACTGGCCCGGTTCCAGGTCGCGTTCGCGCCCGGCGCGGGCGTCGAGCCAGCGGTTCGCCGTTTCGATGGTGATGCGGCCGCCGTCGGGCATCGCGTCGCGGGCGTTGATGCACAGGTTGAGCAGCGCGTTCTCGAGCTGGTTGGGATCGACCATCGCCGGCCACAGGCCGCCCGCGCCGACCACCTCGATGGCGACGGACGGACCGACGGTGCGCTGGACGAGATCGCGCATGCCGTCGATCAGCCGGTTGACGTCGGTGGGCTTGGGATCGAGCGTCTGCCGGCGCGAGAAGGCGAGCAGGCGATGGGTCAGCGCCGCCGCGCGGCGGGCGGCGCCCAAAGCAGCATTGGCGTAGCGATCGAGCTCGCCGATGCGGCCCTGGTGGATGCGGACCTGCATCATCTCGATCGCGCCGGAGATGCCCGTCAGCATGTTGTTGAAATCATGCGCCAGTCCGCCGGTGAGCTGGCCGACCGCCTCCATCTTCTGCGCCTGTCTCAAGTGGGATTCGGCGATCATCAGCTCGGCGGTGCGATCCTCGACCTGCTGTTCCAGGCTGGCGGTCAGCTGGCTGAGTTCCTGCTCGACGCGGCGGCGCTCCACCGCATCGCGGGTGCGCTCGGCAACGTCGCGGACGAAGGCGACCTCCTCCGGCAGCCAGATGCGCGGAACGGCGTTGTTGAGGTAGAGAAGCGCGACGAAGCCGCCCTGCTCGGTCACCGGCATGTTGATGAACGATAGCGCGGCGAGGCTCTTCAGCCCCTCTGCCGTGTCGCGGGTGCGGGGATCGTCGTAGACGTCGCCGATCGCCACCGTCTCGCCGCGCTTCAGATCCTCGATATACGAGCCATAGTCGCGGAAATGCAGGATCGCGGGCAGCGGTTCGATACCGGGCGCGCACCAGGGGCGCTCGGTGACGATCGTCTCGGCATGGCGGTCGATCGTGCCATAGCCGCAGCGGCTGACGTCGAACAGCCGGCCGAGGATCTCGACCGCGGCATAAGCGAGATCGGCGGGGTCGCCGGCATCGCGCAGCCGGTCGTTGAGCTGGACCAGCGCCTGGAGGCGCAGCTCGGCCGATTTGCGCGTGTCGATGTCGAAGCTGATGCCGGGGAAGCGGACGGCGCGGCCCTGTTTGTCGAGCATCGCACGGCCGCGTGCCGCCACCCAGCGCGCGCGGCCGTCCGGCTGGAGCAGGCGATAGTCGCTTTCGAACGGGGCGCCGCTGGCGATCGCGGCGGCGATCTCCTCGCGCACCCGCGGCAGGTCGTCGGGGTGCATGGCGCCGAAGAAGCGCTCCAGCTGCGTGCCGGCCCGTGCCTCCGCCGGATCGACGCCGTAGAGGGCGGCGAAGGCGGGATCGGCGGTGATGCGATCGGCCGCCACGTCCCAATCCCAGCTGCCGACGCTGATCGCGCCGGAGCTCTGCAGGTCTTCATCGGCCATGGCAGCGGGCATAGTCGTTCATGAGGCGGGGACAAGCATGGATTAGGGTCGGGGAAGGGCCAACGTCCCGTCCGGCGAAGTGATCCTGCCCCCTGCGACGAAGCGAGGTTCAGCGTGTCGTCGCGGCCACATCCTCGCGCGTCCAGCCGCCCCCCATCGCCTGGTAGAGCGATACATAGGCGGTCAGCCGGTCGGCGCGCGCCTGCACCAGCGCCAGTTCGGCGGTGAGCAGGCCGCGCTGCGCATCGAGCTGTTCGATGTACGAGGTGTAGCCCGCGCGATAGCGGTTGCTGGCGTTGCGCAGCGCGGCGGCGAGCGCATCGACCTGCAACCCCAGCGCGGTCGCCTGCTCGCCCGAGCGCTGTACGCCGGCGAGCGCATTGTCGACCTCCTGAAAGGCGGTAAGCGCGGTGCGGCGATAGGCGAAGGCGGCCTGATCGCGACGGGCGACCGCGACATCGTTCTGCGCACGCAGGCGGCCGCCGTCGAAGATCGGCGACAGCACGCTCGCGCCGATCGAGAAGACGCCGATCGGATTGGCGAGTGCGGTCGAGAGCACCACGCCAGCCGAGCCGGTCAGCGCAAGGTTGGGCAACATCGCCGCGCGCGCGCTGTCGAGCGTGCGGTCGGCGGCGACCAGCGTCTGTTCCGCCTGGAACAGGTCGGGCCGGCGGCGCAGGAGGTCGGACGGCAGGCCATCGGGAATGGCGGGCGTCGCCAGCCGGTCGAGCGATGCGCCGCGCGGGATCGGGCCGGGGTTGGCACCGAGCAGCAGGCTCAATGCATTTTCCTGCCGGCTGATCGCCAGCTCGGCGGCGGGGACGAGTTGCTGCGTGGCGCGATATTCCGCCTCCGCCTGATGCAGTTCGAGGTTGGAGGTGTAGCCGGCCTCCGCACGGCGGCGGGCGATGCGCAGCGCTTCTGTACGCGCGGCGAGCGTCTGCCGCGCGACGGCGAGTCGCTGGTCGAGCGCGCGCAAGGTGATGTAGCCGCTGGCGACGCCGCTCGCGATGGCGAGGCGGACGGTGTCGCGCGCGCCCTCGCTGGCGAGCGCCTGCGCCTGTGCGGCGCGGCTCGCCTGGCGCAAACGACCGAACAGGTCGAGATCGTAGCTGGCGGTGATCGCCGGCTGCGCGCCGAAGGCGTCGCTGGGCGTGCCGAACGGGCTGACCGTCTGGCCGGTGGTGCCGGGCAGCGCGCCGCCGAGCGTCGGCGTCTGCTGCGCGCGGGCGAGGCGCAGCGCGGCGCGTGCCTCCTCGATGCGCGACGCCGCGGCGGCGAGGTCGACGTTGTTCGCCAGCGCGCGGGCGACGAGATCGGTCAGCACCGGATCGCCGAACGCATTCCACCAGTCCGCCCGCACCGGCTGCCCCTGGCCGAGTGCCGTGCGCCATGCCGGCGGCGGCACGACGGCACTGGCGGCGGGCGGCGCGGGGCGGGGGCCAATGCAGGCGGCGAGGGTGGTACTGGCGGCGATGGCGATGAGAGTGCGCGCGAAGACGCGAAGACGCGAAGAGGGCGCGCCTGTGGCGAAGCCGCCGTGATGCGGATCATTTGGAGATCGGTGACAGAAAGCAGCGTCGAGCGCGACCACTTCGCGTCTTCGCGTCTTCGCGTGAATCTCTCGCGTGGCAGTGGAGGACGGCATGATTTTGGTTCGCGCGGAGGCGCGGAGGCGCGGAGGTGTGGCGCTCTCGGCGGCTGACGGACTTCCAGTTGAGGACACGGTGAGGGAGAGCGGCTGCGCCGCGGGCTTCGCCTTTCCGTGTCTCTGCGTCTCTGCGCGTGTCATCACCGCACCACCGGGCCGGTGGCGGTGTCGATGCGGGCTTGGACGGACATGCCGGGGCGCAGGCGGGTGGCGAGAGACTGGCCGGGGTCGATGCGGATGCGGACCGCGATGCGTTGCGGCACCTTGGTGAAGTTGCCGGTGGCGTTGTCCGCCTTCAGCACCGCGAATTCCGATCCCGCCGCGGGCGAGATGCGCTCGACGCGGCCGGTGAGGCGCGCGTTGGCGAGACCGTCGACGGTGAAGCTCGCCGGTTGGCCGACCGCCATGCGCGCGGTCTGCGCCTCCTTGAAATTGGCGATCACCCAGGTTTCGGGCGGCACGAGGAACATCAGCTGCGACCCGGCGGTGACGTATTGACCGACGCGGACGCCGACTTCGCTGAGGCGGCCGCCCTCCGGCGCGCGGATGACGGTGTTGGCGAGATCGATCTGGGCGAGGCGGCGGGCGGCTTCGGCGCCGGATACACCGGCACGCTGGCCGCCGCGGCCGACCTGCACGGTGCGGATATCCTGCGCCGCGATCTCGCGCGCGGCGCGCGCCTGCTGCACGCCGGCTTGGGCCTGACGCAGCGCGGCGAGCGTCTGGTCGCGCTCGCGCAAGCTGACCGAGCCATCGGTGACGAGGTCGTTGACCCGGTTCATGTCCGCCTGCGCGCGCATCAGCTGCGCCTCGGCATTGGCGACGGCGGCGGTTTGCGCCGCGAAGCTGGCGGTGCGGCTGCGCTCCGATTGCTGGGCATTGGCGAGCGTCGCCGCCTGCGCCGCGACCTGCGCCGCCGCCTGGTCGACGCGCTGGCGGTAGATGCGGTCGTCGATCCGCACCAGCGGCTGACCGGGAGCGACCGTGTCGAAGTCGCGGACGAACACTTGCGTGACATAGCCCGATACCTGTGGCGCGATCACGGTGGTGCGGCCGCGGACATAGGCGTTGTCGGTCGACTGATAGGCGTTGGCGAAGGGCGGCATCCGCCATGCGGCGAGCACCGCGAGGACGCCGCCGATCGCAAGGAGGACGATGACGATCAGCGCGGTGCGGCCGGGCGGCTGCGGTCGCCAGCCCGAACTCGCCGGCGCGGCGGGCGGCGTGTCCGCTGCCGCTTCCGCCAGCGCCTCTTCGGTGGCGGGCGCCGGATCGACAGGGCTGCGGGCGTCAGTCATGCGGGCGTCTCGGCTAAAGCGGCGCGCCGTTCGCGGCGGGCACGGCGGATGATGAGGAAGACGAGGTAGCAGAAGGTGAGCGCGGCGAGCACCGCCACCAGCCGGAACACGTCGTCATAGGCAAGGACGTTGGCCTCTCGCGTCGCGGCCTGCGACAGAATGGCGCCGCCCTCCGCGCTGCGCAGCGCCGGATCGCCGACGACGCGCGACACCGCCGCGCCACCCGCTTGCAGGCGTTGCGCGACGATCGGATCGGTCGGGTCGATATTCTGGACCAGCGCGGCGCTGTTCGCCTTTTCGCGGATCACCTGATAGCTGCCGAGCAGCGCGGTGCCGGCGAGGCCGCCGATCGAATTGATGAGGCCGAACAGCGCGACGAAGCTGATGATATGCCCCGACCCCTGCTGCAACGCGCGGGTCATGCCGAACAAGAGCGCAGGACCGAGGAAATAGGTCGCGGCAAAGGCGATCAGCGCCTGGCTCCAGTACATCTGCGGGGCGCGGGTGAGGCTGGTCGCGTGGCTGTCGGCGAAGGCGGCGACCGCGACGAGGCCGACCGCCAGCATGATCGGATGCGCCAGCCGGTTCACGTCCAGCGTGATCGCGCTCAGTGTCACGCCCGCCGCGGAGGCGAGGAAGATGATGGCGAAGAACGTCCCCAGCTGATCGTTGTTCTGCCCCAGCACGGTGAGCAGCCCGACCGAGGCATAGGTCTGTTCCGACAGCAGGATGCGCGCCATGATCGTCACCACGGCGAAGCGGACGATGTCGGCGCTGCCCAGCCAGCGGGTGTTGAGCAGCGGGTTGGCGCGGTGATGCTCGATCAGCAGCGCCGCGGCGAGCATCGGGATCGCCGCGACCAGCGCCCAGCCGATCCAGGGCGCATTGGTCCACCAGACGATCCGGCCGAGCCCGAGCACCGCGGCGAACAGCGCCATCGATCCGGCGAACAGGATGAAGGTGACGAAGTCCAGCCGTTCGAATGCCTTGGACCGCGTCGTCGGCGGCAGGCGGAGGAGGGCGACGGCGGCGAGGCTGAGCAGGGCGAGGCCGAGTTCGAACAGGTAGAGGGTGCGCCACTGCGACATGGCGAGCAGGTCGGGCGAGAACAGCCGGGCGAGCGGCGTCGCGCATTGCGGGATGCCGATGCCGACCACCACCGCCTTCAGCCGCCATTTGAGCGGCAGCGCCTGCATCATGTAATAGAGGCACAGGCTGGAGACGGCGGCACCCGCCATGCCGCTCGCCGCGCGGACCAGCAGCGCGGTGTCGAATTCGCGCACGAACAGGTGGCCGAGCGTGAAGGCGGCGTAGAGGCCCAGGAAGATCAGCGCAAAGGGCCTGAGGCCGAATTGCGCGCGGAACTTGATGAGCAGCAGGTTGATGCTGACGTTGGTCATTACATAGATCGTCGGCAGCCAGGCAATCTCCGCCGGATCGAGGCCGAGCGCCCCCTGCAGCGTATAGGTGTTGGCCGAGATGAGGGCGTTGCCGAGGCCGCCGGTGAGGCCGAGCAGCACCGCAATCGCGCCATAAGCGATGCGGTAGCGCAAGGCATGCTCCACCGATCCCGGCGAGCCGGGGATGGCGGGAACCTCATGCGGCAGGAACTCCCAGCGTTCTTCGGACAGGAAGCGGCGGAGCCGGGCGAACATGGTTCCTGCTATACGCGCAAATCTGCCGCCGGTTCAGCCGCCGATGATGGTGCGATAGAGCGCGATGTAGGAATCGGCCATGCGTTCGACCGAGAAGCGCTCGGCGACGGCGCGGCGGCAGGCGGCGCGATCGATCTCCCCCAGCCGGGCGACCGCGGCGACCGCTTCGTCGACGCTGTCGACCAGGAAGCCGGTGACGCCATCGTCGATCAGTTCGGGCATCGAGCCGCGGTTGATCGCGATCACCGGCGTGCCGCAGGCCATCGCCTCGATCACCGACAGGCCGAAGGGTTCGTCGAAGTTGATGAGGTGGAGCAGCGCCGCGGCGGCGCCGAGCGCGCGCGTCCGTTCGTCGCCGCCGACCGCGCCGGGATGGGTGATGGTGGCCGACAGGTGCGGCGCGACGGCGCGCTCGTAATAGCCCTGGTCCTGGACGATGCCGTACATGGCGAGGCGGCGGCCGGTCGCCTCGGCCACCGCGATCGCTTCCGCCGCGCCCTTGTCGGGGTGCATGCGGCCGAAGAACAGCAGGTCGTCGCTGCCTTGCGCATCGAAGGGGAAATCGTCCAGCACGATGCCGTGGTGGATCGTCGCGGCATAGCGAAGCTGGGCCGAGCGGTCGGCATCGCTGATCGCGACGTAATGCACCCGGTCCTGATAGGGCTGGTACATCGGCAGGATGCGGTCCGACGAGAAACCGTGGATCGTCGTCACCATCGGCGTGGCGACCAGATGCGCAAAGGCGTGGGCGGGGAAATCGGCCTGGTTGTGGATCAGGTCGAACTCTCCGGCGCGTTCGAAGACATGGGCGAGGTGGCGGTATTCCCACACCTTGGCATCGATGCCGGGATCTTCGGAATAGGGGGCGGGGACGACGCCAGCGAGCGTGCCGGCGGTGAGGCTGTCCTGCGTCGCGAACAGCGTCACGTCGACGCCGCGGGCGACCAGCGCCTCCGTCAGCAGGCTGGTGACCAGTTCCCACGGGCCATAGTGGCGCGGCGGGGTGCGCCACGAGATGGGGGCGAGCATCGCGATCTTCATGGGTGCGGGCTTAGCGGCTGGCGAGCAGGATGACAGCCTCGTTCGGCATCAGGGTGAACTCGCTGTCCCCTCTGGGGTGAGAGGACGTGTGCGTGGTCAGCAGCGTTTCGCCTGCGGGTAACCGCACGCGCTGCTCGTTCGCTCCCATGTTGAGCGCGACGACGATCCGCTCGTCGCCTTGCCGGCGTTCGTAAGCGAGCACGTCGCCCTCCGCCTCGATCAGGCGGACGTCGCCGATGGCGAGCGCGGCATGCTTGCGGCGCAGGTGGAGCAGCGCGCGGTACAAGGCCAGCATCGACCCTTCGCCCTCCGCGGCGACGTTGCGTGTCGGCCAATCGGGGTTGAGCGGCAGCCATGGCTCGGCGGTGGAGAAGCCGGCATGGGCGCTCGCGTTCCACGGCATCGGGGTGCGCACCGGGTCGCGGCCCAGGCCGAGGCCGGGTTCGCGCAGCTCGCGCGGGTCCTGCACGCGATCGGCGGAGATCGCCACGTCGGTCAGGCCGATCTCGTCGCCGTAATAGATCGTCGGCGTGCCGCGCAGGGTCAGCAGCAGCACCGCGGCGACGCGCGCCTGATCCTCGCCGACGCGGGTGGCGATGCGCGGGCGATCATGATTGCCGAGCACCCAATTGGGCCAGCCGCCCGGCGGCAGCGCCGCTTCATAGTCGCCGATCAGCCGGGCAAGATGGCGCGCATCCCAGGTCGCGTCGATCAGCTGGAAGTTGAAGGGCAGATGCACCTCCGGCACGTCCGTGCCGTAATACAGCATCAGCCGGTCGACCGGCAGGTAGATCTCGCCGATCAGCACGCGGTCGCCGGGATAACTGTCGGCGATGCTGCGCATTTCGGCGGCGATGGCATGCACCTCGGGCTGATCGGTCGAGTGGAGCTGGAGCACCTTGTGCATCTCGCCCATCCCCGGCCGGTAAGCGGGGTTGGGCGGGTTGTCGCGAAACGCGGCGTCCTTCACCATGTGCCAGAGCACGTCGATGCGGAATCCGTCGACGCCGCGATCGAACCAGAAGCGCAGCACGTCCATCATCGCCCGCCGCAGGTCGGGATTGCGCCAGTTGAGGTCGGCCTGTTCCTTCAGGAAGGCGTGGTAGTAATATTGGCCGGTAGTGGCATCATATTCCCACGCGGAGCCACCGAAGTCGCTGATCCAGTTGTTGGGCGGGCCCCAAGAACCGTTGGCATCGGGGGCGGGATCGCGCCAGATGTACCAGTCGCGCTTCGGATTGTCGCGCGACGACCGGCTTTCGCGGAACCAGGGATGGTCGGTGGAGCTGTGGTTGGGGACGAAATCGAGCAGCAGCTTCAATCCGCGCGCGTGCGCGGCGGCGAGCAGGCTGTCGAAATCGGCAAGCGTGCCGAAGCGCGGATCGATGCCGCAATAATCGGCGACGTCATAGCCGAAGTCGTGCATCGGCGAGGGGAAGATCGGCGAGATCCACAGCGCATCGACGCCGAGCGCGACGAGATGATCGAGCCGCGCCTCGATCCCCTTGAGATCGCCGATGCCGTCGCCGTCGCTATCCTGGAACGAGCGCGGATAGACCTGATAGATCGATCCCGTCTGCCACCAGTTCATGCGAAACGCGCCTTGGGCAGGCGGGTCATGCGGCAGGCGAGATCGGCCTCGCCGCTCGCGACCAGATAGTCGTCGCCGGTGTCGACGAGACCGGTGGAGAAGACGACCGGGGTCGGCAGATAGACCTGATGCGCGATCCGCTGCGTGAGTGCGGGGTTCGCCTCCATCAGCGGCGTCTCATCCTCCAGCCGCAGGATGTGCGACGGGTCGTCGCGGTCTAGCAGCGCCCAGAAGCTGCGATAGATGCCGACGGTGTCGCGCGCCTCGACGCCGTGATAGATCATCAGCCAGCCTTCGGGCGTCAGGATCGGCTGGGTGCCGCCGCCGATCTTCGCCGAGCAGGTCGACGCCTTGCGCGGGCGCAGGCCGGGGGCGTCGAGCGGCTTCCAGTGCAGCGCATCGGGGCTCTGGGCGAGGTTGATCGACGGGCCGGCGCGATAGGGGCTGCCGGGCGGATAGGCGAAATAGACCTCGCCGAGGGGCCGGGTGAGCGCTATGAACTTGTCGCCGACATGACCTTCGAACAGGATCATGTCCTTGTTCTGGTGATCGAGCACGATCCCCTCCAGCCGGTAATGGAGGCCATCGCGCGAGGTATGGAGCGTGGTGCAATGCCGCTCCGCGCCGACCGAGCAGGTGGTCATGTACCAGCTGTCGCCGATGCGGGTAATGCGCGCGTCCTCGACGCCATAATCCTGGTAGGTGGCGGCAGGCTCGATCGCCGCGTCGTAATGCACCGCGACGATCCGTTCGCCCGCCGGATCGAGTTCGACCGGCAGCAGCCAGGACAAGGAGGTGAGGGCGAGGACGCGGTGGCGGCTGCCCTTCAGGTCGAACTGGCGCGGATCGGTCATGTCGACGTCGGCGAGCGGCCATGCGTCGAGCACGTAACCCGCCGGCGTCCAGCGGATCGAGCGGACGTGGCCATCGCGCACCGGCTCGGACAATGCCTCGGCGATACGGACCATCAGCAGCAGGTTGCCGCCGGGCAGGCGGGTGAAGCCCGGATTGAACGCGCCGAGGACATAGGTCGGCTCGGCGATCCCGCGGCGCAGCGGCGAACGGGTGAGGTCGACGTCGTCGGGGGTGAAGATCAGCGCATCGTGCATCCTGCGTTAGCGTCGCTGGGGCGCAGTGGTTCCCCGGAATCCTCCCCGGAACGGGGAGGTGGCAGCGCGCCAGCGCTGACGGAGGGGGCTCTCCACAAGCGAACCGCTCGCGGCGAGCCCCCTCCACCAGCTTTGCTGGTCCCCCTCCCCGTGCCGGGGAGGATCTGGGAATCAGAAGGCGGCGCTGACCGAAAACACCACCTGGCTCGCGGCGATCGAGCTGCCGTTCTTGGTCGAGGAGAAGTTCGGCTGCAGGTAGGCCGATTCGCGCTTGGTGATGTCGGTGTCGACATAATAGGCGCTCAGCGTCAGCGGGGTGCCCTTGATCGCGTAATCGGCGCCGAGCAGCCAGTCCCAGTAATGCCCCGTCGGTGCCGCGGAGGTGCCGTTGGGGCCGAGGCCGGAATTGCCGTCCGAATGGCCGATATGCGCCTTGGCGGTCAGCGGCGTATTCGGCACGGCGGCGGCGAAGTCGCCCCAGAGATAGAGGTTGTCGTTGCCCTTGCCGGGATTGTTGGGAACGCCCGTCGCATAGGCCGCGCCGCTGTTGTACCATTTGCCCAGCGCCTGCTGCTTGGGCGCATAGGCGACGCCGGCGAGGAGCGAGACGGGGCCGGCGGTGCCGGACAGCTTGGCAAAGGGTTCGGCGAAATCGGTCTTCGATGCGCCGCCCGGATACATGTACCAGGTGAGGCCGACGTCCAGTGCGCCGCCGCCAATCGGCGTCTTGTACCCGCCGATCAGGTCGAGTTCCATGTTGGACCCGCCGAACGTGCCCCAGCCGGCGAGGTTGGAGGCCCAGGTGCCGACGTAGAGGCCGCTGGAATGGGCGATGGTGAGGCCGCCCTGTACCGCCATTTCCTTGTCGGTCTGCGACACGCCGCGCAGACGATAGTCGGAGACGAGCGCGACGCTGCCGGACACGGTGATCGGTTTGGGAGGCGCCGTCTCCTGCGCAGAGGCGGGGAGGGCGACGAATGCCGCGAGCGACGCCGCGGCCAGGCTCAGATACTTCATGGGACCCCTTTCGAAACAATGGGAAGGGTCCCTCCTGCGTCCGGGCCGCCGGTGCGCTCGCTTCACAAGGAAGGGGCACCGATCTATCCCGGACGCTTCTTCGCTATCGCAGCATTCCGCCCCGAACAACCGTTTTCGTGAGGCGGTTGTCGATCAGTGCGCCAGTGCGGCAGTCTTGCCACGCGCGCCGAACAACTCGACGGCATCGCCGGCCGCACGGCGGCGCTGGAACCAGTCCTTGATGAGCTCGGCGCAGGTATGGTCGACGGTGGCAAGGTTGCTCACGTCGAGCCGCACCGGCGTGCCGGCGGGGGCGCGCTCCAGCGTGTCGGACAGCTTGGGCAGCGACACGAAGGTCGCGGCGCCCGAGAGGTTGATCGCATGCGCGCCGGCCAGCTCGCCTTCCTGCACCTTGAGGCCCAGGCGCTTCAGGTGCGGCACCAGTTCCAGCATCGAAAGGCCGATGCCGACCAGCACGCCGGTGAGCAGGTCCTCGGCGACCACGGTGACCAGCGTCGCCAGCCAGATGAAGGCGGGCAGCGGGCCGTAATGCGACAGCAGGTGGCGTGCGTGGCTGAGGCTGACGAGGCGCCAGCCGGTGACGACCAGGATCGCACCCAGCGCCGCCATCGGGATCTCGCGCAGCAGCCAGGGCAGCAGGGCGACGAACGACAGGATCCAGATGCCGTGGAACATGGTCGACGCGCGCGTCTTGGCGCCGGCCTGCACGTTGGCCGAGGAGCGGACGATGACGCCGGTCATCGGCAGCGCGCCGGCGAGGCCGCACAGGAAGTTGCCGACGCCCTGCGCGCGCAGTTCCTTGTTGTAGTTGGTGCGGACGCCATCGTGCATCCGGTCCACCGCCGCCGCCGACAGCAACGTCTCGGCGCTGGCGATGAAGGCAATGGCGAGCGCCGCGGCGATGATCGACGGGTCGACCCACTTGGCGAACATCTCCGGCCCCGGGAAGGCGACCGCAGCGGTGATCGACTGCGGCACGTTGACGCGGGCGACATCGAGGCCGAACGCCAGCGCCACCACGGTGCCGGTGAGCACGCCGATCAGCGCGCCGGGCACCAGCTTCAGCGAGGCGGGGCGGAACTTCTCCCAGCCGATCATCGCGGCGATGGTCAGCACGCCGATGCCGAAGGCGAGTTCGGCCGCGGCGATGTTGCCGGGCGACAGGCCGAGCAGGCGGCCGGGCGCGGCGGCGAGGTTCTGGAGGCCGCTGGGCAGCGGCTTGGCGTCGAACAGGACGTGGAACTGGCCGACGACGATCAGCACGCCGATGCCGGCGAGCATGCCGTGGACCACCGCCGGGCTGATCGCGCGGAACCAGCCGCCCAGCCGGGCGATGCCGGCGACGAACTGGATCAGGCCGGCAAGGACCAGGATGGGGCCGAGCGCGCTGAGGCCCTGGTCGCGGACGAGTTCGAACACGACCACCGCAAGGCCGGCGGCGGGGCCGCTGACCTGCAACGGCGAGCCGGCGAGCGCACCGACGATGATGCCTCCGATGATGCCGGTGATGAGCCCCTTTTCCGGGGGAACGCCGGACGCCACCGCGATGCCCATGCAGAGCGGCATCGCGACCAGGAAGACGACGATCGAGGCGGTGAGGTCGCGGGTGAGGACCGGGACCGATGGCAGTTTGAAGGCGCCCGACATGGGGACTACTCCGCGGCTTGAGCGAAGACGACGTCAGCAGCCTGACGCGACGAGGCGGTGAGGACGATCGAGAAGGCTGCGCCTTCGCGGATCGGGCGGAAGCGGTCGGCTACGCGATCGAGGCAGAGCGGTTCGTTCACGGCACGACACTCCTGGGATGCGGCGGACGCCGCATTGGAACGGACCCGTGTACCGACCCGTTTTTGCCGGCGCGCCGCGGTTTCGTGTTAAAGTGTGTCTGGCGCCGGGCGCGAGGAACCTGGCGCCGCGCCGCGCCTTTGCGGGCACGCGCGGAGGCGCGGTTCAGCGCGGCAGGAAGATGGCGGCGCGCAGGCCGCCGCTGGGGCGGTTGGACAGGGTGAGGGTGCCGCCCTCCGCCTCGACGATGCGGGCGACGATGGGCAGGCCCAAGCCGAAGCCGACGGTGTCGCGCGGACGCGCGGTGTCGAGCCGGACGAACGGTTCGAGCACGCGGCGCAACTGGTCCTCCGGAATGCCGGCGCCGTCGTCCTCCACCGCGATGGTGACGCCGGCCTGCGCGCTGGTCAGGCGGATGGCGACGTTGCCGGCGTAATGCAGCGCATTTTCGACGAGGTTGCCGAGCGCGCGCTTGAGGGCGGAGACGCGGACGGTGACCTCGCAATGCGCCGGTCCGTCGTAGACGCCGGGGAGATCGCGGTCCTCGACATCGTCGATCAGTGTCGCGCACAGCACGGCGACGTCGCTCAGCACCGGGCGTTCGGGATCGCTGCCGCCGCCGAGGAAGGCGAGCAGCGAGGTGACCATCGCCTCCATCTCGCCGATGTCGCGCTGGATGGCTTCGCGGGTCGGCGCATCGTCGACGCCGTCGGCGCGCAGCCGCAGGCGGGCGAGCGGCGTGCGCAGGTCGTGGCCGACCGCGGCGAGCGCCTGCGTCCGGTCGGCGATCAGGCGCTGGATGCGTGCCGCCATGCGGTTGAAGGCGGCGACGACGTGGCGCACCTCGCGCGGGCCGGCTTCGGGCACCGGATCGTGCTCGGCATCGCCGAACGTATCGGCGGCGACCGCCAGCTGGCGCATCGGCGTCAGCGCGCGGCGGATGAGCAGGCCGCCGATCACCATCAGCGCAACGGCGGGCACGAGCGCGAGGAAGATGCGCTCGGTGGCGAGATTGAGGTTCTGGAGCGGCTCCAGGGTACGGAAATAGAGCCAGCTGCCATCGGTCAGCTGCAACCCGCCGGTGACCACCGAGCTGCGGCCGGGCGAGGTGAGCTTCAGCCTGAGGTCGGTGGTGCCGAGCGACGGCTCCCAGTCGACCACCTGATGGCGCATGTTGTCGAGCGCGGGCGCGATCGGCGGCGGTGCGGCGAGGTCGCGCTGCCAGTGCAGCGCATAGCGTTCGGTGGTAAGATCGTTCGCCATGTCGCCGCGCCGCTCGGGCGGCTGTTCGGCGATCAGCCGGCGGGCGATGACCAGATGCTCGGCGAGCCGCCGTGCCTCGTCGTCGCGCACCGCGAACTGGCTGGCGCGCTCGTACAGCAGCGTGCTGGCGCCGAACTCGATCACCATGGTGAGGAGCAGGATGGCGACGATCTGGCCGAGCAGGCCGATCGAGGGCTGGACGAAGCGCTTCATGGTCGGAGAGGCGCAGGCCTCCCCGCCGCCGTTTGTGCTGAGCGTGTCGAAGCACGGGTCGTGACCGGCGCGGCGATGCGTGCGGCGACCGGCCCTTCGACAGGCTCGGGGCGAGCGGCGTGATGTGCGGGCACGAGGCCGCGCGTCAACGCCGCGTCACCTCGGTATTCAGCATGTAGCCGACGCCGCGCACGGTGATGATCGGCGCGTCCTTGCCCGCGCTCGACAGCTTGCGGCGCAGGCGGCTGATGAGCACGTCGATGCTGCGATCGGAGCTGTCGCCCAGCCGCGTGCGCGACAGCTCGATCAGCCGTTCGCGCGCGATCACGCGCCCGGCGTGTTCGGCCAGGCTGACCAGCAGGTCGAATTCGGCGCCGGTCAGGTCGACCACCGCGCCGGTCGGCGAGGTGAGTTCGCGGCGGGGCAGGGTGATCTGCCAATCGTCGAAGGTCAGCACGCCCTCCTCCCGCTCGCCCGGGCGGCGTTCGAGCGTGCCGCGGCGGAGCACGGCGCGGATGCGGGCGATGAGTTCGCGGCTGCCGAAGGGCTTGGCGATATAATCGTCGGCGCCGAGTTCCAGGCCGACGACGCGATCCGTCTCGCTGCCCTTGGCGCTGATGAAGATGATCGGCACCTCGCTCTTCTGCCGGAGCGCGCGGCACAGGTCGATGCCGCTGGTGCCGGGCAGCATGATGTCGAGCAGGATGAGGTCGACGGGCCCGGCCTCCAGCGCCAGCCACATTTCGGGCGCGGCGGAGGCGGGGCGGACGAGGTAGCCGTTCTCCTGCAGCGCGCGGGTGGTGAGGGTGCGGAGAGCGGGATCGTCCTCGACCAGGAGGATGGTGGGCGCGGTCATGGCCGCATGGGGTAGGCAAGGACGCCCGGCCGGTCAACCGAGCGGGGGGCTTGGGTACGACCGGACCGGGAACATCGCGCGCCCTTCGCGCGTCGTTCCCGGCAAGGCAGGGGCTCCCTTCATCCTTTGACCGGCAGGAGGGGGTCCCTGCCGATCAATCCGCGGCGACCGGGCCGCCGCCACCCTTGGGCCGGCGGGTGAACCACACGATGACGACCATCGCCCCGCATAGCCATGCCGAGACGCGGAAAAGATCGGTCGAGGCGAGCAGATAGGCCTGGCCGACCATCTGCCGGGTGATCGCGGCGGCGGCCTGCGTCGAGGTGGCGCCGAGCTTTTGCAGGGTGTCGCTCGCCATCTGGAGCGGCACGCCCTGGCCGATCGCCTCGGCAAGGCGGGTCTGGTGCAGCGCCTCGCGCCGGTCCCAGGCGGTGGTGATGATCGACGCGGCGAACGAGCCCGCCACGATTCGGGCGAAGTTGGAGATGCCCGTCGCCGACGGGATGCGGGGTGGCGCCACGCCGTCGAGCAGGATGGTGACCATCGCGAGGAAAAAGATGCTCATCGCGATGCCCTGCACGAGCAGCGGCGCCATGAAATCGAACACCGCGGCGCCGGTGACGAGGTTGGAGCGCATCCAGTAGGAGACGGCAAAGGCGAGGAAGGCGACCGTCGCCAGCAGCCGCGCATCGATCTTGCCCGACAGG
Organism: Sphingomonas sp. SP5; assembly: GCF_058313455.1. Classification (NCBI taxonomy): domain Bacteria; kingdom Pseudomonadati; phylum Pseudomonadota; class Alphaproteobacteria; order Sphingomonadales; family Sphingomonadaceae; genus Sphingomonas; species Sphingomonas sp. SP5. The sequence goes on along the minus strand of NZ_JBZFLF010000004.1, from coordinate 184,768 downwards.
CGCGCGGCGAGCGGCGAGATCAGCACCGCGACGACGCCGCTCGGCGCGGCGATCAGCCCCGCCCAGGTGGCGGTGTAGCCGAGCTGGGTCTGCAGCCACAACGGCAGGATCAGCGTGTTGGCGAAGAACACCGCATAGCCGAGGCAGAAGGCGAGCGTGCCGATCGCGAAATTGCGGTTGCGGAACAGCGACAGGTCGACGGCGGGGTTGGCGTCGGTCAGTTCCCAGATGATCCATGCGACGAAGCCGACCGCGGCGACCACCGCCAGCACGCAGATCGCCGGATCGTTGAACCAGTCGGCATTCTTGCCGAGATCGAGCATGATCTGGAGCGATCCGACCCACAGCACGAGCAGCATCAGCCCGACGGTGTCGATCGGCAGCTTGCGCGTCGGCGTCTCGCGGCTCTTGAGGCCGTTCCAGCAGACGAGGGTGGTGAAGATGCCGAAGGGCAGGTTGATGAGGAAGATCCAGCTCCAGTGGTAATTGTCGCTGATATAGCCGCCCAGGATCGGCCCCATCACCGGCCCGACCAGCGTCGTCATCGACCAGACGCCGAGCGCGGTCGACCGTTTGTCGGGCGGGAAGATCGAGATCAGCAGCGCCTGGCTGCCCGGCATCATCGGCCCCGAACACGCGCCCTGGAGGATGCGGAAGACGATCAGCGACGGCAGGTCCCAGGCGATGCCGCACAGGAACGAGGCGACGGTGAACGCCGCCACCGCGGTGCAGAAGGTGCGCACCACCCCGAACCGGCCCATCAGCCAGCCGGTCAGCGGCACAGCGACGCCATTCGCCACCGCAAAGGCGGTGATGACCCAGGTCGAATTGTCGCTGGAGACGCCGAGATTGCCGGCGATCGTCGGCAGCGACACGTTGGCGATCGTGCTGTCGAGCACCATCATGAACGTGCCCAACGCCAGCGCGAAGGCGATGAGCGCGAGCTTGCCGCCGGTGAGGGGGGCAGGTTGCGGGGGCATGATCTTATGCCTTCAGGATGTCACCCGCACCCCTCCGGCGCAGCCGGCGAAGGGTGAGGGCGAGGGGGACAGCATCAGCGGTTGGCGGCGATGATCTGGCGGATCTTCGCCTCGACGGCGGGATCGGTGCCGTCGGTCGGCTGACGCGCATAGGTGGATGCCGCCGGGCGGCCGAGGCGGGCGCCGGACAGGTTGGCCGTATCCACCGTGGCGTTGACCGACAGGCCGACGCGCAGCGGGTTCTTCGCCAGTTCGTTGGGGTCGAGGCCGATACGCACCGGCACGCGCTGGACGATCTTGATCCAGTTGCCGCTGGCGTTCTGCGGCGGCAGCAGCGCGAAGGCGTTGCCCGATCCGGCGCCGACGCCCATGACATGGCCGTGAAACACCACATCGTCGCCATACATGTCGGCGGTGATATGCACGGGCTGGCCGATGCGCAGGTCCTTCAGCTGCGTTTCGCGGAAATTGGCGTCGACCCATACGCGGGTGAGCGGCACCACCGCCATCAGCGGGGTGCCCGCCGCGACCTGCTGGCCGATCTGCACCGTGCGCTGCGCCACCACGCCGTCGATGGGGGCGATGATGTGCATGTGGCTGCGGGTGATGGCGGCGCGGCGATAGGCGGCGATCGCGGCCATGACGGCGGGATTGGTGCTGGTGCTGGTGCCTTCCACCGCCGATTGCGACTGCGCCTGCTGGCTGACCGCGAGGTTGAGGTTGGCGCGTGCCACCTTCACCGCGTCGGCGGCATGGGCTAGCTCCTCGCCCGAGATCGCGCCCTGTGCCGCGGCACCCTGGCGGCGGGCGTAGTCGGCGGTGGCGGCGTTCAGTTGCGCGCGCGCCTGGACGACGGCGGCGCCGCTTTCGGAAACCTTGGAGAAATCGGCGCGGGTCGCACGCACCGCACGGGCGAGCTCAGCTTCGGCCGATGCCAGCGCGACATCGGCGGTGACGGGGTCGAGATCGATCAGCGGCTGCCCGGCCTTCACCGTCTGGGTGTTGTCGGCGTGGATCGCGATGACCTGCCCGGCGTCGCGCGCGGTGATCGCGACGACGTCGCCGGCGACATAGGCGTCGTCCGTCTCCTGCTCGGGCTTGGCGAGCAGGAAGTGGAAGACCGCCCACACGATCAGCGCCACCAAGACGATCACGCCCAGGATCAGGAAGGCGCGGCGGCGCGCCCGGGGCTTGCCCCCCGACGATGCGGGCTGCGGGGTCGGGGCTTGCGTGTCGGTCATCGGCGGGGTTCCTGCGAGGAGAAGCCGCCGCCGAGCGCCAGCACCAGCGCGACGCGCTGGCGGGCCGCTTCGGCGGCGAGATTGGCTTGCGCCAGCTCGGCGTCGAGCAGGCGGACGTCATTGTCGACGAGGTCGAGCTTGCTATCGAGGCCGCTCTGGACTCGGATCGCGTTCAGGCGGTTGGTCTCGGCAAAGCCGCGCACCACCTCGGCGGTGCGTGCGCGCTGGTCGGCGAGGTTGCGAACCTGGGCGATGCCGTCCGCCGCCTCGCGCACCGCGCCGATCACCCGGTCGTTGTAATCGGCGGTGGCGAGGTCGAGCGCGGCGGTGGCGCCGGCGAGATCCGCCTTCAGCCGGCCATTGTCGAACAGCGGCAGGTGGATCGCCGGCCCGGCGCCGACCGTCCCGGCATCGAGGCTGAACAGGTTGCCGAGGCCGATCGCCTGGAAGCCGGCGAGCGCCGACAGGTTGACGTTGGGGTAGAAGGCGCGGCGTGCGACCTGGCGTCCCGCGGCGGCGGCGGCGATCCGCGCCTGTGCCGCGGCGATGTCCGGCCGGCGGGCGAGGAGGTCGGCCGGCACCGCGGCGGGCAGCGGCAGCGCGGCATCGAACCGCAGCGTCGCCGGCCGGATACCGGCGGCATAATCCGGTCCGCGTGCCGCGAGCGCAGCGAGTGCGTTCACCGCCAGCGCGCGGGCGCCCTCGGCACGGACCAGCGCGGTGCGCGCCTGGGCGAGCAGCGTGCCCGCGGCGGTCGCCTGCAGATTGCTGGCGAGGCGGTTGCGGATGCGCACGTTGACCAGCCGCAGCGATTCCTCGCGCGTCGCGATCGTACGGCGGGCGATCGCCGCCTCCGCCTCGGCACGGGCGAGGTCGACATAGGTCTGCACCACCGATCCGGCGATGGCGAGCCGCGCGGCCGCCAGGTCCAGCCCCGCCGCCTCGGCCGAGGCCCGCGCGCCGGCGATCGCCGCCTTCTGCCGGCCGAACAGGTCGAGATTCCAGGCGAGGTTCGCCTGCGCCTGACCGACGAAGCGGACGGTGCCCCCATAAGGCGGGGGGATGATGTAGCGGCCGGACAGGCGCTGCACCTGGCCCGATCCGTCGAGCGTCAGGTCCGGCCCGTCCTCGGCGCGGCGGCTGGAGAGCACCGCTTGCGCCTGGGCGACACGGGCGAGCGCGGCGTCGAGCGTCGGATTGCCCGCGGTCGCATCGGTGACCAGGCGGTCGAGCTGCGGATCGCCGAAGCCGGTCCACCAATCGTCGCGGATCGCCGGTGCCACCGCGCCGGAAAGGCCCAGCGTCGCGGGCGCGACCGGCGCCACCGCGGGCGGGCTGTGCGGCACGGCGCAGGCGCTCGCCAGCAGCGCGGCGAGCAGGGAAAGAGAGGCTGGTTTCACGCGGTTGTGCCTTCGTCGGGGGCCTGTTGCAGGGTGTCGCGCAGCCGCCCGAGCAGGCGGATCAGCTCGATGATGTCCTTGTCGTTCCAGTCGTCGAGCCAGCGGTTCCACACGCGGATCACGCTGTCGCGAACGCCGGCGGCGATGGCACTGCCGGCAGGGGTGATCGCCACCCGGACAAGGCGGCGGTCGTCTTCGCCGCGAGTCCGGGTGATCCAGCCGCGCTCCTCCAGCTGGTCGACCAGCCGCGTCGTCGCGCCCTTGTCGTGGCCGAGGTCGCGGGCGATCTCGGCACAGGTGGTCGCGCGGTTGAAGTGCAGCGCGACCAGCGCGCTCCATTGCGTCTTGGTGATATCAGCGGCGGCGAACACCGGCTCCAGCGCGGCGCTGCCGAGCTGTTCGGACCGGCGAATGAGATAGCCGATCGAATTCTCGGGGTCGAAGTTCGAGTCGGAGTAGAAGGACATATGGTTGCCATGGCAACTGTTGCCGAGGCAGTCAATCGTTTGTTGCTGTATGTTGCTGATATTGGCTGAGCCATCGGCTCCAGCGAAGGGCGCCGCCGCCAGGGGGAGGTAAACGACGCATGTCGTGCGTGGGGAGACGCCCACTCCACCAGCTTCGCTGGTCGCCCTGCCCGTGTTGGGGAGGATGGCGGGCGGATGGGGGACGCTAACTGGTTTTTAGGGGCGGCTGGCTAAGCGGGCGGCTGGACTTCGTCAGGACGCCCGCTGCATGGAATATCCGCTGATCGCGCCCAATCCGCCGCGGCTGTCCGCGCTGACCGACGGATTGCGTCGCATCGAGGCGTCGGGCGTGTTCAGCAACAACGGGCCGGAGGTGCGCGCGCTGGAGGCCGAGATGGTCGAGCGAATGTTCGGCGGCGTCGGCGCAGGGCTTGCCGTGGGCAACGCGACGCTGGGGCTGATGGTCGCGCTGCGTCAGGCGGCGGGGCTGCATCCGCGGCCGGGGACGCTGGCGCTGATGCCGGCACTGACCTTTGCCGCGACGGCGCAGGCGGCGTTATGGGCGGGATTGACGCCGCTGGTCTGCGACATCGAGCCCGATGGCTGGACGGCCGATCCGGCGCAGGAAGAGGCGCTGCTCGCCCGCTACGGGGATCGCATCGGCGTGATCGTGCCCTATGCGACGTTCGGCACGGCGATCGACCTCGATCGCTACGCCTGGCTTGCCAGCCACTATGGCGTCGGCGTGGTGATCGACGCCGCCGCCTCGCTCGGGACGATCGACGACGCGGGCCGCGGCTTCGGCACCGGCGCGCCGTTCACGATCGTCTATTCGATGCATGCGACCAAGACCTTCTCGGTGGCGGAGGGCGGCTTCGTCTATAGCGGCGAGCCCGGCCTGATCGATGGCTTGCGCGGCATGATCAATTTCGGCTTCGAGGCCGGGCGGAGCGCGACGCTGCCCGGCATCAACGCCAAGCTGCCCGAGGTGATCGCGCTGATGGCGCGCGCCAAGCTCAGCGGGATCGAACCGGTGTGCGAGGCACGCGCCGCGATCGACGCCGCCTATCGCACGGCGCTGGCCGGCTTTACGACGCAGGCGGTGCGGGGGCGGCGGCAGGCGACGCAGTTCATGCCGGTGCTGCTGCCCCGCGACCTCGCCGCGCATCGCCCGGCGATCATCGCCGCGCTCGCCGCCGACGGAGTGGGCGCGGGTCAGTATTTCAGCCCGCATCTCGGCGAACAGCCCCTGTTTCGCGACACCGCGGTGATCGAGCCGACGCCGGTCGCCGATGCGATCGGCGCGCGGATGCTGAGCCTGCCGATCACCGATGCGATGACCGCCGCCGATGCGCCGGTGATCGCCGGGCGCCTCGTCCGCGCGATCGAGACGGTGGCGGACGGCGCATTGGCGCGCGTGGGGGCGGCACGGGTGCGCGACGATCTGGCGACGGTGGTGATCGGCGGTGGCCCGGCCGGGACCGCGATGCTGACCGCGGCGAGCAAGCAGGGCCGGCTGGTGCCGCTCGCGACCGCGGGGCTGGCGATCGTCGAGCGCCGGCCGCGCCTCGGCGCAGGCGAACTCGGCCAATATGCGATCCGCTCCGATACGACGGCCGAGACGTTCCTGTCGGCGGTGAAGGACAATCCGCACCCTGAACTCGCCGCATTGGAGGATCATCCCGCGGCGCGGCTGATGCAACGCTATGTCGGCGAACTGGGCGCGCCGCTGGTCGATACCGCGCCGCTGCTCGCGGCGACCGCCGACCGGTTGCAGGACATCGTCGTCGCGCACGGCGGCGAGGTGCTGACCGGGCACGAGGCATCGAGCGTGCAGCGGACGGGCGACGGGCGCTGGCGGACGATCGTGCAGGGCCCCGGCGGCGCGACGCGCCAGCTGGTGTCGGCCAATGTCGTGGTGGCGACGGGCGGCCACCAGACCGACGAACAGGTCGCCGCCAAGCAGGTCGCGGGTGCGACGCTCGGCGCGCTGGCGGGCGAGCGGCTGATGCGGTCGGACGCGGTGCTGCGGCTGGGCGGCATGGCGGCGGTGCACGCGCGGCTGCGCGCGGTGCCGGCGCCCCGCATCGCGATCGTCGGCGCATCGACCAGCGCGATCGCCGCGGCGGTGCTGCTGCTGAAGGACCAGCCCGGCTTCGCCTTCGGGGCAGGGGCAATCACCATTCTCCACCGCCAGCCGCTCAAGCCCTTCTACCCGACCATCGCCGCCGCGCATGCCGACGGTTTCCACGATTTCGACGAGAACGATATCTGCCCGGTCAGCGGCTTCGTGCTGCGGCTCGCCGGGCTGCGGCTGGAATCGCGCGAGCTGGTGCTGCGGATGCTGGCGCTGGGCGGCCGCACGCCCGATCCGCGCGTTGCGACGCACCGGATCGCGGGCGACGTGGACAAAGCGGCGCAGCGGATCATCGCGGGCGCGGATCTGGTGATCGGCGCGCTGGGCTATCGCCCGCGCGCGGTGCCGCTGCTCGGCGCGGACGGCGCGCCCATCGCGCTGGCGCATCATGCCGGGCGGCCGATGGTCGACCGGCATTGCCGGATCCTCGACGCCGCCGACCGGCCGGTGCCGGGCGTCTATGGCATCGGCCTGTCGGCGGGCTTCGTGCCCTGGGGCCGGCTGGGTGGCGAGGCGAGCTTCCGCGGCCAGGCGAATGGGCTGTGGCTGTGGCAGAACGACGTCGGCCAGATGATCGTCGACCAGCTGCTCGACCGGGAGGCACAGGCGGCGGCATGAGCGCAGCGCCGACCGTCTCGGTCGTCATCCCCGGATACAACGGGGCGGGCTTCATCGGCGAAACGCTCCGATCGCTCGAACGGCAGACGCTGGCCGACTGGGAGGCGATCGTCGTCGACGATTGTTCGGCCGACGATACGCGGGCGATCGTGCGCGGCTGGGGCGATCCCCGCGTCCGGCTGATCGAGAACGCCGAAAACGGCGGGCCGGTGCGGACGCGCAACCGCGGCGTCGCGGCGGCGCGCGGGCGCTATATCGCGGGGCTCGACCAGGACGACCTGTGCCTGCCCGATCGGCTGGCGCGGCAGGTCGCCTATCTGGATGCGCATCCCGGCGTCGTGCTGGTGGGGGCGCAGGCGAACCAGCTGCACGGACGCAAGGTATCGGCGATGCACTATGCGCCGCACACCACGCCGGACCTGATCGCCTGGCTCAGCTGGATCGAGAATCCCCTTGTCTGGTCGACGGTGATGGTTCGCACCGACGTTGCGCGGATGCTGCACCCCTTCACCCGACCCGACATCCTCTACGCCGAGGATTTCGACCTGTACCATCGCATCCGGCCCTTGGGCCGGATCGCGCGGATCGACACGCCGCTGCTGCTCTACCGCCAGCACGCGGGCGGCGCGTCGAAGCGGTTCACCGATACGATGCGCGCATCCGCGATGCGGGTGCTGGCGGAGCGGCATGCGCCGTTGCTGGGGGAGGCTGGCGCGGCCGACCTCGCCATGCTGCTCGTGCTGCACAACATGGGTGGCCTGCCCGTGCCCGATCGCGCGACGCTGGTGCGGCTGGGGGAGGGGATTGCGGCGTTGCAGGCCGCTTTCCTGCAGCAGGAGCGACCCGATGCCGAGAGTCGCAAGCTGATCCGCTGGGAAACCGCGCGGCGCTGGGCGCGGATCGGGCGGGCAGGCTTGCGCTCGGGCAGCGTCGGGTTGAGCGATGTGCTTGCGGCGCGGCCGCCGCATCTGGGGCTCGGCTATGCGGGACTGGAGACGCTGCTCTGGTCGGGCGCGGTCGGGGCGGTGCGGCGGCGGATGCGGGCTGCCTGAGGGGCGCCGGCCCGCCCGCGGCCACCCTCACCCTTCCGCGCCTGCGGCGCTCCCCTCCCTCTCCCATCGGGAGAAGGAAGAGACGGCGAATCAGCTCATCACAGCGTCCGGATGATTCCCGAAAAGTCCGTCGTGCCTTGCCCCTCTGCGACGAAGGCCTCGTACAGCTCGGTCGCGTGGCGGCCGAGCGGGGTGACGGCGCCGGCATCCTTGGCCGCCTGCATGGCGAGGCGCAGGTCCTTCAGCATCAGCGCCGCGGCGAACCCGCCCTGATAGTCGCGGTCGGCGGGCGTTTCCGGGCCGACGCCGGGGACCGGGCAATAGCTGGTCATCGACCAGCTCTGCCCCGAACTGACCGAGGAAATGTCGTAGAAGGTCTGGGCATCCAGCCCGAGCCGCTCGGCCAGCCGGAACGCTTCGCAGGTCGCGATCATCGTGGCACCGAGCAGCATGTTGTTCGCCATCTTCGCCGCCTGGCCCGCGCCGCTGGCGCCGGCGTGGATCACCGCCTTGCCCATGTCGGCGAGGAACGGCTGTGCGCGCTCGAACGCCTCCTGCTGCCCGCCGACCATGAAGGTGAGCGTGCCGGCGTTGGCGGCGGCGATGCCGCCCGACACCGGCGCATCGACGGCGGCCAGGCCCTGTGCGGCGGCGGCCTCGGCAACGCGGCGGGCGGTGGCGACGTCGATCGTCGAACAGTCGATCAGGATCGCGCCGGCCGGCGCGCGGCCGAATACCGCGTCGGCATAGACGCTTTCGACATGGCTGCCGGCGGGCAGCATGGTGACGATCGCCTCGGCACCGTCCACCGCCTCCACCGCACTGGCAACGGGCAGGCAGCCGGCCGCCTTCGCCTTGTCCAGCGCCTCGGCATTGAGGTCGAAGGCGCGGACGTCATGCCCCTTCTGCGCGAGGTTCGCGGCCATGCCGCCGCCCATGTTGCCCAGTCCGATGAAGGCGGCGCGTGCCATGCCCAATCCTCTCGTTGTTATTGCCGCAGCAGGTCGCGGCCGACGATCATCCGCATCACCTGGTTGGTGCCCTCCAGGATCGAATGGACGCGCAGGTCGCGCCAGAAGCGCTCGATCGGATAGTCCATCAGATAGCCGTAGCCGCCGTGCAGCTGCAGCGCGCGGTCGACCACCGCCGATCCGGTATCGGTGGCGAGCCGCTTTGCCATCGCCGCGAAGCGCGTCTTGTCCGGCGCATTCGCCGTCACCTTGGCGGCCGCCATGTAGAGGAGCGCGCGTGCCGCCTCCAGCTCGGTGGCCATATCGGCCAGCGTGAACTGCGTGTTCTGGAAGTCGGCGATCGCCTTGCCGAACTGCTTGCGATCCTTGGTATAGCGGACCGATTCGTCGATGCAGCGCTGCGCCCCGCCGAGGCTGCATGCGCCGATGTTGAGGCGACCGCCGTCCAACCCCATCATCGCGATGCGGAAGCCCTCGCCCTCGGCACCCACCAGATTCTCCACCGGCACGCGGACGTTGTCGAACATCACCTGCCGCGTCGGCTGCGAATGCCAGCCGAGCTTGCGCTCGTTGGCGCCGAAGGACACGCCGGGCATGTCCTTTTCGATCACCAGCGCGGATATGCCCTTCGGCCCCTCCTCGCCGGTGCGGACCATGGTGACGTACACCTCGTTCTCGCCGCCGCCGGAGATGAACTGCTTGGAACCGGTGACGACGTAATGATAGCCATCGCGCACTGCACGCGTCTTCAGAGCGGCGGCGTCCGAGCCGGAGCCGGGCTCGGTCAGGCAGTAGCTCGCGAGGCGATCCATGGTGACGAGGCTGGGGAGGTATGTATCCTTCACCCCTTGCGACCCGAAGCGGTCGATCATCCACGATGCCATGTTGTGGATCGAGATGAACGCGCTGGTCGAGGGGCAGCCATAGGCCATCGCCTCCATGATGAGCGCCGCCTCGAGCCGCCCGAGCGCAATGCCGCCGCTCTCTTCCGACACGTAGATCGCGGCGAAGCCCAGTTCGGCCGCCGCCTTGATCGTCTCGCGCGGGAAGATGTGCTTTTCATCCCACTCGGCGGCGAACGGCGTGATCCGATCGGCGGTGAAGCGGCGCGCGAGGTCCTGGATCTCGCGCTGATCGTCAGTAAGGTCGAACTGGTTCATCATGTCCTCAGGCGGGGCAGCGGCTGTAGCGGAAGGCGCCGGCGCGGTCGGGCGAGCCCTTGGCTTCGCGCACCAGCGTCTTGCCGTCGTCGAGCAGGGTGAGCGTGGTCGGCTCGCTCCACGTCATCCCTTCGCCGCTCATCGGCAGGTCGAAGGCGATCTGAGCGGGCCGGAGCTGGCGGATGCTGCCGGCCTGCCCACGCGATTCGTAGAAGGACAGGCGATCGCCGGCGATCGTCAGCAGCCCCTTGTTGTCGGCGCGTGCCGGATCGCAATCGGCGCCGACCATGCCCCAGCGTCCCTGGAAGGCGGCGGGGATCGCCGTGATCGGCGAAGGGCTGGGCGCGGGGATCGGCACCACCGCATTCTGCGGATTGTCCATCAGATTGTTCGGCGTCGGCTCGACCGCGGCGCTGCCGCCGCTCTGATTGTCGACCGACTCGCCGCCAGAACAGGCGGCGAGGGTGAGCGCGGCGGCAAGGGTCACGGTCGTTCGCATCGCAGATATCCCCAGATCATCCCATGGTCGGGATGACGAACGCATCCTGGATGCGGCTGGGTCCACCATCCTCGCTGCCGGAGGGGAGGGCGGAGCCGTCGGGCCAGCGCTGCGTCACCGTCTTGACCTTGGTCCAGAACTTGACGCCCTCCATACCGTGCTGGTTGGTGTCGCCGAATGCCGAACGCTTCCAGCCGCCAAAGGTGTGATAAGCGACCGGCACCGGGATCGGCACGTTGATGCCGACCATGCCGACGTTGACGCGCGCGGCGAATTCGCGCGCGGCATGGCCGTTGCGGGTGAAGATCGCGACGCCGTTGCCATATTGATGCTCGCTCGGCAGGCGCACCGCCGTCTCGAAATCGGGTGCGCGGACGATCTGGAGGACGGGGCCGAAGATCTCCTCCTTGTACGCGCTCATGTCGGTGGTGACGCGGTCGAACAGGGTCGGGCCGACGAAGAAGCCGTTCTCATGGCCTTGCAGGGTGAAGCCGCGGCCGTCGACGACCAACTCGGCGCCTTCGTCGACGCCGGTCTGGATCCAGTTTTCCACGCGCTGCTTGTGCGCGGCGTTGACCACCGGGCCGTAATGCGCCTCCGCATCGGTGGAGACGCCGACGCGCAGGGCCTCGATCGCCGGGATCAGCTTGGCACGCAGCGCATCGGCGGTCTTGTCCCCGACCGGCACGACGACAGGCAGCGCCATGCAGCGCTCGCCCGCCGAGCCGAAGGCGGCGCCGGACAGGTCGGCGACGACCTGGTCGAGATCGGCGTCGGGCATGACGATGCCGTGGTTCTTGGCACCGCCCATCGCCTGGACGCGCTTGCCCGCCTCGACGCCGCGGCGGTAGACGTAATGCGCGATGTCGCTGCTGCCGACGAAGCTTACCGCGGAAATCGCAGGATGATCGAGGATCGCATCGACCATGTCCTTGTCGCCATGGACGACCTGCAGGATGCCTTCGGGCGCGCCGGCCTCTCGCATCAGCTCGGCGAGGCGGACCGGTACCGAGGGATCACGCTCGGAGGGCTTGAGGATGAAGGCGTTGCCGCAGGCGATGGCGACGCCGAACATCCACATCGGGATCATGCCGGGGAAGTTGAACGGCGTGATGCCGGCGCCGATGCCGAGTGGCTGGCGCATCGAATAGACGTCGATGCCGGGGCCGGCGCCCTGCGTATATTCGCCCTTCAGCACGTGCGGGATGCCGCAGCAGAATTCGATCACCTCCAGCCCGCGCTGGATGTCGCCCTTGGCATCGGCGATCACCTTGCCGTGCTCGGAACTGAGCAGGTGGGCGAGCGCGTCCATGTTTGCCTCGACCAGTTCCTTGAAGCGGAACATCACGCGGGCGCGGCGTTGCGGGTTGGTCGCGGCCCAGCCGGGCTGCGCGGCCTGCGCGGCGGCGACCGCACGATCGAGGTCGGCAGCGGTGCCGAGCGCGACGCGCGCCTGCACCGTGCCGCTGTTGGGATCGAACACGTCGCCGTAGCGGCCGGCGGCGCCGCCGGCATGGCCGACGATGTAATGGTCGATGTCGCGCATGAATCTCTCCGTTTGATATGGAGGATCGGCGCCATCAGGATTGCAGGCAAGGGCGTATATTGCCATGCTGGCCTGCATATATGCAGCTGCGCTGGGACGACCTTCAGGATTTCCTCGCCATCGCGCGCGCCGGGCAGATCGCACGGGCGGCGGCGGCGGCGGGCGTCGATCCGACGACGATGGCGCGGCACCTGCGCCGGCTGGAGGCGACGCTCGGCCAAACGCTGTTCGAGCAATCGCGTGAGGGCCAGGCGCTGACCGCGGCGGGCGAGGCGCTGCTGACGGCAGCGGAAGCGATGCAGCAGGCGGCGTCCGGCATCGTCGCGATCGGTGCCGACCCCGACCGGCTGTCGGGCGTGCTGCGGGTCAGCGTGTCGGAGGGGTTCGGGACCTGGTTCGTCGCGCACCACCTGCGCGATTTCACCGCGGCGCATCCCGACCTCACCGTCGACCTCGTCGCGAGCAGCGGGTTCCTGAGCCCGTCGAAGCGGGAGGCCGACGTGGCGGTGCTGCTCGCCCGGCCGCAGACCGGGCCGCTGGTGAGCAGCAAGCTGACCGATTATGCGCTCGGCCTCTATGCGTCCGACCTGTATGCCGCGCGTCATCCGCTGCCGGGCGATGCGGCGGCGGTGCGCGACCATCCGCTGATCGGCTATGTCCCCGACCTGCTCTATGCGCCCGAATTGCGGTACCTCGCCGAGATCGACGAGGGGCTGGTCCCGCGCATCCGCAGTTCCAGCATCAACGCGCAATATCGGCTGATCGCGGCGGGGGCGGGGCTGGGGGTGCTGCCGCGCTTCATCGGCGATGCCGACAGCAGCCTCAGGCGGGTGCTGCCCGAACGGACGATCCGCCGCTCGTTCTGGCTGGTGACGCACCAGGACACGCGCGGGTCGCAGCGGGTGCGGGCGTTGCGGAAATGGCTGACGGGGGTGGTGCAGACGCACCGGGAACGGTTTCTATAATCCTTCGTCATCCCGGTGCACGCCGGGATGACGAGGAAGATCACACGTCCAGGTTCGCGACGTTCAGCGCATTGTCCTGGATGAACTCGCGGCGCGGTTCGACGACTTCGCCCATCAGCTGGGTGAAGATCATGTCGGCGGCCGAGACGTCGTCGCTGGTGACGCGCAGCATCGTGCGGTTCGAGGGATCGAGCGTGGTTTCCCACAATTGCTCGGCGTTCATCTCGCCCAGTCCCTTGTAGCGCTGGATCGCGAGGCCCTTGCGGCCCGAGGCGAGGATCGCGTCGAGCAGCTGGGACGGCCGTGCGACCAAGCTCTCGCCGCGCGCGACGGCAGTTGAGGGGGTGGTGGCGACGCTGCCGATCGCGCCATCGCCCTCCGGCGTCGCGTCGGGCTCGGCGGCCGCACCCTTGGCAGGGATCAGCTTGCCGGCATGGGCGAAGCTGTCCGCCTGTTCGGCGGCGAGGCCGTGCAGCTTGCGCGCCTCGGCGCTGGCGATGAACGAGGCCTCGACGATATGGTGGTCGGTGACGCCGCGCCACAGCCGCTCGAAGTGGATGCCGCCGTCTTCGGTCAGCCGCGCGGTCCAGCGTGCCTCCTCGTCGCCCGAATCGAGCCGCCGCGTCACCTCCGCCACCGTCGCCGCGCGCTGTTCGCGGGTGAAGGTCGGGTCGAGCGCGCCGGCGAGCGCCAGCACCTCGATGATGACCGGATCGTAGCGGCGCGGCACGTAGCGCATCAGCGTGCGCATGCGCCGCGCGTGATCGACGAGGTGCTTGAGGTCGGCGCCGGAGCGCGGACCGCCCGGTGCCTCGAACACCATCGCGCCGACGCCCGCTTCGACGAGGTAATCGTCGAGCGCGGCATCGTCCTTCAAATACACCTCCGACCGGCCGCGCGTCGCCTTGTAGAGCGGCGGCTGGGCGATGAAGAGGTGACCGCGCTCGATCAGCTCGGGCATCTGGCGATAGAAGAAGGTCAGCAGCAGCGTGCGGATGTGCGCGCCGTCGACGTCGGCGTCGGTCATGATGACGATCTTGTGATAGCGCAATTTGTCGGCGTTGAAGTCGTCGCGGCCGATGCCGGTGCCCATCGCCTGGATCAGCGTGCCGATTTCGCGGCTGGAGATCATCCGGTCGAAGCGCGCGCGTTCGGTGTTGAGGATCTTGCCGCGCAGGGGAAGGATCGCCTGGAAATGGCGATCGCGGCCCTGCTTGGCCGAGCCGCCGGCCGAATCGCCCTCGACCAGGAACAGTTCGGACTTGGCCGGGTCCTTTTCCTGGCAGTCGGCGAGCTTGCCGGGCAGCGAGGCGATGTCCATCACGCCCTTGCGCCGGGTCAGCTCGCGCGCCTTCTTGGCGGCCTCGCGCGCGGCGGCGGCGTCGATCACCTTGCCGACGATCGCCTTGCCGTGCGCCGGATTCTCTTCCAGCCATTCGGCGAGCTTGTCCGCCATCAGCGATTCCAGGGGCTGGCGCACCTCGGAGCTGACCAATTTGTCCTTGGTCTGGCTGCTGAACTTGGGATCGGGCAGCTTGACCGAGACGATGGCGGTAAGGCCTTCGCGCATGTCGTCGCCGGTCAGCGTCACCTTCTCCTTCTTGAGGAGGCCCGACTTTTCCGCATAATTGTTGAGCGTGCGGGTCAGCGCCGCGCGGAACGCGGCGATATGGGTGCCGCCGTCACGCTGGGGGATGTTGTTGGTGAAGGCGAGGACGTTTTCGTAATAGCTGTCGTTCCATTCGAGCGCGACGTCGATGCCGACCTCGTCACGCTGGCCCATGATCGCGATCGGATCAGGGAACAGCGGCGTCTTGGCGCGGTCGAGCCACTTCACGAACGCGGCGATGCCGCCCTCGTAATAGAGTTCGACCGTCTTGGGCTCGTCATGCCGCGCGTCGGTGAGGAACAGGCGCACGCCCGAATTGAGGAAGGCGAGCTCGCGATAGCGATGTTCGAGCTTGTCGAAATCGAACTCGGTGATCTTGAAGGTCGCGGGCGAGGGGAGGAAGGTGACGCGCGTCCCCTTCTTGCCTTCGGCCTGGCCGACGACCTTGAGCGGCGCGACCGCATCGCCGTGGGCGAAGCGCATGTAATGCTCCTCGCCATCGCGCCAGATGGTGAGGTCGAGGAATTCCGACAGCGCGTTGACCACCGACACGCCGACGCCGTGCAGGCCGCCCGACACCTTGTAGGCATTGTCGTCGCTGGTGTTCTCGAACTTACCGCCGGCGTGGAGCTGGGTCATGATGACCTCGGCCGCCGACACGCCTTCTTCGGGGTGGATGCCGGTCGGGATGCCGCGGCCGTTGTCGGTGACGCTGACCGATCCGTCGGCGTTCAGCTGGATGTCGATCCGGTCGCAATGGCCGGCGAGCGCTTCGTCGATCGCATTGTCGCTGACCTCGAACACCATGTGGTGGAGGCCCGATCCGTCGTCGGTGTCGCCGATATACATGCCCGGCCGCTTGCGCACCGCGTCGAGGCCCTTCAGCACCTTGATCGACGAGGCGCCGTATTCGTTCGCATTCTGGGGTTCTGCCATGGCGCACGATATAGGGATTGGCACGCTGTAACGAAAGCGAAATGGGCAGCCTGTCCAGGCCGTCTTACAACACCGTCAGCCCAGCGCCAACCGCGTCGCATCGTCGCCGATCGCGGCGAACAGGGCGGGTTCGGTGCCGGTCATCCACACCTGGCCGCGGCCGGCGAGGCGGTCGAACAGGGCGGCGCGGCGCAGCGGGTCGAGGTGGGCGGCGACTTCGTCGAGGAGCAGGACGGGGGCGTGGCCGGTGCGCTCCGCGACCAGTTCGGCATGGGCGAGGACGATGCCGAGCAGCAGCGCCTTCTGTTCGCCGGTCGAGGCGAGCGCGGCGGCCTGCCCCTTGCCGAGGTGGGTGACGGCGAGATCGGCACGATGCGGTCCGGCGAGCGCGCGGCCGGCGGCGGCGTCGCGGGCGCGGTTCTGCCGCAGTTCGGCGGACAGTCGCGCCGCATCGCCGCTCCATCCCTGCAGTGCGAGCGCGGCGCGGGCGAAGGGGCCGTCGGGCTGGTCGGCGAGCCGGGTGGAGAGCGCCGCCACCGTGTCGCGCCGTGCCGCCTCGATGGCGCCGCCATGCTCGGCCATCTGCGCCTCCAGCGCGGTCAGCCATTCGGGGTCGGCGGGGTCCTCGGCGCCGAGCAGGCGGTTGCGTGCGCGCATCGCCGCTTCGTAGCGGGCGGCATGATGGGCATGCGCCGGCACCAGCGCCAGCGTCAGCCGGTCGAGGAAGCGGCGACGCTCGCCCGCCGGTTCGACGAACAGCCGATCCATCGCCGGGGTCAGCCATAACACCGTCAGCCATTCGCCGAGCGTGTTGGCGGTGGCGGCCGCGCCCTGGATGCGCAACTGGCGGCGTTCGGGCGCGGCCGCGAGCGTGCCGGTGGCGATCTCCACGTCGCCGCCAGCCGCCGCCAGCGTCGCGGCGATGCCGAAACCGCCGGGGCCGTCCTGCCGTTGCATGTCCGACAGCGCCGCCCGGCGCAGCCCGCGGCCGGGCGCGAGCAGCGACACCGCCTCCAGCACGTTGGTTTTGCCCGCGCCATTCTCGCCGGTCAGCACGACGAAGCCGGGGCCGGGCGCCAGCACCAGCCCCGCATGGTTGCGGAAATCGGTGAGGCGAAGGCGCGACAGCATTGCGCCTCCGCCTAGCAGCATCGCAAGGGGTTAGGCGAGTGCCGCCTTCGCCTGCGCCTGTTCCTTTTGCGCGGAGGCATAAGAGGCGAGTTGCGCGCCGAGCGCGACCTGTGCCTGCCGGTAGAGCACGGGGTCGGCGATCCGCAGCCGCCGGCGCGCGGCATCGAGCGGTTCGTGCATCAGCGCCTCGTAATCCTCGCCGAGCAGCCAGGCCGCGCGCTTGCCGTTGCGATAGCCTTCGCGCACCGCCTTGGCGAACAGCGTGCCGCCGGTCGCGCGCAGCGATTTCAGCGCCGCACCGCCGGCGATGAACGCCCAGCCGAGCCCGCGCGTCTGCGCATAGGAAAATGCGACGAGGCAGGCCTCGCCCATCGTCTCGTCCGCCTTGTAGCCGGTGAGGACATGCCAGATATCGTGCACGTCGCGCGTCCGCCGGCCCATCCAGGCATAGGGGTGGACGACGTCGGTATCGCTCGGGTCGATGCGGCTCACCTCGACGAGGCCATCGGCGGAATAGCCCGTGGTGTCGAGGAAGTCGCGATAGGCGGCGCCGACCGTGCCGGGGGCGAAGCCGTCGACCCAGGCGCGGTCGGAGAAACGCTGCGCCAGTTCCTGCCGCTCGTAGGCGATGCGCCCGCCGTCGCTGGTCGCGAGCAGCCGGCCATAGGCTTGCGCGGTATCGCCGACGTTGAGCGCGCGCATGATGCGGAACACCTGCGTCGTATCGTCGCCATTGGCGAGCAGCTTGCGCAGCGCGCCGAAAGCGGTGCGCCAGGCGCGCTTGCCGGTGGTGCCGGGAAAGGGAGGAAGCTTCGCCATCGGACTCGATTCCTTACTGACAATTGTGTCAGTATATGGCGTCCGGGTCAGGTAGACAAGATCGTCAGCCGCCCGGCTTGATATAGGGTGCGACCGCGAACAGCAGGCGTTCCTCGCGGCGGGGATCGTCCTCCACGCGGACGCGGCGATCGAAGATCATCGTCGGGCGGCGGGCAAGGTCGTAATGCGGCCAGGCGGGAAGGGTGCCGCCATTGGGATCGCCGGTGCGGGCGAGGCGGATGAAGGCATCCGCCATCCGGCCGGCAAGCGCCTGCGCACCGGCGTCGTTGCCGGTGCGGGCGCCGGGCAGCCGGGTGTTGTCGAACACGAGGCCGATATCGAGCGAATGGAAGGCGCCGAGCACGCCGCCCGCTTCCGGCGCGGGGAAGTCGAGCTGGTACATCCACGTCGGCGCGCCGATCTTCGCCCGCTCCTCCGCCTGGATGAGATGGCCGGGCCACGACCGGCCGGCGGTGGAGGCGGCAAGCAGAATCTGGCCCGGCGTCCGTTCGGGGTACAGCTGGCGATAGCGCGCGATGACATGGTCGACGCCGACATCCTTGGTCATCTGCGCCAGCAGCCGTTCGGGCAGGTTCGCCCATGTCGTGTCGCCGCGCTTCAGGATCGGCTCGATCCACAGCGCCGTCTCGTCATGCGTGTTGCCGATGACCAGCGGGATATGTGCCGCCTCGCGCGGGGCATCGGGAAAGAAGGGGTGGCGGGTGAGCAGCCGGTGGTCGAGCGTCGAGGTGAAGCTGATCTCGCCCTTGCCCTCCAGCGGGTCGGTCATCGCCATCGCCTCGACCAGCCGGCCGACCGGCAGCGTCGCGAGTTCGGCGGCGTCGCGGGCGCCGGCCTTCGCCATCCAGGCGCGGGCACGGGCGGTGGCGTGGTTCGGGCCGGCGGCGGTGACGTGCTGGCCGCTCATCGTCGCGGCGGCGTGGAACAGCGGCCGGGCCTCCGCCATCGCCATCAGCGTCACCACCTTGGCGCCGCCGCCCGACTGGCCGAAGATCATCACGCGGTTCGGATCGCCGCCGAACGCGGCGATCGAATCGCGCACCCATTGCAGCGCGAGGACGATGTCGAGGTTGCCGACGTTGCCGCTCTCCGCCGGTCCACCGGCCTGCGCGAGATAGGCGTAGCCGAGGCCGGCGAGCCGGTGATTGAGCGTCACCACCACCACGTCGCCACGGCGGACGAGGCGGCCGCCGTCGTACAGCGGGTCCGATCCCGATCCGTGCGCGTGGGCGCCGCCGTGCAGGTAGACCATCACCGGCCGACGCCCGGCGTCGAGCGCGGGCGTCCACACGTTGAGGAACAGGCAATCCTCGCTGGTCGCCTCGTCCGCGCGCGTCTGCGGCGCGGCGGCACCGTAGCGGGTGGCATTGGCGATATCGCGCCATGGCTGCGGTGCCACGGCGCGGCGGAAGCGGCGCGGCGTGGTGTCGGCGCCGTAGCGGATGCCGCGGAAGACCAGCACGCCGTCCTCGCGCAGGCCGCGCACGCGACCATGCCGGGTGGTGGCGATCGGATCGCCGCCCCGCGCGCGCGCCGCCGCGGCCGGCAGCGCGGCGATGCCGGCGAGGAGGCTGCGACGATCGATCATCCCGCCATCTCCGTGCACAGGCGCCGCATCGGCGGCAGCGCCGGATTATGATTGTCGCGCCGCCACGCCATGAACAGTTCGACGGGTCGTTCCGGCTCGGTGGTGAGGCGGCGGTATTGCACGTCCATCAGGTGCAGGCCGGATGCCGATTCGGGCACGATCGCCGCGGCGAGCCCGGCATGGACGAGGCCGAGCATCGAATGGATCTGAGTCACGTGCTGCACGTAGTGCGGGCTGACGCCGGCTTCGTCGAACAGGCGGATCAGCATGTCGTGGAAATAGCCCGCGCCCTGCCGCGCATACATGATAAGCGGCTGGCCGTCGAAGTCGGCGGGCTCCAGCACCGATTTGGCGCCACGCGGATCGCCCGCCGGCAGGGCGACGACCAGGGGTTCGTGCAGCACCAGCGCGGTGTCGAATTCCTGCCGGGTGATCGGCGGGCGGATGAAGCCGATGTCGATCAGGCCGGTGAGCAGCGCATCGACCTGATCGGTGGTCACCATCTCGCGCAATTCGAGATCGATGTTGGGCAGGGCCGCGCGCGCCTGCGCGACGATCTGGGGCACGAGGTTGTAGCCCGACACCGCGGTGAAGCCGATCGCGACCTTGCCCGCATCGCCCTTGGCGACGCGGCGCGCGGACAATTGCGCGCTTTCGGCGAGCCGGACGATGCGCCGCGCCTCGATCAGGAAGACGCGGCCCGCAGGGGTGAGCGCGACGTTGCGGCTGGTGCGTTCGAGCAGCGTCACGTCGAGGATGCGCTCGAGCAGCTGGATCTGCCGGCTCAAGGGCGATTGCGTCATGTTGAGCCGCTGCGCCGCACGGCCGAAGTGGAGTTCCTCGGCGGCGGCGACGAAGCAGCGGAGCTGGCTGAGTTCGAACATGGCTACACCCTAGAAGGGGCTGACGCAGTAGCAATCACCGTCATTGCGAGCGTCAGCGAAGCAATCCAGAGCCACGCGCGACGCCCTGGATTGCTTCGCTGCGCTCGCAATGACGAAAGGTCAGGCCGCGGCGGCGAGGGCCTGCGGATTGACCCGTTCGATGAGGACGCGCAGCCGCTCGTGCTCGTCGTGCGACAGGTCGGTGAGCGGCGAGCGGACCGGGCCGGCGTCGCGCCCGACGATGCGCATGCCCGCCTTGACGATCGATACCGCATAGCCGCGGCCCTGGTTGCGCAAGGTGATATAGGGCAGCACGAAATCGCGCAGCTGGCGCAGCACCTCGGCGCGATCGTCGGCACGCACCGCTTTGTAGAAGGCGAGCGCCCATTCGGGCATGAAGTTGAAGATCGCCGAGGAATAGGTGGTGACGCCCATCGTCAGATAGGGCGTGGCGAAGGTTTCCGCGGTCGGCAGGCCGCCGATATAGGTCAACCGGTCGCCCATCCGCGCATAGATGCGGGTCATCAGCTCGATGTCGCCGACGCCGTCCTTGAAGCCGACGAGATTGGGGTTGCGCTCGCACAGCCGGGCGAGCGTCTCGTCGTCGACCACCGCATTGTCGCGGTTGTAGACGATGACGCCGAGGCCGGTGGCGCGGCACACCGCCTCGATATGCCGTTCCAGCCCCTCCTGCTTGGCGCCGACGAGATAGGGAGGGAGGAGCAGCAGGCCGTCGGCGCCCGCGCGCTCGGCGTCGCGGGCGATGCCGGTGGCGATCGCGGTGCCGTAGCCGCAGCCGGAGATCACCGGCAGCCGTCCGTTCGCCTCCTTCACGGCGGCAGCGACGACGGTCGCGACCTCGGCCGGGGTGAGCGAGAAGAATTCGCCGGTGCCGCCGGCGGCGAACAGGCCGGTCAGCTCGTGGCCGAGCATCCAGGCGCAATGTTCGCGATACGGCCCTTCGAGGAATTGCCCGTCGGCGTCGAAATGGGTGACGGGGAAGGACAGCAGGCCGCCGCCCAGGTGGCGCGCCATGTCGGCGGGGCTCATCGTCGTCACTGGCTGTCTCTCCTGTCGGCGCCGTCGCTGCGACGCGGGTCTCGCCATGCTGGGTAGGGGGCGGGGCGGGGGGCGTCCAAACCAAAGCCGCGATGGATCGATGCACGGCTTGGCTCGATCGGGCCAAGGACTTGATCCGGCGGGATCGCTGTTGCCGCCTGGCGGTTGTGGCCGGGTTTTTCAGTGGCGATGGAGTGTCGAGGTGGACGGGGCCGGCGTGTTGCAGGGAAAAAGGGTGCTGGTGGTCGAGGACGAATGGCTGCTCGCCGAGCATCTGCGCAACGTGGTGGAGGATGCAGGTGGCACGGCGATCGGCCCGGTGGCGACCGTGCAGGCGGCGCTGATGCTGCTGGACGGCCTCGCCGAGCTGCCCGATGCGGCGACGCTCAACGTGCGGCTGGCGGACGACCTCTCCTATCCGGTGGCCGACCGGCTGGCGGCGGACGGTGTTCCCTTCGCCTTCATCACGGCAAATCGGGCGGAGGACCTGCCCGAACGGTTTCGCGCGTGCCCGGCCATCGCCAAGCCGTTTCGCGATGCGGAGGTCGCGGCGCTGCTGAGCCGGTTGACGCGGTAACCATCGGCGCGCCGGTTGGCGTCCGCCGCCGGGCGGTGCTACGATCGGCCATGGTCGCGTGGCGCCTCGTCTGGCTTGCCGGCGTGCTGTCGCTGGGCGCGGCGCGGCCGCCGCAGCGCGTGCCCGATACGCCGCCGCGGATCGCGCCGGGCGAAGCGCAGATCGACGATGCCCTGGAGATCACGGGCGACAGCATCGCCGGCGAACAGCTGGACACGCGCATGGCGGTGGGGGTGACGGTGGACGGCCGCGGGCCGTACCGCTTCGTGGTGGACAGCGGAGCCGATCGCTCGGTGATCGGCGAGCGGCTGGCGCGTGCCCTTCAGCTGCCGGCGGGGCGGTCCGTGATGCTGCACGGCATGGCCGGGTCGAGCCGTCGCGACACCGCCATGATCGCGCGGCTGGGGATCGGCGGCAGCGTGGTGGAGGATATCGCGGCACCGGTGCTGCCCGAAAGCGCATTGGGTGCCCGCGGGCTGATCGGCATCGACGCGTTGCGCGGGCAGCGGCTGATGCTCGATTTCGAAACCAATGCGATCACGGTCGAGGATACGCGTCGTCCGGTACAGGTGCGCGCCGACGAGATCGTCGTCACCGCGCGCCGCCGTGGCGGGCAGCTGATCCTGACCCAGGCACGCGCCGGCTGGGTCGGCATCCGCGCGGTGGTGGACACCGGATCGCAGCTGACCATCGGCAATCTCGCGCTGCGCGACGCCCTGTATCGCCGCCGCACACCGCCCGACATGGTGCCGGCGACGCTGGTCAGCGTGACGGGCGAGACGATGGTGGTGCCGCTGGCGATCGTGCCGGAGATGCGCGTCGGCAGCATCACCATGCGCAACGTCGCCGTCGGGTTCGCCGACCTGCCGCCGTTCGCCCTGTTCGGGCTGCGTGACACGCCGGCGATGATGCTGGGAACGGACCTGATGGCCAATTTCCGCCGCGTCTCGCTCGATTTCGGCGCGCGCAAGGTGCGGTTCCAGCTGCGCCGCTGCCAGATCGCGCCCGTCGCCGACACCGGCTGGCGATCGGTGCGTCTGGGCGGCGAACCAGCCGGTGGATGCCCGCCCCGGCCATCGCCCAGGCGCTGATCGGAACCCTGGCGGAGCCCTGCCGTTGGGCAGGACAAAGCCAGCAGACCGGGATAATGATGATGGATTACAAGAAGATCGGCTTCGGCCTCGGTGCTTTCGTCGCCGGCGCGGCGGCCTGGACCGCGGCGGCGGCGGCGTTTGGCCCCAACCCGCGCAAGGGCGGGAGCGGGTCGGACGATGCCGGGTCCAGCGCTGGCTCCGGCGTCGGCGCGGTTCCCGGCGACAGCACGACCAGCCCGATTGCACCACGTCCGGCGACGATGGCGGCGGCGCCCGTCGGCATGGCGGAAACCGACAAGCATTTCGAGGAGCGTCCCGCCAATCCGGCCGCCGAGCACGTGCCGACCGACCTGATGGGCGATGCCCATCCGGGCAACGATACCCGTGCGGTCGAGGCGTTCCGCCCCGATCCCACCGCGGTGCCGACCGACGAGGGGAAGGAGGCGCTGCGCCCCGCCACCGGCCCCGCGCCGACGCTGGTCGCCGATCGCGGCAGCGGCTTCAGCGAGGCGACGGGCGCGGCCTGAACCATCGTCGTTTCCATGGCGCAACCAATTGGGTGCGCGCGCATTCTCCAGATCATTGAGCCATATCAGGAGAGGATCCGATGCGTGCACCCTTGATCGCCATCGCCGCGGCAGCCACGCTGAGCGGTTGCGCCACCTACGGCGGCGACAGCCGCTACCGGGGCTATTCGTCCTACGATTATGATCGGGTCGATCCGGCCTATGGCGGCTATTATGCCGACCGCTATTATGTCGACAATGCCCGGTATCGCGAGCGTCGCCTGTCGAACCGCGATCGCATCTACCGTGGTGAGAACGGGCAATATTACTGCCGCCGCAACGACGGCACCACCGGCCTGATCGTCGGCGGCGTCGCAGGCGGCGTGCTCGGCAACATCATCGCGCCGGGTGGTTCGGGCCTGCTCGGAACGCTGCTGGGCGGCGCGGCCGGCGCTGCGGTCGGCCGTTCGGTCGACCGTAACAACGTGCGCTGCCGGTAGGTGAATCCGAACCCCGATCGCCCGTAGGGCTATCGCACATGGGCTCTCTGGATCCGGGGTGGTGTTCTTTGACATTCCGTCATGCCGGACTTGGTCCGGCATCCACCGTGCCGCACACCAATACGCTATTGGTTTTGCGGCACGGTGGACCCCGGAACAAGTCCGGGGTGACGAAGAATCATAGGGTAGTATCCCCCTTCGCCCGAGCCCGGCAGTCGTCCTAG
This sequence comes from Sphingomonas sp. SP5, assembly GCF_058313455.1. Taxonomy (NCBI): domain Bacteria; kingdom Pseudomonadati; phylum Pseudomonadota; class Alphaproteobacteria; order Sphingomonadales; family Sphingomonadaceae; genus Sphingomonas; species Sphingomonas sp. SP5. Next base: position 160,784 of record NZ_JBZFLF010000004.1, on the reverse strand, counting down.
CCATATGCGATCGCCCGGGAGGCATTGCCGAGTAGTCAGGCGTTTGCCGACGCCTGACTGTTTGTCGAAAGGTATTCGGTTCCTTCGGACGCAGTGCCTGTGGGTGGCGGCCCTTACAAGCTCAGGGCAAGCAGGAGTGGTAAGCGGGCCGGACAGGCCAGACGGCTTCCGTCGCGCCGGCTTCCCTCCCGACCGCCGCATCGTCGCTTGGTGTCAGTCGTTATCGAGCAGCGATGACTTGCGCGGGATCGTCTCGCCCTTGGGCTGGCCCTTGTCGAGCGTCTCGCTCGGGCGGCGGGCATCGCCGGGGCGTTGATGCTCGGTCGACAGGTTGGGGCTGTCAGTTTCGGTCGTCGGCTTGATATCGTCCTTCATTGTCGGCTCCATCGCAACATGGCGGATCAACGGACGGGATGGTGGCGCCGTTCCGCTTGCGGTGACATGGGCAGCCGCTAAGGTGATACACCGTCTCATGCCGGAGTTCCGATGCGCCTGACCCTTGCCGCCGCCCTGTTGCTTGCCGCCGCCGCGCCCGCCGTCGCGCAGGATCTGCGCTCCTATGCCGGGCTGGCGCTGGCTCCGGCCGGCGACCGGATCGTCGATGTCGAATATGCCGGCGGCCGTGGCCTCGTCACGGTGCGCAGCGTCGCCGACGGGCGCGTGCTGCGGACGATCGATCCGTGCGAGACCTGCTCGTACAGCAATCCGACGTTCGCGCCGAACGGCGACATCGTGTTCCTGGCACGGGGCGCGGCAAAGGGCACGACCCTGTTCTATGCCGACGCGAAGGGCGCCCGCACCGTCGCGACGGTGGACGGCATCGTCCAGACGCCGCGCGTGTCGCCCGACGGCAAGCGGATCGCGGCGCTGGTGACGCTGGGCGCCGCCAAGCAGCCCGGTGCGACCCAGGTCGGCGCGCGGATGGTCGGCGAGATCGGCGAGAAGAACGACGAACAGCGGCTCGCCGTGTTCGACGTCGCGGGCACGACGACCGTGGTGACGCCGCTGTCTCCGGCGGGCCGCTATGTCTACGAATATGACTGGACGCCGGACAGCCGCGGCTTCGTCGCGACGACGGCCTTGGGCAACGGCGATGCCAATTGGTGGGTGGCGACGCTGGACGCGATCGATGCGCAGAGCGGCGCCGTCCGACAGATCGCCAGACCGACCACGCAGATCAACCAGCCGCGCGTGTCGCCGGATGGCCGGACGGTCGCCTACATCGGCGGGCTGATGAGCGATTTCGGCTCGATCGGCGGCGACGTGTTCACCGTGCCGCTCGCCGGAGGCGATCCGCGCAACGTGACCCAGGGGGCGAAATCCACCGTCACCACCATCGCCTGGACACGGGGCGGCCTGCGCACGGTCACCGTGGCGGGCGACCGGGTGCAGTTCGGCACGCTGACGCCGGGGCAGCCCGTCGTCCCCGGCTTCGCCAAGCCCGCGACCGCCTCCGCCGGCGATGGCCGCGCGGTGTTCTCCGCCGACGGGCGCATCGCCGCGGCGGTGGTGCAGGATTTCAGCCACGCCCCCGCCATCTACGCCGGGCCGATCGCCAGTGTGCGTCAGGTCACCCACGACAACGATGCCGCGCCCGCGCTGGTGAATGCGCGCAGCGTCAGCTGGAAGAACGAGGGCTATGACGTCCAGGGCTGGCTGATCGCGCCATCGCAGGCCGCGCAGGGCAAGGCACCGATGATTACCGTCGTGCACGGCGGGCCGTCGGCGGTGTCGATGCCGACCTATGTGGCACCCGAATCGGGCATCGCGGAGATGGTGAAGGCGGGCTATTATCTGTTCATGCCCAATCCCCGTGGCAGCTTCGGTCAGGGGGAGGCGTTTACCGCCGCCAACAAGCGCGATTTCGGCGGCGGCGACCTGCGCGACATCCTCGCCGGGATCGATGCGGTGGAGCGGATCGCGCCGATCGACGACAATCGCCTGGGCCTCAGCGGCTGCAGCTATGGCGGGTTCATGGCGATGTGGGCCAACACCCAGACCAACCGCTTCAAGGGCATCGTCGCGGGTGCCGGCCTGTCGAACTGGGTCAGCTATTACGGCACCAACGGCATCGACCAGTGGATGCTGCCGTTCTTCGGCAAGACGATGTACGACGACATGAAGGCCTATGAGGACGTGTCGGCGGTGTATCAGGCGAAGAAGGCGAAGACGCCGACCTTCATCTACGTCGGCGAACGCGATATCGAGGTGCCGCCGACGCAATCGATCGAATGGTGGCACGCGCTGAAGGACAATGGCGTGCCGGTCAGCCTGGTGATCTATCCGGATGCGGGCCATTGCGTGCCCGGCGAACCCGACGTGCGGCGCCGGACCGTCGCGTGGTTCGATCGCTATGTGAAGAACGCGCGATAGATCCCGCGTGGGGTCAGAACAGCGGCTTGCCCGAATCCTTCCACTTGTCGAGCACGGTCGCGGCGGGGGGCAGGCTGTCGGGCTGCGGCTTGGTGAGGGGGCTGCCGCTGTCGGCATGGCCGGGAGGCATGTCAGGGGCGCGGGTCACCGGAGCCGATGCGACGGGCAGAGGCGCGGCAGCGGCGATCAGCGTGGCTGCGGGCGTGACAGCCGGTGCGGCGGGAGGAGCATGCGGCCCGGGCAGGGGCTCGCCGCCGCGATAGACCTGCGCGAAGGCGGCACGCGTGCCCCAGAAGCCCTTCCACCGGTGGAACAGGTGCGCGCCGACCACGTCGGTCAGCACCAGGCCGCGGTTCCAGGCCGGAGTCACCGCATAGGTGTGGTAATGCGTCGCCAGACCGACCGGCGCATAGACATAGCCGGCGAGCGCCATCGCGGCGTGGCGTGCCGCGCGTGCCCATGCGGTGCGCGACGGGATGCGGGCCATCGCCCCGTCGCAGGCGAAGCTGAACTGACAGCCGGCGCGCTCCGATCCCTGATAGACGACGCCGCAGACGGTGGCGGGAAAGGCGGGGTGGCGCACGCGGTTGAGGATCACCTGCGCCACCGCGGACTGGCCGGCATCCGGCTCGGACGCCGCCTCGTAATAGATCGCTGCCGTCAGGCATTGGAGCGCACGGTCGCGATCGAGCGTGCTGGCCAAGCGGGTGGCGAAGGGCGCGGCGGCGGCGATGCCGGCATCGGCACGGATCGCGGCGTTCGCGGCGGCCGCCGACACCGGCAGCGCGGGTAGCGCGGCGGTGCCGGTGACGCCCTGTGCGGGCGCGGCCGTGTCGACGGCGGGGTCGGGCGCGGCGTTCGCGTAGAGCAGCGCCGCTCCGGGGAAGTGCTCCTCGACCTCGTAGCCGGTGGCGGCCGGCAGCGGCGGCCCGCCGGGTGCATCGTGCGCGACGATCGCCCGCCAGGCGGCGGCGGTCGACAGGGCGAGGATGAGGATCAGGCCCAGCCCGACCAGCGACAGCCACACGCGCGTCATCGTCCGGATCGTCTGCATCGGCACCCGCATGGCCGCCGCATAGCGCAAACGCGACATACCGTCCGCCGGGGATTCCGCCCCGTCCCGGCGTGGGACGGAGCGGGGCGTAGTTAGGATTTTAGCGGCGCGTTGCGGGCCGGCAGGCAATCGCCCGTTACCGCAACGTCGGGCTATCCAGGTTGAGCTGCGATTCGGTCAGCGTCTCCGCATCGGCGCGGGCGGCCTTCAGCGGCGCGATGAACTGTTTGGCGTCGCCGACCACCGCCACGCTCGCCGCCTTGGGATCGAGCAAGGTCGCAGCGGCGGACTGGACCGCTGCCGGAGTCACCGCCTCCACCTTGGCAGTGTAGCTCTGCAACTCGCCCAGCGGCACGCCATCGAGCACATACTCACCGAGGATGTCGGCGATGCCGCCGGTCGTCTCCACGGTGCGGCCGAAATTGCCGACCAGCACCGCCTTGCGCGTCGCCAGTTCCGCCTCCGGCACGGGCGCTGCCCCCATCTTCGCCATTTCAGCGGTCATCAGCGCGACCACCTCTGCCGCGGTCTGGTTCTTGGTCTGGGTGCGCGCGGCGAAGCTGCCGGTTGTACGGGCCGCGTCGATGCCGCTGCTCGCGCCGTAAGCGAGGCCGCGCTTGATCCGCACCTCCTGGTTGAGGCGCGAGGAGAAGCCGCCGCCGAGCACGGTGTTGGCGACCGCGAACGGGTAATAGCGCGCGTCCGAACGCGGAATCGCCGGCCGCTCGACCACCACGCCGGCCTGGCCCGCGCCGGGCATGTCGACCACCACCGTTCGGGGCGTAGGCAGGGCACCGGCGGCGGGCAGTGCGGCGGCGGCACCGGCAGGCGCCCGCCAGTTGCCGAGCTGCGCCTCGGCAAGGCTGCGTGCCTGCGCGGGCGTCACGTCGCCGACCAGGATCAGCGCCGCGCGATCCGGGCGCCAGGTGCGGGCATAAGCGGCGGTCACGTCGCCGCGGGTGATCGCCTTCAGCGAAGCGGGCGTGCCGCTGCCGGGCGCGCCGAACGGCGAGGCACCGAAGGTCGCACGATCGGCGACCAGCGCGGCTAGCTGCGCGGGGTTCTTGAACGCGACGGTGACCGCATCGACCTGCTGCGCGCGGGCGCGCTCCAGTTCCTCGGGCGCGAAGGCGGGGTGCGTCGCCACGTCCGCGAGGATGGTCATCGCCGGCGCGAGTTGATCGGACTTCACCGTCACCGCAACGCTGCCGCCCTCGCTCGCCGCATCCGCGCCGATCGATCCGCCGAGGCTTTCGACCTCGCGCGCGATCTGCGTCGCCGAGCGTGTGGTCGTCCCCTTGGTCATCAGCGTCGCGGCGAGGCTGCTGACGCCCGAACGGTTCGCCGGATCGAGCACCTCGCCGCCGGTCGCGACCAGATAGGCGGTGGCGATCGGCAGGTCGTGCCGTTCGACGGTGATGACGCGCAGGCCGTTGGCGAGGCGCGTCTCGACCGGCTGCGGCAGGTTGGCCTTGACCGGCGCGCCGGGCGCGGGCGGCTGGATCCGCTCGCCCTCGGGCGCGGGCGTGACGATCGCGATGTTCGCCGGCGCGGCCAGCGGCTCGGTGCGGACCGTTTGCGCGACGGCGATCGTGTCGCCACTCTGGCCGGCAGGCTTGGCGCTGTCGGGCAGGTAGCGGATCGTCGCCGATTCGCTGTCCTGCAGATAGGTGCGCGCGACGCGCTGCACGTCGGCGGCGGTCACCCGCGCGATCTCGGCGAGCTGACGATCGGCGGCGCGCGGATCGCCATCGATGATGACCGACTGGGCGAGGATGCGCGCCTTGCCCTCGGCCGTTTCGCGGCTCTTGATCGCCGCGGTCAGGATCTCGTTCTTCGCCTCGGCCAGTTCGGCGGCGCTGACGGTCGTGTCGCGGAAGCGGGCGATCTCACGCTTCAGCGCCGCCTCGCCCTGGTCCACCGTCTTGCCGCCCGCCAGGATCGCATAGGCGACGAGGTTGCCCGTCCCCTGCTTGCTGTCGAGGAACGAGGAGGCATCCTGCGCCAGCTGGTCGCGGTAGACGAGGCTTTCGTACATCCGGCTGCTCTCGCCGGTCGACAGGATGGTGTTGAGCACGGTGAGGGCCGGGATGTCCGCGTTGCGGTCGGCGGGAACGTGCCAGCTCATCAGGACCGCAGGCAGCGGCGTGTTGGGTTCGTAGACGGTGTAGCTCACCGCCTTGGTGCGCTTGGGTTCGGTCACGGCCACGCGGGGGATCGGCGTGGTCGGCCGCTTGATGCCGGCGAAATAGCGGTCGACCCAGGCGTCGAGCTGCTGGGGATCGAAATTGCCGGCGACCACCAGGATCGCATTGTCGGGCCGGTAATAGGTCGCGTGGAAGGCGCGCACGTCATCGATCGATGCCGCTTCCAGATTCTCGATGCTGCCGATCGTCGAGCGCGCATAGGGATGCGTCGTGTAGGCGGCGGCGGAGAGATAGGTGGAGAACAGCTTGCCGTACGGCCGCGCCAGCGTCGACTGGCGCAGTTCCTCCTTCACCACGTCGCGCTCGCTGGCGAAGCTCTTGGGCTCGACGACCAGGCTCGCCAGCCGGTCGGCCTCGGCGAACAGCAGCCGTTGCAGGTGGTTGGCCGGCACGACCTCGTAGTAGTTGGTGTAATCGTCGCCGGTGGAGGCGTTGTTGTAGCCGCCGACATCCTCGGTCAACCGGTCCATCTGTTCGGACACGAGGTTGCGCGTCGCCTTGAACATCAGATGCTCGAACATGTGGGCGAAGCCCGAACGCCCCTTGGGATCGTCCTTCGACCCGACATCGTACCAGACCTGCACGGCGACGTTGGGCGTGCTGGTGTCGCGCAGCGCATAGACGCGCAGGCCGTTGGCGAGCGTGCGCTCGGTATAGGCGATCGGCTTCACCGTGGCGGCGTCCGGAGCGGGTGCAGGCGCCGTCTGGGCGGTGGCGGCGAGAGGCAGCAGCGCGGCCCCGAGCATCAGGGCGGCACGAACGAGGCGCATGGGTTTTCGGCTCCGGCTCTGGCGGAAAGGATGCGCGCGGTTGAACCGGAGGTTGGAGGTGGTGTCAATCGTTACGACCTGCGCATCCTGATATCGTCATCCCGGCGAACGCCGGTATTCACGGATGCGGGCGACCAGTGGCGCGCGCCGACGCTTGTCCCATCCCCTCCATGGATCCCGGCGAACGCCGGGATGACGGAAGAAGGGCGTTATTTCCCTTAGTCCTTCTTCTTCCCCGAATTGGCGAACAGCACCGCCGCCGCCACAGCGGCCGATCCGATGCCGACGCCGATGATGCGCATCGGCCAGTGGCTCTTGGTGGACGGGTCCTTGGTCTTGGCCACGGCGTCCTGCTGCGCCTTGGCGGCGGCGGCGGCTTCGAGGATCTCGTTGGGCTGGTCCGACATGCTCACTCTCCCTTGGCCCGTTGGTATCGCGCGCGGAACGCGTCGGCGAACGAGGTCAACGCTTGGCCTGCAATGGCGCTCCTGAGGTCCGCCATCAAGGCTTCGTAGAACCAGATGTTGTGTTCGGTCATCAGCATCGCGCCGAGGATCTCGCCCGCGCGGACGAGGTGGTGGATATAGGCGCGGCTCCAGGTGCCGCACACCGGGCAGCCGCATTCGGGATCCAGCGGCCCCTGGTCCTCGCCGAACTTGGCATTGCGCAGGTTGATCGGCCCGTCGCGGGTGAAGGCCTGCCCCGTCCGCCCGGAGCGGGTCGGCATCACGCAGTCGAACATGTCGATGCCGCGCTCCACCGCGCCGACGATATCGTCGGGCTTGCCGACGCCCATCAGGTAGCGCGGCTTGTCGGCGGGCAACTGGCCCGGCGCGAAGTCGAGGCAGCCGAACATCGCCGCCTGCCCCTCGCCGACCGCCAGCCCGCCGACGGCATAGCCGTCGAAGCCGATATCGATCAGCGCATCGGCCGAGGCCTTGCGCAATCCCTCGTCGAGCGCACCCTGCTGGATGCCGAAGATCGCATTGTCGGCGGCATGGGCGCCGCCTGCATCGAAGGCGTCGCGCGACCTCTTGGCCCAGCGCATCGACCGCTCCATCGCCGCCGCCTGCACCTCGCGCGTCGAGGTGGTCGGCACCAGTTCGTCGAAGGCCATGACGATGTTGCTGCCGAGCAGCCGCTGAATCTCGATCGAGCGTTCCGGGCTGAGCAGGTGGCGCGTGCCGTCGAGGTGCGACTTGAACGACACGCCCTCTTCCGACCGCTTGGTGAGGTCGGCGAGGCTCATCACCTGATAGCCGCCCGAATCGGTGAGGATCGGCCGATCCCAGCCCATGAAGCGGTGTAGGCCGCCGAGCCGCGCCACCCGCTCCGCGCCGGGGCGCAGCATCAGATGATAGGTGTTGCCGAGGATGATGTCCGCACCTGCATTCGCCACGTCGGCAGGCTTCATCGCCTTCACGGTCGCGGCGGTGCCGACCGGCATGAAGGCGGGCGTGCGGATCACCCCGCGCTGCATGGCGATCTGACCGGTGCGGGCGCGGCCGTCGGTGGCGGCGATGGTGAAGGCGAAGCGCGGGGATGAGGATACGGACATGATCCGCCGCGCTTTGGCGAAGCCTGGGGGCGGTGTCGAGCGTTGGACGCGCGAAGGAGATGAGACGATGACCCAGCCTATGGCGAGCCCTTCGATGGTTCCGGGGGATCAGGCCCCCGCCGGCACGCCCGGCACCGGCGAGAACGTCTGCCCGCGCTGCAACGGCAGCGGGCGGATCGACGATGGCAGCTGCCCGACCTGCGACGGCACGGGCATCGTGATCGAGGGGATCGGCGGCGGCTAACGCTTGCGCTTGCCCGGCGGCCCCAGCGTGCGGCCGGCCGTGGCACGGATCGTCAGCAGTTCCTTGCGGCTGACAAAGCCGTCGCGATCCACATCGAGTCTGGCGAAGATGCGCGCGAAAGCCGCTTCGAGTTCGGCGAGCGTGATGCGATTGTCGCCGTCGGCATCCACCTCGAACGGGCTCGGCAGCGCGTTGCGGTCCCCCAGCCAGCGCTCCGCCCAGTCGGCAAAGGCGATATAGCCGACCGCGCCGGTCTTGCCCGGATCGACGCCGGCGAAGCTGCGCCGGACGCCCGCCTCCAGCTCGGCGCGGCTGGTGCGCGCATCGCCATCGCTGTCGAAGCCGGCGATGGCCATGCCGACCGGCTCGACGACGAAGGTCGCCGGCGGCTGGCCGGGGACGGCGGGAGTCGCGGGGATGGCAGCCTGGAGGAGGAGGGCGAGCAGCATGGCACCGGTGTGCCAGCATGGCCGCCCGACCGCCAGTGGGCGCAATCAGCCGCGCCGGTTCAAGCCGCGTGCGGGCTGGCCGCCATCACCGCCTCGGACGGCGCGGCCTCTGCCCAGCTCGCCTTCAGCCGCCGCCAGGTGGCCAGCGCCTGCCCGACGACCTGGTCCATGTTGTAATAGCGGTAGGTGGCGAGCCGCCCGACGAAGCTGACGTGCGGCTCGGCCAGCGCCAGCGCCTCGTAGCGTTTGTAGAGCGCCTGGTTCTCGTCGCGCGGGATCGGGTAATAGGGATCGCCGGTGGCGCTGGGATATTCGTAGGTCACGCTGGTCCGATCGGCGACCTGGCCGGTCAGATGCTTGTATTCGGTGACGCGGGTGTAGGGCACCGCCTCGTCCGGATAATTGACGACGGCGACCGGCTGGTGCTGCGCGACGTCCAGCGTACGATGCTCGAAGCGCAGCGAGCGATAGGGCAGGCGACCGTAGCGATAGCCGAAATATTCGTCGATCGGGCCGGTGAAGACGAGATGGTCGTGTGGATAGGCCTCGCGCACCTCGGCATAATCGACGCCGAGCAGCAGGTCGATGTTGGGATGATCCAGCATCGCCTCGAACATCCGGGTGAAGCCGTCCGCCGGCATCGCCTGATGGCTGTCGGTGAAATAGCGGTCGTCGGTGCCGGTCCGGGTCGGCACGCGCGCAGTGACCGATTTGTCGAGGTCCGACGGGTCCATGCCCCATTGCTTGCGCGTATAGCCGCGGAAGAAGGTTTCGTAGAGTTCGCGCCCGACCTTGGACACGACGACGTCCGCCGAGGTGCGGATCGGATCGACCGGCTCGGCGCGGCTCGCCAGAAACGCCTCCACCTCGGCATCGCTGGCCAGGTCGAGGCCGTAGAGCAGGTTGAGCGTGGTGCGGTTGATCGGCATCGGCACGCGCTTGCCGTCGACATCGGCGAGCACCCGATGCTCGTAGGGCCGCCACGCGGTGAAACGCGACAGATAGTCGAAGATCTCGCCCGAATTGGTGTGGAAGATGTGCGGCCCGTATTGGTGGATCAGGATGCCTGCCGCATCGTGCCGGTCGTAGGCGTTGCCGGCGACGTGCGGGCGCCGGTCGACCACCAGCACGCGCTTGCCGCCATCGGCGACGATGCGCTCGGCCATCACCGCGCCGGCAAAGCCCGCGCCGACCACCATCACGTCATAATGCGCCCGCTGCGGCGGCCAAGTGACCGGGGATACGACGGGCTCGTGGCGGTGGCGGCCGGCGATCTCCGCCTCGATCAGCGCCGTCATCTCGAGCGCGGTACTGCTCCACGATCCGCGCGCCAGCTGCGCATCGGCCGCATCGCGCCAGCCGGTATCGCCGGCACGCAGGGCGAGCGCCGCCTCGCAGGCGGCGACGAACGCATTCGCCGTGTCGGCGATCGTCACGCCGGCAAGGTCGCCGTAATGGCGTACGACATCGGCGATCGGCGTCGAGACGACGGGCAGGCCGGCGGCGAGATATTCGGGCGTCTTGGTCGGGCTGATGAAGCGGGTCGCCGCGTTGATCGCGAACGGCATCAGCGCGGCGTCCCAACCCGCCATATAGTCGGGCAGCGCGGCATAGGGGCGGCCGCCGAGGTAATGGATGTTCGCGCGGCGCGGCAGGTCGCTCGTCGCGATCTTCACCACGGGGCCGATCACGACCAGCGACCAGTCGGGATGCGCATCGGCAAGCGCGGCGAGCAGGTCGAGGTCCATCCGCTCGTCGACCACGCCGGCGAAGCCCAGCCGCGGGCGGGGCAAGGCGGCCTGATCCTCCGGCTCGGCGGGCATGCCACGCGCGCGGCCGAAATGGGCGGCATCGATGCTGGAAGGAAAGGCGTGGACATTGGAATGGCGGTTGCGTTTCGCCTCGTACAGGCTGGTGCCGCCGGTGAAGACCAGATCGGCGCGTTCGAGCAGGCGCGCCTCGCGGGACAGCAGTTCGGGCGGCGCATCCTTGAACGCGGCCAGTTCGTCCATGCAGTCGTAGACGATGCAGGCGGCCGGCACATGGTCCGAAAAGGGCAGCATCATCGGCGTGTAGTACCAACGGATCACATCGCCCTTCACGCCCGCCAGCTCGGCATCGAGCAGCGCGGCGAGTACGATGTCCTCATCTTCCCGCGCGGCCGCATCGAGCTGCGGGGTAAGGACCACCACGCCGCTGTCGGGGCAGGTGCGGTGCTGCAATGCGGGCGGGCCGGGACGGTATTCTGGTTCTTCCCAGAACAGCACGTCCTGGCTCGCGGCGAAGCGCGTCATCAGATGCTGCGGACGCTGGAAGACAAAGGCCCAGCGCAGATGGCTAAAGCAGATCAGCGTCGATCGCGCGCGATGATGGTAGACGGGCGTATCCGGGTGGGCGGCGGTCGGCTGCTGGGCGGTCACGGATGCTCCCTCTTCATCGCTGTTTACCAAGGGGAAACACACCGCCGCTTTGGCAAGTTCCGCATAAGATATTGATTTACAATGTAAATTAGTCACTTCCCGGGAACGTTGCCGGGATGGGGCCGTTGACCGGGCGGGAGGCGCGGATGGACGATCTGCAACTGTGGGGCGGCGTGGAATGCACGGTCAACCGGACCGCCGCGGGCTTCGGCGATCAGGTGCGGCTGAGCGGCCACCACGATCGGATCGCCGACCTCGACCTGTTCGCGCAGATGGGACTGGCGGCGTTGCGCTACCCGATAGTGTGGGAACGGGTGATGCCAGACGGCGTCACGCCCGACTGGGCTTGGACCGATGCGCGGCTCGATCGACTGCGCGCGCTGGGCATCCGGCCGATCGCCGGGCTGGTCCACCACGGCAGCGGGCCGGCGCACACCCATCTGCTCGACGACGGCTTCGCGAGCGGCCTGGGCGATTACGCCGCGCAGGTCGCCGCGCGCTATCCGTGGATCGAGGATTGGACCCCGGTCAACGAACCCCTGACCACCGCCCGCTTCGCGGCGCTGTACGGCCATTGGTATCCGCATGCGCGCGACGAGGGGCTGTTCTGGCGCACGCTGCTCAACCAGGTGGACGGCACCCGGCATGCGATGCGGGCGATCCGGCACGTGCAGCCCGCCGCGCGCCTGATCCAGACCGACGATCTCGGCCGCACCTATGCGACGACGATGCTGGGCGAGCAGGCAGCGTTCGACAATCTGCGGCGCTGGGCAGGCTGGGACCTGCTGTTCGGCCGGGTGACGCCGCACCATCCGCTCTGGCAGCGCCTTGCCGGTTACGGGCTCGGCGACCGCCTGCGCGCCATCGCCGACGATCCGTGCCCGCCCGATGTGGTGGGCGTGAACCATTATCTCACCAGCGACCGCTTCCTCGATCACCGGCTGCAGCGCTATCCCGCGCATACCCACGGCGGCAATACGCGCCGCGCCTATGCCGATGTGGAGGCGGTGCGCGTGCTCGACCCGCCGCCGCCGGGCCTCGCCGGCGCACTGCGCGAGGCGTGGCAGCGCTACGGGACGCCGCTCGCGGTGACGGAGGTGCACAATGGCTGCACCCGCGAGGAACAGCTGCGCTGGGCGGCGGAGGCGTGGGATAGCTGCATCGCCCTGCGCGCGGAGGGGGTCGAGGTGCGGGCGGTGACGGCCTGGTCGCTGCTCGGCAGCCACGGCTGGGATACCCTGCTGACCCGCCCCGGCGCTTACGAGCCCGGCGTCTTCGATGTCGCCACCGGCGTGCCCCGTGCCACGGCGCTTGCCGGATTATGGCAGGGCCTGCCCGTGGAGGCGGCGCGGCATCCGGTGGTCCGGGCGGCGGGATGGTGGCGGCGACCCGATCGGCTGTCCTATCCGCCGCTGCCCCATCCGGCCCGATCGCCTGGCGGGTTGCGCGGGGAGGGGAAGGACCGGCCGTTGCTGATCTGCGGCGTCACCGGCACCTTGGGCCGGGCGTTCGCCCGCGCCTGCCAGCGCCGCGGCATCGTCCATCGCCTGGTCGGGCGCGAGACGATTGATCTCGAACGGCCCGCGGCGATTGCCGCGACGCTTGGCGCACTGCGGCCTTGGGGCGTGGTCAATGCCGCCAGCTGGGTGCGGGTGGACGAAGCGGAGGCGGAGGAGGCGGCGTGCCACCGCGTCAACGCCGTGGGTGCGATCGCGCTCGCCCGTGCCTGCGCCGACGCGGGGATCGCCAGCCTCGGCTTTTCGAGCGACCTCGTCTTCGACGGCGACGGAGCCCGGCCGCACGTGGAGGCCGATTTGCCCGCGCCATGCAATGTATACGGCCGCAGCAAGGCGGCGATGGAGGCAGGCTGCGCCGCTTTGCCTGGCGCGCTGGTGATCCGCACCGCCGCCTTCTTCTCCGCCGACGATCCCCACAATTTCGCGATGGCGGTGGCGAATACGCTGGCGGCAGGGCACCCGTTCCGCGCCGCGGCGGACCAGATGATCAACCCGAGCTTCGTACCGGCGCTAGTCGATGCCGCGCTCGACCTGCTGATCGACGGGATGGAAGGCATCTGTCACCTCGCCGGCGCCGACACCGTGAGTTGGTCGGATTTCGCCACCCGCGTCGCGGTGGCGCTCGGCCATGATCCCTGCGCGATCGAGGCGGTGCCGACGGCCTCATTGGGGCTCGCCGCGCCGCGCCCGCGTTATGCCGGGCTCGCCAGCACGCGTTGCGCACCGCTGCTGCCGCTGGATGACGCCATCGCCCGTTTCGCACGTGACCTCGGCGAACGACGACGGCCGCGCCGGGCCGCCTGACGACCCGTCACGGCAAGAGCAGCGAGGCGTCCCCGTAGGAGTAGAAACGGTAGCCATTCTCAATGGCATGGGCATAGGCCGCCTGCATCCGCTCCCGCCCCATCAGCGCCGATACCAGCATGAACAGGGTGGATTTGGGGAGGTGGAAATTGGTGAGCAGGCCGTCGATGCCGCGGAAGGCGTAGCCGGGCGTGATGAAGATGGCGGTGTCGCCCTCGAACGGCGCGATCGTGCCGTCGGGGAGCGCAGCGCTTTCGATCAGGCGGAGCGAGGTGGTGCCGACCGCGATCACCCGGCCGCCACGGGCGCGCACCGCGTTGAGCCGGTCGGCGGTGGCGGCATCGATGCGGCCCCATTCCGCGTGCATGCGGTGATCGGCGGTATCCTCGGCCTTCACCGGCAGGAAGGTGCCGGCGCCGACGTGCAGCGTCAGCGTCTCGTGGCCGATCCCCGCGGCGGCGAGGGCGGCGACCAGATCGGGCGTGAAATGCAATGCCGCGGTGGGGGCGGCGACCGCCCCCGGTTCGGCGGCGAACATCGTCTGGTAATCGTCGGCATCCTGCGCATCGGTCGGGCGCTTGGCGGCGATATAGGGCGGCAGCGGCATGCGGCCGGCGCGTTCGAGCAGCAGCTCGACCGACTCGTCGCCGGCGAAATCGAGCGCGAAGCTGCCATCCTCGGCACGGTCGCTCGCCGTTGCGGTGACGCCGGCGCCGAAATCCACCAGGTCCCCGTCGCGCAGCCGCTTGGCGTTGCGGATGAAGGCGCGCCAGCGCCGCGGCCCTTCGCGCTTGTGCAGGGTGGCGCCGATCGTGGCATCGCCGCGCCGTCCTTCGAGCTGCGCCGGGATGACGCGCGTATCGTTGAAGACCAGGCAGTCGCCCGCGCGCAATTGGCCGGGCAGGTCGCCTACCGTCAGGTCGCGCGTCGCCGCGCCGTCGAGCACCAGCAGCCGTGCCGAATCGCGCGGTACCGCCGGCCGAAGCGCGATACGCTCCGGCGGCAGCACGAAATCGAATAGATCGACCTTCACTTCTTGGCAGGCGCCTTCTTGGGCGCGGCCTTGCCCGCCGGGCCCGCACCCGGCAGCGTCACCGGCGCGCCGAGCGTCACCGGCGCTGGCGCGGCGGCAGGCGTGTAGGGCGGCGGATTGTCGGCGGCGATATAGGCGTGGAGGATGCGCGTCGGGTCCGAGGGCGGCTCGCCACGCTGGATCGCGTCGACATAGGGCATGCCGTCCAGCACGCGGCCGAAGACGGTGTATTTCTTGTCGAGGTTCAGCCGCGGCTGGAAGACGATGAAGAACTGGCTGTTGGCGCTGTTCTCGTCATCGGCACGCGCGGCCGATACGGCGCCGCGGACGTGCGGCAGATAGTTGAACTCGGCCGGCACGTTGGGCAGCGTCGAGCCGCCGGTGCCGTCGCCCTTCGGATCGCCGCCCTGCGCCATGAAGCCGTCGATGACGCGGTGGAACAGCAGGCCGTCGTAGAAATGCTGGCGCGTCAGCGTCTTGATCCGCTCCACCATCTTGGGCGCGACATCGGGGCGCAGCCAGATCGTCACCCGTCCGCCGTCCGACAGGTCGAGCAGCCAGAGGTTTTCCTTGTCGGTGATGAGCGGCGGCGTGGCGCGCACTGCGGGATCGGTCGCCGCCGCCGGTGCGGCCTGCGCAGGTGCTGCCGCCTCGGTGAGCGCGGGAGCGGGGGAGGTCTGCGCGGCAGGCGCTTCGGCCGGGGCAGGTGCAGGTGCGGGCGCCGGGGCGGTTTGGGCGAGCGCCGGCGTGGCGGTCAGGCAGACGAGAAACGCGAACAGACGGGCGAACGGGCGCATGGGATTCCCAAACAAGGTGATGCCGCGCGGGCTTAGAGCAAATCCGCGATTGCACCAAACTGAACGTTGGGTGGGCCACCCGGCAGCAAGCGGACGCTCAGCTTCCCTTGCGGCCCAGCACCGCCACGCGGGCGACCACTTCCTCGCATACCGCCGGGGTCACGAACTTGCCGATCGGGCCACCGAACAGCGCGATCTCCTTCACCAGCCGGCTGGCGATCGGTTGCAGCGCGACGTCGGCCATCAGGAAGACGGTTTCGACCCGCGGATTGATCTGCTGGTTCATGCCGGCCATCTGATATTCGTATTCGAAATCGGCGACGGCGCGCAGGCCGCGGATGATGACCCGCGCGCCCTCGCGCTCGGCGAAGTCCATCAGCAGCGAATCGAAGGCGACGACGTCGACCGCGCCGGCGATATCGGCCACCTCGCGCCGGACGATCGCCATCCGTTCGTCGAGGCTGAACATCGGCGATTTCGACGGATTGGTCGTGACTCCGATCACCAGCCGGTCGACCAGTTTGGCGCCGCGGCGGATGATGTCCATGTGCCCGAGGGTGATGGGGTCGAAAGTGCCGGGATAGACGCCGATCCGCTCTGCCATCGCTGCCCCCTTATCGATCCCGTTCGACGACGTAGCGGGCGACCGCGCGCAGCACGTCCGCCTCCGGCCCGTAGCCGTGCAGGTGCTGCACCGCCTGGTCGACCAGCATGCGGCATTGTTCGCGCGCGCGCTCGAGCCCGAGCAGCGACAGGAACGTTTCCTTGCCCGCCGCCCCGTCCTTGCGCAGCGCCTTGCCGACGACCGCCTCGTCCCCCTCGGCATCGAGCAGGTCGTCGGCGATCTGGAAGGCGAGGCCGAGGTCGTGCGCATAGCCGCGCAGGCCGAGCCGCCCCTCCGGCGGCACGCGGCCGAGGATCGCGCCCAGTTCCACCGACACGCCGATCAGCGCGCCCGTCTTCATCTGCTGGAGCCGGGTGACGGTGGGGAGGTCGAACGTCGTACGCTCGGCAACGAGGTCCATCATCTGCCCGCCCGCCATGCCCGAAGGGCCGGAGGCGCGCGCCAGTTCGAGGACGAGATCGGCGCGGACGAACGGGTCGGGATGCGTCGCGGGATCGGCCAGGATCTCGAAGGCGAGGGCATGCAGGCAATCGCCCGCCAGAATGGCGGTCGCCTCGTCGAACGCCTTGTGGACGGTGGGCTTGCCGCGGCGCAGGTCATCGTCGTCCATCGCCGGCAGATCGTCGTGGACCAGCGAATAGACGTGGATCGCCTCCACCGCCATGGCGACATCGCCCGAGCAATCGCGCGCAACGCCGAACAGGTCGGCCGTGGCGCAGACGAGCAGCGGGCGCAGCCGCTTGCCGCCGCCGATCGCGGCATGGCGCATCGCCCGATACAGGTCGGCACGCGGATCGTCGGGAACGGCGAGCAACCGGTCGAAGCGGGCGTCGATATCGCCCGATATGCGGGCGAGGGCGTCTTCGAGCGGCGTCGTCACCGGCTCAGCCCGCGGCAAAGGGGCGGGTGCCGGCGGCCTTGCCCTCGCCGTCGAGGCGGATCGCCTCGATCCGCGCCTGCGCCGCATCGAGCCGTTCGGCGCAGCGCTGGCGCAGCCGGTCGCCGCGCTCGTAGAGCCCGATCGATTCATCCAGCGTCGCCTCGCCGCTTTCCAGCCGGCTGACGATGCGTTCCAGTTCCTTGAGTGCGTCTTCGAACGACAGGCTCTCGATCGGCGTATCCATGTGCGCGCTATGCGGCACGGGCTGCCGAGGCGCAAGAACGCGGATCGCGCGGCCCCGCCCATGCGTTCGGGCGCGATGTTCACCAGTATCGATCCCGCGACCGGCCGGCCCGGCGCCAGCATCCCCGAACTCACCGCCGCCGAGATAGAGGAAAGACTGGCGCGCGCCGCCTCCACCTATCGCACGTGGCGGACGACGACGCTGGACGAGCGCACCGCGCTGCTCGAACGGATCGCCGAACAGTTCGAGGCGAACGCCCGCGAACTGGCCGAGATCGCGACGCGCGAAATGGGCAAGACGCTGAAGTCCGCGCTGGCCGAGGTGGAGAAATGCGCCGCCGCGTTCCGCCACTATGCGCAGAACGGCCCGGGGATGCTGGCCCCTGCCACCTTCGACACGCCCGCCGGCCCGGCCACCGCGCGCTGGCTGCCGATGGGGCCGGTGCTGGCGGTGATGCCGTGGAACTTCCCCTATTGGCAGGTGGTGCGCTTCGCGGCGCCGACGATCCTCGCCGGCAATGTCGGGATGCTCAAGCATGCCTCGCTGACGCAGGGCTGCGGTGCGGCGGTCGAGCGGATGATCGTCGCCGCCGGCGCGCCGGCGGGCCTGTTCCAGAACCTCGCCATCCGGTCGGACAAGGTCGATGCGCTGATCGCCGACCCGCGCATCGTCGCGGTGACGCTGACCGGCAGCGAAGGCGCGGGGATCAAGGTCGCCGAGGCCGCCGGGCGCCACCTCAAGAAGGTGGTGCTGGAGCTCGGCGGATCGGATCCGTTCATCGTCATGCCCTCCGCCGACCTCGACCGCGCGGTGGAGCAGGCGGTGACGGCACGCGTCCAGAATAGCGGGCAATCGTGCATCTGCGCCAAGCGGATGATCGTCCATGCCGATGTCTACGACGCCTTCCTCGACCGGTTCTGCACGGCCATGCGCGCGGTGAAGGCGGGCGATCCGATGGCGGCGGACACCGACATGGGGCCGCTGTCGAGCGAGGAGCAGCGGCAGACGACGCTCGACCAGCTGGCGGCGATCCAGCAGGCCGGCGGGCGGCTGCTGTTCGGCGGCGAGGCGCTGCCGGGGAAGGGCGCCTATATGTCGGCCGGCGTGCTGGTCGACGTGCCGATCGATCATCCGGCGGCGCAGGAGGAAGTGTTCGGCCCGGTGGCGATGGTATTCCGGGCCGCGGACATCGACGCGGCGATCGCGCTCGCCAACGACGTGCCGTTCGGCCTGGGATCGTCGGTGTGGACCAACGACCCCGCCGAGCGCGAACGGTTCGAACGGGATATCGAGGCAGGGATGACCGCGGTGAACGCGATGCTCGCGTCCAGCCCCGAGGCGCCGTTCGGCGGGATCAAACGGTCAGGCCACGGCCGCGAACTGGGGCCTTATGGCCTGCACGAATTCATGAACCTGAAGACGGTGTTCGGCTGACGGTGAGGCTGAGCCTATCGCACAGTCCCTATCGTGCGTTCCCTATCGTGCAGTCCAGGTGTAGAGCACCGACACGCCGACGAGGCCGAGGTCGACCGCCGCCTGGACGCGGTGCGGACGCGGATCGCCGATGTCATGGGTAAGCAGGCGGATATTGGGCGTCGGGTGACGCATGGCGACGATGGCCACGGCGGTCAGCGCCGCGATTGCCCATTTCCGACGGTCCGTCATGCCGCTCCCTTTCGTGGCGACCCAGTAGCATATACCGGTTCGCCCCGCCAGTGGCGGTCAACCGGTCAGGCGGCGTGTGCGAGTGTCTCGCCGTTGCGCACGCGGTCGCGACCGGCGGCCTTGGCCTCGAACAGCGCGCGGTCGGCGCAGCGGTACATCGCCTTCCAGTCCGTTTCGCGCGCGAGCGGGCCGACGCAGGTGCCGATGCTGGCGGTGACGGTGAGGTCGAAGGGCATGCGCTCCATGCGCAAGCGGTCGAGCACGGCACGCGCGTCGAGCGGCGCCTCGCGCGGGGCGAGCATGGCGAATTCCTCGCCGCCGACCCGCGCCACCAGCGCATCGGGTGCCGCGGAGGCCCGCAGCGCGCGGGCGATCACGCGCAGCACCTCGTCGCCGCCGTCATGGCCGATGGTTTCGTTGATGCTCTTGAAATGGTCGATATCAACCAGGACCAGCTGATGCTCGCCCGCCCGGCCGATCGCATCGTCCAGGAAGGCGCGGCGATTGAGCAGGCCGGTCAGCGGATCGGTTGCGGCGAGCAGGCGGGCGGCGATCTCCTGTTCGCGTGCCACGTCGCGCTCGACGCTGAGCAGGCGGATACGATAGGCGACGCCGAGCGACGACAGCGCCGCCTCCAGCGCCATCGCCAGCAGGGTGGAATTGTCGATCCACAGCTGCCAGCCGATAAGGTTGAACGCGGCGAGCACGCGTACCCCCGCCATCGCGACGGGCGCGCCCCAGGCGAGCGCGAATACCCACAGGAAGTTGCTGCGCCGCCGCCAGGCGCGGAACAGCACCGGCCCGAGCAGCGTCAGCACCAGCAGATAGCCGGCGGTGCTGAGCGTATCGGTGATCGCGGCGAAGTGCGGGGCGAACAGCGCATAGCTGCCCGTCGCGACGAGCAGGCAGGCGATTACCGCCGTGCTGTATGGGCGCAGCCAGCCGTCGAACACGCGCCGTTCGAGGAAGGCGCGCGCGAACACCACCGCCGCTGCCGCCGACCAGGCGAGCAGCACGTAGTTCAGCCGCTGGCGGTCGTTGTTGTCGATTCCCGTCAGCTGCCCGAGCAGCCCCGACGAGGTGAAGGCATAGCCGAGCAGGCTCAGCACCATCAGGCAATAGGCCGGCTGGAACGCCTGGCGCAGCGCCGCCCAGAGCGCGAGATTGTAGATCAGCAGTGCAAGGCACATGCCCGTGAAAGCCGCATAGAGCGCCGCCATCTCGATCTCGGCACGTGCGGCGGCGGCGGGACTGGCGATGGTCGGGCCGATCAGGATGCCGCGGCGGTTGAGTGAGCCCTCCACCCGCCACAGCAGGCGCACCGCGCGGGCATGGTGGCGTGGCAGCGGCAATTGCACGACCGCGCCCAGTTGCAGGTGACGGCCGGCGGTGACGCTGTCGAAGCCGGTGCGGCGGATGGCGCCATCGGCGTAAAGCACGTGTAGCGTGACCCGATCCTGCCACAGGCTCGCCTGGCGCAGCAGCGTGTCCTGGCCGACGCCGCCGGGCAGCGGCTGCGACAGCACCCAGAAATCGCCGGTGCCGTAATCGGTCTGTTTGCGCGTGCAATCGAAGCGGGCAGGGGCGGCGAACAATGCGGCAGGGGCCTGCCCCGCGGCGGCGGGCAGGATGCAGACGGCGAGCGGGGTGCCGACGGCGGCGGCCGGCGTCGCGCACAGGCTCGCCAGCAGCAGCAGCAGCAGGACGGCAAGGCCGCGCCCGACGATGGACCCGTTCGGCATGACGTTGGTTTTAGCGCGGTTTGTCCAAAGCTTTGGTAAACGCTATCGCAGCCATCCGGGCGAGCGGGGGCATCATGGCGACTGGGACGGCGACTGGGACGGAACCGCGGGCGGGCTGCGGCGCGGCGATCGTCGCCGACGAACGCATCCTGCTGCTGCGCCGCCTGCGTGAGCCGGAGGCGGGCCATTGGGGCCTTGCCGGCGGCAAGATCGACCTGTTCGAAACCGCCGAAGCGGCGATGCGGCGCGAGGTGGCGGAGGAACTGGGCATCGTCGTCGGTGCGGCCGAGCTGCTGTGCTTCGTCGACCAGATCGACCGGAGCGCGGGCACGCATTGGGTGGCGCCGGTCTATCTGGTCCGCTCCTTCACCGGGAGCCCGCGCAACGTCGAGCCCGACAAGCATGAAGGTCCCGTCTGGTTCGCCCTCGATGCGTTGCCCGACCGGCTGACGACGCCGACGCGGGTCGCCGTGGCGGCGCTGGCCGGTGCGCCGCGGTTCCCGGCCGCCCGGGGCTGACGCCGGCGGCGCTACGGCCGCCAGCGATAGTCCGGCGCCGCCGTCACCTCCGGCACCGGCGCGGTCAGGTCGGCGCCGGCCCGCGGGTTGGTGACCGTGTCGCCCAGGACGATGCCGTAGAACACGCCCTTCGCCGCGGAGACACCGCGTTCCTCGACATCGCCGATCAAGCGGGCGGTGCCGGACAGGACGATGCCCTGCTCGTATTCGCCGATCCCCAGGAAGGTGGTCGCGGTACGTGCATCGTCGCGCAGCAGCGTGTTGCCGCGGATCACCGACAGGCCGGACGCACGCGCGCGGTCCTGCACCGTGCCGCCATAGACGACGGCATGATCCTCGATCCGGGCATTGCCGCGCACGCTGCCGGCCAGCACGCGGGCATAGGGGCCGACGTATGCACTCGCATCGACGCTGGCATCGGCGGCGACCCAGCCGCCGCCGTTGGCATGCCGGTGCCCGTTGGCGACCAGCGTCGGCGCGTTCGGCTGATACCCCTCGGGCAACGCGCCGGTGAACTGCGCCATCCAGGGATAGCGATAGAGCGAGTAATAGGGCTGATCCCAGCGGATGTGGTGGAAGCTGGTCGGCGTGCCCATCACGATCAGGTACAGACCGGTATCGCCGCTGCGCACCGCCAGCGTCGCGCGGCCGTCCGCGCCGCGTTGCAGCGGCGTGTAGCGGCTGCGGCCGTCGCTGCCGACCGCGACCATCCCCCAGCGCCAGTCGGAGGAAGGCTGGTCGACCGCCGCCGGCTCGTTGTCCAAGCCCGGCAGCGTCGTCGTCGCCGGCGCCTGTTGCACCACGCCGCGGAAATCCACGGTCACGCTCGTGGCGCCGGCATCGCGGTGCAGGCGGACGATGTTGTAGCCCCAGCGTTGCGGCGCCCATTCCGCGGGCACCGCGAAGCGGCGGGCGGCGAGATCGATGGGATCGAGGATGGTCGAGCGCAACAGGCGGTCGTTCGCCTGCGGCTCGTAGCCGCCATAGTTGCGGCGATAGACGATGCCCTGATCGCTGCCGTCGGGATTGGTATAGTCCCAATTGGCGTTGCGCATCGCCCAGTCGCCGAACGCGTCGTTCAGCCGGGCCAGCGTCCAGCCCTGATTCGTCATCAATACTTCGAGCGGATCGGCGGTGCGCTGGCCGGCGTCGCCATGGCGCGGCGCCTTGTTCCAGATGTCGGCGACCGCCTGATACCCGTACAGGTCCTTGATATATTCGAGGAACTGCCAGCTGCAGTAGCGCATCCGCGTGGTGCCGTAATACAGATGCGGGTAGTTGACCTGGAAGACCGAGCAATGCGTGTCGCCACGGAATTCGGGCAGCTGGTGGGTCATCCAATTGGCATGATCCTCCCACAGCCAGCCGGTGAACGGCGAATCCTGCAATCCGCCGGTGCCGCCCTGCAGCGCATGGCCGAATTCATGCGCCAGCCCCCAATGATCGCGCAGCCCGCCCGGCCCCAGCCACATGCCGGGATTGCCGGCGCCATCGATGCCGCCCGACAGGCCGTAGCCGGCACCGACGAACACGTTGACCTTGCGCTTCGCGGTCAGCGTGCAGGAGGGTTGCAGCATGCCGAGCGTGGTGATGAACTGGCCCCAGACCATCTCCAGATGGTCACCGGCCGCCTTGGCCGCTGCCTCGTCGGCCACGCCGTCGTACCAGCGGAACGTGAAATGCGCCGTCTGATAGCGGACCGGCATGTCGCGGTTGACGCCGTCGTTGGGATCGGGCGCGACGACCGCCCAGCTGCCTGCCACGCATTGCGCGTTGGACGTAGGATAGGCGGCGCTCGACGTCGGGGCGGGCGAAGGCGACGGCTGAGCCGCGGGCGACGGAGTCGGCGCGGGAGCACTGACCGGCGCCTCACCCCCGCCGCATCCCGTCAGCGCGATGGCCATCGCCGCCGCCGTCCACCGTTTCCCGAACATTCGCCGCTCTCCCAACGCGATGCGTTACCGGGCCGGCACCATGATGGTCAATAATGGATATATCGTTGCCATGCGGGTCGGAGCGTCGCGCCGGCTTTCCAGGCGACCGTCCCGCGCCATGGCTTGAGCCCGGAGCGCGTACGCCGCCGAACCGACGGCGGGCGGCGGATATTCAGGTAATCGCCGCCGTCGGATGCAGATCGAGCACGATCAGCCGCCCGTCCCGGGCGAGAAGGCGCAGCGACAGCGTCGGAAAGACCGGGATCGTCGCGATGCCGGGCGGACCGTAGTGACCATCGACGATCAGGCGGATGAGCGTGGCGAGCAGCACCGCTGCGAAGCGCTGTCCCGCCTCGTCGTTCATCCCAGCGAGGATCGCACGGATACGCTCGCATTCGGCGACGGCACTTTCGGTCCATGTGACCGGGGTGACGCCATCACGGGCTGCGCGGAACGCAGCGGCGCCGGGTGCCGCCGTGCTGTCCAGCATCGCCAACGGCCATCCGCCGAGGCGCCTTGCGACCTGGTCGCTGTCGACCAGCCGGCCGGCACGCACATCGGCGAGCGCCGCCAAGGCGTCACCGTCGTCATCATCGCTGCTTTGAAGGGGAAGCTCGGGTGTCGTCACGCACCCGAGCTAACACGGAAACGGACCTAAAGGCACCATTTTCCGTCCGTTATGGATTTATTCCGCGCCGGCGGGTTCCGCCTTGCCCTTCTTCCGCGGCTTCTTGGGTGCGGCGGGTTCGATCGCGAACGACAGCGCGCCGTCCTTCATCTTCACCGTCACCTCGCCGCCATGGACCAGCTTGCCGAACAGCAGTTCCTCGGCGAGCGGCTGCTTGATCTTCTCCTGGATCAGGCGGCCCATCGGACGCGCGCCGTACAGCTTGTCATAGCCCTTCTCGGTCAGCCACGCCTTGGCGGCATCGTCCAGGTTGATGTGGACGTTGCGGTCGGCGAGCTGCAATTCGAGCTGGAGGATGAACTTGTCGACGACGCGGGCGACCACCTCCGTCGGCAGATAGCCGAACGGCACGATCGCATCCAACCGGTTGCGGAATTCCGGCGAGAACATCCGCTGCACCGCCTGCTCGTCCTCGCCCTCGCGGGTGAGGTTGCCGAAGCCGACCGTCTCGCGCGCCATGTCGGACGCGCCCGCATTGGTGGTCATGATGAGGATCACGTTGCGGAAATCGACCGTCTTACCGTGCTGGTCGGTCAGGCGGCCGTTGTCCATCACCTGCAACAGGATGTTGAACAGGTCGGGATGCGCCTTCTCGATCTCGTCCAGGAGCAGCACGCAATGCGGGTTCTGGTCGACCGCGTCGGTCAGCAGGCCGCCCTGGTCGAAGCCGACATAGCCCGGCGGCGCACCGATCAGCCGGCTGACCGAATGGCGCTCCATATATTCGGACATGTCGAAACGCTGGAGCGGGATGCCCAGGATCGACGACAGCTGCTTGGCGACCTCCGTCTTGCCGACGCCGGTCGGGCCGGTGAACAGATAATTGCCGATCGGCTTTTCGGGTTCGCGCAGGCCGGCGCGCGCCAGCTTGATCGCGGATGCGAGCTTCTCGATCGCGGCATTCTGGCCGAAGACGACGCGCTTCAGATCGGTTTCCAAGCTTTCGAGCGCCGCCTTGTCGTCGGTCGATACCGACTTCGGCGGAATGCGCGCCATGGTGGCGATCACCGCCTCGATCTCCTTGGCCGTGATCGTCTTCTTGCGCTTGTTCTGCGGCACCAGCATCTGCATCGCGCCGACTTCGTCGATCACGTCGATCGCCTTGTCGGGCAGCTTGCGGTCGTTGATGTAGCGCGCGCTGAGTTCCACCGCCGACTTGATCGCATCCGGCGTATATTTGACGCTGTGATGCTCTTCGAAGGCCGAACGCAGGCCGGCGAGGATCTTGATCGTATCCTCGATCGTCGGCTCGTTGACGTCGATCTTCTGGAACCGGCGCAGCAGCGCGCGATCCTTTTCGAAGTGGTTGCGGAATTCCTTGTAGGTGGTCGAGCCGATGCAGCGGATCGTGCCGCCCGACAGCGCGGGCTTCAGCAGGTTGGACGCGTCCATCGCGCCGCCGCTGGTCGCGCCGGCGCCGATCACCGTGTGGATCTCGTCGATGAACAGCACCGCATGCGGCAGCTTCTCGAGTTCGTTGACGACCGCCTTCAGCCGCTCCTCGAAATCGCCGCGATAGCGGGTGCCGGCCAGCAGCGCGCCCATGTCGAGGCTGTAGATCACCGCCTCCTTGAGCACGTCGGGCACCTCGCCCTCGACGATCTTGCGCGCCAAGCCTTCCGCGATCGCCGTCTTGCCGACGCCGGGATCGCCCACGTACAGCGGGTTGTTCTTGCTGCGGCGGCAGAGGATCTGGATGGTGCGATCCACCTCCGGCCCGCGGCCGATCAGCGGATCGACCTTGCCGATCTTCGCCTTTTCGTTGAGGTCGACGGTGAACTGCTTGAGTGCGCTTTCCGTCTTGCCCTTCTCCTGTCCCTTTGCCGGCTTCTCTTCCTCGGCGCCTTTGGGCGTCGCGGCTTCGGCGGCCGCGCTGCCCTTGCCGACGCCATGGCTGATGAAGCTGACCGCATCGAGGCGGCTCATGTCCTGCTGCTGCAGGAAATAGACGGCATAGCTTTCGCGCTCGCTGAACAAGGCGACGAGCACGTTCGCACCGGTCACCTCGTCGCGGCCCGACGACTGGACGTGCAGGATCGCCCGCTGCACCACCCGCTGGAAGCCGCTGGTCGGCGAGGGATCGGTGGCGGCGGCGACCTTCAGCGCGTCGAGTTCGGTATCGAGATAATGCGCGACGGTGGTCTTGAGTTCGCCGAGGTCGACATGGCACGCCTCCATCACCTTGGAGGCGTGTTCGTCGCCGATCAGCGCGAGCAGCAGATGTTCGAGCGTCGCATATTCGTGCCGACGCGAGGACGCGGCCTCGAGCGCCTTGTGCAGCGTGGTCTCGAGCGCGGGTGCGAAGGATGGCATTCAGATTACTCCAGTCGGGCCGGGTCGCGATGCGCCGCCCTTGCCGATTATGTCGGTATCCGGGCCGCCCGCATCAAGCACCGCGCCGCGCATCGGAGGCATCGGGCGTGTCGCCCCTCCGATACGGTGGCGGATCATCGCCTGAATAGCGCGTCGGCGCTTGCGCGGTGGTTAACCGAGCGTTCGATCCGTGCGCGGGTGCGGGCGATCTCGCCCTCCAGCGCGGCGATTCGCGCCTCCAGCTCGGCGACCGACAGCGGATCGAGGTCCTGCCGCAGCAGCTCGGCCAGAGCGTCATGGCCGCGCGAGGGGGTGTCGTCCGCATCCATTGCGGTGCAACGTTGACCCTTGCCCCGGCGATGTCAATAAGGCGCGCGGGGCGGGCGACGAACGGGGAAGCATTGCGGATGAGCGAAGTGCCGACTGTCATGCAGGCGATCGACCCGGAGGCGCCGGGCGGGCCAGAGGTGCTGCGCCTGGTCGAGCGGCCGGTGCCGCAGCCCGGGCCCGGCGACGTGCTGATCCGCGTCGCCGCGGCGGGCGTCAACCGGCCGGACGTGCTCCAGCGCAAGGGCGGCTATCCGCCGCCGCCGGGTGCGCCCTCGATCCCCGGGCTGGAGATCGCCGGCACGGTGGTCGGTCTGGGCGAAGGCGTCGAGGATACCATGCTCGGCCAGCCGGTCTGCGCCCTGCTCGCCGGCGGCGGCTATGCGGAATATGCGGTCGCGCCCGCCGGCCAGTGCCTGCCGGTGCCGGAGGGGCTGGAGATGGTCGAGGCGGCGGCGATCCCCGAAACGCTCTTCACCGTCTGGACCAACCTGTTCGAACGCGCCTTCGCGACGGAGGGGGACAGCGTGCTGGTGCATGGCGGCACCAGCGGCATCGGCACGATGGCGATCGCGCTTGCCGGCCTGTTCGGGCTGACGATCATCGTCACGGCGGGCTCCGATGCGAAATGTGCCCGTGCGCTGGAACTCGGCGCGACGCATGCGATCAACTATCGCAGCGAGGACTTCGTCGAACGGGTAAAGGCGATCACCGGCGGCAAGGGCGTCACGGCGGTGATCGACATGGTCGGCGGCGACTATGTCGCGCGCAACCTCCAGTGCCTGGCGGACGACGGCCGCCACGTCTCGATCGCGGTGCAGGGCGGCGCGACCGCGACGATCCCGGTGTTCGAGGTGATGCGCCGCCGGCTGACGCTGACCGGATCGACGCTGCGCCCGCGCGACACCGCGTTCAAGACGCTGGTCGCCGACGAGATCGCGCGCACCGTCTGGCCGCATGTCGAGGCGGGGCGGCTGCGCCCGGTGATCGACCGCACCTTCCCGCTTGGCCAGGCGGCGGCGGCGCATGCGCGGATGGAGGAGGGGGACCATGTCGGCAAGATCGTGCTGACGGTGTGACCCCAACGGAAAAGGGCCCCGTCACTTTGGGTGACGAGGCCCTTCCCCTGACGCCGGAGCGACGACGATCAGTTGCTGTCCGAATCGTCACCACCGGTGGCAACCAGCACGCCCACGACCAGGGCGGCGAGGATGCCGATGCTGATCAGCGTGGTACCCGGCACCGACGCGCCGAGGTTGTTCTTGCCCGCGCTCGGCGCGGCGGCACGTGCGACCGACAGCGACGCGGCCGGATTGGCGGCCGGCGCGGCGGTCGGCGCCGCCTGGGCAGCGATCGGCGCGACGAGCAGCGCGGCGCCGGACAGGGCGGCGAGCGCGCCCTTGAACTTGGTCATCGAAAATCTCCCTTTTCATGCGAAACCGCCCAAGCGTGAACGGCTTAGGGGGATCGAACGGCGGCCATAGTCAGGATTTGTGACAGTTGCGTCAACGTGACCCATGGAAAATGCCGTGCGGGTTGCCCTTCGGCAACACGCACGGTACATCGTAGGCTATGACACGGCCGCTCCGGTAAGGGGCGGCCCTATTTATTTCGGACGGAGTTCCCCCGTGGCCCAGCCCCTGATGCCTCATGCGACCGCTTCGTGGATGGTCGACAATACCTCGCTCTCGTTCGACCAGATCGCCGATTTCTGCGGCCTCCACATCCTGGAGGTGCAGGCGATCGCCGACGATACCGCCGCGACCAAGCTGACCGGGCGCGACCCCGTGCGCGCGCACGAACTGACCCAGGACGAGATCGACAAGGGCCAGGCGAACCCCGCCTATCGCCTGCAGATGATCAAGGGCCCCGAGCAGGTCCGCCGCACCAAGGGGCCGCGCTACACGCCGGTCAGCAAGCGCCAGGACAAGCCCGACGGCATCGCCTGGATCATCCGCAACCACCCGGAGATCAGCGACGGCGCGATCAGCAACCTGATCGGCACCACCCGCACCACGATCGCCGCGATCCGCGATCGCAGCCACTGGAACATCGGCAACATCACGCCCAAGGATCCGGTGACCCTGGGCCTTACCACCCAGCGCGAACTCGACGCGGCGGTGGCCAAGGCATCGAAGGGCAGCGGCAACGAGGCGGTCGCCACCGACAGCCGGCTGGAGGGCGATCGCGAGGCGCTGATCGCGTCGCTGCGTGCCGAGCGCGAGGCGGCGAGCCGCGACGTGGACGCGGGCGAGCAGGACCCGGCCGCGGCCGCGGCGGCGCTGTTCCAGGATCCGTTCAAGCGCTGATCCCGCCCCCTCTGGCGGTCGGCGTTTCGCTCGGCTAACCTCCTGACACAGCTTTGGGAGACTAGGCGATGTGCGACGAACTGACCGCTGAGGACACGGCCGCGCATCTCTCGCGCCGCCAGTTCGGCGCTGCCGCTGGCGCCGTCGGTGTCGGCATGATGCTGCCCGTCGCCGCCGACGCCAAGCCGGTGCAGGGCCGCGATGTGGCCATCGTGACGCCGGATGGCCGCTGCGACGCCTATTTCACCGCGCCCGCGGATGGCCGGCACCCTGCGGTGCTGATGTGGCCTGACATCATGAGCCTGCGCCCCGCGTTCCGCACCATGGCCGATCGGCTGGCGGCGAGCGGCTATGCGGTGCTGGTGGTCAATCAATTCTACCGCTCCGCCCCATCGCCGATCGTCCAGCCGGGCGAATCGTTCGACCAGCCGGCGGTGCGTGAGCGGATCATGCCCTGGCGCGCGGCGCTGACGCCGGCCGCGACGGTGAGGGACGGCAAGGCGTTCGCCGCCTTCCTGGACGCGCAGAAAGAGGTCGACGCCAAGCGGCCGATGGGCAGCGCCGGCTATTGCATGGGCGGACCGATGGTGCTGCGCACCGCAGCGGCCGTGCCGGCGCGGGTCCATGCCGGTGCGTCCTTCCACGGCGCCGGTCTGGTGACCGACCAGCCGGACAGTCCGCACCGCCTCGTGCCGCAGCTGCGCGGCGGCTATTTCATCGCCATCGCCGCCAACGACGATGCGCGCAGCCCCGGCGACAAGACGGCGCTGCGCGACGCCTTCACCGCCGCCAAGCGCTCCGCCGAGATCGAGGTGTACGAGGGAGCGATGCACGGCTGGTGCGTGATCGACAGCAAGGTCTACAACCCGCCGCAGGCCGAACGCGCATGGGGGCGGATGCTCGACCTGTTCAAGCGGACGCTCTGATCCGGCACGGGCCTTGACCCGCCGCCGCCGTCATGTTCCACCTTTGTTCGTAGCGAATCGAGGGAGACATGCCGTGGCGGACCTGACCTTCTACACCAACCCCATGTCGCGCGGCCGCATCGCCCGCTGGATGCTGGAGGAAGTCGGCGCGCCCTACGACACGGTGGTGCTCGATTACGGCACCAGCATGAAGGGCGACGCCTATCGCGCGATCAACCCGATGATGAAGGTGCCGGCGATCCGCCACGACGGGCATGTGGTGACCGAAGGTGCGGCGATCTGCGCCTATCTGGCCGACGCGTTCCCCGACGCCGGCCTTGCTCCCACGGCGGACGAGCGCGCCGATTACTATCGCTGGCTGTTCTTCGCGGCGGGGCCGCTGGAGGCGGCGATTGTCAACAAGTCGATGGGCGTCGAACCCAATGCGCGGCAGCAGCAGATGGCGGGCTACGGCCATTTCGATCTCGTCGCAGGCGTCTTTGCCGAGGCGGTGGCGCGTCACCCCTATATCGCCGGCGACCGCTTCACCGCCGCCGACGTGTATGTCGGCTCGTCGGCGATGTGGTACACCCAGTTCGGCCTGCTGCCGAAGAGCGACTCAGTCATGGCCTATATCGCCCGCCTCGCCGACCGCCCGGCTTATGCACGGGCAAGTGCGATCGACGATGCGCTGATCCCGGCGCAGGAAGGGTAAGCGGCCAGACGGGAACTGGGGATTGCGGCCGCCCAGGAGCCTTGGCGGCGCGTAATGCCGTCGGGCGCTGTTGTGCTAAGCTTGTCGAAACACGGTGCGACTCAAGCCCTTCGAAGCTCAGGGCAAACGGCGCGCGTGGATCAACCCGGAAGCATCGTGCTTCAGCCCGCCAACCGCTCCCGCAGCATCGCCATGCGCGGCGGCAGCGCGGCGAGGATGGCGCGGCGTTCGTCGGCGGGCTTGGCGCTCCAGTTGGAGATTTCGCGGATCGTGCGGCCGCAGCCCTGGCACCAGCCGGTCGCCGCGTCGAGCGTGCAGACGTTGACGCAGGGCGAGGCCAGGCTCGCAGGCTGGGGCGGCACCCGTTCGATCATCGACGCGTCGCCGGTCAGGCGTCGGCCGGCTCGCGCAGGCCGAACGACACCGACAGGAAGTCGGGGATCGGGCCGTTCCAGCCTTCGTCCGGCCCGTCCTGCTGGTCGCGCGGGGCGTGGCGGGGGCGGCGGCGATCGTCGTTGCGCTCGGCGGCGGCATGCGGCCGACCGCGTGCCTCGCTGCGCGGCTGGTCGGCCGTGGCCTCCCGCTCGGGTTCGCGCTCGCGGCGCGGACGGTCGCTGCGGCTGCGCTCGCGACGCGCGCGGCGTGGTTCCTCGGCGACGGCGGTGGGGGCTTCCGCCTCCGGCGCATCGCCCAGGTCCAGCCGGTCGATCGTCTGACCGGTCAGCTTCTCGATATTCTGGATGTTCTCGGCATCCTCGGCGGTGATCAGCGTATAGGCGACGCCGGTTGCGCCGCCGCGGCCGGTGCGGCCGATGCGATGGACATAATCGTCGGGGTGCCAGGGCGCATCGAAGTTGAAGACGTGGCTGACGCCCTTGATGTCCAGCCCGCGCGCGGCGACGTCGCTCGCCACCAGGATATTGATCTTGCCCGACTTGAACAGGTCGAGCTCGGCGAGCCGCTGCGGCTGTTCCATATCGCCATGGATCTCGCCCGATTGGAAGCCGTGCTTCTTCAGGCTCTTGTTGAGCTCGCGCACCGTCGTCTTGCGATTGCAGAAGATGATCGCGGTGCGCACGTCGTCGCCGCGCAGCAGCCGGCGCAGCGCCTCGCGCTTCTTGAACGCGGTGCCGGCGACGGGGACCAGCCATTGCTTGATGTTGATGTTGGTCGATGCGGGCCGCGCGACCTCGATCGTCTTGGGGTTTTCCAGGAACTTGTCGGCGAGCCGCTTGATCGGCGCCGGCATCGTCGCCGAGAACAGCAACGTCTGCCGCTGCTTGGGCAGCTTGGTGCAGATTTCCTCGATATCGGGGATGAACCCCATGTCGAGCATCCGGTCGGCCTCGTCGATCACCAGCATCGAACAGCCGGTGAGCAGGATGTTGCCGCGGCCGAACAGGTCCATCAGCCGGCCGGGCGTGGCGATCAGCACGTCGACGCCCTTTTCCAGCGCCTTGATCTGGTCGCCCATCGACACGCCGCCGATCAGCAGCGCCATCGAGAGCTTGTGGCCGGCGCCGTATTTCTCGAAATTCTCCGCGACCTGTGCGGCGAGTTCGCGCGTCGGCTCCAGGATCAGGCTGCGCGGCATGCGCGCGCGGCTGCGGCCATGGGCTAGGATGTCGATCATCGGCAGCACGAACGCGGCGGTCTTGCCCGTGCCCGTCTGGGCGATGCCGATCAGGTCGCGCATCATCAGCACGCTGGGGATGGCGGAGGCCTGGATCGGCGTCGGCTCCGTATAGCCGGCGTCGGTGACCGCCGTCAGCAGTTCGTCGGAGAGGCCGAGGTCGGCGAAGCTCATGCCAAAAGGCTCATGCAAGGGTCCGGATCAATGCGGCCGCACGCGGCGACGGCGTTCTGGCGCTTGCGGATTCCCTCGCGAAAGTCAAGAAAAGGCGCGAAGACGTTTGAAAAGCCGCGCTCAGCGCGCTGCGACCAGCGTCCGAAAACGGGTGATCTGGCAGCTCGCGCCGGATCGCATGCGGATCACGTCGCGTCCTGAGCAGACCTTGCCGTCCGCCGCGGGCCGCAGGTAGAAACCGTTGTAGAAATCCATCGGTCCGCAATCGTCGTCCAGCCGTGCGCGCAGCCGCTTGCCGCCGGTGAGGATCAGGTCGATCGCCCCCTGCTGGGCGACAAGCGCGCCACCCATGTCGGCAACGGCGACGCATTTCGGCCCCTTCTTCTCCTTGAAGCGGACCGTGGCGGGGACGATCGGCGTCCTCGCCGCGGCGCGGGCCGGCGCCATGCGCGGCACGCGGATGACGATTCGTTCGTGGATGGTCATCTGCGCCAGCTCGACGCCGTCCAGCTGGCCAAACGAATCGCCGGCCACCGCGACGGCGGGCGCGGCGAGGGCGAGCAGCGACATGGGAAGCGCGGATTGCAGCATGACAGGCATTGCGCATACGTGCGCTCGTTGAACAGGCGATGAACTCGGGGTAGCGCGGCGGCCGTGATGACGCCCGCCCAGACCGCCATGCTCGAAACGCTTACCGGGATGCTCGGCCCCAAGGGGATCGTCACCGCGCGCGAGGATATTGCCCCGTGGGAAACCGACTGGCGCCGTCGTTTCCACGGCGATGCCCCCGCTTTGCTCGCGCCGGCGACGACCGCGGAGGTCGCCGCGGTGGTCGCCGCCGCCGCGCGGCACCACGTGCCGCTGGTGCCGCAGGGGGGCAACAGCTCGATGGTCGGCGGCGCGACGCCGCCTGCCGATGGTTCGGCGCTGATCCTGTCGCTCCGGCGGATGAACCGCATCCGCCGCATGGATGCCGCCGCCGGGCTGGTGGTGGCGGAGGCCGGGGTGATCCTGGCCGACCTGCACGATGCCGCGCTGGCGGCGGGGCGGCGCTTCCCCCTCACCTTGGGTGCGAAGGGCAATGCGACGGTCGGCGGACTCGTGTCGACCAACGCCGGGGGCACGCAGGTGCTGCGCTTCGGCTCGATGCGCGGCCTCGTCGCCGGGCTGGAGGTGGTGTTAGCCGACGGCCAGGTGCACGACGGCCTCGCTGCGCTGAAGAAGGACAATCGCGGCTACGACCTCACCCAGCTGCTGGTCGGCGCGGAGGGCACGCTGGGGGTCGTCACCGCGGCGACGCTGCGTCTGGTGCCGCTGCCGGCGGGGTGGACCACCGCCTGGGCTGCCACCGCCGACCCGCAGGCGGCGCTGGCGCTGCTGCGCCGCTTCCAGGCGGCGACCGAGGCGCTGGAAAGCTTCGAGATCCTGCCGCGCGAATCGCTCGCCGCGGTGCTGGCGCATGTGCCGGGCAGCCGTGCGCCGCTGGCGGGCGATCACCGTTGGCAGCTGCTGATCGAACATACCGATGACCGGGGCACGGCGTTGATGGAACGGGTGCTGGCCGATGCACTCGCCGATGGGCTGGTCGCCGATGCGACGATCGCGGCGAGCGAGGCGCAGGCCGCGGATTTCTGGCGCCTGCGCGAATCGATCTCCGATTCGGAACGGGCGCTGGGTCCGGCCTCGCAGCACGACCTGTCGGTGCCGGTCGAGGCGATGCCGCGTTTCATGGTCGAGGCGGCGGCGGCGTGCGAGGCGCGCTTCCCCGGCACGCATGCCAGCGGCTTCGGTCACCTGGGCGACGGCAACGTCCATTTCCACGTCCGCGCCGCCCCCGGCACCGACCCGGCGCGCTGGTATGCCGAGGATGTGCCGGTGGTCACCCGCTTCGTCGACGACCTCGTCATAGCGGCGGGCGGCTCGATCGCCGCGGAGCACGGCATCGGCCAGATGAAGCTGGGCGAGCTGGAGCGATTGTCCTCGCCGGCGCGGCTTGCGGCATTGCGCGCGGTGAAGGGCGCGTTCGACCCGCTCGGCATCCTCAATCCTGGAAAGCTCGTCGCGCTTGCGCCTGCCGCTCCGGGCCAATAGAGCAGCGCGCCAACCCGCGGCTGCGCCGCGAAACCCATGACCACGGAGAGAGTTCCCATGGCCAGCGCGCCGCTTCCCCTGTTCTACAACGGCCTGGAGCCGCTCTCCAGCGAAACGCATGCCAATTGGCGCATCCGCCAGCAGGACAGCGCGCCCTTCCTGGTCGGCCAGCATGCCATCCCGATCACCACCGACGAATTCCCGCTGGTGCAGCGTCACATGCCGATCGTCTTCTCGGTCGGCGACGATGCGATCCCGCTCGCGCTGATGGGCCTCAACGAAGGCGTCAACGTCTTCATCGGCGACGACGGCAAGCTGGTCGAGCCGAACTTCTACGTTCCGGCCTATGTCCGCCGCTATCCCTATATGCTTGCCCGCCTGCGTCCCGATGCCGACGAGCTGTCGTTGTGCTTCGACCCGACGTCGGAGGCGATCGGCCCGTTCGACGAAGGCGACGCCTTGTTCGAGAACGGCCAGCCCAGCCAGGTGACCAAGGCGATCCTCGACTTCGCCGAACAGTTCGAACAGGCTGGCGCCCGCACGCAGAACTTCATGAACGAGCTGCGCGAGCAGGAACTGCTGATGGATGGCGAGGTGACCATCCAGATGGAGGAGAACCAGCAGCCCTTCGTCTATCGCGGTTTCCAGATGATCAACGAGGAAAAACTCGCCGGCCTGCGCGGCGACCAGCTGCGCAAGATGTCGCAGTCGGGCATGTTGCCGCTGCTCTATGCGCACCTCTTCTCGCTGTCGCTGATGCGCGAGCTGTTCGGCCGCCAGGCGCAGCAGGGCAAGGTGGTGCAGCCGCAGCCGCAGTTCGGCTGAGCCGGCCAGGCGGGTGAGGCGGGGGCTTGACCCCCCGCCCGCCCGCGCCGACTGTCCCGTCCTCACGATGGGGGGACGGGCATGGCACGGCTGGATTACGGGACCCGCTATTCGGGCGTGGCGATCGCCTTTCACTGGACGATCGCGCTGCTGGTGATCGTCAACCTCGTCATCGGCATCGGCCACGACGGCATTCCGGCGCTGCGCGCGCTGATGGGTGCGCACAAGGCGATCGGCATCACCGTGCTCGTCCTCACCGCCGGGCGGGTCGCCTGGCGGGTGGCGCATCGTCCGCCGCCGCTGCCCGCCGGCACGCCCGCCTGGGAAAAGGGCGCCGCCCACGCCACCCACTGGACGCTCTACCTCCTGATGATCGCCATGCCGCTGACCGGCTGGGCGATGGTGTCCGCGCCCGGCCCGCAGCGGCCGCTGACCTGGTTCGGGCTGTTCGACATTCCGAGGCTGCCGGTCGGCAAGCGGCTGGCGGACCTGGGCCACGATGCGCACGGGCTGCTCGGCTGGCTGATGGCGGCATTGGTCGTGCTGCATATCGCCGCCGCGCTGCGCCACCATCTGATCCTGCGCGACACGGTTCTTGCCAGGATGGCGCCAGTGCTGCGGCGCTGACGGCAAGAAAAAATTCACCTCCGGGCGGGGCGGGGGTTGAACCAAATCTCCGCTCGCCTATTTTGTATTCTGTACGGCGTCGTGTCCCCCCTTTCGCGAGGCCGTATGATACACCCTCGGGTGTATCTCCTCCCTGAACCTTGGCCACTCCGTGCTTTCAGCACGGGGTGGTTTTTTTGTGCTATTCGGCGGCGAGTGCGATGCCGTCCGGCCAATCGGAGGCGCGGCGCGCTTCATCCTCCACCGCAGCGATCATCCGCCGCAGCAATGCGGTGGTGCGGGCAAGCCCCGGTCCGGGACCGTCGAGCGCATGATCCAGGTAGAGCGTGCGATCGATCTCGATCTGGACGGCGTGGATGCCGCGGGCGGGGGCGGCGTGCCGTTCGAGGATGTGGCCGCCCGCATAGGGGGTGTTGAGCGCCGTCGAGAACCCTGCGTCCGCCGCCGCCGCCTCCAGCCGCGCGACGAAACGGCTGGCGGCCGAGCGGCCGAAGCGATCGCCAAGCACGATCCGCGCATGGTCGCCGACCGGCGGCATCGAATGCACGTCGAGCAGCACTGCGATGCCGAAACGTGCCCGTGCCGCCGCCAGCGCCTGCTCCAGCGCAAGATGGTAGGGGCGATGATCCGCCGCGATCCGTGCCGTCACTTCCGCATCGCTGAACCGGCGGGACCACAGATCGCCCGCCGCACCCGCGCGGCGCGGCACCAGGCCCAGGCCGCTGCGCAGCTTGGTGGATGGTGCGGGCTGGGCCTGGGGTCGCACGCCCTCGTCGACCTTGGGGTCGCGTTCGCCCTCGCCGCGGTTGAGATCGATCCACGCGCGGGCGCGGCGCTGCACCAGCATCGTCTGCGTGCCGCGGGCGGCGATGGCGACGAGGTCGACGTAGCGATCCTCCAGCACGACCAGCGCGGCGGCGGGCAGCCGCAACGCGGCACGCAGCGCCAGCGGATAGTCGCGGCCGGCGTGGGGAACCGACAGCACGACCGGGCTGGCAGGCACGCCGGCCGCTGCGCCGCCGGGCGCCGCATCGTCGATCCGGTCGAACGAAGCGTCCATCTGCGAATACGCCTTACCGGTTTTGCACGGTGGGCGCGCTGGAAATCTTTACCCCTCGTCGTCATAAGTCGCCGCAGCGGTGCCGCGACCGGTCGGGCTCCGCGTCAAGGGACCGATTGAGCGATGATCCGAATCCTGCTGGCCGAAGACGATCAGGTCATGCGCGAATATCTGACGCGGGCGCTGGAGCGGGCCGGCTATGCCGTCTCGCCGGTCGATCGCGGCACCGCGGCAATCCCGCTGCTGGAGACGGAGCGGTTCGACCTGCTGTTGACCGACATCGTCATGCCCGAGATGGACGGCATCGAACTCGCCCGCCGCGCCGCCGAGATGGTGCCGGGCCTGCGCGTGATGTTCATCACCGGCTTTGCCGCGGTGACGCTGAAGGCGGGGCGCGAGATGCCCAATGCCCGCGTCCTGTCGAAACCCTTCCACCTGCGCGATCTCGTCGCCGAGGTGGATCGGGTGTTCGAGGTCGGCAACGCCAGCGGGCTGAATTGAGGGCCCTCGCGCAATTGACCGCTTGCATGGCCTGAAAAGCCCGGCTAATGGCGCACCTCCGGCGGGCGTGTAGCTCAGTGGTAGAGCACTGTGTTGACATCGCAGGGGTCGCAAGTTCAATCCTTGCCACGCCCACCATCGAAAACCCCGCCAGTCCTTGGGCTGGCGGGGTTTTTGCTGTCTGGTCGTCCTGGAGCGGCATCCGTCGGCCGTTCGGCACTTTTGATCCATCGCCGCTTTGATCCACGTTGTGCGGCGAAGGCCATCGTGTATGTGCGCCGACAGGACAGCATCGGACGGAGCGATCCTCCGCGCAACCGCTGGCCGCCCGGCGTCATCCTTACGCGAATCGCACGAACCATGGCCGACATCGATCATCACGCTCGCCCATCCGCCGAACCTGTCGCCGCATCCGGACCGCTGCGGTTGATCGCGGATCGTACCGCGGTGCTGGTCGTCGGGCTGGCGGCGGGGTTCGCGGTCGGCCTGTGCTTCGCGCCCGCGCCGGCGCCGGTCGCGGTGCAGCCGGGTAGTGGGGCCGGTGCGTCCACCGCGGTGACCGCTCCCGCCGAAGCGCCGGTGGCCGATCCGCCGGCCGCTGCGCCGCAGGGCATCGACCCGCGCGTCGTCGCCCGCGTCGCCCGGACCGGCAAGATCCATGTCGGCGTCTTCGGCGACAGCTTCGGTATCGGCGTGTGGGATGCGCTCTACCGATTGTTGCCCGAATCCGAAGGCTATCAGGTGCTGCGTTTCGGCCGCGAGGCGACGGGCTTCACCCGCTACCGGGTGATGGACCTCACCGCCCACGCGAAGGACGAAGTGGCGGCCGATCCGATCGACGTCGCCGTCATCAGCATCGGCGTCAACGACGCGCAGGACATGTGGGAAGGCAAGCTCTACACCTTCATGAGCGATGACTGGAAACGCGTCATCGGCGCGCGGGTCGATGCGTTCGTGGCGGTGGCGCGCTCCACCGGTGCGCAGGTCTATTGGGTCGGCCTGCCGGCGATGCGCGATCCGGCGCTGGATGCGAAGGTGCAGGCGCTCAACACCTTCTTCGCCGCCCGCGCCAAGGCGCTCGGCGTGCCGTTCATCCCGACGCGCGCGCGGTCGGTGGATGCGGAGGGGCATTATGCCAGCCACCTGCCCGATCCGGTATCGGGGACGCCGCGGCTGGTGCGCACCGGCGATGGCATCCACATGATCGGCATCGGCTATCAGCGGATCGTGCCGGACGTGGTGACCCGCATCCGCGATTACGCGAAACGCGCGTTCGCTGCGGCGCATCGCACGCCCGCCGGCGAGGGGAAGGGCGCATGATCGCCGGCCTGCTGGCGCTCGCCGCGGCACAGGCCGCGACGCCCTGCACGGCCGCCCTGTGCGACGCGGACCGGCTGCGGCCGGTGTTCGCGCGGCTGGCGGCGGCCCGGCAGGGCGGCGAGCCGGTGCGCATCCTGCAGATCGGCGACAGCCACACTGCGGGCGATCAGGTGACCGGCGCGTGGCGCGCCATCTTGCAGGCGCGCTACGGCAGTGCCGGGCGCGGCATGCTGGCGCCCGGCCGGCCGTATCAGGGCTATCTCACCCGCGGCGTCACCGCGGCGCAATCGCCGGACTGGTCGGTGCGTGGCATCTTCGGCTCGAGCTATTCCTCCGCCTCCACCGTGCCGCTCGGGCTGTCGGGTTATGCGCTCAGTGCCGCTGCACCCGGCGCGTGGCTGGCGCTGTCGGCCGACACGCCCACGCAGGCGTTCGACCGGCTGACGCTCTGCGGCTGGGCGGCGCCCGGCGCGGGGGCGGTGCAGATAACGGTCGGCGCCACCAGCGTCAGCTGGTCGCTCGACGCGCTGGTGCCGCGCCCCGCCTGCCACACCGTCGAAACCAGCAGCGTGACGACCAATGCCGAGATCAAGGTGACGCGCGGCCCGGTGACGCTGACGTCATGGACCGTGGAGCGCCGTGCGGCGGGCGGCGTGACGCTTTCCAACCTGGGCGTGGTCGGCGCGCAACTCGTGCATTTCGAGCGTACCGACGAGCGACTGCTGGCGAGCGAACTGGCAGTCGCCCGTCCCGACCTGATCGTCGTCGCCTTCGGAACCAACGAGGCGTTCAAGCCCAACTTTTCCGCCGCCGATTACGACGCCACCCTGCAACGCGGCATCCGCCGCATCCGTCGGCTGGCGCCCGGCGTGCCGATCCTGTTGCTCGGCGCCCCCGACAGCGCGACCAGCATGCCCGCACTCCAGCGTGGCGAGGCGGGTGAGCTGTCGAGCTGTTCCGGGCAGTCGGGCTGGGCGCCGCCCGCGGCGCTGGCACAGGTGCAGGCGATCCAGCGCCGCCGCGCGCACGACCTGGGCATCGCCTATTGGGACTGGGGCACCAGGATGGGCGGCCGCTGCACCGCGGATGGCTGGTCGCGCGCCGGGCGGATGCGCGGCGACCATGTCCATTTCACGCGTCCGGGTGCCGACGTGATCGCGGGCCTGCTCCAGCAGGACCTCGACCTTGCCGCGGGGCTGACGACACCGTCCATCGCGCCCGCCACCATCCAGCCGCTGCCCTGACATGCTGTTCCCGACCCTCGGCTTCGGCCTGTTCTTTCTCGTCGTCTATGCGCTGATCTGGGCGCTCAACGGCTCCAACGAATGGCGCAAGATCGCGCTGCTGATGGCGAGCTGGTTCTTCTACGGTGCGTGGGACGGACGCTTCGTCGCGCTGCTGTTCGCCTCCGCCGCGGTGAATTGGGCGCTGGCGCGGGGCATCGCGGCAAGCGAAGCGGAGGGGCGGCGGCGCGGGCTGCTGGCGCTGGGCGTGGCCGCCAACCTCGCCGTGCTCGGCTATTTCAAATATGCCGGCTTCTTCTTCGAACAGATGGCGCTCCTGCTACGCGGCCTCGGCTTCGCGCGCGACCTGCCGCTGATGCAGGTGCTGCTGCCGGTCGGCGTATCCTTCTTCACCTTCCAGGCGATCTCCTATCTGGTCGACGTCCATAAACGCCGCGTCCCGGCGGCGGGGCTGCTCGACCTGATGCTGCTGATGTCGTTCTTCCCGCATCTCGTCGCCGGGCCGATCGTGCGTGCCTCCGACCTGCTGCCGCAGTTCCGCCACGCGCCGCGGCTGGAACGGGGCGCGGTGGCGGCGGCGCTGCTGCTGATCGTCTGGGGCCTGTTCAAGAAGGCGGTGATCGCCTCCGAACTCGCCGGCAGCCTGGTCGATCCGGCCTTCTTCGATCCCGCCAGCCGCACCGGTTTCGACCTGCTGCTCGGCGCCTATGGCTATGCGATGCAGATCTACTGCGATTTCTCCGCCTATTCCGACATGGCGATCGGCCTCGCCGCGCTGCTCGGCTATCGCTTCCCGCGCAATTTCGATCAGCCCTACCGGTCGCGCTCGCTGCAGGAATTCTGGCGGCGCTGGCACATCAGCCTGTCGAGCTGGCTGCGCGACTATCTCTACATCCCGCTCGGCGGCAGCCGGCGTGGGCCGGCGCGCACCTATCTCAACCTGTTCCTCACCATGTTCCTCGGCGGATTGTGGCATGGCGCCAACTGGACCTTCCTGGTGTGGGGATCGCTGCACGGGCTGTGGCTGGGGATCGAGCGATTCTGGGCGCGGCATCGTCCGGCGGGCTGGCCGCTGGCGCCCGTCTGGGCGGCGGGGCTCGTCACCTTCCACATCGTCGTGCTCGGCTGGATCTTCTTCCGCGCGCCGGACATCGCCTCGGCATTCGCCTATCTGCATGCGCTCGCCACCGGTGGCTGGCACAACACCCTGGTGACGCCGCTGTCGCTGGGGCTGGTGGTGATCGGCCTCGCCATCCACTTCGTGCCGCCGAACCTGCTGCCGGCGATCGCGGTACGGGTGCGGCGCTGGCCGGCGCCGGCCGTGGGGATCGCGCTCGGCGCGCTGATCCTGATCGTCGATGCGATGCGGCCCGAAGGGGTCGCCCCCTTCATCTATTATCAGTTCTGAGCATGAGGGCCGCATGACGACGGGCGCAGAGCAGGGCGAGATCGCCGAGGTCGGATCGCCGGTGATGGTTCCCGCCGATCCGGTGGACCGGCGCCATGCGTGGCGCTGGACGACAATCGCCATCGGCATCGCGGCCGCGCTGCTGGCGCTCTGCAATGCGGTGGCACTGACCGGCTGGCTCGACGAGCGCACGCCGACCGCCACCACCGAGCGGCTGCGCGCGCCGATCGAGCAGTGGCAGCGGACGACGGCGGCGCTCCACCTCGACGCGCTGCGCACGCGCATGCACCGATGGTGGGACGCCGCCCGCGCCGCGCGCTTCGGCGACGAACATCCCGGCGAACCCGGCGCAGGCTGACGATCCCGCCGCCTCACGGGATAACGGGGGCAGGCCGGCGGCAGCCGGCGCGCGTTAGCGGTAGAAGGTGTGGTCGGCGATCTGCGTTACGCGGGTACGGCCCGGCATGCCGACGCCACCCGAGTGGAAGAACAAGGCGCCGCCGGCGGGGTTGTCGCTGTCGCCTTCCAGCGTGTCGGTGGCGATGCGGACCGCCAGCGCCCAGCGCGCATCGTTGCGCGGCGGGTCATAGGCGTCGATGTCGAAGAACTGGCCGCGCTGGCGGGCGACGCCGCAGGGGGTGGTGGGGAAGCGGCCATCCTGCATGCGGGTGACGATGACCTGGGCAACGGCGACCTGGCCGTCGACAGGCTGGTTGGCCGCCTCGTGCCGGATGACCTTGGCGATACATTCGATCTGGCGGGGGTCGATCGCGGCGTCAGGGGCATCGACAGGGACTGCGGCCGGCGCGGCGGGAAGGGGCTGGATCGTCGGGCCGGAGGACAGGACCGCCGGCATCAGGGTCGGTGCGATCTGCGCACCGAGCGGGGCAAGCTGCTGCTCCTGCGGCATGGCCGGGCCGGCGGCGAAGGCCATGTGCGTGCAGAACAAGGCTGCACCCGCAG
Organism: Sphingomonas sp. SP5; assembly: GCF_058313455.1. NCBI lineage: Bacteria > Pseudomonadati > Pseudomonadota > Alphaproteobacteria > Sphingomonadales > Sphingomonadaceae > Sphingomonas > Sphingomonas sp. SP5. The sequence continues at coordinate 118,847 of NZ_JBZFLF010000004.1, read as the reverse complement.
CCACGGCCCGCGACAGCAACTTACCGTCGTACTTCGTCATTCATCACATTCACCAATGCGCAAGAGGGCCACGACAAGCGCTGGGGAACGCTTGAAGAAAAGGCTTGCCGTCTTCCTCCCACGTCTCGTCCGGATGCTCGGGCACGGCACGCGGCCGCCCGGTCCAGGACTGAACCGATGCGGCCGCATACGCATCCCGCGGTTCGCCGCCAGTCGGAATCGACCAACCGTTACGCGGCCGGGTCGATCGGAGGCACCGGATGACGGGACTCGTATCGATAGACGCAGGCGATCACAGGCGCCGCCGGCGAGTCGAGGCGGGCCGGTTCAGCCCGCTTCGCCGCCCCCGCCGCGCCGCCGCACGTTGACGGAATGCACGCCCGGATGCTTGCCGAGCTGCTTGGCGCCCAGCCCGACATCGGCACGCGAGACGCGCGCAAGCTGGATGGTGTGATCCTCCATGCCGTCCTCGGCCAGAGTCTGGGTCAGGCGCTTGATCTGCCCGCCACGCACGCGCAACAGGCGTTTCACGTCCTCCGGCGTCAGCGCGTTGCGTTCGGCACGGACGCGCAGCGCATAGCTCTGGATACGGGCGCGATAGGCCTCTTCGATCGGCTTCAGCCCGGCGAGGATCACCAGGATGACGACGGTCGCCACGCCGGCGGCGAAATACAGCCCGCCGCCTGCCGCCAGGCCGAGCGCGGCGACGACCCAGATGCTCGCCGCGGTGGTCATGCCGCGGACGGTGTTGCCGCGCAGCAGGATCGCGCCCGCCCCGAGGAAGCCGACCCCCGACACCACCTGCGCCGCTACCCGCGAAGGGTCGAGCACGACATGCGGCGCCTGTGTGGCGTGTTCGAAGCCATAGGCCGACACGATCATCACCAGGCATGCGCCGACGCAGACGAGCATGTGCGTGCGGATCCCGGCCGCCCACAGCAGCCGTTCGCGTTCGAAGCCGATCGCGCTGCCGACCGCTGCGGCGGCGAGCAGGCGAAGAACGATGTCGCCGTCCGAGATCATGGCTGGGCAACCCGCGATCCATCCACCGTGTTCCGCGCGCAGGACAGCGACAATCGTCGCCGATTCGGCGAGTTGCACAGTTAAGGCAATGAAATACCTGTCGATTGTTTCGAATTGTGAGGCTGCAACCCTTGCTTGCGGCCGGGAGTTTTCATGGCCTTATCGAGGAGTTTGTCATGAAACGATTGATGATCGCGGCGATCTGCTTGGTTGCGACGCCGGCCTATGCGGATCAGCCGGGCCGCGGCTGGATCAGCCAGGCGAAGCTCGGCTCCGCGCTGGCGAAGCAGGGGTATCGCATGACCAAGGTCGAGGCCGACGATGGCCATTGGGAAGGCGAGATGACCAAGCGCGGTGCCCTGTACGAATTCCACGCCGATCCGCGCTCGGGCAAGCTGACCAGCGTCAAGCCCAAGCATCACGATCGGCACTGAGCAGCGCGCCGCTCGCCCGGTTCACCGCGCCGCCTTGGCGATCTCCACGGCATAGACGTGGCCCGGCCCCCACATGTTCGACCGGAATACCAGCCATTTGCTGTCTGGCGTGAAGCTCGCGTTCGGCTCCGAACGATAATCGTGGTTCCTGAGGTCCACGAGTCGTTCGGGGTCAAATGCGCCCGGCGTGATGAGGTCGGTGCTGTTCGCGGCATGGATGCCCGCGACATCGGGGATGGCACGGGGCCTGAGCAGCTGGATGTATTTGCCGTCGGGGGCGTGCGCGGCCATCTCGGGATCGCCGCCGTCGCTGGCGAACAGCGCACCGTCGGGTGAGCTGTTGAAATGCACGCCCCAGGCATTGCGGTCGAGGTGATACCAGCGGCGCTTGCTCGTGCCGATGTCATAGCCCGCCACCCAGAAATCCTCGCCGCGCGGGGTCTGCAGGTCGTACCACACGGTCTTGCCGTCGTGGCTCCACCATTCGTGGCCGGCGATCTCCATGTTCATCGTCCGCTTGTGCAGCAGCTTGGGCGTATCCGGCCGGTCGACGCGGACCAGCCATAGCCGGTCGACGACGTGCCAATTGCCCTCGTGGCAATACAGCAGGACATTGGGGTCGGTCGGCGAGAATTGCAGGTGATTGAGCCAGTCGGTGGAGGCGGTGATCGTCTTCCTGGCGCCGGTGGCGATGTTGATCGTGAAGATCTCCATCGGGATCTTCATCATCAGCCGCCGGTTGATCTGGACCTCCCGCCCCTCGGCATAGGTCAGCTTCTCGCCATTGGGGCCGGTTTCGCTCGCCGGATCGCGGTTGGCCATCACGCTCGACGGACTGATGGCCGCGTTTGCGTCGGTGTTGCGGGCGCCGGCGAACAGCGTTTCGTCGGCGTTGATCGTGGCGATCGAATAGCCGGGCTCCAGCGTCGCGATCCGGCGGCTCTTACCGCTCGCGATGTCATAGCCCATGATCGCGCGCAGCCCGCGTGCCGCCTCCGCGCCGGCGCGTGCCTTGGCGCCCGGCACGAAGGCGGAATTGGCGTCGTGGCCCTGCGTCTGTTCGAGGGCGGTGAGATAATAGACGGTGCCGGTGCGGTGGCCGACGAATTGCAGGCTGACCTTGCCCGGCACGATCAGTTTCGAACGGAAGGTCTTGAGGTCGAGCGCCATGATGCCGCTCGGCGAGCTATAGGCCATCCAGCGCCCGTCGGGCGTGTAGCTGTTGACGTTGAAATAGTTGCTGCTGCTGCCCGGCTCGTCGGAAATGCGGACAATGCGGTGCCCGGTGGTGGCGTCGATCCACGCCTTGGGCGGCGTCGCCTGCGCATTCGGCTTGGCGGCGAGGACAGGCGGAGCCTGTTGCGCGGTTGCAGCGGCGGGGGTGAGCGCCAGGGCAGCCAGCGTCCACGGGGCGGTCCACAGGGCGGTCTTCATCGCGATCCTCTCATTGCGTCGGGGCGCCGCCACTCGGTTCGTCGCAGCCGTTCGACTTTATGTTTCATATCCTGATGCGATGATCCATAATTTGCCAGTAAAAAACGTCAGCCTTCTTGACACCGACCGCCAAAGCGGACAGTTTCAATTCGCAAGAACCAGTCCCACAATGTGGACGATGGAGGATGTCGATGCCCGGCCCCATGCCAATCCCGCGCGCGCACTCGCTGCTGATCCGTACCTCGCTGCTCGCGCTCGCGGCGGCTGCGACATTGCCCGGCATCGCGACGGCGCAGACGGCGCCGCAGACTCCGGCCGCCCCGGTCGACGCGCCCGTCACGCCGGCCGCGGCGCAGCCGGGCGGTCAGACGACCACGACCCAGGATGCCGCCGCCGCGGCGCCGGTCGCCACCGGCGATCAGGGCGAGGACATCGTCGTCACCGGCTTCCGCCGCAGCCTTCAGTCAGCGCTCAGCGTCAAGAAGCAGTCGGCGGGCGTGGTCGATGCGATCAACGCGCAGGACATCGCCGACTTCCCCGACGCGAACCTCGCCGATTCGCTGCAGCGCATCCCCGGCATCTCGATCGAGCGCGACGGCGGCGAGGGGCGCACCGTCACCGTCCGCGGCCTCGGCGGCGATTTCAGCCGCACGCGCTTCAACGGGCTGGAGGCGATTTCCGCCACCACCGGCTCGACGCTCGGCGCCGGCGTCAACCGCGGCCGCAGCTTCGACTTCAGCGTCTTCGCCTCCGAACTGTTCAACTCGATCGTCGTCCGCAAGACCCAGTCGGCCGAGGTCGACGAAGGTTCGCTCGGCGCGACCATCGACCTCCAGACCGGCCGGCCGTTCGACAATCCCGGCTTCCAGGCGGCGATCTCGGCGCAGGGCGCGTACTACGACATCAACAAGAGCACGGCGCCGCGCCTCGTCGGCCTCATCAGCAAGACGTGGGACGATGATCGTTTCGGCCTGCTGCTGTCGGCCGCCTACAACAAGCGCACGGTGCAGGAAGACGCCTATTCCAACACCGCGCTCGCCGACTTCAGCGACGTCAACAATGGCTTCTGCCCGGTGGTGCCGGGATCGCAGACGACACCGGTCAACCCGCTGGTCGGCACCGCGCCACGCGCGACGCTCTGCATCCCCGCGCCCGGCGCCGTGCCGGGGTCGACGCCGTCCGCCTACAACACCGTCAACCAGCCAGGCGTGTTCGTCGCCAAGCTGCCGGGCTATGGCCGCTTCACCAACCGGCAGGAGCGTCTGGGCCTCACCGGCACCTTCCAGGCGAAGCTGACCGATACGTCGATCATCACCATCGACGGCGCCTATTCGCGCTTCCGCCAGGATCGCAACGACCTCGCCACCAACCCGATCAGCCTCAACCGCGCGAACGGCGCGGCGGCGGCGGGGCTGACCGCGGCGCAGCTGTCGGGCCGGCCGAACATGAAGATCCGCGACGCGCAGGTCGATGCGAACGGCTATCTCGTCTACGGCGTGTTCGACGACACCGATTTCTCGGTCACCAACAGCCACGATATCTCGACCACCACCTTCTACCAGGCGGATATCAAGATCGAGCAGCAGCTGGGCGACCGCGGCAAGCTGGAGGTGCTGTACGGCCAGTCGGATTCGGTGTTCGACAATCCCTATTCGCGCCTCGTCACCTTCAGCCGCTTCGACAGCGACGGCTTCGTCTTCGACGCGCGCCAGGATCGCAACCGGCCCTCGCTGCTCTACGGCTTCGACGCGACCAATCCCAACAACTGGCAATATCAGAACGGCTACGACCAGATCCGTGAATTCACGGCCAAGGTCACCAACCGCCTGCGCAACCTGAAGGTCGACTTCAAATACGACCTCAACGACGAATATACGATCAAGGCGGGTATCGCCGCCAAGCGCTTCAACTTCATCTCCGCCCGCCAGCAGCGTATCGCCTCCACCGCGTCGATCCCGTCGCTGGCGTCGGCCGGGCTGACGATCGCGGACGTCAGCCTGAAGCCGATCACCATCGACACGATCGGTCTGCCGAGCGGCGCGTCGAACAGCTTCATCGTGCCCGATATCGACAAGATCATGAGCGCGTTCGGCGTCGACTGCTATTGCGTCAACCAATATGGCGACTTCCGCATCGGCAGCATCGGCACGGGTTCGCAGGGCGACAACCGTTCGGTGATCGAACAGGATATCAGCCCCTATATCCAGCTCGATTTCAAGGTGCCGCTGGGCGACATGACGCTGCGCGGCGATGCCGGCGTGCGCTATGCCAAAACCAACCAGACCTCCAACGGCTTCGTCGGCATCGGCACGGCGTTGCAGGTGAAGCGCGATTACGACGACTGGTTGCCGGCGCTCAACATGGCGCTCGACGTCACCGACCGGGTGACACTGCGCGTGGCGACCGCACGCGTGATGTCGCGTCCCTCGCTCGGCTTCCTGACGCCGGGCGGGTCGATCGGCACCGCCAACCCGCCGTTCACCGCGACGGTCGGCAATCCCTACCTCAATCCCTATCGCGCGACCAACATCGACGCGACGGCGGAATGGTATTTCCAGCCCGGCGCGGTGCTGTCGATCGCCTATTTCCACAAGGACGTCGACAGCTTCGTCCAGCAATTGTCGACGCAGACGACCTATGCCGCCGCCGGCCTGCCGCTGAGCCTGCTCACCGCCTCGCAGGACCCCAATACGCTGACCTCGATCACCTCCTATGCGAATACCAAGGGCGGCAAGATCAACGGCTTCGAGGTGCAGTACCAGCAGCCCTTCACCTTCCTGCCTGGGTTCCTCAAGAACCTCGGCACGCTGCTCAACTACACGCGCATCAAGTCGAACATCAGCTACATCCTGACCACCAACGCCGCCGGCCCGACGCTGATCGCGCCGCTGGTCAACGTGTCGCCCAACGCCGCCAACGCGACGCTCTATTACGAGGACAAGCGCTTCTCGGTGCGCGCCAGCCTCGCCTATCGCGACCAGTATCTGCGCCAGGTGCCGCTGCGGTCGGGACTGGCCGACACCACGGGGTCCTATTCGACCACGAACCTCGATGCCTCGGCCTCGTACAAGATCGGCGACCACCTGACGCTGACGGTGGACGCGATCAACCTCACCAACCAGCCGACCAGCTATTGGGACGGTGCCGCGCTGCGCGACCAGCAGGTCTACAGCTCGACCGGCCGCCAGTTCTTCATCGGCGCGCGCTACAAATTCTGATGCCCGTCCGATGTTGGCGACAGGGGCGCGAGCGCCTATCGTCGCCCGCATCGGAGGGAAACATCATGAAGCTCAGCGCACGAAACCAGATCCCCGGTACCGTCGTCGGCATCACGCCCGGTGCGGTCAACGGGACGGTCAAGGTCGATATCGGCAACGGCATCATCGTCACCTCCAGCATCACCGAAGAGGCGATCGCCGACCTCGCGCTGGCGGAGGGCGACCGCGTCACCGTCGTCGTCAAGGCGAGCGACGTGCTGATCGGCAAGTGACATGCAGGTCGGTGCGCTCAAGCTGAAGCTGCAGCTGGCCTGCGGCGACAGTTTCGCGCTCGGGCCGGGCAAGGCCGACCTGCTCGACGCGATCGGGCGCGATGGTTCGATCTCCGCCGCGGGGCGGGCGCTCGGCATGAGCTATCGTCGCGCCTGGCTGCTGGTCGACGAAATGAACCGCTGCTTCGCGACTCCTTTGGTCGAGACGCTGCGTGGCGGCGGCCGCGAGCGCGGCGCGCGCCTGACCGCGGCGGGCACGGCGATGCTCGCCGATTATCGCGAACTGGAGGCGGTGACCGCCACCGTCGCCGATCACCCCGCCTACCGCCGCCTCGCTGCCGCCCTGCGCGACGTGCCGCTCGATCCGGGCTGAGCGGCACGTCGATTTCGGTCGGGTTGACCGCCGCTTTCTTCGAACGCGAACCGCCGCCGGTGTCGAACTGGGGATGAGGCGCAGCCTCGGGCGGGCTCATGCCTGCGTGAAAGATCCTTCGCCGAATCCCATCTGATCCGTCACCCCGGACTTGTTCCGGGGTCCACCGATCCGCGCAATCAACGGCTGGCGAGCACGCGGCACGGTGGATGCCGGAACACGTCCTGCATGACGGAGTGGACTTTCGTAGCGGTGTCTCCTTGGCGGAGACGTGCCCACCAATTCTGACCGCAACCGCAACCGCAACCGCACCCTTCGCCTCGCCACCGTAGATCGCAGCTATCCCTGCATCTGCCCCTGTGTATATCACAGGATATAGAGAATCGGCCGAACGGCCTGACAGGGGACCTGCACATGCGTATCGACACGGCCACCGCGATGGCGCTCGCCCTCCTCGCCGCCCCGCCGGCCCTGGCGCAGGAGCAGCAGCGCGACACGTCGCCCCCAGCCGCGGCTACGGACGACGATGCCGTCCCCGACGTGATCGTCACCGCGCGCCTCCGTCCCGAAAGCGCGCAGTCGATCCCGACTTCGCTGTCGGTGGTCGACGGGGCCTTGCTCGACCGCAGCTACACGGTGAACACGCAGGGGCTGACGACGCTGATTCCCAGCCTCAACTACAGCTCCGCCAATCCGCGCAACACCGCCTTCACCATCCGCGGCCTGGGGTCGAGCGTCGTCGCGGTCAGCCAGTCCAACGACGGGCTGGAGCCGGGCGTCGGCTTCTACGTCGATCAGGTCTACCATGCGCGGCCGGCGACGGCGGCGTTCGACTTCGCCGATGTCGAGCGGGTCGAGGAATTGCGCGGCCCGCAGGGCACGCTGTTCGGCAAGAACACCACCGCAGGCGCGATCAGCATCACCACGCGCGCGCCGAGCTTCACGCCGGAAGGTTTCGCGGAGCTGTCCTATGGCGAGCGCAACTTCGTGCAGGCGCGCGGCTGGGTATCCGGGCCGATCAGCGACGCCGTCGCCTATCGCCTGTCGCTCGTCTCCACCCGCCGCGACGGGGTGATCGACAACGTCCGCACCGGGCGGGAGGCCAACACGCTCGGCACGCAGGCGGTGCGCGGGCAGCTCTTGTTCAAGCCCGACGATACGATCAGCATGCGGCTGAGCGCCGATATCACCAATTTCCAGGCCTATTGCTGCACCCAGGTCTATTACGGCGTGTCGGCGAGCCGTCGGCCCGTCGCGCGGCAATATGCGGCGCTGGCGGCGGGGATCGGCTATCGCGTGCCGAGCACGAACCCCTACGACCGGGTGACCGATGTCGACGGGCCATTGGGCTCCGACACCAACGAAGGCGGGGTGAGCGCGATCACCGACGTGAAGCTGCCGTTCGGCACGCTGACCTCGGTCACCGCCTGGCGCTTCTGGAACTGGGATGCGGAGAACGACCGCGACTATATCGGCCTGCCCATCCAGCTGTCGCAGCACATCCCATCGCGGCAGGATCAATATAGCCAGGAACTCCGCCTCGCCTCGGACGGCGACCGGGCGCTCAGCTATGTCGTCGGCCTCTACGGCTTTCGCCAGCGGATCACTGGGCGGCCGATCAGCATCTACGGCCCCGCCGCCGCCTATTGGCTGATCGGGCCGACCACGGGAGCCAATGCGACGCCGGTGCCCGCGGGCCTGCTCGACGGCTATGGGCAGGACGGCCGCACCGACTTCCGCACCCAGAGCTATGCCGCGTTCGGCGAGGTCAACTGGCGGATCGTGCCGCGCGTGACGCTGACCGGCGGCCTGCGCTACACGCATGAGGACAAGGACGGGTCCTACGCCACCACCGTCGCCGGCGGCCTCGCCACGACCAACGCCGCGCTGGTCGCTGCCAAGCTGTCGATCCTGCGCCCGCAAAGCTACACCGCGCACGACAGCGACGGCAGCCTGTCGGGACGCGGCAATATCGCGTGGCAGATCACCGACGGCATGCTCGGCTATGCGAGCTTTGCGCGCGGCTTCAAATCGGGCGGCATCAATATGTCGGGCCTGCCGCTCGACAACCAGAACCGGCCGGTGCTCGCCACCGCCGTCGTCCGGCCGGAGCGCAACACGACCTATGAGGTCGGGCTGAAGGCGCAGGGCTGGGATCGCCGGCTCGTCTTCACCATCGACGGCTATTGGACGCAAGTACGCGATTTCCAGGCGACGCTGGTCGATTCGAGCCAGACGGTGGCGCTGCGCGGCTATCTGTCCAATATCCCGCAGGTGACGGTGAAGGGGATCGAGGCGGATGCCAGCCTGATCCCGCTGCGCGGGCTGACCATGCGCGCCGGCCTCGCCTATGCCGACGGGCGCTACAGCGACTATCCGGCGGGTCCGTGCCCGCTCGAGGTGCAGACCGCGACGACCGCGGCGTGCGACCTCTCCGGCCGCCGGCTCGCCTCGCTGCCGCGCTTCGCAGTGACCGGGGGGCTCGATTACCGGCGCGGGCCGGTGTTCCTGCACGTCGACACCGCTTCGCGCAGCGGCTTCAACGGCGATCCCAGCCTGTCGCGCGCCACCTATATCCGCGGCTACAACCTGACCAACGCGAACCTCGGCTACCGCTTCGAGGACGGGCTGGAGGTGGCGGTGTTCGCGCGCAACCTGCTCGACGCCGATTACATCCAGAACGTGACGGTGCAGGCGGGCAATTCCGGCCTGATCCTGGCGACGCCCAGCGACCCGCGCACGATCGGCGTGACGCTGCGCTTCAGCCGCTAAACGAAGGGACCGACCGCTGGTGCGGCCGGTCCCCGTCATGCCTTCAGCGGGCCGGCGTCGCCGTCGGGGCAGGCGCCGGAGCACCTGCCGCGGGCGGCGGCGGCGGTGCCCGGTCCGGGCCGGCACCGGCCGGCGGCGGCGGCGGCGCTGCGCCATCGGGGCCGCCGGGCGGCGGCGGCGGGGGAGGGCCGTCCGGCCCATGACCCCGCGGTCCGCCCGGACCACCAGGGCCACCTGGTCCAGCCGGGCCGTGGGGGCCGCGCGGCCCATGCGCCGGGCCGACCGCCTCGACCTGGCCCGACGGGCCGACCAGGAAGTGCGCGCGCAGCTGCCCGTCGTCGTAGCGGCCCTGCACCAGCACCGCCTTGCCCGGCGTCACCGTGCCGGCGCCGTCGCGCCCTGCGTCGATCATCGCCTTGCCGCTGCCGTCCTGCACCACGAAGCGGTCGCCATAGACTTCCGCGACGCGGCCCTTCACCGTCACGATGCCGCTGCTCGCCGGCAGCCTGGCGATCGGGGTGGCGATCGTCGGCGCCATCTCGATGCTCGGCCGGGTCAGCGCCACCGCGCCCGCACCGCCCGCCGCGCCGACCGCCAGCAGCACCGCCGCGCCGAGGCCCAGTTGCTGGCGCCGTCCGAAGGGGATCCGTTTCATCTGTCTTCTCCATTTGGTGGTTCGATGAAGCCGATCTACACCCCGGCACCCGATGCCCGCTGAACCGCGCGGTTCAGTTTCGGTTTACGGGCAAGGGCTAGGCGACGGCGATGCGCATCCTGCTTGTCGAGGACGATCACGAACTGGGACCGGCCATCGCCCGCGCGCTGCGCGGCGAACATTGCGCGGTCGACCTCGTCGCCGACGGCGTCGATGCCGGCCACCTCGGCGAAACGGAGGCCTATGACGCGGCGGTGCTCGACCTCGGCCTCGCCGGCAAGGACGGCATCACCGTGCTGCGCGAATGGCGCGCGGCGGGGCGCCAGCTGCCCGTGCTGATCCTCACCGCGCGCGATGGCTGGTCGGACAAGGTGGCAGGCTTCAAGGCGGGCGCCGACGATTACATGGTGAAGCCGTTCCGCGTCGAGGAACTGGTGATGCGGCTGCGCGCCCTCGTCCGCCGTGCCGCCGGCCACGCCCAGCCGGTGCTGACCTGCGGGCGACTGGCCTTCGATACGCAGATCGGCCATTTCGAGCTCGACGGCCTGCCGCTGAAGCTCACCGCCTTCGAATTCCGCGTGCTGTCCGCACTGATGCTGCGCCGCGAGGCGGTGATCGAGCGGCTCGACCTGCTCGAACGCGTCTACGAAGGCGATGCCGATGTCGATTCGAACAGCCTGGAGGTGATCGTCGGCCGGCTGCGCCGCAAGATCGGCGCGGAGATGATCGAGACGGTGCGCGGCCGCGGCTATCGCCTGACCTGCGGGGCGGGATGAGCGGGCGTACGGGATCGATCCAGCGGCGCATGCTGCTGCTGGCGCTGGTCGCGATCCTCGCCGCCCTCGCCATCGCCGGCTGGGCGATCGCCGGCGTGCTGGAACGCGTGGTGACGGAGGGGATCGATCGTCGGCTCGATGCGCAGATCGCCTTGCTCGCCAGTACGGTGGATCGCGACGGCCGCGTCGATCGCACCGCATTGGCCGACCGGCGCGGGGCGCTGGAGGCGGGGCGCGGCTGGCGGTGGCGGATCGAGGCGCCGGGCGGGACGATCGGCTCGGGCGACTTGCCCGACCTGCACGAAGGTCCGCATCCCCACCCCGAGCCCGATCCCGATCGCGACCGGCACGACGAGGGGCCGGAGGCGCTCGACGGCCGCGACGCCCACGCCCGGCGGGTGACGCTCGCCACCGCCGGCGGCCCGGTGACGTTGACCGCCGCCGCACCGCGCGCGGTGATCGATCGGCCGCTGCGGGAGGCGCTGGTGCCGTTGCAGGTGGCGCTCGCCATCCTCGGCGTGCTGCTGATCGCCTCCACCTGGATACAATTGCACCTCGGCCTCAGGCCGCTCGCCCGCATGCGCGATGCGGTCGCCGCCATCCGTGCCGGTCGCGCGGAGCGGGTGGACGAGGATCAGCCCGCCGAGCTGCGCGGCCTGGCGATCGAACTCAACGCCCTCGCCGCCGATCGCATCGCGGCGCTGGCCACCGCGCGCCAGTCCGCCGCCAATCTCGCGCATGCGCTCAAAACGCCGGTGGCCACGCTGGCGCTGGCGGTGCGCGACGATCCCGCGGCGGCGGGGCAGGTCGCGCGGATCGATGCGACGATTCGCCACCATCTCGGTCGCGCGCGGGCGGGGGCGGTCGATGTGCGTGCCGGCACCCGCGTCGTGCCCGCCGTCGCCGATCTGGTCGCCGCGATCGGCCGGCTGCACGCCGACAGCGGCGTCGCCATCGGGCAGACGGTGGCGGGCGATCCCGTCGCCGCACTCGATGCGCAGGATTTCGACGAACTGCTCGGCAACCTGCTCGACAATGCCGCACGTCACGCGACAGCGCAGGTCATCGTATCGGTGGCGCCGGCGGCGGACGCGCGCTGGCTCGATCTGGTCGTCGCCGATGACGGCGCCGGCATCGCCCCCGAAGAGCGCGAACGCGCCACCCGGCCCGGCGTGCGGCTCGACGAGCGCGGCGAGGGCCATGGCTTCGGCCTCGCCATCGTCCGCGAACTCGTCGAGCTGCACGGCGGCCGCCTGACCCTCGCCGAGCGGCAGGGCGGCGGGCTGGAAGCACGCGTCACCCTGCCGGCACGGCACCAAAACGGCGCCCGCGCGTAACGCGTCCTCCCAGTCGCTTGCCAGGAGGCCGCCATGAGCAACCCCGCGCTGTTCCAACCCGTTAGCGTCGGCGGACTGACGCTGCCCAACCGCATCGTCATCGCACCGATGTGCCAATATTCCGCCGAGAACGGCTGCATGACCGATTGGCACCTGATCCACCTCGGCCATCTAGCGCTGTCGGGTGCCGGGCTGCTGACGATCGAGGCGACCGCTGTCGTGCCGGAGGGGCGGATCACCTATGCCGACGTCGGCCTGTGGGACGAGGCGACCGAGGCGGCGATGGCGCGCGTGGTGGAGGCGATCCGCCGCCATTCCGACATGCCCATCGCGATCCAGCTCGCCCATGCCGGCCGCAAGGCGTCGACCGACCTGCCGTGGCACGGCGGCAAGCAGATCGCGCCGGATCACGCCGATGGCTGGCAGACGGTCGCGCCCTCGCCGCTGCCGTTCGCTGAAGGCGAGAACGCGCCGACCCAATTGTCGATCGATGACCTCGCGACGCTGCGCGACGCCTTCGCCGCATCGGCGCGGCGGGCGGCGCGGCTCGGCATCGATGCGGTGCAGATCCACGGCGCACACGGCTATCTGCTGCACCAGTTCCTGTCGCCGCTCTCCAACCGCCGCGACGACGATTACGGCGGCAGCCTGGACAACCGCATGCGCTTCCCGCTCGAGGTGTTCGACGCCGTGCGGGCGGCCTTTCCGGCGGATCGCCCGGTGACGATGCGCGTGTCGGGCAGCGACTGGGTGGAGGGCGGCTGGGATGCCGAACAGACCGTCGCCTTCGCCCGCGCGCTGGAGGCGCGGGGCTGCGCCGCGATCCACGTGTCGAGCGGCGGCCTCGATCTGCGCCAGTCGATCCCGGTCGGCCCCAGCTATCAGGTGCCGCTCGCCCGCGCGGTGAAGCAGGGCTGCGGCCTGCCGGTCGTGGCGGTCGGTCTCATCACCGATTACGAGCAGGCCGAGGCGATCGTCGGCACGGGCGATGCCGACATGATCGCGCTCGCCCGCACCATCCTCTACGAACCGCGCTGGCCGTGGCACGCCGCGGCGCATCTCGGCGCGCGGGTGAAGGCGCCGGACCAGTACCTGCGCTCGCAGCCGCGCCGATACCGCGACCTGTTCGACGTGTGATCCATTTGTCGGACTAGACGGCGCGGCCCGGACGGGGGATGTAGCGCGACGAATTCGAGAGGAGCGCTGCCATGACCGATCACAACGTGCGAACCGTCCTGCCCGTCCAGGCGACGCTGGGCGAGGGGCCGGTGTGGATCGGCAGCGATGCCGCGCTGTGGTTCGTCGACATCAAGCAGCGCCACGTCCACCGTTTCGATCCCGCCGGTGGCGCGGCGCAGCGCTGGGATGCGCCCGATCAGGTCGGCTGGGTGCTGCCCGCGGCCGACGGCGGGCTGATCGCCGGGCTGAAGACCGGCCTGCACCGCTTCGATCCCGCCGACGGCCGCTTCACCTTCGTCGCGCAGCCGGAGGGGCATCCGCAGGGCAACCGGCTCAACGATGCGGCGACCGACAGCGCCGGGCGCATCTGGTTCGGGACGATGGACGATGCCGAGAGCGAGGCCAGCGGCCGGCTGTTCCGCTTCGGGGGCGGCGCGGTCGCGGACAGCGGCCTTGCCCCGGTGTGCATCACCAACGGCCCGGCGATCCACGGGCCGAGCGCGACGCTCTATCACACCGACACCCTCGGCAAGACGGTGTGGCGCGCGGCGATCCGCGACGACGGCACGCTGGGGCCGGAGGAACGCTTCGTGACGATCGAGGACGGCGCCGGTCATCCGGATGGCTCGGTCGTCGACGCGGAAGGCTGCGTCTGGATCGCGCTATGGGGCGGATGGGGCGTGCGCCGCTACGATCCCGCGGGCAAGCTGATCGGCACCGTCACGCTGCCGGCATCCAACATCACCAAGATCGCGTTCGGCGGCGCCGACCTGCGCACCGCCTACGCGACCAGCGCCCGCAAGGGCCTGGACGCCGCGGCCCTGGCGGAACAGCCGGAGGCGGGCAACCTCTTCGCCTTCGACCCCGGCGTCGCCGGCCTGCCGGTGACCCCGGTGGCCCGGTAGAACGGGATCACAGAAGGCATATTCAGCCGTCATTGCGAGCGTAGCGAAGCAATCCAGGGCGTCCTGGTCCAACTCTGGATTGCTTCGCCACGCTCGCAATGACGGATTGGATTGTCGTTACCCCGCAGGGGTTTCCTTCTCTGGGAGAACCAGGGAGGGATCGCCTCCCGGAGTGTGATGCCGCAGCCTGCCGTTACCGCGGGCTCGCCTCGCGCCGGCCGTCGACCTGCCGCGCGATGCCCCACGCATTGTCGTCACCCAGCCCCGCCGGCAGCAGCGCTGCGCCGAGGTTCTGGAAACATACCGGCCGCAGGAAGCGGGCAATGGCGAGCGTACCGACCGATGTCGTGCGCCCGTCGCTGGTCGCGGGGAAGGGGCCGCCATGGACCATCGCCGGCGCCACCTCGACACCGGTCGGCCAGCCGTTGGCCAGGATGCGGCCGACGCGGCGCGCGATCACCGGCACCAGCTTCGCCGCATCGGCTTCGTCGGCGGCGTCCATCTGCAGCGTCGCGGTCAATTGGCCTTCGAGTCCGGCGATCACCGCCGCGATCTCGGCCATGTCGCGGCAGCGCACCACCACCGACGACGACCCGAACACCTCGTGGCTCAACGCCGTGTCGGCGAGGAACGCCTGCGCATCGGTCTGGAAGATCGCGCCTACGGCCTGGTTGACGCCATCACCCACCTTGCCGCGCGCGACGGTGTGCACCGCATCGTGGCTGGCAAGCGCATCGACGCCCTGCTCGAAGCTCGCGTGGATGCCCGGCGTCAGCATCGTGATCGGCTGGCTGTCGGTCAGCGCCGCCGCCGCGGCGGTGACGAAGGCATCGAGGTCGGGGCCGTCGATCGCCAGAACCAAGCCGGGATTGGTGCAGAACTGGCCCGCACCAATGGTCAGCGAGGCGACGAATTCGCGCCCCAGCGTCTCGCCCCGCGCGGCGAGCGCGGCGGGGAAGAGGACCACGGGGTTGATGCTCGACATTTCGGCATAGACGGGGATCGGCTCGGCCCGCTCCGACGCGATGCGGACCAGCGCCAGCCCGCCGCCGCGCGATCCAGTGAAGCCCACCGCCTGAATGCGCGGGTCGGACACCAGTGCAGCGCCCAATTCGTTGGTTTCGCCGGGCAGGTAGGAGAACACGCCCTCGGGCAGGCCCGCGGCCTTCACCGCCGCCTGGATGGCGCGGGCGACGAGTTCGCCGGTGCCGGGATGCGCGGGATGGCCCTTCACCACCACCGGACAGCCGGCGGCGAGCGCCGAGGCGGTGTCGCCGCCCGCCACCGAAAAGGCGAGCGGGAAGTTGGAGGCGCCGAACACCGCCACCGGCCCCACGGCCAGGTTGATGCGCCTGAGGTCCGGGCGCGGCAGCGGTGCGCGATCGGGCTGGGCCGGATCGATCGTCGCATCGAGGAAGTCGCCCTGCCGCACGACGCCGGCGAACAGCTTGAGCTGGCCGACGGTGCGGCCGCGCTCGCCCTCCAGCCGCGCGCGCGGCAGGCCGCTCTCGGCCATCGCGCGTTCGATCAGCGGGTCGCCGATCGCCACGATGTTGTCGGCAATCGCCTCCAGGAAGGCGGCGCGCGTCGCCGGGTCGGTCGCCGCATAGATCGGGAAGGCGGCGTCGGCGAGCGCGCAGGCCTCGGCCACCGCATCGGTGCCCGCCGAGGAGAAGTCCGGGGTCAGCGTCTCGCCGCTGGCGGGGTTCACCGCGGTGAAGCGGTTCGCGGCCTGGCGTGCTTCGCCGCCGATCAGCAGGGCGCCGTCGATCATGTCTCAACCTCTCTCGGGGAAAATGTCTGACCAATAGTAGGCGCTGGCGCGCAGGGTGCCAAGGGGCTCTGCCCGCGGCGAGGGGCCGGCGGCCTATCCCTCGGGCTGGTCCGCCGCCTCGCCGTCGGTGGCATGCGGGTCGAGGTCCCACACCGCCGCGACCTCTTCCACCGCCTTGCGCGCGATGCCGTCGAGCGGCTCGGGACAATAGGCCTGCACGTCCCAATTATGCCCGATCCCGCCGCCCAGGTCGGCGATGGTCGGCAGCATGAACTCGATCTTCGCCCCCTCGCTATCCATCGACAGCCGCAGTGCCGCCTGGTTGAGTTCGTCGCGCAGGGCGGCAGGACCGAGGGTGGGGCGGCTCATCGGGGCATCGCGGGGGTCATGGGCAGGCGTCTCCTGACCATGATCCAAGCGCGGCAGCGGCCGGATCGTTCCCGCTCCGGCCCGATCGCGATCACAGAAACGGGCGTCCGCCGGTGACCGGGATCGTCGCGCCGGTGATGTAGCTCGCCTCGTCGCTCGCCAGCAGCACATAGGCGGGCGCCAGTTCTGCCGGCTGCGCGGCGCGACCAAGCGGCGTATTCTGGCCGAAGGTCTTCACCGCCTCGGGCGGCATGGTCGACGGGATCAGCGGCGTCCATACCGGCCCCGGTGCCACCGCGTTGACGCGGATCTTGCGATCGGCGAGCATCTGGGCGAGGCCGGCGGTGAAATTGTAGATCGCGCCCTTGGTGGTCGCATAGGCGAGCAACTGCTGGCTTGGATCCTGCGCATTGATCGAGGTGGTGTTGATGATCGATGCGCCTTCGCCCATGTGCGCGACGGCTGCCTTGGCGAGATAGAACATCGCGTGGATGTTGGTGGCGAAGGTCAGCTGCCATTCGTCGTCGGGAATGTCCTCCAGCTTCTCGAAGGTGCGCTGGTGCGCCGCATTGTTGACCAGCACGTCGATCCTCCCGAAGGCGTCGGCCGCCTGGTCGATGACGTTGCGGCAATGCGCCGCGTCCGACAGGTCGCCCGGCACCAGCAACGCGCGCCGCCCCGCCTGTTCGATCAGTGCCTGCGTCTCGGCGGCATCGTCATGCTCGTCGAGATAGGCGATCAGCACGTCGGCGCCTTCCCTTGCGAAGGCGAGTGCGACGGCGCGGCCGATGCCGCTGTCGCCGCCGGTGACGATCGTCGCCTTGCCCGTCAGCTTGCCGGATCCGGTGTAGCTCGTCTCGCCATGGTCCGGGCGCGGATCCATGGCATCGGTGCGGCCGGGAATGGCCTGCTGCTGCTCGGGATAGGGCGGGGTGGGGCGATCGGTCATGGCAAGCTCCTGGGGTACGCCCCGCCAACCGATCGCGTGCCGCCCCGTTCCCGGCATCGATATGGGTTAACGAGGTTTTTGCAGCCTTCCGGTTGCGGCGCGAGGCAAAAGCGGCATGGGAGGCGCGATGCGCCCTCCGCTCCCCGCCGCCCTGCTGGCCGCCCCGGTCATCCTCATCGCCGTACCCGCGGCGGCACAGACCGACGCGCCCACGGCCGCACCCGCCGGGCCGGATATCGTCGTCACCGGACGCGGCCTGCCCGCGTCGCCGGGCGAACGCGCGCTCGCCGTCGTCACGATCGATCGCGACCGGTTGCAGGCGAATGCCAGCGCCCGCCTGGAAAGCGTCCTCGCCGATATCGCCGGCCTGCAACAGTTCCGCCGCTCCGACAGCCGCAGCGCCAATCCCACCAGCCAGGGGATCAACCTGCGCGGCCTCGGCGGCAACGCGTCCAGCCGGGCGCTGCTGATCCTCGACGGCGTGCCGCAGGCGGATCCGTTCGGCGGCTGGGTCGCCTTCCCCGCCTATGCGACCGGGCGATTGGGGCAGGTGCGGGTGACGCGCGGCGGCGGCAGCGGCTATTTCGGGCCGGGCGCGCTTGCCGGCACCGTCGAGCTCGACAGCGCCGCGCCCGGCGATCTTGCGCCGCTGGAGGCACGGCTGTTCTACGGTAGCCGGGATTCGGTGGAGGCGCAGGGCTCCGCCGCGCTGGTCCGCGATGCCGGCTTCGCGACGCTGTCGGCGGCCTACGCCCGCGGCGACGGCTTCGTGCCGACGGTGGCCGAGAGCCGCGGCCCGGTGGACCGGCGCGCACCCTACGAACAGGCGTCTGCCGCGCTGCGCACGGTGGTGACGATCGCCCCCGCCACCGAATTGCAGGCCAATGTCAGCGGCTTCACCGACAATCGCGAACGCGGCACCGCTTTCACGCAAAACCGGTCGGAGGGCGCCGATGCCAGCCTGCGCCTCGTCGGGCGCGGCCGCTGGGGCTGGTCGGCGCTCGCCTATCTCCAGACCCGCACCTTCGCCTCCAGCTTCGCCAGCGTCAACGCGAGCCGGACCACCGTCAGCCAGTCGCTCGACCAGTATAATACCCCGGCGACCGGATCGGGCGCCCGGCTGGAACTGCGCCCGCCGGTCGGCAGCGGTGTCGACCTGCGGCTGGGTGCGGATACGCGCGCGGTGTCGGGGCGGACGCAGGAGCGCTTCACCTTCGTCGCCGGCACCCCGACCCGGCTGCGTATCGCGGGTGGCGAGACGCTGACGCAGGGCCTGTTCGCCGACGGCAGCGTCGCGATCGGCGATCTGCTGCTCACCGGTGCCGCGCGCGTCGACCGGTGGCGGATCGATAACGGCTTCCTGCGCGAAACGCCGATCGCCGGCGGGGCGGCGCTTACCGATACCCGCTTCGCGAACCGCAATGGCAGCGCCTTCACCGGCCGGATCGGCGCGGCATGGCGGGTGACGCCCGGCGTGACGCTGCGCACCGCCGGCTACCGCGGCTGGCGGCTGCCGACGCTCAACGAACTCTACCGCCCGTTCCGCGTCGGCAACGACGTCACCGCCGCCAATGCCGCGCTCGCGCCCGAGCGGCTGACCGGCATCGAAGCCGGCCTGACGCTGGCGCCCGCCGCGCGCGTCAGCCTGGCCGCCACCGTGTTCCACGACCGGCTGGAGGATGGCATCGCCAACGTCACCCTCTCGACCACGCCGACCAGCGCCTCGCGCGTGCGGCGCAACCTGGATGCGATCAGCTCGACCGGGCTGGAGGTGGATGCGCGCTACACCCTCGGCGCGATCGAGGCGCTCGCCTCGTGGAGCCACGTCGATGCGCGGGTTCGGGCAAGCGGCGCGGCCGCCGCGCTCGACGGCCTCCGCCCGGCGCAGAGCCCGCGCGACATCGTGTCGGCGACGCTCGGCTGGCGCCGCGAGCGGGCGGCCCTGTCGGCGACGCTGCGCCACGTCGCCCGCCAGTTCGACGACGACCAGAACAGCCGCAGCCTCGCCCCCGCGACGACGCTCGACGGCTTTGCCGCCCTGCCGCTCACCCACCGGCTGACGCTGGAGGCGCGCGCCGAGAACGTCACCGATACCCGGATCGAGGCGGGGATCAGCGGCAACGGCATCGTCGAGCGCGCCAGCCCGCGCACCCTGTGGATCGGACTGAACGCCAGGATCGACTGATCCCGCCAAGCATCGACGTGCAGCGTCGGCGCGATTATGCGCGTGGGCGTGACCGCACCTCTCCGCCTCCGCCTCGACGCCGCCGCGCTTGCCGACAATTGGCGCACCCTCGACCGGATGAGCGGGGCGGCCGCCTGCGGCGCGGCGATCAAGGCCAATGGTTATGGCCTCGGCGCCACCGAGGTCGCGCAGCACCTCGCCACCGCAGGCTGCCGTGACTTCTTCGTCGCCACCTGGGCCGAGGCCGAGCGGCTCGCGCCGCTGCGCCTGCCGCTGTCGGTGCTGCACGGCGTCCGCGCGGAAGACATGCCGCTCGCGCTTGCCGGCATCGCCCGCCCGGTGCTCAACACCGACGCGCAGGTCGCGCGCTGGCGCGCGGCGGGCGGCGGCGCCTGCGACGTGATGGTCGATACCGGCATGAACCGGCTGGGCGTGTCGCCCGACGGGGTGCGCGCCGGCCTGCTCGACGGATTGGCGATGCATACGCTGCTCAGCCACCTCGCCTGCGCCGACGAGGACAGCCCGATGAACGCGGCCCAGCGCGCCGCCTTCGCGAGCCTCGCCGGCGTCACGCGCGCGCAGCGGATGAGCCTCGCCAATTCCGCCGGCATCGCGCTCGGCCCCGGTTATGCCTTCGATCTCACCCGTCCGGGCCTCGCGCTGTACGGCGGCGTGCCGCGCAGCGAGGGCATGGCGGCGATCCGCCAGGTCGTCGTGCCCGAAACCCAGATCCTCCAGCGCCGCACCGTGCCCGCCGGCGCGACGGTAGGGTACAACGCCACCTGGACCGCCCCGCGCGAGACGGCGGTCGCCATCGTCAACCTGGGTTATGCGGACGGCTACCTGCGCGCGTTCTCCGACCGGGGCACCGCCGAAGGGGGGCGCCTGCCGGTGATCGGTCGCGTCTCGATGGACCTGGTAGCGCTGGACGTGAGCGCCGCCCCTTCGCTCGCCGAGGGCGACTGGGTGGCAATCGACTATGCCCTGCCGGCCGCGGCGGCGGCGAGCGGCCTCTCGCAATACGAGCTGCTGACCGGCCTGGGCCAGCGCTACGCGCGGGTGTGGGGATAGAAAAAGAGCCGCCTCTTGCGAGGCGGCTCCAGTTGATGGTCGATGATCGGATCGATCAGAAGCGTGCTTCGACGCCCGCGTAGAAGAAGCGGCCGATGTTCGGGAACACACCGTCGCCCGCGATCGAGCCGATACCCGTGGCATCGTAAGGCGGCAGCTCGTTCGAGATGTTGTCGATGCCGAAGTAGAAGCGGAACTTGTCCGTCGCGTTCAGGCCGATGCGGGCATCGTGATAGATGACCGGATCATAATAGACGAACGGACGGGCATCCGGGTTCAGCGCCGGGCGGCCCTGCGACGCGAAGAAGGTCTCGTAGGTGAGGCCGGAGACGATCTGCTTGCCGATGTAGCGCGCGGTGTAGCCGAAATCGATGATGCCCAGCTTGCCGTTGACGTTGAAGCGGCCCTGCCACTTCGGGTCGCCCAGCGTGCTGTCGAGGCGATCATACCGGTTGGGTTCGGCGATATACGCATAGTTCAGGCGATCCATGACATAGCTGACCGTCAGGTTGACGTTCAGCGAGGCACTTTCGTTGAAGCGATGCGAATAGCTGGTGTCGAAGTCGATACCCTTGGTCTTCAGCTGGGCGAAGTTGAACGGCTGGTTGATGAAGCTGATGCCGTTGCCTGCCCGGTCGAAGGTGAACTGCGACTGGTCGATCGTACGGCCGGTCTGGCCCAGGAACGTGTTGTTCTGGACGGGGTCGGACGACTGACGGCGGAAGACCGCGGCGCAGAACGAGTTGTTGATGCCGTTCGCGTCGTCATAGCAGCGGTTGATGATCTGCTGCCCGGTCAGGCCGGAAATGACGTTCTTGATCCGGATGTTGTAGTAATCGACCTTGAACGTCAGGCCGCGAACCTGCTGCGGCTGATAGACCATGCCGGCCGTGAAGCTGTAGCCGATTTCCGGGACCAGGCCGATGTTGCCCTGGTTGACGCCGGGGATCGTCGACGGCGACTGGTTGGTCCACGGCCGGATCAGCTGCGCACCCGAGGTCGGATCGGTGAAGGTGATCGTCGTCGGGATGCCGGCGGCGGCGCAGTTGCGGGCGCGGTTCGGGTTGGCGGTGATGTTGTTGCCCGAATTGGTGCCGCCCGGCTGGTCGCACGGATCGGCGACGCTGACGAACGTCTGCGCCTGCGAGGCGTAGAGGTTGGTCAGGTTCGGTGCGCGCACCGAACGCGAGAACGTGCCGCGGAAGCGCAGGTCGCGCACCGGAGCCCAGATCGCGCCGGCGTTCCACGCCCAGACGGAACCCGTCTGACCGCCGTAATCCGAGACGCGACCCGCCCCTTCGAGGGTCAGTTCGTGGATGAAGGGGATGTTGGCGAGCAGCGGCACGCGCAATTCGCCATAGGCTTCCTTGATGTTCACCGCCGGCGGATCGAAGGTCGCCGCCGGATTGAGGAAGGTGGCGCCGGAGGCGGTCACCGGATCCTGGCCCGAGAAGGCGTCTTCCCGACGGTATTCACCACCGACCGAGAAGTAGATCGGACCACCCGGCAGCCTCAGGAAGCCGCTGGTGTCGCCCGAGATGAAGGCGGTCGCATCGATCTGCTCGGCCCACTGGTTCCGGCTGGAGGTATAGAGGATGTAGTTGGTCGCCCGCGGATCGGCCGCGCTCTGGCCGAACAGGTTGAGCGGGACGCAGTTCGCATCGTCGTCCGCCGTGCTGGCATTGGCGTTGACCGCGCAGACCACGCGCTGGTTCTGCGAATTGAGCACGAAGTTGGAGCCGCTGTAGCCCGCCGGCGCCAGCGCCGCATTCACCGCACGTCCGTAATTGGCTAGCAGCACGTTGCCGCCGGTGCGGTAATAGTTTTCGGTCCGCCCGTAATTGGCCGCGACCTCGTAGGCGATGTTGCCCCATTCGCTGATGTCGCCACGCGCGCCGATCACGCCGCGATAGGTGCGGCGGGTGTGGAACTCGGCGCGGGTGCCGAGATCGTTGTTGAAGCGGTTGAGCGTGAACGAAGTCGCGCCCGGTGCCAGGATCGTGCCCAGCGTCGCGCGTGCGGCCGGCGACAGGAACGGGTTGTTGACGCTGAACGTGCTGGTCAGCGTGCCGCCCGTGAAGCTCGGCTGCGTCGACTGCTGCGTCGCCTTGATGTTGGCGAAGCTGAACTCGACGAACGGCTTGAACGCAGGCGAGAAGTCGCCGTTGAGCAGGATGTTGGCCAGGAAGCGGTCCAGGCCGGGGAGCAGCATCGCACCCTCGACGCCCGTCGCGGTGCCGCCGAAGAGCACGCCGCCGCCGATCGCGCGATTGTCGACGAGGCCGGTGGTCGACGGCGAATCGCGCAGCAGCGAACCGTCGGGCTGGAACAGATAGTTGTAGGCGATCGCGCCGCCGGTCGGCGACGTCTGGCCGGTGCAGATGGCGGCGCGCTGCGCGGCATTGGCCGCCGTGGCAGTCGTCGGGCAGGTGGTGACGACGGTGCCGCCGATCGAACGGTTGCCGAACACGATGCCGCGGTTGACGAAGCCGGTGTTGGGCACGCCGTCGAAGTTGCGGTTGGGCGCGGCGGTCGACTGGGTGGTGATGAAGCCGGGCGTGCCGCCGTACGCACCCAGGTACGGGCGATCCTCGTAGAACACCGGGTTCGACCGCGAATATTCGGCCGAGACGGTGAGGTTCATGCGGCCGTCGGCGAAGTTGGAGCCGGTGATGCCGCTGAGCAGGTAGGTGCCGCGGTCACCATAGCCGGTGGCGCCGCCCTGCGCACGCACGCGGGTGCCCTCGAAATCGCGCTTGAGGATGAAGTTGACGACGCCGGAGATTGCGTCCGAACCGTAAACGGCCGACTGGCCGCCGGTGACGAGATCGACGCGATCCACCAGATCGAACGGCAGCGTGTTGACGTCGGGCGTGTAGCTGCCCGGAACGGCGGTGACGACGCGGCGGCCGTTGACCAGGGTCAGCGTACGCGACGTGCCGAGACCGCGCAGGTCGAGCAGGTTGAGGCCGGCGGTGCCGATGCTGCCGGTCGAGTTCGCCTGCGTGAAGGTGGTGCGCAGCTGCGGCAGCTGGCTGACCGCGTCGCCCAGCGAAATGTCGCCGCGCGTACCGAGCAGTTCCGCCGTGGTCACCGTCTCGACGGGGATCGCCGCATCGAACTTGTTGCTCACGCGGATGCGCGAGCCGGTGATGATGATCTCCTTGTCGTTCGTCTGTTCGGTCGCCTGATCGCTCTGCTGCTGATCCACGCCTGCGTCCGGCGAGGTCGGCGAGGTTGCTGCCGTGCCGGATTGGGTCTGTACTTCTTGCGCAAACGTCGGCGCCGCCAGGAGCGTCAGGGACGCGAGCGCCGTGGCCGTAAGGTACCTAGAAATCATGGATATCCCCCTGTTGGGGCGCACATTGTTCGCGCGCTACCAAGAAGGGCATCTGACCGGATATTGACCTAATTCGCAACGTTCTAACCCGGCCGTGCAATAAAAAAATACACTTTTCCCGTCGGTTGTGTTCGCACTGCAACATTACAGAAGGGCTATTGTCATAATCCGTCGTTTAGCGGCTGCGAGGTTGCGGGCGGCTGAGGCCGGCAACCACCTCAGCCCGTGGCCGCGGCGAGACGGTCGAAGAACGGTGAAATTCCTGCTGGTCGGCGCGACGCGCCAAGGCGGCGAATGCGCTACGGATCGCGAAGCCGTTCAGCC
Source organism: Sphingomonas sp. SP5 (assembly GCF_058313455.1). Classification (NCBI taxonomy): domain Bacteria; kingdom Pseudomonadati; phylum Pseudomonadota; class Alphaproteobacteria; order Sphingomonadales; family Sphingomonadaceae; genus Sphingomonas; species Sphingomonas sp. SP5. The sequence continues at coordinate 94,457 of NZ_JBZFLF010000004.1, read as the reverse complement.
GTACCGCATAGGCAAGCGTCGGGGCCGGTCGGCGCTCATGCGCTCAAATCAATGCTGCGCACGATCGTGCCGCACGGCGGCTGCCCCGCAACGCACAGGCAGCCATGCATGCCGAGTCTGTCGAAGCCCGGTCGAGGCTGATGCCGCCCGATCGGGCGAGACGGCGGCCGCGGCATTCCGGCGCGGCCGCCATCGGGTGCATCGAAACGGGAAGACGGGCATCCCCGATGCCGGTCTTGCCCGAAGCATTTCAAACGGTTGCGGTAAGGCCGGCCTGCCGATCCGCCGTCATCGGGCGGCGGTCAGGACAGGACGGGGCAGCGCGCCTCTTACCGCTCCACGCACATCGCGATGCCCATGCCGCCGCCGATGCACAGCGTCGCCAGGCCCTTCTTGGCATCGCGCTTCTGCATTTCGTAGATCAGCGTGGTCAGCACGCGCGCGCCGCTCGCGCCGATCGGGTGGCCGATGGCGATGGCGCCGCCGTTGACGTTGGTCTTGTCGGGGTCGAGGCCCAGTTCCTTGCACACCGACAGCGCCTGCGCGGCAAAGGCTTCGTTGGCCTCGATCAGGTCGAGGTCGGCGACGCCCCAGCCCGCCTTTTCCAGCGCCTTCCTGCTGGCGGGCACGGGGCCGATGCCCATCACCGACGGGTCGACGCCGGCGCTCGCCCAGCTGCGGATGGTGGCGAGCACGGGGGCGCCGCGCGCCTCGGCCTCTTCGCGGCTCATCAGCACCAGCGCCGCGGCGCCATCGTTGAGGCCGCTGGCATTGGCGGCGGTGACGGTGCCGTCCTTCTTGAAGGCGGGCCGCACGCCGCTGACGCTGTCCAGCGTCGCACCGGCGCGGATATATTCGTCATCGGCGACGACCGTGTCGCCCTTGCGGCCCTTGATCGTGACCGGCGCGATCTCGTCCTTGAAGCGGCCGGCGGCGCGGGCCGCCTCGGCGCGGTTCTGGCTGGCGACCGAGAAGCTGTCCTGCTCGCCGCGCGTCACCTGATATTGCTCGGCGAGGTTCTCCGCGGTGATGCCCATGTGATAGCCGTTGAAGACGTCGGTCAGGCCGTCGTTGACCATGGTGTCGACCAGGCTGACGTTGCCCATCTTGGTGCCGCCGCGCATCGTCTGCGCGTGGGGCGACAGCGACATGCTCTCCTGCCCGCCGGCGACGACGATCGTCGCATCGCCGGTCTGGATCGCCTGGCAGGCGAGGGCGACCGCGCGCAGGCCCGACCCGCATACCTGGTTGACGCCCCAGGCCGGCACCTCCTTGGGAATGCCAGCCGCCATCGATGCCTGGCGCGCCGGGTTCTGCCCTTGCGCCGCGGTGAGCACCTGGCCCAGGATCACCTCCGACACGTCCTCGCCGGCGACGCCCGCCTGCTCCAGCGCCGCCTGGATCGCGATCCGGCCCAGCTCGTGCGCCGGCGTCGCGGCAAAGGCGCCCAGGAAGCTGCCGACAGGGGTACGCTTGGCGGCGGTGACGACGATCTCGGTCATGATGCTCTCCTTGTGCGGGGCGATTCGTAGGTCCGATCCAGCTCAGCTGGATCTTCCACGTCAGTGGATCAGACCCTAGCCGCGGGCAGGCTCGCGATCCAGTGCGCCAGCGGCTCCCACAGCATCGCCCGTGCCCGGCCGCCGACGATCATGCCGACATGGCCGAGCGCCAGGTCGCGGCGGTCGGCGAGGCCGGCGGCGGTGGCCGCGGGAACGATACGGTCGGTGGCGGAGACGAATTCCACCGCGGGGCAGGCGAGCACGTGCGGCGAAACCGCCGTTCCGCGCACCGTCCAGGCGCCCTTTCCCGGCGCATCGCTGGCAACGAAGCGATCGAACAGGTCGCGCGCCGCACCCAGCGGCAGCGGCTCGCCGGCATTGGCCCAATCCTCCAGCCGGACGAAGGCATGCGCCGCCGCACCGTCGGGATCGAGTCGGCCGAAGGATTCGTACTTGGCCACGGTGCGCGCCGGGTCGAGTCGCCAGAAGCCGGCCTGCAACACCTCCATCGGCAGCACGCCCAGCGCCTCGGCGGTCGGTCGCGCCGCCTCCCACATCTTCAGCATCGCGCCGCTGGCGGCGCCATAGCCGGCAAAATGCCACGGCGCGGCGAGCGTCGCGAGCCCCGCGACGGGCGTCGCCGCGGCCGCCGCCAGCGCCATCGTGCCGCCCAGGCAATAACCGACCAGCACGGGCGGTGCGTCCAGCTGCTCGATCAGCGGCGCCAGCAGCGCCTCGATATGCGCGGTCATGTCCATGTCGCGATCGGCGGCGCCCGGTGCGCCCCAATCGACCAGCGCGACGCGGAAACCCTGCGCCGCCATCCACCGGACCAGCGATGCCTCGCCCAGGTCGAGGATCGCGGGCGGGTTGATGAGCGAGGGCACGAACACCACCATCCGCCCGCGCCCGCCATAATAGCGCAAGGTCGCACGGCCGGCAGTGGCGAGCGCCGGCATCGGTGCCGGCGGGGCGGGGCGGGGGGCGTTCTGATACGCGCGCAGCCCCGCCATCGCCGCGCTCATCCGGTCGGGTTCTGCTGCGGTTTCGCTGCGCAGCATGTCGAGGAACAGGGGCAGCGGCCGCGGCCCGTGTTGCGGTGCAGAAAATTGAGGCGTAGCATCGGGATCGGTCATGGACCGGATACCGTTACGGGTAGGGGAGCCGTATGAAGAAGCAGCAGCCGAGCGACGGCGTCGTCATCATCAAGAAATACGCCAACCGGCGCCTCTACAATACCGAAACCTCGTCCTACATCACGCTCGAGCATCTCGCGACGATGACCCGCGAAGGCCGCGACTTCAAGGTCGTAGATGCCAAGACCGACGACGACATCACCCACAACGTGCTCACCCAGATCATCATGGAAGAGGAAAGCCGCGGCCAGACGATGCTGCCGGTCAGCTTCCTGCGCCAGCTGATCGCGATGTACGGCGATTCGATGCAGGCGATGGTGCCGGGCTATCTCGAAGCGTCGATGGACAGTTTCCGCCGCAACCAGGAACAGTTCAAGTCCGCGGTCGAGGGTGCCTTCGCCCATTCCCCCTTCGCCGAGATCGCCAAGCGCAACATGCAGATGTTCGAGGCGGCGGCGCATGCCTTCCAGACCCCGACCGTGCCTGCCGCGCCTGCTGCGCCGCAACCCGCCGCCAGCAAGGACGACGAGATCGCCGCGCTGAAGGCCGAGCTGACGCGGTTGCAGGACAAGGTCGAGAAGCTCGGCTGAGCACCACCCGATGCCGGTGATGTTCTGGAGCGCCGGCGCGGCGCTGCTGCTGGCGGTCGTCGCGGCCCTTGCCGATCGCCGCCGCCGGTTGCGGCACGATCCCGACCGGGTCGGCTGGGTCGACTGGCGCACCGTGCAGATGGCGGCGCTGCTCGCGACGATCCTGCTGGTGAGCATAGGGCTGCATACGCGGTAGCTTCGAGATCGCACGAAGGCGCAGAGAGGTTTTGCTGCGCGAAGCGTCTCGTCGACCGAAGAGGTGGACGAGCAGCTCTCGCGCCCCAGCCTCTTCGCGTCTTCGCGTCAACCAAGCTTGCTCAGTAGAACCGCGCCAGCGTCAGCAGCCGCGTCGATCCGTCGCACAGGCCCAGCCGCACCACCGTCCCCGGCGCGCCGATCGACCATTTGGCGAGCGCGCTGGTCGGATAATCGGCGCCGATCGGCTGGCCGTCGATGCGACAGATGAGGTCGCCCGGCCGCCAGCCCGCCGCAGCGGCCGGCCCGCCGCGCATGACGTGCAATACCTTCAGCCGATCGCGCTCCAGCCCGACGAGCAGGCCACTGGTCGAACGCAGCGGCGCCTCGTCCGCCTTGGGGCCGGGTTGCAAAACCATCCGTCCGGCCGCGGGATCGAGCAGCACCCGATAATTCTGCAACAGTCCCGACCCGATCCGCCCCGCGACGCCGATCATCTCCGAAAATCCGCCCGCCGGCTCGACGCGCGTCTCGACGTTGCGGATCGTCTGCTGGCCGATCGTCACCGCCGGCAGGATGGCGAGCGTGCTCACCGTCTCGCCGGCAAGCCCGAAGGACACGGTGGTGGTGGCCGGCAGCCGGTCGACGCCCGCGGTCTTCGCCGCCGCGGCTGACAGGGTCAGCGCGGAGCCGTCGCCGGTGTCGACGATCACCGGCGCCACCCGGCTGCCGCCGATCGACACCGCGCTTTCGTACACGCGCCGCCCCGCCGACACCGACAGCGGCGCCAGCGCACCGACGAACGGCAGCCGGCCCGACGGGATCAGCCGGAACCGGCGGTTGGCATAATCGATGTCGAGCGCCTGGCCGCCGGTGACGTCGCGCCCGATCAGCAGGTCGACCGCCCGCGCGCTGCCGGTGGCGAGTGCGGGCAGGTCGGCGACCGTCACCCCGCCGCCGGTCCGCGTCAGCCCGCCGATGCCGAGCGTGCGCGTCGCCTGCCAGCCGATCGCCACGGCACCGTTGCCGGCCCCGCCGATCGCGGTCGCCTGCCCATTGGCGGTGGTGCGAGCGGCATCGGCGGCGGCGGAGCCCTTGGCGAGCACCGAATAGCTGACGCCGGTATCGAGGATCGCGGTGACGGGCCGGCCATCCAGCGTCGCGGCGAAGCGGATCTGGTTGCCGGGCGTCAGGTCGAACGGCACCCAGCGCGCCTCGCTGTCGGCCGACAGCGTGACGACGCCCTCCCGCTGCCCCTGCGCGACGGCGGGGGCGGCAAGGCTGGCGAACAGGGCGAGCGGCAGGAGGAAACGCATCGCGTCCATCCCTAGACTGGTTCACGGCCGCAGGGCCATCCCGGCTTCCGGGGTGGGAGAGGGCGCGTGCGCCCCTACAGGCACGCCTCCAGAAACGCCTGGTCGAATCCGAACTGCTTCGCCTTGTCCAGCGTATAGGGGCGCAAGCCCATCGAGCGGTATTCGCCGATGATCTTGCCGTCGGCGCTCTCGTCGAGATATTCGAACTTGAAGAGTTCCTGCGTCACGATCACCGGCCCTTCCATGCCGATCACCTCGGTGACGTTGGTGACGCGGCGCGATCCGTCGCGCAGGCGCTTCACCTGGATGATGAGCTCGACCGAATCGGCGATCTGGCGGCTGATCGCCTCCTTGGGCACCTTGATGTCGCTCATCATCACCATGTTCTCCATGCGGGCCAATGCCTCGCGCGGGGAGTTGGCGTGGAGCGTACACATCGATCCGTCATGGCCGGTGTTCATCGCGGCGAGCATGTCGAAACATTCGCTGCCGCGGATTTCGCCCAGGATGATGCGATCCGGGCGCATACGCAGCGCGTTCTTGACGAGGTCGCGGATGCTGATCTCGCCTTGCCCTTCGAGGTTGGCGGGCCGGGTTTCCAGCGGCAGCCAGTGCGGCTGCTGCAGGCGGAGTTCGGCCGCGTCCTCGATCGTTAGCACGCGCTCGCCCGGGTCGATCATCTTGGACAGGGCGTTGAGCATCGTCGTCTTGCCCGAGCCGGTGCCGCCCGAGATGACGACGTTGAACCGGCTGGCGCCCGCGATCTTCAGCGCGGTCGCCATCTTGGGCGACATGCTGCCGAAGCCCGCCATCATGTCGAGCGTGATCGGCTTGGCGGAAAACTTACGGATCGAGATCGCCGTGCCCTTGAGGGACAGCGGCGGCACGATGACGTTGACGCGGGACCCGTCCTTCAGGCGGGCGTCGGCGAGCGGCGTCGTCTGGTCGACGCGGCGGCCGACCGAATTGACGATGCGCTGCGCGATCTGGAACAGATGCTCCTCGTCGCGGAACTGGATCTGCGCGAGCTCCAGCTTGCCCTTGCGCTCGACATAGGTCTGGTCTGGGCCGTTGACCATGATGTCGCTGACCGCCGGATCGGCGAGCAGCTCCTCAAGCGGCCCCAGGCCGAGCAGTTCGTCGACCAGCACCTTTTCCAGCGCGAACTGTTCGCGCCGGTTCAGCGTCAGCTTCAGCTCGGCGAGCACCTCGCCGATGATCGGCCGGAATTCCTCGGCCAGCTCGTCCTTGCCCAGCGTCGCGGCGGCTTCGGGATCGACGCGTTCGAGCAGGCGCGGCAGCACCTGTTCCTTGATCTTGTGGATCGACGCCTCGAAGCCCTCGCCGCGGCTGTTGCCCGCCTCGCCGCTGGCGTTCTGGCGGTCGGTCAGGCGCTGCATCGCGTCCAGCGTGCCGGCGGGCATCGTGCCGGGCAGCATGTCCTCGCCGGGCAGCGGCAGCGCCTCGATCGGCGGGAACTGGCTGCCGGGTGCCGGCTCGTCGGGGCGCTGGATGCCGCCGCCTTGCATCGGGCGTGCGACGCCGAACGCCGGACGCGCGGGCTGCGCGCCGCCGATATTGCTGCCCATGTTGCTGCGGCGTCCGAACGCGCTCATGCCTTACCTCGCAAACCTTGTGCGGAGGGGTACGGGGCAGAGTTTGACATTTTCCTAACCAAACCCGCCCGCGGCCGGTGCGGCCCGGCTTGACAGCGGCGACGCGCTGCCGTTCGGAGGGCACGCCATGCGGCGGCTCCTGCTTCTCCTTTTCGCATTATGCTGGGCCGGTCCGGCGCTCGCCGACGATATCGGCGCGACCGCGCGCGGCGTGGTGCGTGTCGTCACCATCGCGGTGGTCGACGGGCAGGTGGTGGGCTTCGGCCACGGCAGCGGTGTCGCGATCGCGCCCAACCGCATCGTCACCAACGCGCATGTCGTCGACCTGGCCGAACGCTATCCGGACAATGTCGTCGTCGGCGTCGTGCCGTCGGAAGGCGACAAGAGCTACCAGGGGCGCGTCATCGCCTATGATTCGCATGCGGACCTCGCCCTCATCGAATTCACCGGCGCGACGCTGCCGCCGGCGACGCTCTATACCGGGCCGGTGAGCGAGGGCGATCCGGTGGTGGCGCTCGGCTATCCGGGCAACGTCGACCTCGCCACCGCCAGATCGGCCGCGGATTACATCCGGCCGACTTCGCCGGTACGATCGGAGGGCGTCTTTTCCGGCCGGCGCAGCCTGACCGGCGTCGAGGTGCTGCTGCACACCGCCAATATCGCGCGCGGCAATTCGGGCGGGCCGCTGCTCGACCGCTGCGGCCGGGTGATCGGCATCAACTCGGCGATCACGCGCGGCGAGGACGGCGACAGCCCGTTCGGCTTCGCGATCGCCGACACCCAGCTCGCCGCCTTCCTGCGCGAAGCCAAGCAGCCCTTCGCCACGGTCGGCACCCCCTGCACCTCGATCGAGGAGCGGCTGCGCGAGGATGGCGAGGCGGAGGCGCGAGCGCGCGCCGATGCCCTCGGCCGCCAGCGCGATGCCGCGGCGCAGGCGACCGCGCTGCGCGAGGCCGCGCTGTCGCGCGCCCGCGATGCGGCGCAGACCCGGCGCGAGAATGTGATGGCGATCGCCGGCGTGCTGCTGGTGCTCGGCGCGCTCGGCGTCGGCGGCGCGGGACTGCTCGAATCGCGCGGCCGCCGCCGCCATGCGCTGTGGGCGGCGAGCGCCGGCGGGCTCGGCATGGTCGTGGCGGTGATCGTGTTCGTGCTGCGCCCCTCGGGCGAGCCCGAACTGCCGCCGGCCGCCTCCGTCACCCGCCAGGCGGTGCCCAACGCCCCGCTGGGCAAGCTGGTCTGCGTGTTCCAGCCGGACAGCAGCCGCGTCACCGTGTCGTCGACCGGCGACGTGCCGCTGCGCTGGGGGCGCAGCGGCTGCGCGGACGGCCGGGTGCAATATCGCCCCGCCGGCGAGACGTGGGAACGGATCAGCGTGCCGCAGGACGAACAGACGGTGTCGGTAAAGGTCTTCGATCCGGTCACGCGCCGCTACACCGACACGCGCTACATGCTCGGCGCGCAGGCGATGCGGCAGCTGCGCGACCTCGCCGGCAAACCCGCCGCCGACCGCTGCAGCATCGATCCCGCCACGATCGACCGGCTCGCCCAGACCCAGGCGGCGATCCGCGCCGCCCTGCCGCCGCTGCCCAACGAAAAACTCGTCTACGCCTGCCGCCCGGCGGGCTGACAGCCTTCACGCCTGCGGCTAACCTGTCCGAATTGGGGGAGGGGTTGCATGGGGTTCAAGGGGTGGCGAATCGCGGGTGCGGCAGCGGCGCTGGCCATGGCGGCGCCGGGGCATGCGGAATGGTATGAGGCATCGTCGAAGCATTTCGTCCTCTATGCCAACGGCGATGCCGGCTCCGTCCGCCGCCAAGCCGAGCAGCTGGAGCGGTTCGACAGCCTGATCCGCTATTTCCACGCCATGCCCGATCGGGAAGAGGACGGCTCGAACAAGCTGACCGTCTATGTCGTCGGCAACGACGCGGCGGTGCAGCGCCTGTTCGGGGCAGGGGGGCAGAACATCGCCGGCTTCTACGATGGCCGCGCCAGCGGCTCGGTCGCCTTTACGCCGGCGCGCGGTAGCGACGACGATCTCAAGCCACAGATCGTGCTGTTCCACGAATATACCCATCACATCCTGCTTGGGAACAGCAACACCGCGCTGCCCGCCTGGTATGCGGAGGGCTATGCCGAGTTCCTGTCGACGGCGCGCTTCGACAAGGACGTCGTCTGGGTCGGCGCCGCCGCGCAGCATCGCGCGTACAGCCTGCTCCAGCAAAGGGGCCTGTCCGCGCAGCAGCTGTTCGCGATGGACCGGGCGAAGATGTCGGAGGATCAGGTCTCGTCGCTCTATGCGCGCGGCTGGCTGCTCACCCACTACATCACGCTCAACCCCGAGCGGCGCGCCCAATTCATGACGTACCTCAAGGCGCTCAATCAGGGGAAACCCGGCGCCGAGGCGGCCACCGCCGCGTTCGGCGACCTGCGCGCGCTGAACAAGGCGCTCGACGGCTATCTCGGCAAGTCAACGCTGCCCGCCTACAGGATCCCGCTGGAACGCCTGCCCGCGCCGCAGGTGACGATGCGCCCGCTACGGCCGGGCGAGAAGGAGATGATCGGCCTGCGCATGCGCTCCGATCGCGGCGTCAACCGCGAGACGGCGCAGCCGATCCTCGCCAAGGCGATCCCGATCGGCGACCATTATCCCGACGATCCGGTGGTGCAGGGCTGGCTTGCCGAGATGGCGCTGGACGCGGGGCGCAACGACCTGGCCGAGGCTGCCGCCGACCGGGCGCTGGCGCTCGATTCCAATTCGGCGCAGGCCCTAGTCTACAAGGCGCAGGTGCACCTGCGCCGCGCGCGCGCGGCCAAGGCGAAGGACCCGGAGGTCTGGCGCGAAGCGCGCAGCTGGCTGCTGAAGGCGAACAAGCTCGACACCGACGACGCCTATGCGCTGCTGCTCTATTACTCCAGTTTCGGCATGGCCGGCGTGGTGCCGACCGACAATGCCAAGGCCGCGCTCGCCCGCGCGCACGAACTGGTGCCGCAGGACGAAAGCGTCGGCTATGCCTATGCCATGCAATCGCTCGTCGACGGCAAGACCGAACAGGCGCGCACCGCGCTGCGCCCGCTCGCCTATTCGGCGCACAGCGGCGCCGACAATCCCGCGGTCAGGCTGTTGAAGCAGCTGGATGCCGGCAAGTCGGGCACCGCCGCGATGAGTGCGGCGGGCATGAAACGGCCGACCGACGCGGGGGACTGACGGCACCTCTCCGTCCGTCAGCGCCGGTGCGCTACCCCCGCGTCCGCTCCCGCTCCAGCAGCGCCTGCTTGCGCTCCGGCCCCCAGGCATAGCCGCCGACCGCGCCGTCGCCGCGCGTCACGCGGTGGCACGGCACCACCACCGCCAGCGGATTGCCGCCGCACGCCGTTCCCGCCGCGCGCACCGCACCCGGGCGGCCGGCGGCGGCGGCGAGCTCGGCATAACTTAGCGTCTCACCCGCGGGGATCGTCTTCAACGCCTGCCACACCGCCTCCTGAAAGGCGGTGCCGCGCACGTCGAGGGGCAGCGCGGCATCGCGGCCGGGCGTCTCGACCAGCGCCACCACCGCCGCGGCCCAGGCCTCCAGGGCCGGATCGCCCGCCACGATCGTCGCGCGGGGGAATCGCGCCGCCAGCGCGCCGTCATCCTCGTCGAAGGCTACGCGGCACAGCCCCTTGTCGGTTGCCGCGACCAGCAGCGGGCCGAGGCTGGTGGCGGCGATCGTCCAGCGGATCGTCACGCCGGCGCCGCCGCCCGCCCAGGCACTGGGGCTCATCCCCAGCCGCCGCGCGCCATCGGCATAGAAGCGGCTCGCCGCGCCATAGCCTGCGGCGTAGATCGCATCGGTCACGCTTCCCTCCTGTCCCAGGGCATCGGCCACCCGCGCCGCCCGCTGGCCGCGCGCATAGGCGGCCGGCGTCACGCCGGTCGCGCGCTTGAACAGCCGGCTGAAATGATGCGGCGCATAGCCGACCGCCGCCGCCAGGTCGGCGAGCGCGACGCCGCCGTCGGCCGCCTCGATCAGCGCCACCGCGCGCGCCACCGCCGCACTGTCGCGCGCCACCGCATCGGGCTGGCAGCGCAGGCAGGCGCGATAGCCCGCCGCCCGCGCCGCCGCGCCATCGTCGAGGAAATGCACGTTCTCGCGCCGCGGATGGCGGGCGGGGCAGCTCGGCTTGCAATAGATGCCGGTGGTCCGCACCGCCGCGACGAAGCTGCCGTCGCGTTCCCGGTCGCGCCGGGCGAAGGCGGCCCAGGCCGCATCCTGATCGATCTCGCTCATGCCCCGTGATTAGCAGGCCGCCGCGGCCGCCTCATCCCGCGTCTTGCGTTCAAAAGCTTTCCCCCCGCGCCGGCGGCTCAGAAGCCGGTGCCGCGCACCGGCGGCCGCCTGCGCAGGGCGGCGACATCCTCCGCCCCTGCCGCGAGCGCCCCGACGCGGCCCAGCCCCTTGCTCACCTCGCTGCCCGCCTTGGGCGCGAACAGCCGGGCGCGGGCGTAGCGGTCGCCGGCCTCGGCATAGCGGCCGGCGGCTTCGGCGCAGAGCGCCAGGTTGAACATCGTCGATCCATGGTCGGGCGCCATCCGGTCCACCTCGGCAAAGGCGGCGCAGGCCGCCTGCGGATCGTGCTTGGTCAGCCGCACCGCCTCGCGGAACCGCGCCGCCGCATCGGGCGGCAGGCCGTCGCGCGATTCCTGCACGCGGATCGTGTAGCGTTCGGCGTGCGGTGCGAGGTCCAGCCGCACCTCCGCGGCGATCGATTCGGTCATCGATCCCGCGGTGAAGCCGACATCGGTGGCGACGCCGCGATCCGCGCACCAGTCGGACCGGTCCTCGCGAGTCTTGGTGGTGCTGTAGGGGGAGGGGCCGCCCGTCCGCGCGATGCGCAGGTCGGCGTGCAACGCGATCGTCCGCCGTACGCAGGCGACGCGATACTTCTGCTTCGCCACGCACTTGCCGTCCTTCTTCTCGGTGCAGCGTTCGCGGGCCTCGGTATAGTCGCTGTCGTCGACGTCGATCCCCGTATCGCCGGTCAGCAGCCCGTCCGGGCGCAGCGACGGCGGGACCAGCTGCACATGCGGCAGGCCGTCCGCCCCCATTTTGCCGAGCTGCCGCTCGATCGCCTCGCCCAGCGCCTCGCCCTCGCGCCCGCCGATCGGGCCGACCGCGATCGTCGGCAGGAAGCTCGCCTCGCGCGCCTGTGCCGCGAACACGCCCTCGACCCGCAGCGTCTCGCCCGCCGCCGGGCCGGACAGCATCGCACCGATCCCCAACGCCAGCCACCACCGCATGATCGCCTCTCCTCGTGCCGCCATCATCGTTACGCCCCCGATCCTGAACGAGTCCTGCGCAAACTGTCGTGCGTCCCCTCGACTCGCTCGACTTGCCTTCCCGCCCCCCCCATGCTAGCCGCCCGCCACCCATAAAAGGTGCGCGTTTGCGCGCCCTCTTCCCCATGGGCCAACATTCGGCACGAGGACTTCGACTCCGTGGAGACATCCACCGGTAATTTGAGCGGCGGTATCCAGGCGAGCCTGGGCGGACGCTATGCGCTCGCCCTGTTCGAGCTGGCGCGCGACGCCCGCAGCATCGACACGGTCGAGGCGAGCCTGGCGCAGGTCCGCGATGCGCTCGCCGGCAGCGCCGACTTCCGCGAGCTGACGGTCAGCCCGCTGGTCGCGCGCGGCGCCGCGGTGAAGGCGGTGCTCGCCACCGCCGATACGCTCGGGCTCGACGCTACCACCCGCAATTTCCTCGGCGTCCTCGCCGAGAATCGCCGCCTTGGCCAGCTGCCCGCGATCATCCGCGCCTTCCGCCAGCTTGCCGCCCGCCATCGCGGCGAAACCACCGCAGAGGTCGCCAGCGCCCATCCGCTGACCGACGATCAGGTGTCCGAGCTGAAGCAGCAATTGCGCCAGCGCGTCGGCCGCGACGTGTCGGTCGACCTCACCGTCGATCCCTCGCTGCTCGGCGGCCTCGTCGTCCGCATCGGTTCCCAGATGATCGATTCCTCGATCCGCACCCGCTTGAATGCGCTTGCCAGCGCGATGAAAGGCTAATCCATGGATATCCGCGCCGCAGAAATCTCAAAGGTCATCAAGGACCAGATCAGCAACTTCGGCACCGAGGCCCAGGTCTCGGAAACCGGTCAGGTGCTGTCGGTCGGTGACGGCATCGCGCGCATCTACGGCCTCGACAACGTCCAGGCGGGCGAGATGGTCGAATTCGCCAACGGCGTGCAGGGCATGGCGCTCAACCTCGAAGCCGACAACGTCGGCGTCGTGATCTTCGGCTCGGACGCCGAGATCCGCGAGGGCGACACCGTCAAGCGCACCGGCACCATCGTCGACGTGCCGGTCGGCAAGGGCCTGCTCGGCCGCGTCGTCGACGGTCTCGGCAACCCGATCGACGGCAAGGGGCCGATCGTCAGCGACCAGCGCAGCCGCGTCGAGGTGAAGGCGCCGGGCATCATCCCGCGCCAGTCGGTGCACGAGCCGATGCAGTCGGGCCTCAAGGCGATCGACGCGCTCGTTCCCGTCGGCCGCGGCCAGCGTGAGCTCATCATCGGCGATCGCCAGACCGGCAAGTCCGCCGTCGCCATCGACACCTTCATCAACCAGAAGGGCGTCAACGCCGGGTCGGACGAATCGAAGAAGCTCTACTGCGTCTACGTCGCGGTCGGCCAGAAGCGTTCCACGGTGGCGCAGCTCGTCCGCACGCTGGAAGAGAATGGCGCGATGGACTATTCCATCGTCGTCGCCGCGACCGCGTCGGACCCCGCGCCGCTCCAGTTCCTCGCGCCCTACACCGGCTGCGCGATGGGCGAATATTTCCGCGACAACGGCATGCATGCGCTGATCGTCTATGACGATCTGTCGAAGCAGGCGGTCGCCTATCGCCAGATGTCGCTGCTGCTGCGCCGTCCGCCGGGCCGCGAAGCCTATCCGGGCGACGTCTTCTACCTGCACAGCCGCCTGCTCGAGCGCGCGGCGAAGATGAACGAGGCGAACGGTTCGGGCTCGCTCACCGCGCTGCCGATCATCGAGACGCAGGCGGGCGACGTGTCGGCTTACATCCCGACCAACGTGATCTCGATCACCGACGGCCAGATCTTCCTCGAAACCGACCTGTTCTTCGCCGGCATCCGCCCGGCGATCAACGTCGGCCTGTCGGTCAGCCGCGTCGGCTCGGCCGCGCAGACCAAGGCGATGAAGAAGGTGTCGGGCTCGATCAAGCTCGAGCTCGCCCAGTATCGCGAGATGGCGGCGTTCGCGCAGTTCGGCTCGGACCTCGATGCCTCGACGCAGAAGCTGCTGAACCGCGGCGCGCGCCTCACCGAGCTCCTGAAGCAGGCGCAGTTCAACCCGATGCCCTTCGAGGAGCAGACCGCGTCGATCTTCGCCGGCACCAACGGCTATCTCGATACCGTCGCGGTGCAGGACGTGGTGCGCTACGAGGCGGCGATGCTCGCCGACCTGCGCGCCAATCACGCCGGCGTGCTGACCAAGATCCGCGAGACGCGCGATCTCGGCGACGAGGCGAAGGCCGGCCTGAAGGCCGCGCTCGACCAATTCGCGAAGACGTTCGCGTAACCGTGCAATGTGCTCCCGCGAAGGCGGGAGCCCAGTACTGGGTCCTCGCCTTCGCGGGGACACATGAAGGACCACAATGGCGTCGTTGAAGGCCCTCAAAGTTCGGATCAACTCGGTCAAGTCGACCCAGAAGATCACCAAGGCGATGAAGATGGTCGCCGCCGCCAAGCTGCGCCGCGCGCAGGAGGCGGCGCAGGCCGGCCGTCCCTATGCCGAGCGGCTGGAGGCGGTCGTCGCCAGCCTGTCGCGTCAGCTCGCCGGCGGCGCCAACGTCTCGCCTTTGCTGTCGGGCACCGGCAAGGACCAGGTGCATCTGCTCGTCGTCGCGACCTCTGAGCGCGGCCTTGCCGGTGCGTTCAACACCAACATCGTCCGCGCCGCCCGCCGCAAGGCCGAGGAGCTGGAGGCGCAGGGCAAGACCGTGCGCTTCTATCTCGCCGGCAAGAAGGGGCGCGTGCTCAAGCGCTTCTACTCGAACGCGATCCTCGCCGACCATGAGCTGGGCGGCCACAAGGCGCTGGGCTTCACCCAGGCCCGCGAGGTCGCCGACGACCTGCTCGCCCGCTATGCCGCCGGCGAGTTCGACGTCGCGCACCTGTTCTACGCCAAGTTCGTCTCGGCCCTGGTGCAGGAGCCCGTCGGCCAGCAGATCATCCCGGTCGCGGTGGGCGATTCCAAGGGGGACGTAGTGGCAACTTCGCCAACTTCCGCAGGCTCCGGCGCGGGCGCGGTGGTCGAATACGAGCCCGACGAGGAATCGATCCTCGCCGACCTGTTGCCTCGCAACGTCGCGATCCAGATCTTCCGCGCGATGCTGGAAAACGGCGCCTCCGAACAGGGCAGCCGCATGAACGCGATGGACAATGCGACGCGCAACGCGGGCGACATGATCAACCGCCTGTCGATCCAGTACAACCGCACCCGCCAGGCCGCGATCACGACCGAGCTGGTCGAGATCATTTCCGGCGCCGAAGCGCTCTAACGAATCCGAAGCAGGAAGAACCGCCATGGCAACCGCCGCAGACGACATCCGCCCGACCCAGTCGACGGGCAGCAGCAACACCACCGGCACCATCGCGCAGGTCATCGGCGCGGTCGTCGACGTGCATTTCCCCGATAACCTGCCCGCCATCCTGTCGGCGCTGGAGACGGACAACAACGGCAACCGCCTGGTGCTCGAGGTCGCGCAGCACCTCGGTGAGAACACCGTGCGCACCATCGCCATGGACGCGACCGAGGGCCTGACCCGCGGCCAGACGGTGCGCGACACCGGCACGCAGATCTCCGTGCCCGTCGGCCCGGCGACGCTCGGCCGCATCCTCAACGTCGTCGGCGAGCCGATCGACGAGCGTGGCCCCGTGCAGACCGATCTGCGCGCGCCGATCCACGCCTCCGCCCCGCTGTTCGTCGACCAGTCGACCGAGAGCGCCATCCTGGTCACCGGCATCAAGGTGATCGACCTGCTCGCGCCCTATGCCAAGGGCGGCAAGATCGGCCTGTTCGGCGGCGCCGGCGTCGGCAAGACCGTGCTGATCCAGGAACTCATCAACAACATCGCCAAGGGCCACGGCGGCACCTCGGTGTTCGCGGGCGTCGGCGAGCGCACCCGCGAGGGCAACGACCTCTATCACGAATTCCTCGACGCCGGCGTCATCGCCAAGGATGCCGAGGGCAATCCGATCAGCGAAGGATCGAAGGTCGCGCTGGTGTTCGGCCAGATGAACGAGCCGCCGGGCGCCCGCGCCCGCGTCGCGCTGTCGGGCCTGACCATCGCCGAATATTTCCGCGATCAGGAAGGGCAGGACGTGCTGTTCTTCGTCGACAACATCTTCCGCTTCACCCAGGCGGGCGCAGAGGTGTCGGCACTGCTCGGCCGTATCCCCTCGGCGGTGGGCTATCAGCCGACGCTGTCGACCGACATGGGCGCGCTGCAGGAGCGCATCACCTCGACCAACAAGGGCTCGATCACCTCGGTGCAGGCCGTGTACGTTCCCGCGGACGATCTTACCGATCCGGCCCCGGCGACGTCGTTCGCCCACCTCGACGCGACGACCGTGCTCAACCGCGCGATCTCGGAACTCGGCATCTATCCGGCGGTCGATCCGCTCGATTCGACCAGCCGCGTGCTCGAACCGCGCGTCGTCGGCCAGGAGCATTACGACACCGCCCGCGCGGTCCAGTCGCTGCTCCAGCGCTACAAGTCGTTGCAGGACATCATCGCGATCCTCGGCATGGACGAACTGTCGGAGGAGGATAAGCTGACGGTCACGCGGGCGCGCAAGATCCAGAAGTTCCTCAGCCAGCCGTTCCACGTCGCCGAGGTCTTCACCGGCATCAGCGGCAAATTCGTGCAGATCGAGGACACCGTCCGCTCGTTCAAGGCGGTGGTGGACGGCGAATACGATCACCTGCCCGAAGCGGCCTTCTACATGGTCGGCGGCATCGACGAAGTCGTCGCCAAGGCCGAGAAGCTGGCCGCAGAGGCGTAACGGTTATTCCCCTCCCGCTTGCGGGAGGGGTTAGGGGAGGGCCTGAACCGGCGCTCTCCTTACAGGCCCTCCCCCGACCCCTCCCGCAAGCGGGAGGGGGGAGAAAGAACGATGCTCCACTTCGA
This sequence comes from Sphingomonas sp. SP5, assembly GCF_058313455.1. Taxonomy (NCBI): domain Bacteria; kingdom Pseudomonadati; phylum Pseudomonadota; class Alphaproteobacteria; order Sphingomonadales; family Sphingomonadaceae; genus Sphingomonas; species Sphingomonas sp. SP5. The sequence goes on along the minus strand of NZ_JBZFLF010000004.1, from coordinate 77,909 downwards.
ACTCGTCACGCCCGAAAAGCTCGTCCGCTCGGAGGAGGTCTATATGGTCGTCGTCCCCGGCACCGAAGGCGACTTCGGCGTGCTGGAGGGCCATGCGCCGCTGATGTCGACGGTGCGCGACGGCGCACTGTCGGTCTACCGCACGCAGGGCGCGCAGCCGGAAACGATCGCGATCCAGGGCGGCTTCGCGGAGGTCAACGCCAAAGGCCTGACCGTATTGGCGGAACGCGCCGCCTGATGCCGATTGGATCGTCAGCCCGGTAACGGGTTGAGCAGCCCGGCGAAATCGCGCCGGTCTGTCCTACATCCGCCCAAACGAGCAAAGAGCCGGAGTTATCCGGCTCTTTCTCATCCTTGCCAACGACAGGCTGACGTCAGCTCGACCCAGCCTCGCCGTTCGCCCTGAGCCTGTCGAAGGGCATGAATCTCACCTGTGCTTCGACACGCTCAGCACGAACGGGGCCAGATAACCCACTCACGCCGCAAACAGCGACGCCCCCTTCTTCACCACCGTCCGCCCCGCCATATCGGTCACCGCATAGGTGAACCCCGGCAGCAGGCAGAAGGCGCCGACCTCGCCCTGCGGCGACAGCGCCAGAAAGCCGACCTGCACGCCCTTGATCGCGTCGCCGCGCAGCCGGGCGATATGCCGCACCACCTCCTCGCACGCCGCCTGCGGCGACAGGCCGGCCCGCATCGAGGCGACGACCCGCGCCGTGCCGGCGATCCGCGTCACCTCCTCGCCGAGCCCGGTCGAGGTCGCCCCGCCGACGCCCGCCTCGACATACAGCCCGCTGCCGACCTGCGGCGAATCGCCGACCCGGCCGCGCATCTTGAATGCCATGCCCGACGTGGTGCACGCCCCCGCCATTCGCCCGGAGGCATCACGCGCCAGCAGGCCGATCGTGTCGTGGTCGAGCGCGCCGCCCCTCGGCATGCGGCGGTTCTCGATATTGGCTTCCGGCTTGTACTGCGCCGTCTTCAGCCAGTCGCGCCACGCCTTCTCCGCCTCCGGGGTCAGCAGATCGACCTTCGGGAGGCCCTGATCGCGCGCGAATCGCGTCGCGCCTTCGCCGACGATGAAGGTGTGCGGCGTCTTTTCCATCACGGCCCTCGCGACCGAGATCGCGTGCACCGTATCCTCCAGCGCCGCTACCGCGCCGACGCCGCCGCGATCGTCCATGATGACCGCGTCCAGCGTCACATGCCCGTCGCGGTCGGGATAGCCGCCATAGCCGACCGAATGGTTGGTCGGGTCCGCCTCCGGCACCATGCCGCCCGCCTCGACCGCATCGATCAGGCTGCCGCTCGCCTTGAGCTTCGCGAACGCGGCGGCGTTGGCGGCGGCGCCGAAATCCCAGGTCGAGACGATCATCGCCGGATCGCGCACGGGCGCCGCCGCGCCGGCTACCGTCGCCACCCCGCCGGCCGCCGCCATGCCCCCCAGAAAGCCGCGCCGCGTCGTCATGTCCGAAACCTCCTGGACCTGAATTGGTCTGCTACAGGAAGTTATAGGGATCCACGTCCACCGTCACGCGCGCTTTTGCCGGCCAGTCGAGATCGCCCAGCCAGTCGCGAATGACGTCCTGCACGTCCAGCGCCCGGCGGGCATGGACGAGCAGCCGATAGCGATGGCGCCCGCGCAGCATCGCGAGCGGGGCAGGGGCGGGGCCATAGACCGCCATGCCCTCCACCTGCGGCGCGGTGCGGGCGACCAGCCGTGCGACCTCATGGGCGCAGGTCTGCTCCTCCGACGACACGACGATCGCCGCATAGCGGCCGAACGGCGGCGCGCCGGCATCGCGCCGTGCCTCCGTCTCCGCTTCGTAGAAGGCATCGGCATCGCCGGTCACCAGCGCCTGCATCACCTGCGCCTTGGGGCTGTGGGTCTGGATGAAGACGTGGCCCGGCTTGCTCCCGCGCCCGGCCCGTCCCGACACCTGGCGGATCTGCTGGAAGGTGCGCTCCGCCGCCCGCAGGTCGCCGCCCTCCAGCCCCAGATCGCCATCGACGACGCCGACCAGGGTGAGGTTGGGGAAGTGATAGCCCTTGGTAACCAATTGCGTACCGACGACGATATCGATGTCGCCCGCCTCCATCCGCCCGACGAACTCCGCCGCCTTGGCCGGCGACCAGATCGTGTCGGAGGTGACGATGGCGACCCGGGCGTTCGGAAACAGCGCCGTCACCTCGTCGGCGATCCGCTCGACGCCAGGGCCGCAGGCGACCAGGCTGTCCTCTTCCTTGCACTCCGGGCAGGCGCGCGGCGTCGGCATGACATGGCCGCAATGGTGGCAGGCGAGCCGCCGGGTCAGCCGGTGCTCGACCATCCAAGCGGTGCAATTGGGACATTGGAAGCGGTGGCCGCAGGTCCGGCACAGGGTCAGCGGCGCATAGCCGCGACGGTTGAGGAACAGCAGCGATTGTTCGCCCTTGCCCAGCGTCTCCTCCAGCGCGGCGACCAGCCTGGGCGCGATCCAGCGCCCCCGCTCGGGCGGCGCCTGGATCAGGTCGATCGCCTCGATCGTCGGCATCTCGGCCGGCCCGTAGCGGCCGGGCAGCTTCAATTCCTCGTACCGGCCGAGCGCCACCTGCTGGCGCGTCTCGATCGCCGGGGTGGCGCTGGCGAGGATCACCGGGCAACCCTCGAACTTGCCGCGCATCACGGCGACGTCGCGGGCGTGGTAATGGACGCCCTCTTCCTGCTTGAAGCTCGTCTCGTGCGCCTCGTCGACGACGATCAAGCCGAGGTTGCGATAGGGCAGGAACAAAGCCGAACGCGCGCCGACCGTCACCAGCGCCTCGCCGCTCGCGATCGCTCGCCATGCGCGGCGGCGCTGCGTCGAGCGCAGGCCCGAATGCCATGCGACGGGTTCGCAGCCGAAGCGGTCGTGGAACCGCTTCAGGAACGGTTCGGTCAGCGCGATCTCGGGCAGCAGCACCAGGCATTGCCGCCCCTCGCGGATCGCCTCCGCCACCGCCTCGAAATACACCTCGGTCTTGCCCGATCCGGTGACCCCGTCGAGCAGCGTCGGGTGAAAGGCGCGGGCGGCGACGTGCGCGACCAAAGTGTCGGCGGCGGCCTGCTGTTCGCCGGCCAGCGTCGGCGCGCCGAAGGCGGGATCGGGATGCGGATAGGGGCTGTCGATATCCACCTCCACCGCCTCGATCGCGCCGCTCTTGACGAGGCCGCGGATGACCGCGTCGGAGACGTCGGCGATGCCGGCGAGTTCGCGGATCAGCCCCTGCCGGTCGCCGATCCGCTCCAGCGCCTGTTCGCGCTGCGGGGTGAGGCGGGGCGGCACGGTGCCGGTGGCGCGATATTCGGTCGCGGTGCGCGCCCCCTCCAGCGCCGATGTGGAGGCGAGCGCCATCCGCACGACCGCGGCGGGCGGCGCGAGGTAGTAATCCGCGGTCCATTCCACCAGCCGGCGCAAGGGGGCGGCGAGGGGCGGCACGTCCACCGTGCCGAGCAGCGGGCGCAGACGGTTGTCGCCGACCTCGGCATCCGACGGCAGGCGCTCGGGCTCCCAGACGACGCCGAGCAGCTGGCGCGGCCCCAAGGGCGCGATGACGATCGATCCGGGCTCGACGTGCATGCCCGCCGGCACGCGATAGTCGAGCGGGCCGAGCGCGGAATTGAGGACGAGGACGCGGGCGCGCGAAGACATGACACGCCCCATATGGGGGCTCGGCGACTCGGCGTGAAGCGTTATGCCGCTTTGCGCGACGCCTCGGGCTGTCGGATGCCGACGCGGGCGCGCTTGGCGGCATAGAGCACCGAATCGGCGGCCCGCGCGAAATCGCGCAGCGACCGGTAGCTCGCGTCGAACAGCGCCATGCCGACCGAGCCGGCGCTGGTCATGGTGATGCCGCCCGCCTCCACCGGTACGCGCAGCACCGCCTCGATATCGCAGCGCAATTGTTCGCCACGGGCGATCGTGGCGGGATCGGTGACGATGATCGCGAATTCGTCGCCGCCGATGCGTGCGGCGAAGCAATCGCGCAGCCAGGGCTGGGTCAGTGCCGCGCCGGTCAGGCGCAGCACCTCGTCGCCGGCATCGTGGCCGAGCGAATCGTTGATCCCCTTGAACCCGTCGAGGTCGATCAGCACCAGCATCAGCGGCGTGCCTTCGCTGCGGGCGCGGCGCATCGCCATGTCCAGTTCGCGGTCGAAGGCGGCGCGGTTGGCGATGCCGGTCAGCGCATCGGTATCTGCCGAGCGACGCAGCTGCGTCTCCAGCCCATGGCGTTCGGTGATGTCCTGGAACACGCCGACCAGCGCGTGGACGTGGCCGTCGACCATCTCCGCCTCGGCGGCGGCGCGCACGCGGCGGTGGCGGCCATCGGCGGTGACGAGGTCGGTCTCGAATTCGAACGGGGCGCCGGTCCTGATCGTGCGGGCGATCGTTTCCGACACCATGTCGCGCGCATGTGGCGGGTAGTAATCGAGCGCGCGCTCCAGCGGCGGCACCTCGCCGACCGGCAGTCCGTGGATGCGGAACACGTTGTCGGACCATTCCAGCGTCGGCCCGTCGAGCGACACGCGCCACGATCCGATCATCGCAATCCGTTCCGCCTGGCGGAAGATGCGATCCTTGCGGGCGAGCTGCCCGACCAGCTCCTCGCCCGTGGTGGCGATGCGGATCGCCTCCAGCGCGGTGCGCCGCGCGGCGATCAGCGCCTCGGCGAGGCTGGCGAGGTGCTTCAGCGCGGCATCGCCCGCGGCGTTGAGCGAGCGCGGGCTCGAATCGAGCACGCACAGGGTGCCGATCGGCTGGCGCACGCCCGCGCCATCGGCGACATGGATGGCGGTGCCGGCGTAGAAGCGCAGCCCGCTGTCCGTCACCAGCGGATTGTCGCGGAAGCGCGGATCGTCGCTCAGGTCGTCGACGATCAGCGGCGTCTGCTGGCGGATCGTCCGATCGCAAAAGGCGATGTCGCGATCGAGTTCGCGCGCGCCGGGCGTGGTACTCGCCTTGATCCACAGCCGGTCGCGGTCGATCAGCGTCAGCATCGCCGTCGGACAGCCGAGCAGGTCCGCGGCGAGCGCGACGACCGCGTCGAATTCGCGTTCCGGTTCGCTGTCGAGCAGGGCCAGCGCATGCAGCGCGGCAAGCCGGCTCGTCTCGTCATAGGGCAGGCCGGCAGGGGACGCAGGATCACTCATGGCGGCGCCCTCATGCCGGAAAAGACGTTAAAATTGGCTTTTCCGTACCGATGGGCAGGTGCACAGATGCGGTGGAATGAGCGACGCCCCCCTCCCGCTATCGATGCAATGGGCCGCGCATCTGGCACGTGACCGGCGGCGCTCGCCGCACACCGTGCGCGCCTATCAGGCGACGGCGGAGCGGTTGACCGCTTTTCTGCAGGGCCATTGGGGCGGCCCGGCCGATGCCGCGGCGCTGGCGCGCGTCACCGCGGCCGACCTCAGGGCGTTCCTGGCGGTTCGCCGGGCGGAGGGGCTGACCAACGTCTCGGCGGCGCGGGAATTGTCCGCGGTGCGCGGTTTCCTCGCCTTCGCCGCGCCGGATGCGGATCGCCCGCGACTGCGCGGTCCGCGGGTGAAGACCGGCGTGCCGCGACCGATCGCTCCGGCCGAGGCGGTGGCGCTGGCGCAGGAGGTGGCGGACGAGGCGGTGGAGCCGTGGATCGGCGCACGCGACTGGGCGGTGCTGCTGCTGCTCTACGGTGCGGGCCTGCGCATCGGCGAGGCGATCGCGCTCCCCGCGCGCATCCTGCCGCTCGGCGAAACGCTGGTGGTGACGGGCAAGCGCGACAAGACGCGCATCGTGCCGCTGCTGCCGCAGGTGCGCGCCGCGATCGAGGCCTATGCGCGCGCCGTACCCTGGGCGCTCGATCCGGCGGCGCCGCTGTTCCGCGGCGCGAAGGGCGGCCCGCTGGCGCCAAGCCTGATCCGCCGCGCAGTGCAGGGCGCGCGCGGGCGACTGGGCCTTGGCGACCGCACCACGCCGCATGCGCTGCGCCACAGTTTCGCGACGCATCTGCTCGGCCGCGGTGCCGACCTGCGCGCCTTGCAGGAGCTGCTCGGCCACGCCAGCCTCAGTTCGACGCAGGTCTATACCGCAGTGGACGCCGCGCATCTGCTCGACGTCTATCGCAACGCGCACCCGCGGGCGTGAATCAGCGGGCGCGCGGCTTCCAGGTGACGACCCGCCACAGATAACCGAGCACGATCAGCACCGTGATCGCCACCGCCAGCGGTCCGACATAACGGTCGAGTTCGCCGAAGCGCGAACCCAGATACAGGCCGGCGGCGGCGAGGATCGTGTTCCAGATCAGGCTGCCCGCGAACGTCCAGACGAGGAATCGCCACAGGGGCATGCAGGTGATGCCGGCGGGCAGTGAGATGATCGTGCGAAAGGTCGGCATGAAGCGGAACACGAACACCACCCAGCCGCCGTGGTGGACGAAGAAGCGATGCAGCCTCTCGACATCCTCCCATTCCATCGTCAGCCAGCGGCCGTGCCGCTCGACGAAGGGGCGGAAGCGCTGGTAGCCGAGGTGCCGGCCGACCCAGTACCAGAAGTAATTGCCCGCGGTGGTGCCCGCCGTTCCCCACAGCACCAGCGGCACCATCGCCATGTCGCCGCGCGCCACCGCCATGCCGCCCAGGCCCATGATGACCTCCGACGGGATCGGCGGCACGATGTTCTCCAGCGCCATCAGCAGGAAGATGCCGACATAGCCGCCCCAGGCGATCCCGTTGAGGATGAAGTCGGTCATGCGGGATTGGTAACGGCGGGGGCCTCAGCCCCGTTCCGCCGCGCCTTGGGATTGCCGCTCCCCGATGTGCCGCTCGATCGCGTCCCAGATGAGGCCGGCGACATCGGTGCCGTCGAACCGCTCGATCGCGACGATGCCGGTGGGCGAGGTGACGTTGATCTCGGTCAGCCACTCGCCGCCGATCACGTCGATACCGACGAACAGGAGCCCGCGGCGCTTCAGTTCCGGCCCCAGCGCGGCGCAGATCTCGCGTTCCCGCGCCGTCAGTTCGGTCTTCACCGCCGATCCGCCGACCGCCAGGTTGGACCGGATCTCGCCCGCGCCGGGCAGACGGTTGATCGCGCCCGCGACCTCGCCGTCGACCAGCACGATGCGCTTGTCGCCCTCCGCCACCGCGGGCAGGAACGCCTGGATCATGTGCGGTTCGCGCCAGGTCTGGTTGAACACCTCGATCAGCGCCGACAGGTTGGCGCCGTCGCTGCCGACGCGGAAGATCGCCTTGCCGCCGTTGCCGTGCAGCGGCTTCACCACGATCTCGCCATGCTCCGCCAAAAAGGCGCGCGCCTCGTCCAGGCTGCGCGTCACCAGCGTCGGCGGCATGAACTGCGCATAGTCGAGCACGAACACCTTTTCGGGCGCGTTGCGCACGCTGCGCGGGTTGTTCACCACCAGGGTCTGTTCGGCGATCCGTTCGAGCAGGTGCGTCGCGGTGATATAGCCGAGGTCGAACGGCGGATCCTGCCGCATCAGCACCACGTCCGCCTCCGTGCCCAGATCGAGGCTGACCGGCGCTTCGGCGCGGAAGTGATCGCCCGCGACACGCTGCACGGTCACGGCGCGTGCCTGCGCCCAGACGCGGCCGTCGCGATAGTTGAGGTCTTCGGCAAGATAGTGGAACAGCCGGTGCCCGCGCGCCTGCGCGCTCAGCATCAGCGCGAAGGTGGAATCGCCGGCGATGGCGATGCTCTCGAGCGGGTCCATCTGGACGGCGACGGTGAGGGACATGGGCGCGCTCCGATTGGCAAGATGCGGCGGGACGTAGGGCGTGACCGCCGCAAAGTCACCCTATCCACGCATTCTCGATGTGCCGCGGCCGGGTGCCGGGGGCGAGCAGGATCACGTCGATCCGGATATCGTCACCCGGCCCGGCATAGCGCGGCATCAGCATCTCCGCCACCGCCGCGACGCGGGCAAGCCGCCGCTCGTCGATCGCGAAGTCGAGCTCGCCCGCCCGCGCCCGCGTCTTCACCTCGACGAAGGCGATCAGGCTGCCGCGCCGCGCGACGAGGTCGACCTCCCCCGCCGGCGTGCGCACCCGCCGATCGAGGATGCTCCACCCCTTCAACCGCAACCACCACCCCGCCAGCCGCTCGCCCCGACGCCCGGCGGCATCGGCGGCCTGGCGGGCGTGGGTGGTCGGGCGGCGGGGCGGGCGGGGCATGGGTCGAGTGTGCGTTGCGTGGAGCGGGGAGGCAAGATGATAAGGCATAGTCATTCAACAGACGGCCATCAGGATTGGTGGACTCCGAGCCCAATCGCCGACATATTATCGTGGTGGTTCAGGATTTCGCAAAAGCCAAACTCTGGTTGTTCCGGTTCATTGCAGCTGTCTGGATTGCGACCGCAATCCCGATCGTCTTGCTGAGCGTTTTGCTTCTGGAGCTGCCTTTTTGGCCGAATTCCAGTGCAGATAGCACTGCTGAGGGTATCGCAACTTGGGCTGTGATCGCGGCGTGGTTCTATATCACACCGATAGCGTTGCTAATCATCGGTCGTCGTTGGAATAGAAGGTTGTCTCGCTGAACCGACTGCGCCTTCCTCGCTTCTGTCCAAGGAAAGAGGGAAGGAAGAAGCAGCCTTGGATGTGATCGCTCTCGAAACGATCACCCCTCGCCCTTCATCGCCAGCGCCCGCGCATACAGCGTCTTGCGGTCGAGCCCGAACGCCTTCGCCACCTCGCCCGCCGCCTTGGCGACCGGCAGGCGGGTGAGTGCTTCGGCGAGGGCGGCGTCGGCATCCTCGATCGCCGGCGGCGGCGCCTCGCCGGGGGGGGCGACGACGATGGCGATCTCGCCCTTGGGGGCAGCGTCGGCATAGCGGGCGGCGAGGGTGGACAATGTGCCGGTGACCGCCTCTTCGAACCGCTTGGTGATCTCGCGCGTCACCGCCGCCTCGCGGTCGCCGAGGCCTTGCGCCAGCGCCGCCAGGCAGGCGGCAAGGCGCGGACCGGATTCGTACAGGACCAGCGTCGCCCGGATCGCGGCGATCTCGGCGATGGCGGCGCTGCGCGCATGCGCCTTGCTCGGCAGGAAGCCGCAGAAGAGGAAGCGGTCGGTCGGCAGCCCGGCCAGCGTCAGCGCGGCGACCGCGGCGCACGGGCCGGGAATCGTCACCACCGCATGGCCGGCGGCGCGCGCGTCGCGCACCAGCTTGTAGCCGGGGTCGGAGATTAGCGGCGTACCCGCGTCGGAGACGAGCGCGACGGCCTCGCCCGCCATCCGGGCGATCAGCCCCGGCCGCACCCCTTCGGCGTTATGGTCGTGATAGGGCAGCATCGGGCGCTTGACGCCGATATGGCGGAGCAGTCCGGCGGTGACGCGGCTGTCCTCCACCGCTATCACGTCGGCGCGGCCGAGGATGTCGGCGGCGCGCGGCGATAGGTCAGCAAGATTGCCGATCGGCGTCGCGACGATATAGAGTCCGGGTGCGAGAGGTTCGGTAATGGCCACGGGGGACGTCATGGCAGAGGCAGCAACATTTGGACAGCCGTGGACGGGGCGGTCGTGGCCAGGCGTGCGGCGCTGGGCCGCGCTGGCCGCCGCGGCGATGCTCGCCGCCTGTTCCACCGTCGTGCCGCGTGGTCCCGTCGAGGCGCCGACCCGCCCGCAGCGTCCGCAGGCCGAACGGCCCGAGCCGGTCGAGACCGGCCTGCCGCGCGATACCCAGCGCAACCGTGTCGCCCTGCTGGTGCCCCTGTCGGGCAGCAATGCCGGCGTCGGCCGCTCGATCGCCAATGCGACCATGCTGGCGGTGCTCGACACCGGCACCGACAAGGTCCGCATCACCAATTACGACACCGCCACCGGTGCCGCCGCCGCCGCGCAGCGCGCCATCGCGGAGGGCGCGCAGCTGATCCTCGGCCCGCTCCTGTCGGAGGACGTGCGCACGGTCGCGCCGATCGCGCGGGCGGCGGGCGTGCCGGTGCTGGCTTTTTCCAACGACGCCTCGGTCGCCGGCAATGGCGTCTATCTGATGGGTTATGCGCCGGCGCAGTCGATCGACCGCGTCGTGCGCTACGCCAGCAGCCGCGGCGTCACCAGTTTTGCCGGGCTCATCCCCAACGGCCTGTACGGCGAGCGCGCCTCCACCGCTTTCCTGCGCTCGGTGGAGGGCACGGGTGGATCGGTCGTATCGCTGCAGACCTATGGCCGCACCGCGGGCGGCATCACCGGCGCGGTGACGCGGCTCAATGCCAAGGCGCCCTATGGCGCGGTGCTGGTCGCGGATGCCGGCACCCCGGCTGCGGTCGCGGCACCGCTCATCAAGCGCGGCAGCGGCGCCTCGACGCACATTCTCGGCACCGAATTGTGGAATTCCGAAAGCAACCTCGCGGCCAAGCCGGCGCTGAACGGCGCCTGGTTCGCCAGCGTCGGCAACACGCTCTACCGCCAATATGCCGCGAAATACCGGTCGCGCTACAATGCCGCGCCCTACCGCTTGTCCAGCTTGGGCTATGATGCGGTGCTGCTGACGGTGCGGATCGCGCGCGACTGGCCGGTGGGGCGGCGCTTCCCCGAAAACCGGCTACGCGATGCGGACGGTTTCGCCGGCATCGACGGCGCCTTCCGCTTCGGCCGCGACGGCGTCGCCGAACGCGCGCTGGAGGTGCAGGAGATCCAGAACGGCACGATCGTCACCGTGTCGCCGGCCCCGACCGGCTTCGGCGGGTAAGCGGCCCCTGCCGTCACGTCACCTGCGGCGTGGCGGAAGGGGCAGGGGCATCGCGCACCACCATCGGCAGGATCGCATCGAGCAGCAGCGCGCCCGCTTCGGTGACGCGCAGCCGCTCGCCCGCGCGCGCGACCAGCCCCTGCGCCTCCAGCCGCGCCACCGCCGCCCAGTCGATCGGCGCGCTGCCGCCGGCCACCGCCGCGACATGGGCAAGGTCGACACCCTCCACCAGCCGCAGCCCCATCACCAGCGCCTCGGCTCCCCGGTCATGCGCCGCAAGCGGATCCTCCACCTGCAACCCGTGGCCGTTGCGCGCCACCGCGGCGAGCCAGTTCTCGGGCTTCCGGTGGCGCTGCGTGGCTAGCCCGTCGCGGCGGCCATGCGCCCCCGGCCCCACGCCGGCATAGTCGCCGTAGCGCCAATAGGTGAGGTTATGCCGGCTCTCCGCGCCACGCCGGGCGTGGTTGGAGGTTTCATAGGCCGGCAGCCCCGCCGCCGCGGTCATCGCCCGCGTCGCCTCGAACAGGTCGGCGGCGGTATCTTCGTCGGGGATGGTCAGGCGCCCCCTGGCCGCTTCGGTGGCAAAACGCGTGCCGGGCTCGATGGTCAGCTGGTAGAGCGACAGATGCTCGGTGCCGAGTGCCAGCGCTTGCGCCAGCTCCGCCTCCCATGCGGCAAGGCTCTGCGCAGGCAGCGCGTAGATCAGGTCGAAGCTGACGCGCGCGAAATGGCGCTGCGCCACCGCCAGCGCGCCGAGCCCCTCGTGCACGTCATGCGCGCGATCGAGGAAGCGCAGGCTGGCATCGTCCAGCGCCTGCAGGCCCAGCGACACGCGGTTGACCCCCGCCGCGGCCAGATCGGCGAACCGTGCCGCCTCGACGGACGACGGGTTCGCCTCCAGCGTGATCTCGATGTCCGGCGCCGGCGTCCAGTGGCGCTGCGCCGCCTCCAGGATCGCCGCGACGGTGGCGGGCGGCATCAGCGACGGCGTGCCGCCGCCGAAGAAGATCGATCCCAGCGTGCGACCCGGCAGCGCGCGCGCCTCGTGCGCCAGGTCGGCGAGCAGCGCGTCGCGCCATTGCTGCTGGTCGACATGGTCGCGCACGTGGCTGTTGAAGTCGCAGTAAGGGCATTTGGAGACGCAGAACGGCCAATGGACGTACAGGGCGAGCGGCGACTTGTCGGGGATCATGATGTGGCCGATATGGCGGCGATGATCCCGAAACGCCACCGCTGGCTTGCCCTCCTGCTGTCATTCGCCGCCTGCACGCAGGGTCCGGAGCGGGTCGTGGAGGCGCGGACGAGCGCGGAACCGGCGCCGCGCGGATCGGTGCTGCTGCGCACCGCGATGCTCTCGGCGCAGAACCGCGAGCGCGCCGACCGCGGGCTGGCGCCGCTGGCGTGGAGCGATCGCCTCGCCGCGTCGGCCCGAACCTATGCCGAGACGATGGCGCGCACCGGCCGCTTCGAACATGCGCCGCAGTCGATGGGCCTCGATCGCGAAGGCGAGAATCTGTGGACGGGCACCCGCGGCGCCTATCGCTATGACGAGATGGTCGCCCATTGGCTGGGGGAACGGCCCGATTTCATCAACCTGCCGGTGCCGCAGTTCAGCCGCACCGGCCGCTGGCAGGACGTCAGCCATTATGGCCAGATCGTCTCGCGCCGCACGACGGAGGTCGGCTGCGCGCTGGCGAGCAGCGCCACCGACGATTATCTGGTCTGCCGCTATGCGCCGCCCGGCAACCTGTTCGGCGTCAAGGTCTATTGACCGCTCAGGCCAGCGTCGCGGTGGTATAGGCCGTGTAGCGGCGCCAGCCGAGCGTCGCGTACAGCGCCTCGCCCATGGCCGTCGCGGTCAGCACCTGGCGGGCATGCGCCGGGCGTCGTGCGCCGAGCGTTGCCATCAGCGCTCGCCCCAGGCCGCGGCGGCGGTGCGCTTCGTCGGTGACGATCCGGTCGTAGACGAAGATACCGTCGAGCGCGGCGGCATAGCCGCTCGCCGCCTGCCCGCCGTCGGGCGCGATGATGACGGCATGGGTCACGTCGCCCGCGCTATCCACCGTCAGCCGATAGCCGGCGGGCAGGGGCTGGGCGCCGACGACCGCATCGGTCACCATCATGCCATTGGCATCGGTGATCGCCCAGCCGGCGGGCAGCAGTGCGCCGTAGGTGGCGGCATCGGCGCACAGCTTCACGAACACGCGCGGCTCGGTGATCGTAGCGAGCAGGCGCGTCAGTCCCGGCCCGGCGTCGGCGAAGACGTAGCGGCGGCGTTCGGCCTCGCTGCCGGTATCGACCCGCCAGCCGCCGCTGTCGGCGACCGGCATCGGCAGGCCGCGCGACAGCGAGCGCGCGGCCAGCCAGCCGCGCACCAGGCCGGCGTCGATCCGCGGGGCCGGTTCGATCAGAGGACGGCGTCCACCAGCTGGCGAAAGGCGTCGGCGCGATGGCTCACCGCATGCTTGGCGGCGGGCTCCATCTCGCCGAACGTCTCCGTGCCGTCGATGGGCAGGAACATCGCGTCATAGCCGAAACCGTTGGCGCCGCGCGGCGGCCAGACGAGCGTGCCGTCGACCCGCCCCTCGAACCATTCGACATGACCGTCGGGCCAGGCCAGCGCCAGCGCGCAGACGAAATGCGCATCGCGCGGACTGCCGGGTTCCTCGCCCAGCCGATCCTCGACCAGCCGCATGGCGAGGTCGAAGTCCTTGGCTTCGCCGGCCCAGCGCGCCGAGAAGATGCCGGGGTCGCCGCCCAGCGCATCGACGCACAGCCCGCTGTCGTCGGCGAGCGCGGGCAGGCCGGACAGGTCCGCCGCCTGCAACGCCTTCAACTCGGCATTGGCGACGAAGGTGGTGCCGGTCTCCTCGGGCTCGGGCAGGTCGAGCTCGCCCGCCGAGACGGGTTCGATGCCGTACGGCCCGAGCAGTTCGGCGATCTCGCGCACCTTGCCGGCATTATGGCTGGCGATGACGATCCGGCCGGGGGCGAGCTTGCGGATCGCCTGGCGGCCTTCTCCGCGTTCGTCCTGGCCGCTCATCGGACCGCGCGATCCTGTGCGGCGAAGATTTCGCCGCAGCCGATGCGGGCGAGGCGCAGCAGGCGCAGCAGCGCTTCCTCGTCATAGGTCGCGTGCTCGGCGGTGGCCTGCGCCTCGGCGATGTTGCCGTTTTCGAGGAGGACGAAGTTGCCGTCGGCATCCGCGCCCGAATCCTCGAGGTAATCGAGGTCGAGGACCGGCGTACCCTGGTAGATGCCGCAGCTGACGGCGGCGACCTTCTGGCGGATCGGATCAACGGTCAGCTTGCCGTTTGCCAGCAGCGTGTTCACCGCCAGGCGCAGCGCGACCCAGGCGCCGGAGATGGCGGCGGTGCGGGTGCCGCCGTCCGCCTGGATGACGTCGCAGTCGAGCGTGATCTGGCGCTCGCCGAGCAGCTTCATGTCGACCACCGAGCGCAGCGAGCGGCCGATCAGGCGCTGGATTTCCTGCGTGCGGCCCGATTGCTTGCCCTTGGCGGCTTCACGGCTGCCGCGCGTGTGCGTCGCGCGGGGGAGCATGCCGTATTCGGCGGTCACCCAGCCCTCGCCCTTGCCGCGCAGGAACGGCGGCACGCGCTCTTCCAGGCTGGCGGTCACCAGCACCTTGGTATCGCCGAAGCCGACCAGCACCGATCCTTCGGCATGGCGCGTGAAGTTCGGTTCGATCGTGATGGTGCGCATCTGGTCGGGGGCGCGGCCGCTGGGGCGCATTCAACTCTCCTCAAGGTTCGATAGCCCAAGCCCTAGACGGCACCGCTGGCGCGCGCCAGTGTTCAGCAAAGGGGACAGGAACATGAAGAGCGTAATCGTGGGGTTGGCGGCCGTGGCACTGGCCGGCACGCTGTCCGGCTGCGTGGTGGTGGATGCATCGCGCAACGGCCGCCCGGTGGCGCTGGAAAGCGAAACGATCCGCTACGAAACCGCGCCCTGCTTCGGCACCTGCCCGGTCTATGCCGTCACCATCGCGCCGGACGGCAGCGGGACGTTCGAGGGCAAGAGGTTCACGGCGGTGAGCGGGATCAGGCGGTTCCAGGCGACGCCTGCCGCCTACCACAGCTTCGCTGCCAGGCTGGCGCCCTATCGACCGGCCGAGGGCGAGAAGCTCTATCAGATGGGCACGCCCCTGTGCGGCGGCCCGATGGTGTCGGACATGCCCAGCGTCGATGTCGTCTGGAGCGAGGCGAGCGGCGCCAGCCAGCATCTCAACCTCTATTACGGCTGCGGCCCGCAAGCGATGCGCGATGCGCTGCGATCCGCACCGGACGCGCTGCCGATCGCGGCCTTTATCGGCGATCCCCAACGCCCTAGATAATCGGCATCATGGGACCGCCGGTCACCGAACTGACCGACCGCGCGCGCGATATCTTCCGTGCCGTGGTCGATGGCTATGTCGAAAGCGGCATGCCGGTGGGATCGAAGACGATCGCCGCCGCCGCCGGCCTGCGGCTGTCGCCCGCCTCGATCCGCGGCGTGATGCAGGAGCTGGAGGAACTGGGCCTGCTCGCCAGTCCGCACACCAGCGCCGGGCGGGTGCCGACCGAGCGCGGCCTGCGCCTGTTCGTCGACGGCATGATGCAGGCGCTGGAGCCCTCGCCCGAGGAACGCGCCGCGATCGAGGCGCGCGCCGGCCGCCATGGCCCGGTCGAGGAGGCGCTGGCGGCGACCACCGCGGCGCTGTCCGGCCTGTCCGCCTGCGCGGGACTCGTGATGGTGCCCAAGCGCGAACTGGCGCTGCGCTCGATCGGTTTCGTGCCGCTGTCGGCGTTGCAGGCACTGGCGGTGCTGGTGAGCGAGGATGGTTCGGTCGAGAACCGGGTGATCGACCTGCCCGCCGGCATGACGCCGTCCGCCCTGGTCGAGGCGGGCAATTACATGACCGCGACCCTCTCCGGCCTGACCCTTGCCGAGGCGCGGGCACGGATCGGCCGGCAATTGGCGGAGGGCGAGGCGGCGATCGACGGCGTCGCCCGCGCGCTGGTCGAGGCGGGGCTCGCCGTGTGGAGCGAGGACGGCACGCGCCGCCCGGTGCTGATCGTGCGCGGGCAGGGGCGGCTGATCGATGCGGCGGCGGCCGCCGACCTCGACCGGGTGCGCGACCTGCTCGACGACCTCGAAGGCAAGCAGGAGATCGCCGAGCTGCTCGACAGCGCGCGGGCAGGGGACGCGACGCGCATCTTCATCGGCGCCGAGAACAAATTGTTCGCGCTGTCCGGCTCGTCGGTGATCGCGCGGCCGTTCCGCGGGCCGGGCGGCAGGGTGGTCGGCGTGGTCGGCGTGATCGGCCCGACGCGGTTGAACTATGCGCGCGTCGTGCCCATGGTGGATTTCACGGCGGCAACGCTCGCCCGACTGATGGGCTGAAACACAGGGAATCGAATGACCGAAGAGACGAAGACCGGCGCGGACGACCTGCGTCACGAGACGGCGGAGGCTGCGCCCGAGGTGGCCGAGCACGATCGCGTCGCCGATCTGGAAAACCAGTTGGCCGACGCGAAGCAGCAGACGCTCTACGCGCAGGCGGAGATCCAGAACGTCCGCCGCCGTGCCGAAAAGGAAGTGGCCGACGCACGCAACTACTCCACCACCTCGTTCGCGCGCGACATCCTGTCGGTCGCCGACAACCTGTCGCGCGGCCTGTCGGCTATCCCGGCGGACCTGCGCGGCGACGAGAAGCTCAAGGGCCTCGTCACCGGCCTCGAGGCGACCGGCCGCGAGCTCGACAGCGTCTTCGCCCGCAACGGCATCACCCGCATCGAGGCGATGGGCCAGGCGCTCGACCCCAACAAGCACCAGGCGATGATGGAAGTGCCGAGCGATGCCGAGCCCGGCACCATCGTGCAGGAAATGCAGGCAGGCTATATGATCAAGGACCGCCTGCTCCGCCCCGCGCTGGTTGGCGTGGCGAAGAAGCCGGATTGATCCTGCGAGGGGAGCCGCTCGGCTCCCCTCGCTCGCCGCGGCTAGACCTTGGCCGCCTTCAGCACGTCGTTCATCCGAGCCTGCCAGCCGCGACCGGTCGCCCGGAACTTGTCGAGGACCTCCGGATCGAGGCGCAGCGTCACCTGCTTCTTGGTGGGTGAGCGTTGCAAACCGCGCAGCCGTGCGCGGCGTTCGGCGAGTGCGTGCTCCAATGCTTCGGCCGTGACATCCCGATCCTCGGGATCATGGGGATCTGCTTTAATCGCTATGATGGATCCGTCGTTCACTGCCGTTACTCCTTCGAACTGAGATAAAGCGTATCGTCGACTCTCGGTATACGAAAACGCCCGTCCATAATCGTCCTCCGACCTAACCGATCATCTTGAAACGGGGTTCTTCGTCTTCCAGCCGAACGGTAGGAACAACGATATGGCTTGGGTCGGTCATGATCCGCTCGCCGAAAGCCAATGACACGCCATGCTTGTCGCGGTTGATCGCGTCTTTCACCGTATCGAACGCGATCTCCATATCTGATTGTAACTACAATCAGCCATCTAATCAAGTGGACGCTATCTCTCTGACAAGGCTAGAGGATGTCGCATGAACCCCAATCTCACCACCGATCGCCCGACCTTCGTCACGCATCTCGAATGCTCGCTGACCGGCGAGCGTTACGAGGCGGACCGGCTGCATGGGCTGTCGCGCGCCGGACGGCCGCTGCTGGTGCGCTACGACCTTGATGCGGTCGCCGCCAACCTGCCCAAGCGCCTGCTCGAGACGCGGCCGACCGACCTGTGGCGCTGGCGCGAGCTGCTGCCGGTGCGAGGCACGAACAATGTCGTCAGCCTGGGCGAGATCGAGACGCCGCTGATCCCGATCCCCAAAAGCGCCGGCAGCGGTAACGTGCTGGTCAAGGACGAAGGACGCCTGCCGACCGGCAGCTTCAAGGCGCGCGGGCTGGTGATGGCGGTGGCGATGGCCAAGGAACTAGGCGTCAGTCGCATCGCCATGCCGACCAACGGCAATGCCGGCGCCGCGCTTGCCGCCTATGCGACGCGCGTCGGTATCGAGACGATCGTGTTCTGCCCCGAGGATACGCCGGAGGTGAACGTCCGCGAGATCGCGATGCAGGGCGCGCGGGTGTGGCGGGTCAACGGCTTGATCGACGATTGCGGCGCGATCGTGGGCAAGGGGGCCGCCGAGGGGCGCTGGTTCGACTTCTCGACGCTGAAGGAGCCCTATCGGATCGAGGGCAAGAAGACGATGGGCCTCGAACTCGCCGCGCAGCTCGGCTGGGAGCTGCCCGATGCGATCTTCTACCCGACCGGCGGCGGCACGGGGTTGATCGGCATGTGGAAGGCGTTCGACGAGCTGGAGCGGCTCGGCTGGATCGGTGCGAAGCGGCCGCGCATGTATGCGGTGCAGGCGTCGGGCTGCGCGCCGATCGTGCGCGCGTTCGAGGCGGGGGTGGAGCATGCCGAGCGCTGGGAGGACGCGCACACCGTCGCCGCCGGCATCCGCGTGCCCAGGGCCGTGGGCGACTTCCTGATTCTGCGCGCGGTGCGCGAGAGCGGCGGCAAGGCGCTGGGCGTCGGCGATCCCGCCATCCTGCAGGCGGTGGACGATGCCGCGCGCAAGGACGGCCTGCTGCTCTGCCCGGAAGGCGGCGCGACACTGGCCGCCTATCGCGAGGCGCTGCGCACCGGCGAGGTCGACGAGGACGAGCGCGTCGTGCTGTTCAATTGCGCCACCGGCCTCAAATACCCGATGCCGCCCGCCCCGCAGACGCTCGACCGCCACGCCCCGATCGATTTCGCCGCGCTTTGAAGCTTGATCCACTGACGTGGAAGCGGCACCGGCGGCGCGCCCGGCACACGTGCGCCGTGGCGGAGCAGGAAGGCGTGGCGCACGATCTCACCCTGCTGCTCGATGCCGTAGCGGTTGAGCGGCTGGCCCGGCTTCAACGCATAGGTGTAGCGGCAGAAGGGGTGGCGGGCGAGCGGCAGGCATATGCCGCGTTGATGCTGCCAGATATGCACCATTTCGTGGATGAAGAGCCCCTGGTCGGCGAGCGCCGCGGCGGCGAAATCCTCGCGATAGCCCTGGCCCTTGGGGTGGAAATGGATGCAGCCGGTCGGTGCCATCACGGTATCGCGCGGCTGGAAGAACGCCCATTTCCGCCGCGCGATGCGCACCGCGTCATAGTCGATCGCGTCGTGGAAGACGCTCGCGGCGAGCGCACGCTCGCCCTCGGTCAGGCCGCGCGACGGGGGCGGGGACATCAGAAATCCGGCGCGGGATCGCTCGGTCCCACCACCGTCACCGGCGCATAGATGCGGCCGCCGTTGGCGAAGTTCAGCGTCAGGTTGTAGATGCGCCCGGCCTTCGCCTTGGGGTTGATGTCGAACAGCATGACATGGCGCCCGCCGGGGGCGAAGACGATGTCGGAACGCGCCGGCACGGCGACGCTGGCGAGCGGCTTCATCGCCGCCATGCCGCCCGCCCCGGTCATGCTCTCGTGCATCTCGGCGCGGATCGCGATGTCGGCGCCGACGTCGATCAGCGTCGCGTTGGAGGGGCCGCCGTGCAGGGTGAAATAGGCCGCGCCCGGACGCCCGGCGACGGCGGGCAGGCGGATCCAGGCATCGTCCACCGTCACCCGGTCGGGTTTGCTGCACGCCGACAGCATCGCCGCCAGTCCCAGCGCCGCCACCCGCCCCGCCACCCGCCCCGTCACGCGTCCCGTCACCCGCCCCGTTACCCGCATCGCCGCTCTCCTTCCCGAAACGGGATCCTTCTCGCATCAGCCCTATGGGTCTCGCCGTCTTGCGGCAAGCGGAACCCCTCCTATATCGCCGCCATGCACGGGAACTTTCGCTGCCGTAACGGGGCAAAGGTTCCATGGCTTTTTTGCTATTCGTTTTTCGTACGTGAGGGGCTCAGCAAGCACACATGGCTAAAGTAATCGGTATCGACCTCGGCACCACCAACAGCTGCGTCGCGGTGATGGAGGGCGGCAAGCCCAAGGTGATCGAGAATGCGGAAGGCGCGCGCACCACGCCGTCGATCGTCGCCTTCGCCAAGGATGGCGAGCGCCTGGTCGGCCAGCCGGCGAAGCGCCAGGCCGTCACCAATGGTGACAACACGATCTTCGCGGTGAAGCGCCTGATCGGCCGCCGCTTCGACGATCCGATCACCAAGAAGGACACCGAGCTGGTTCCGTACCACATCGTGCGCGGCGGCAACGGTGATGCATGGGTGCAGGCGGGCGGCAAGGATTACAGCCCGTCGCAGATCAGCGCCTTCACGCTCCAGAAGATGAAGGAAACCGCCGAATCCTACCTCGGTGAGACGGTGACGCAGGCGGTCATCACCGTGCCGGCCTACTTCAACGACGCGCAGCGCCAGGCGACCAAGGATGCCGGCCAGATCGCCGGCCTCGAAGTGCTGCGCATCATCAACGAGCCGACCGCGGCGGCGCTCGCCTATGGCCTCGAAAAGCAGGACGGCAAGACGATCGCGGTCTACGATCTCGGCGGCGGCACGTTCGACGTCTCGATCCTCGAGATCGGCGACGGCGTGTTCGAGGTGAAGGCGACCAACGGCGATACCTTCCTGGGCGGCGAAGACTTCGACAACAAGCTGGTCGAATATCTCGCCGAGGGCTTCAAGAAGGACGAGGGCATCGACCTCGCCAAGGACAAGCTCGCGCTCCAGCGCCTGAAGGAAGCCGCGGAAAAGGCGAAGATCGAGTTGTCGTCGGCCGCCTCGACCGAGGTCAACCTGCCCTTCATCACCGCCGACCAGAACGGGCCGAAGCACCTCGTCAAGACGATCAGCCGCGCCGATCTGGAGCGTCTGGTCGACAGCCTGATCCAGCGCACGATCGAGCCGATGAAGAAGGCGCTGGCCGACGCCGGCGTCAAGACCGGCGACATCAGCGAAGTCGTCCTCGTCGGCGGCATGACCCGCATGCCCAAGGTCCGCGAAGCGGTGAAGAACTTCTTCGGCAAGGACCCGCACACCGGCGTCAACCCTGACGAGGTCGTCGCGATGGGCGCCGCGATCCAGGCGGGCGTGTTGCAGGGCGACGTCAAGGACGTGCTGCTGCTCGACGTGACGCCGCTGTCGCTCGGCATCGAGACGCTGGGTGGCGTGTTCACCCGCATGATCGATCGCAACACGACGATCCCGACCAAGAAGTCGCAGACCTATTCGACCGCCGACGACAACCAGGGCGCGGTGACGATCCGCGTGTTCCAGGGCGAGCGCGAGATGGCGGCGGACAACAAGCTGCTCGGCCAGTTCGACCTGGTCGGCATCCCGCCGGCGCCGCGCGGCGTGCCGCAGATCGAGGTGACGTTCGACATCGACGCCAACGGCATCGTCAACGTGTCCGCCAAGGACAAGGGCACCGGCAAGGAACAGCAGATCCGCATCCAGGCCTCCGGTGGCCTGTCGGATGCCGACATCGACCAGATGGTCCGCGACGCGGAGAAGTTCGCGGAAGAGGACAAGAAGCGTCGTGCCGGTGCCGAGGCGAAGAACAACGCCGAATCGCTGATCCACACCACCGAGCGCCAGCTTGCCGACAATGGCGACAAGGTCGACGAGTCGCTCAAGTCGGAAATCCAGGCGGCGATCGATGAAGCCAAGAAGGCGGTCGAAGGCGGAGATGCCGACCAGATGACCGAAAAGAGCCAGGCGCTGGCGCAGGTCGCGATGAAGCTCGGCCAGGCGATCTATGAAAAGACGCAGGCTGCCGAAGCCTCACCCCAGGGTGATGCGGCGGGCGAAGCGCCGAAGGACGATGTGGTCGACGCCGAATTCTCGGAAGTCGACGACCACAAGGCGTAAGGACGACCCCGTCCCCCTGCCGCACAACACATGCTTCGGCGTGACTTTTGTGACTTTCCGGCAGGGGGACTTCGGGGTGGAACGTGGGGTGATATGACGGTAACCAACCCCGAACCCGTTCGCCCTGAGCCTGTCGAAGGGCGTGTGCCCCAAGCGGGCCGCTTGCGGAGAGCCGTGCTTCGACAGGCTCAGCACGAACGGGATTTTGGTGCGACCGTCATATCGTCTCGCGCTAGAGGACGGGCATGAGCACCACAGTCGACTATTACGAACTGCTCGAATGCGAGCGTGATGCGGACGGCGCGACGCTGAAATCGTCGTACCGCAAGCTTGCGATGAAGTATCATCCCGACAAGAATGCCGGGTGCAAGGACAGCGAAGCCAAGTTCAAGGCGGTCAGCGAAGCTTATGAGGTCCTGAAGGACCCGCAGAAGCGCGCGGCCTATGATCGCTACGGCCATGCCGCCTTCCAGAATGGCGGCGGCGGTGGCGGCGGCGCGCAGGATTTCAGCGGCTTTTCCGATATCTTCGAATCGGTGTTCGGCGAATTCATGGGCGGCCGCGGCGGCGGGCGCCAGCCGCAGCGCCGCGGTGCCGATCTGCGCTACGACATGGAGGTCAGCCTGGAAGAGGCGTTCCATGGCAAGCAGACCGAGATCACCGTCGACGTCTCCGCGCAATGCGACACCTGCCACGGTTCGGGCGCGAAGCCCGGCACGCATGCCTCGACCTGTCGCCAATGCAACGGCCACGGCAAGGTGCGTGCGCAGCAGGGATTCTTCGTCGTCGAGCGCGCCTGCCCGGTGTGTCAGGGGTCGGGCGAGATCATCGCCGATCCGTGCCCCGACTGCCGCGGCGATGGCCGGGTCGACAAGACCAAGACGCTGGCCGTCAACGTGCCGCCCGGCGTCGACGAGGGCACGCGCATCCGCCTGTCGGGTGAGGGCGAGGCGGGGCCGCGTGGCGCACCGCCGGGCGACCTCTACATCTTCCTCCACGTCAAACGGCACGCGATCTTCGAACGCGAAGGCACGACGCTGTTCGCGCGGGCGCCGATCAGCTTCACCACCGCCGCCTTGGGCGGGGCGCTGTCGATCCCGGGCCTCGACGGCCGCACGCATGAGATCAAGATCCCGGCCGGCATCCAGTCGGGCAAGCAGCTGCGCCAGCGCGGCGCCGGCATGCCGGTGCTGCAAGGGCGCGGGCAGGGCGATCTCGTCATCCAGATCGACGTCGAGACGCCGACCAGACTGACGACGCGCCAGCGCGAACTGCTGGAACTGTTCCGCGAGACCGAGACGGGCGACGAATGCCCGGCGAGCCAGGGCTTCTTCGCCAAGCTGAAGGGCGTATTCGCCGGCGAGTGACGACTTTCCACAGCGGAAAGTTATAACTTGACGAATTGGAAAGTCGGCGTCACTCTCTTTCCATATCGGAAAGGGAGTGACGTCGTGGAACCCAATAGCGAAGCCGCAGCGCAGGCGCTGGCATTCATCGAACAATCCCGCGTGAAGCTGGCGGCGGCAGCGGACACCCCGCCGCTGCGCCACCTCGCCTTTGCCGCGCTGATGGGGGTGCTGGTCGCCAGCCCGGCGGTGCCCTTGCCCTTCCGGTTCGTCGTGCTGGTCGGCATCTTCGCAGCGATCGCGTGGATCATCCGCTGGGATCGCAAGCGGATGGGCATGTTCATCAACGGCTATCGTGCCGGCCGCACCCGCTGGGTGACGGGCGCCTTGCTGCTGGTGATCCTGCCGCTGCACATGCTCGGCCTGTGGCTGGCGCTCGACCGCGGGATCGGCTGGGCGCCGCTGCCGCTGGGGGTGGTGGCCGCCGGAATCGCTTACGCCGGCAGCATCTGGTGGTGCCGCGTGTTCCGGCGCGAGATGCTGGGCGGCATCGCATGACCGGCTTCGATCCGGTCATCCATCCGCCGGCCCGCCTTCAGATCATGGCGGTGCTGACGGAGGTACAGGATGCCGAATTCGCCCTGCTGCGTACCACCACGGGTGTCAGCGATTCGGTGCTGTCCAAGCATCTGGGCGCGCTGGTCGAGGCCGGCTATGTCGCCTTGCGCAAAGGGCCGAGCGATGGACGGTCACGGACCTGGGCGGCCGCGACGCGTGGCGGACGCAAGGCCTTCGCAGCCCATGTCGCTGCGCTGACCGCGCTCGCCAACCTCACCCAGCGGATCGCTGCGGAGTGATCCTGCCGACCGCCCGTTCGGCGCCCGACGGAGCGGGCGGCGAAGACGGGCGGCCAGGCCGCTGGTTCACAAGGTCGAAACGATGACCCCGATCACCAGCGCCTGAGCCGCGATCGCCAGCGCACTGCTGGCCGCGGTTTCGAACATACGCATGGATGACATCTCCTGACCGGAAGAATATCCGGCAAGCACCGCTTTAAATTCGTTACGTTGTGGCGCAACATTGTTGCCTGCACGCATGCTTGCGTTCTGTGCAACCGTTCCGGACATAAGTATGGCCACGGGGCGGGAAACAGCAGCTCGCTTGCCATGCCCGGGCAAAGCGGGTCAGATCGGTCATCCTTGTTGGAGATGCCGATGTTCCGTGCCCTGACGCTGACGTTCGCCGCCGCGGCGCTGACGTTGCCCGCCCTGCCGCTCGCCGCCGCCACCGCGCCGCGCGTACCGGTCGCGACGTTCAACCAGCTGCCACAGCCGCTGCCCTTGCCCTACGATGCCAATGCCGATGCCAGGGCGGCCGTTGCCGCGGCGAAGGCGCGGGCGCTGAAGGGCAACAAGAAGCTGCTGATCGACCTCGGCGGCAATTGGTGTCTCGATTGCCGCCTGCTCGCCGGGGTGATGCACCTGCCTGCCATGCACGGCTTCATGGCGAAGCATTACGAGGTGGTGGCGGTGGACATCGGCCGCTTCGACAAGAACCTCGACATCCCGGCGCGCTACGGGATCAAGGGCCGGCTGGCCGGCGTGCCCGCGCTGCTGATCGTCGATCCCAAGACCGACCGCGTGGTCAACGCCGGGCGCGAGACGGCGCTGGCGGACGCGCGCTCGCTCTCGCCGCAGGGCCTCGCCGACTGGCTCGCCCGCTGGGTGTGACGCAACTCCTCCCCGGCACGGGGAGGGGGACCGTTCGGCGCAGCCGAATGGTGGAGGGGGCTCTCCACATAGCGTGCCGTCGGTGGAGGCCCCCCCGTCACCGCTGCGCGGTGCCACCTCCCCGTTCCGGGAAGGCTCCGGTTACTTGCCGAACACCCGGGCGAAGATCGTGTCGACGTGGCGCAGGTGGTAGCCGAGGTCGAACTTCTCCTCCAGCTCGGCGGGCGACAGCGCCGCCGTCACCTCCGCATCGTCCTTCAGCAGGTCGAGCAGCGACAGCGCGCCGTCCGATTCCCACACCTTCATCGCGTTGCGCTGCACCAGGCGATAGGCATCCTCGCGGCTCACCCCCGCCTGGGTCAGCGCCAGCAGCACGCGCTGCGAATGAACGAGGCCGCCCATCTTGTTGAGGTTCTTGTCCATCCGTTCGGGGTAGACGAGCAGCTTGTCGATCACCCCGGTCAGCCGCGCCAGCGCGAAGTCGAGGGTGATCGTCGCGTCCGGCCCGATGTAGCGTTCCACCGACGAATGCGAGATGTCGCGCTCGTGCCACAGTGCGACATTCTCCAGCGCCGGCGTCACATAGCCGCGGACCATGCGGGCCAGGCCGGTCAGGTTCTCGGTCAGCACCGGATTGCGCTTGTGCGGCATCGCCGACGAGCCTTTCTGGCCGGGGCTGAAATATTCCTCCGCCTCCAGCACCTCGGTGCGCTGAAGGTGGCGGACCTCGGTCGCCAGCCGTTCGATCGACGAGGCGATGACGCCCAGCGTCGCAAAGAACATCGCATGCCGGTCGCGCGGGATGACCTGCGTCGAGACCGGTTCGACCGACAGGCCGAGCTTGGCGGCGACATGCGCCTCGACCGCAGGATCGATGTTGGCGAAGGTGCCGACCGCGCCCGAGATCGCGCAGGTGGCGATATCGGCGCGCGCGGCGATGAGGCGCGTGCGGCATCGGTCGAACTCGGCATAGGCCTGCGCAAGCTTCAGGCCGAAGGTGACCGGTTCGGCATGGATGCCGTGGCTGCGGCCGATCGTGGGCGTGAGCTTGTGCTCCACCGCGCGCCGCTCCAGCACCTCGAGCAGCCGGTCGAGGTCGGCGAGCAGGATGTCGGCGGCGCGCGACAGCTGCACCGCAAGGCAGGTGTCGAGCACGTCGGACGAGGTCATGCCCTGATGCATGAAGCGCGCCTGCTCGCCGACGTTCTCCGCCACCCAGGTCAGGAAGGCGATGACGTCGTGCTTGGTCACCGCCTCGATGGCGTCGATCGCCGCGACGTCGATCGCCGGTCCGGTGCGCCACCACGCCCACAGCGCGTCGGCCGCCTCGCGGGGAACGACGCCCAGCTCGGCGAGCGCGTCGGTGGCATGCGCCTCGATCTCGAACCAGATGCGGAAGCGCGCCTCCGGGGTCCAGATCGCGGTCATCTCGGGGCGGGAATAACGGGGGACCATGGTGTTCCTTCGTCCTGCTCGGGCCACGGCTCGTCGTGGCCATGTCCGCGCGACTCGCGGATTTCTGCGGCGCACTAGCAGCGCGCGGCGGAGCCGACAATCTCGGCCGGGCCGGAGCCATTGCAATCAATGCAGCAATCCCCATTTCGAAATCTGCACGCCGGGTCGGGCAATCGATCCCGTGCAGAGTTCATGTTGAACAATGGGAGACAGATAATGCTGAAATATGCTCTTCTCGCCGGAGTGATGACGATTGCTGCGCCGGCACTGGCGCAGACGCAAACCAATACTGCACCGGCGCAAGCCGCACCTGTGCAGACCGCGCCGACGCAGGCGGCCCCGGCCAACGTGCCGCAGGGCGCTCCGGTCGCCGACCCGCAGGCGTCGCCGGCCACGCCGATGGATTCGACCGCCGCGGCCGACCAGCAGGCGACGCCCGGCACGCCGGAAACCCAGACGGCAACGGCCGAACCGGCCGCCGGTGGCGATCAGGTGGCAAGCGTCGTCCAGACCGAGTTCCCGACCTATGACGCGAACAAGGACGGCAAGCTCGAAAAGACCGAGTTCGCTAGCTGGATGGTCAAGCTGAAGCAGGCGAGCGACCCCAAGGCGAGCGCGACCAGCGCCGAAACCAAGTCGTGGGTCAACGCCGCCTTCGCCCAGGCTGACAAGGACAAGAACAAGTCCGTGTCGCAGCCCGAACTGGTCGGTTTCCTGAGCCAGGCCAAGTCCTGATCCTGGGATAACCGATGACGAAGAGGCCGCCGGAGCGATCCGGCGGCCTTTTTCCCATCTACGGCATACCGGGAAAGATCGTCAGATCAGTCCTTGCGCCTTCAGGCTGACATGCCCGTTGCGACCCATGATGATATGGTCGTGCACCACGATGCCCAGCGGTTCGCCGGCGCCGGCGATGGCACGGGTGACCGTGATGTCGGCGCGGCTGGGGGAGGGGTCGCCCGAGGGATGGTTGTGGACGAGGATGATCGCCGCCGAACCCAGGTCGATGGCGCGCCGGATCACCTCGCGGATATGAACGGCGGCCTGGTCGATCGACCCTTCGCTCATCACCTCGTCGCGGATCAGCATGTTGCGGGTGTTGAGGTGGAGCACGCGAAAGCGCTCGATCGTGTGATGCGCCATGTCGGCGCGCAGGTAATCGAGCAGCGCCTGCCAGTTGGCGAGGACCGGCTGCTCGGCCACCGTCGCCTTGAGCAGCCGGATGGCGATGGCATGCGCGATCTTGATCGCCGCCGCCGATTTTTCGCTCACCCCCGCCACCCGCATCAGCGCCTCGGCGTCCGCGGTCAGCGTGCCGCCGATGCCGCCGAATTCACGCAGCAGCGCCTTGGCGGTCGGCTTGGTATCCCGGCGCGGAATGACCAGCGTCAGCAGATATTCGATCAATTCGTGATCGAGCAGCGTCTCGCCGCCCCCGGTCAGCAACCGCCCACGCAGCCGCTCGCGATGGCCGGCATTGTCGTCGGGAGGGGGATCGGCGGCCATTGCAGGTCGAGGGTAGGGTGGGAACGGTGCGGCGACAATGCTGCGATACGAAGAAGAGCTGCATGGCGCCGCATGTACGCTCCAAGCATCGGGAAAGTAGAGAATTGTTCACGCGGAGGCGCGGAGGCGCGGAGATCTTGCGCGCGGCAGCGCTCTGGAATCTCGAACCGGCGATGATCGCGCGCCGCATCCTCGGCCAAGTGCGACATCGCCGCGCTTCCGCGTGAACGCGCCTGTGGGCAGGGCGCCCCCGAACCGCCGCTCCCGCAAAGGACCGATACGGGCCGCCCGCAATTGCGCCCCGGCCACGACAGCGCTTATGGTGCCCGGCGATGGTCGAGGGCGCGGATGAGTTGAACGATACGCCCCGCCGCCCCCGCCTTGCCCGGCGGCAATGGGTCGGCATCGCGATCGGCCTGATCCTGCTGCTGGCCTGCATCGCCCTGTGGATGGCCCGCAAGCCGATCGCCGCGCGCGTCATCGACCGCGAACTGGCGAAGCGCGGCGTCGCTGCCCGCTACGGTATCCGGGATCTCGGCCTGGGTCGGCAGCGGCTGACCGATGTGGTGATCGGTGATCCTGCGCATCCCGACCTCGTCGCCGACTGGCTGGAGGCGGAGACGCATGTCGGGCTGGATGGCGCGCGGCTGGTCGGCGTGCGTGCCGGCCATGTGCGGGTGCGCGGCCGCGTGGTCGACGGGCGATTGTCGCTCGGCGCGCTCGACCGGCTGATGCCGCCGCCTTCGGGCAAGCCGTTCGCCCTGCCGGCGCTCGACCTGAACGTCGCGGACGGACGGATGCGGCTGGAGACGCCGGCGGGCGTGGTCGGTGTACGGCTGTCCGGCAACGGGCGGCTCGACGAAGGGTTCAGCGGCACGCTGGCGCTGGCTGCCGACCGGCTGGCGCAGGATGGTTGCAGCCTGCGGGGACTGGGCGCCGCATTCCACCTCGATGTGGCGCGCGGCGCGCCCACGGTACGCGGGCCGGTACGTATCGCGCAGGCAAACTGCGGCGGCGCCAGCGTGCAGCAAGCCCGCGCCGATCTCAACCTGACGCTGGCGCCGGCTCTGGACGGCTGGAACGGCCGGGCGCGGCTCGCCACCGGCGTGGTGGCGGGCAGCGGCGCGCGTGCGGCGGCGCTGGCGGGAACGGTCGCCTTCGGTGGCACCGCCCGATCGACGTCCGGTACCGTAGACCTGGCTGCCTCCCGCGCCGCCATCGCGGCCGGCCAGGCGGAGGCGCTGGCGATCCGCGGCGATTACCGTATCGGTAAAGGGCAGCGCTTCGCCGGAACCGTCAGCGGGCGCGGAATGCGTCTGGCGGCGGCGCGAACGCTCGACGCGGAGGCCGCCGGAGCGGGCACGCCGCTCGCTCCGCTCGTCACGGCGGCGACGCACGCGGCGCGACGCGCGGCGGAGCATTTCGACGGTGAGGCGAAGCTCGCGGTGCAGATGGCCGGTGGCGCCGGCGAGGCGCGGATCGCGCAGGTCGCACTGGCCTCGCGCAGCGGCGCCCGCCTGCGCCTTTCCGGCGGCACGGGGGTGACGATCGACTGGCCGCAGGCGCGGGTGCGTCTCGACACGACATTGGCGATGAGCGGCGGCGGCCTGCCCGATGCGCGGGTGACGCTTACGCAATCCGCGGCCGGTGCGCCGATCCGCGGGCGGGCAACGGTGGCACCCTATGCGGCCGGCGGCGCGACACTGGCGCTGACGCCGGTCGACTTCACCGCCACGCCGGGCGGCGCGACGCGGGTGACGACGCGCGCGACCCTGTCCGGGCCGCTCGGCGATGGCCGTGTCGACGGGCTGTCGCTGCCGCTCGACCTGCGTTGGGATGGGCGGCGCCGGCTCACGATCAATCCCGCCTGTGGGGCGCTGGCGATCCGGCGGCTGGCGGTGGCGGGGCTGGTGCTCGATCCGCTGCGCACGACGCTCTGCCCGCTGTCGGGGGCGATGGTGACGCTCACCGATGGGCGAGCGACCGGCGGCGTGCGGCTGCCGGCCGTGCAGCTCGCCGGCCGTCTGGGGCAGACGCCGCTGACCGTGGCGGCGAGCGGTGCGCAGCTGCGGCTGGCCGATCGCGGCTTCGTCGTCGATGGTGTCGCCACCCGGCTGGGCAGCGCGGAGCGGGTGACGCGGATCGATCTCGGCCAGTTGACCGGCCGGCTGGCGGGCGCGGCTGTGGCGGGCACCTTCAGCGGCGGTAGCGGGCAGATCGCCAACGTGCCGCTGTTGCTCGATGCGGCGGCGGGCGACTGGTCGCTGCGCGGCGGCGCGCTGCACCTCACCGGCGCGATGACGGTCAGCGATGCCGCGCCCGCGCCGCGCTTCAACCCGATGGACGCGCGGGCGGTGGCGCTCGATCTCGCCGACGGGGCGATCCACGCCACCGGCACGCTCTACGAACCCACCAAGAGCGTGAAGGTCGCCGACGTCACCATCGCGCATGCCCTGGCGGCGGGCACCGGCACGGCGGATATCGCCGTACCGGGCATCACCTTCACCAAGGATTTCCAGCCCGACCTGCTCACCCGCCTGACCTATGGCGTCGTCGCCGATGTGCGCGCCCGCGTGACCGGAGAGGGACATATCGCCTGGCAACCGGAGGGCGTCACCTCCACCGGCACCTTCGCCACCCGGGACGCCGCGCTCGCCGCCGCCTTCGGTCCGGTCAGCGGCATCACCACCACGATCCGTTTCACCGATCTGCTCAGCCTCGCCAGTGCGCCGCAGCAGGTCGCGACGATCAAGACGGTCAATCCCGGTATCGCGGTCAACGACGGCACGATCGTCTATCAGCTGCTGCCCGATACGCGCGTGCAGATCGACAGCGGCGTATGGCCGTTCGCGGGCGGCAAGATGACGCTGCTGCCGACCACGCTCGACTTCGCCGAGGCCGGATCGCGGCGCATGACCTTCCGCCTCGAAGGAGTGCAGGCGGATCGCTTCCTCGCCCAGTTCGACTTCAAGAACCTGGATGCCACCGGCGTTTTCGACGGCGAGCTGCCGATGGTGTTCGACATCGCGGGCGGCCGGATCGAAAACGGTTCGCTGACGGTGCGGCCCGGCGGCGGCTCGATCGCCTATGTCGGCGACCTGACGCAGAAGGACCTGGGCCTGTGGGGCAACATCGCCTTCCAGGCGCTGAAATCCCTGCGCTACCGCAACCTCACCATCGCGATGAACGGCCCGCTGTCGGGCGAGATGGTGACGGAGGTGCGCTTCGCCGGCGTGACGCAGGGGCAGGGCGCCAAGAGCAACTTCCTCGTCCGCCGCCTGCAGAGGCTGCCGTTCGTCTTCAACGTGCGGATAGAGGCGCCCTTCCGCGGGCTGCTCGATTCGGCGCAGTCCTTCTACGACCCGCGGCGGCTGATCCAGCGCAACCTGCCTGCCCTGCTCGAACGACAGCAGCAACAGCAGGCCGTGCCGGCGACGCCGCTTATTCAGCCTCCCGCAAGCGGAACCGTGCCATGAGCGAAACAGGATTGAAGATGGTGGAGCGAATCACGACATTGCGGCTGTTGCAGGGGACGATCGGGATGGGATTGGCGGCGGCGTCGGCGGGGTGCATCAACGTGTCGGCACCCGACAAGCCGATCCAGATCAACCTCAACATCAGCGTGACGCAGGAAGTGGTTTATCGCCTCGATGGCGAGGCGAAGTCGCTTATCAAAGAGAACCCGGGGATATTCTGATATGACGACAGGTCTTTTGACGGTTGCCGGCGTGGTGGCTCTCACCGGCCTGTCCGCGGCGGCCATGGCGCAGCGCGATCCCGCCTATGCGGCGGCGCGCGAGGCGAAGCAGGTCGGCGAACAGCCCGACGGCTATCTTGGCGTGGTGAGCGGCGGCGCTTCGGTGCAGGCACTGGTCCGCGACATCAACATCAAGCGCAAGGCGGCCTATACCGCCAGCGCGCAGGCGAGCGGCGCGACGGTGGAGCAGTTCGCCTTCACCACCGGGTGCAACCTCGTTGCCCGCGTGCCGGTCGGGGAGATGTACAAGACGCCGTCGGGCCAGTGGAAGGAAAACACCGGCACGCCCGAACTCGACGGCCGGTGCAAGTAGCGCAGTAATTCCTCCCTCGCTTTAGCGGGGGAGGGGACCGCGCCCGCAGGGGCGTGGTGGAGAGGGCGTCTCCGCAAGCACGACGCGATTGCTTACCTCCCCCCTCCCTCAGCTTCGCTGCCACCTCTCCCTGGCGGGGGAGGAATCAAGGGCGGTTGACACCCCGGCACCCCACACCTAAACGGACCACGCCTTGGCGGGATCGGTCGCCCTGCGCGCTTTCTCCCCCGGCTGAAACATACAGGCGAGGGTGCGCGCGTGGCGGACGACGATACCGGACGAGACTTCACCAGCGCGGAGGATCCGCGGCTTTCCGCGCTCGATGAGCGGCTGAAGGAAGCCCGGAATCAGGAAGCGTTGCGGACGGGGCAGGGGGCGCCGAACGCCGATGCGGGATATTCGCTCGGCAATCGCGTGCTCGCCGCCCTGATCGGAAGCCTCGTCGGCAGCGCGCTGATCGGCTGGTGTATCGACCACTGGTTCGGCACGGGTCCGTGGGCGCTGATCGTGATGCTGTTCCTTGGAATAGCCGTCGCGTTCAGGCAGATCATTCGAATAGCAGGCGAACGCCCGGCATAACCGGGCGTTTGTCGTATCAGGGAGCGAAGGCCCAAGTGGCGGCAGAATCGGGCAGCAAGATCGATCCGATGCACCAGTTCCTGATCGAACCTCTGTTCGGTCGGCATTGGGTCGTCGCGGGCTACGACATCTCGTTCACCAACTCCGCGTTGTGGATGGTCATCACGCTCGCCAGCCTGTGGCTGTTCATGCTGGGCGGGATGAAGCGCGAGCTGGTGCCGGGCCGCTGGCAGGCGGCGGTGGAAGGCTTCACCGGCTTCGTCTCGAACATGCTGACGTCAAACATCGGCCCTGCCGGCAAGCGGTTCGTCCCCTACGTCTTCTCGCTCTTCATGTTCATCCTCTTCGCCAACATCTGGGGCCTGACCCCGGTCGGCGTCGTGCCGGGATGGCATCCGTTCACCATCACCAGCCACCTGACCGTCACCGGCGTGCTGGCGATCATCAGCTTCGCGATCGTGCTGATCGTCGGATTCGGCAAGCACGGCTTCCACTTCTTCGCGCTGTTCGTGCCGCACGGCACGCCCAAGCTGATGATCCCGCTGATCTTCGTCGTCGAGCTGATGAGCTTCCTGGTGCGGCCGTTCAGCCTCGGCCTGCGACTGTTCGTCGCGATGACCGCGGGGCATATCCTGCTGAAGGTGCTGGCGGCGTTTGTCATCAGCGGCATCAACCTCGGGCCGGGCTATGGCCTGCTGATCTCGCTGCCCAGCTTCCTGCTGATGATCGGTATCACGCTGCTCGAGCTGCTGGTCGCCGCCATCCAGGCCTATGTCTTTGCGCTGCTGACGAGCGTCTACCTGAACGACGCCGTCAACCTGCACTGAGTTTTCTCTTCAACCCACTTGTTTGATACGGAGTTTTGACATGGACGCAGAAGCCGCCAAGATGATCGGTGCCGGCCTGGCCGCGATCGGCATGGGCCTTGCCTCGCTCGGCGTGGGCAACGTGTTCGCCAAGTTCCTCGAAGGCGCGCTGCGCAATCCGGGTGCGGCGGACAGCCAGCAGGGCCGTCTGTTCATCGGTTTCGCGGGCGCCGAGCTGCTCGGCCTGCTCGCCTTCGTGACGATGATCATCCTGCTGTTCGTCGCCTAACCTGTGGTCGGGCCGCCGGGCGCACCTGCCCGGCGATCCGGCTGCGGACCCGCGTCAAAGGTCTTCAATGCCCCAGATTTCGCAGATCGCCGCCACTTACGCTTCGCAGATCTTCTGGCTGCTCGTCACCTTCGGGATCCTGTATTTCGGGATCGGCAAGATGATGGTGCCCAGGGTCATTGCGACCGTGGATGCGCGTGAAGGCCGGATCGCGGGCGACCTCGCCGCGGCCGAACAGGCCCGTCTCGCCGCCGACACGGTGGAAGAGGCGTGGCGCGTGAAGATGGACGAGGCGCGCGCCGCGGCGCTCGCCGAGACCAGCGCCGCCAAGGCGCAGGCTGCCAAGGCGGCCGAGAGCCAGGTGAAATCGGCCGATGCCGAACTGGCCGAACGGCTGGCGCATCACGACCTTGCCGTCGGCAACGCCAAGGCCAGCGCCATGCTGAATCTCCAGACCGTCGCTGCCGAGGTGGCGCAGGATCTGGTCGGCAAGGTGTCGGGCCTGACCGTCAGCATCGATGCCGCCGCGGATGCGGTGCGCAGGAGCAACGCGCATGGCTAATCCCGCACAGGGTTCCGTACCTCAGGGCGATGCCGGCGATGCCGCCGTCGCCGCCAACCTGTCCGACGCCGCTTCGGCACAGGGCCTGCGGCCACGCGACGTGCGTGACGGCAGCGAACTGACCGCCAACGTCTCCGAACCCGGTGCGGAGCATGTCGCCGAGGCGACCGCGCTCGGCTTCAACACCACCGGCTGGGTCGGCATCGCCGCGCTGGTCGTGCTGGTCGGCATGCTGATCGTCAAGGTGCCGGCAAAGATCGGTGCGGCGCTCGACAAGCAGATCGCCGGCGTACGGGCGCAGCTCGACGAAGCGGCGAAGCTGCGCGCCGAAGCCGAAGCGCTGCGCAGCGAATATGAAGCCAAGGCCAAGGCGGCCGAAGCCGACGCCGCGACGATGCGGGCGCATGCCCAGCAGGAAGCGCACCAGATCATCGCCAAGGCAAAGCACGATGCGGAGGAGCTGATGGCCCGCCGCACCAAGCGCGCCGAGGACAAGATCGCCGCCGCCGAGCGCAGTGCGATCGCCGAAGTCCGTGCGCTCGCCGCGGAAACGGCCGCCAAGGCCGCTGCGATCCTGGTCGCCGAGCATCACGATGCCGGCGCCGACCGTTCGATGACCGATCGCGCGATCGCGGGATTGGGCCGGCCCAACTGACCATTGCACTCCTCCCCGCAACGGGGAGGGGGCGTGTCGGGTCGAATGCGCCCCGCGCATTCGAGGATCATCCCGGGGGGATGATCCGACCCGCCACGCCGCCGAAGGCGGTGGTGGAGGGGCAGCCCCAAGCGGGATCGCCCGCGTCTGCCCCTCCGTCAGCGCTGCCGCGCTGCCACCTCCCCGTATCGGGGAGGATTTACCTTTCCGATCGCGTCTCTTCACGGGTTTCCGGCGCGGTCGCATCATCAGAGCCCGCACAGGAGCAATCCCATGTCGTGGCTCATCCTTGCCGTCGCCGTATTCACCGAAATCTGCTGGGCGCTGAGCCTGAAATGGGCGGCGACCGTCGCGACCTGGCAGGCCTCGGCCATCCCGGTCATCCTCTCCTTCGTCAACATGGCGCTGCTCGCATGGGCGATGCGCGGCCTGCCCGCGGGCACGGCCTATGCGGTATGGACGGGCTGTGGCGCGGTCGGTGTCATCATCGGCGGCGTGCTGTTGTTCGGGGATCGCGTGGGGCCGGCACAGGCCGCCTTCATGGCGCTGACCGTGATCGGCATCGTCGGCACCAAGATGTTCGCGCAGGTCTGATCTTCCGCCCGGCCGCGAACCTGCTACACAGGGCAGGTCCGTGGTTGCCGGGATGAAGCGCATGGTGTCGTTGTTGCTGCCGATGCTGTTGGTCGTTGCGCAGGAGCCGACGCGCGCGGCCGCCGCCGCCAATCGCTTCGCGCTGGATCTACCCGCAAGCGACGCTGCGGCCGCCGTGCCCGATCCGGCCGCGCCGGCGCCCGTGGAGGGCGGCGCCTTTTCGCTCGACACGCCGATCGCCGATCTCATCGCCGATCCCAAGGCGAAGGCGATCCTCGATCGTGATCTCCCCGGCCTCAGCGACGACGAGAACCTGCCCAAGTTCAAGGCGCTGTCGCTGCGCAAGCTCGCGCCGCTGAGCGGTGGCCAGATGACGCCGGCCTTGCTGGCCAAGGTCGGCGGCGACCTGGCCGCCTTGGCCGGCAGTGCGCCGCCGCCGGTCAAGCCGGTCGAAAGCCGCCGCGGCCTGCCTTCGGGTCGCTGATCGCGCGTCTTCCGCGGCGAACACGCGATTGTTCCCGGTACGCCATCCGGGCCTAGCCCCGCAGGCGTGCGACTCCTACATGGACGACCATGTCCGGTTACGGTCCCCCCGATCGATTCAACGAAGAACGCGCCACCTACACCGTCCGCGGCAGCGATGCGCCCGACATCGAGGCGGGCGTCGCCGCCATCCGCAACGTGCTGAAGACACTGCCCAATCGCTCCGGCGTCTACCGCATGCAGGATGCCAAGGGCGATGTACTGTATGTCGGTAAGGCGCGTTCGCTGAAGCAGCGCGTCGCCAATTACACGCAGGTGAAGGGGCTGACCAAGCGGTTGCAGCGGATGATCGCGCAGACCCGGTCGATGACCATCGTCACCACCAACAATGAGGCGGAGGCGCTGCTGCTCGAGGCGCAGCTCATCAAGCGGTACCGCCCCGCCTACAACGTGCTGCTGCGCGACGACAAAAGCTTTCCCTTCATCCTGCTGCGCGGCGACCATGATTTTCCGCGCGTGCAGAAGCACCGCGGGGCGCGGCGGGCACCGGGCAATTACTATGGTCCCTTCGCCAGCGCCGGCAGCGTCAACAACACGCTGAATGCGCTGCAGAAGCTGTTCCTGCTGCGCAGCTGCACCGACGGCTTCTTCAAGACGCGCGACCGGCCGTGCCTGCTCTACCAGATCAAGCGCTGCTCGGCGCCCTGCGTCGGGCGGATCGATGCCGCCGGCTACAAGGAACTGGTCGACGACTGCCGCGACTTCCTGGCGGGCAAGTCGACCAAGGTGCAGGCGAAGCTGGGCGTGCAGATGCAGGCTGCGGCGGAGAACATGGACTTCGAACTGGCCGCGCTGCTGCGCGACCGGCTGAAGGCGCTCACCTTCGTCCAGGGTACGCAGGCGATCAACGCGGAGGGCGTCGGCGATGCCGATGTGTTCGCGCTCGCCTGCAAGGACGGGGTGATCGGCATCCAGGCCTTCTTCATCCGCGGCGGCCAGAATTGGGGCCATCGCAGCTTCTTCCCCCAGCACACCAACGACGTGCCGGAGGAAGAGGTGCTGACCAGCTTCCTGACCCAATTCTACGAGGAAGTGCCGCCGCCGAAGACGATCCTGCTCGATCGTGAACTCGGCGAAGGCGAGTTGCTTGCGGAGGCGCTAGGCGAGCGCGCCGGTTACAAGGTGGCATTGTCGGTGCCGCAGCGCGGGGATCGCCGTCGGCTCATGGATCAGGCCAAGCGCAACGCGATCGAGGCGCTGGAGCGGCGGCTCGCCGAGAGCACGACGCAGGCCAGATTGCTGCGCGAGGTCGCCGAATTGTTCGATCTCGCCGAGCCGCCGCAGCGGATCGAGATTTACGACAACAGCCACATCCAGGGCAGCAACGCGCTGGGCGCGATGGTGGTCGCGGGGCCGGAAGGCTTTCGCAAGGGCCAGTATCGCAAGTGGAACATCAAGGGCAACGAAGCCGCCACCGACAGCGACGTCGGCATGATGCGCGAGGTGTTCCGCCGCCGCTTCGCCCGCCAGCTGGAGGAAACGCCCGATCGCGACGACGGGACATGGCCCGACCTGGTGCTGATCGACGGCGGCAAGCCGCAGCTGGGCGCGGCCAAGGCGGTGCTGGAGGATCTCGGCATCGAGGACGTATGCCTGGTCGGCATCGCCAAGGGCCCGCACCACGGTCGCGAGGGCCGCGAGGTGTTCCACCTGCTCGACGGGCGCGAATTCCAGTTGCCGGTGAACGCGCCGGTGCTGTTCTACCTGCAACGGCTCCGTGACGAGGTGCACCGCTTCGTCATCGGCGCGCATCGCGACAAGCGGTCGAAGGCGATCGGCGCCAGCCCGTTGGATGAAGTCCCCGGCATCGGCCCGGCGCGCAAGAAGGCGCTGCTGATGCACTTCGGCACCGGCCGCGCGGTGCGCAACGCGAGCCTGGAAGACCTCAAGAAGGCGCCGGGCGTGTCGGCCGGCGTCGCGCAGCAGGTGTACGACTTCTATCACGCGCGCTGAACGCGCATCATTTCTGCATTGCCGCTGCACGGCGCCCCGCTAGACTGGACGGCGTACAGGGGGATTGCTGAGACGATGACGATGCGGCGGCTGGCGCTGATGGCGCTGTTCGGGTCCACGAGCTGGGCGGCGCAAGCTGCGGACAAGGTGGTCTATCAGCCGGTGCCCGCCTGGGTGAAGCCGGCACCGGCGATCGATCCGGCGACGATCACCGCCGATTCGCCGGTGCTGCTGCTGCTCGACAGCCAGCAGCGGCTGGAGGGCGGCGAGGTGTGGCAATATACCGACACCGCCACCCGCATCGCCACCACCGAGATGCTGGGCCAGGCCGGCACCGTGAACCTGCAATGGCAGCCGGCGGCGGGCGACTTGATCGTCCACCGTGCCGAGATCATCCGCGGGCCGGAGCATATCGATCTGCTGAAGGCCGGAAAGGCCTTCGACGTGCTGCGCCGCGAGCAGCAGCTCGAACAGCGGCAGCTCGACGGGATGCTGACCGCGACCATGGCGGTGGAGGGATTGCGGGTCGGCGATATCCTGCACGTCGTCGCCTCGATCACCCGCAAGGATGCCGTTCTGAAGGGACAGGTGCAGGGCTTCCAGAGCCTGCCCGCGGCGCCGCTGAAGATCGGCTACGCCCGCGCACGGCTGCTGTGGCCGGCGGCCGACACGGTCCAGTGGCGGATCTACATGGATGCGGCCAAGCCTGCCGAGGCGACCGCCGGGGCGTATCGCGAGATCACCTTGCCGTTGCCGCTCGCCAAGCAGCCCGAACTGCCCGGCGACGTGCCCGCGCGCTTCCGTAAGCTGAACGTGCTGGAGGCGAGCAGCTTTCCCGATTGGGCGGCGGTCGCGGGGGTGATGGCGCCGCTCTACGCGACGGACGGGCTGATCGCGGCGGGCAGCCCGCTTGATGCGGAGCTGACCCGGATCAAGGCGGCGAGCACCGATCCGATGATGCGCACCGCCGCGGCGTTGCAACTGGTGCAGGAACAGGTGCGCTACCTGTTCAACGGCATGGACCAGGGCAATTACCGGCCGCAAAGCCCGGCGCAGACCTGGACGGTCCGTTACGGCGACTGCAAGGCCAAGACGCTGATGCTGCTGGCATTGCTCCACGGCCTGGGCATCGAGGCGGAACCGGTGCTCGCCAACAGCAAGCTGGGCGACCTGCTGCCCAGCCGCCTGCCGACCCCGGGTGCCTTCGACCATATCCTGGTGAAGGCGAACGTGGGTGGCGAGACGCTGTGGCTCGACGGCACCGATGCGGGCGCGCGGCTGGCCGACCTGCACGATGCGCCGAATTTCGGCTGGGTGCTGCCGGTGCGGGCGAGCGGCGCCGCCCTCGTCGCGGTGCCGCTGCGCGCCCATGCCCGGCCGGATATCGAGGCGGCGATCGACATCGACGAGAGCGCCGGCGTCGGCATGCCGGCGCCGTTGACCGCGGCGATCACCGTGCGTGGCCGCCTTGCGCAGATGCTTCAGGCGGCACAGGCGCAGGCGAGCAAGGACGACATCAAGACGATGGCGACTCGGATGACCGAGAGCATCGTCGGATCGTCGACGATCATGGACCGCAAGCTTGGCTTCGATCCCGTCGCCGGCACCGCGACGGTGACGGTGACGGGCGTCGCCTATCCCGACTGGACGCGGACCGACCAGCGTTACCGCAGCACGATCGACCGGACGATCGCCGACCTCAAGTTCGAACCCGACCGCACGCGCACCGCCTGGGCGGCGCTGCCGGTCGCGACCGGCGACAGCGCCTCGTATCGCGCCGTCACCCGCATCCGCCTGCCCGCCGGCGGCAAGGGCTATACGCTGGATGGCGACCAGGTCCTGCCCAAGTCGATGGCGGGCGTCACGGTCATCCGCACGGTGCGCAACGAGGGCGGTATCGTGACGCTCGACGATCGCACGGTGATGACCGGCGCCGAGGTGCCGGCGGCGGAGATCGCGGCCAACCGCGCGACGATCGCGGCGGCGAAGAACCGGTTGCTGAGCGTCGTCGCGCCCGCCGATCTGCCCAGCCAATATGCCCGGGTCGATGCGACGAAGCGGGCGGGCGGCTTTGCCAGGATCGCCGCGCTCTACGACCGTGGCGTCGCCGATGCACCCGATGAGGCGATGTCCTACACCAACCGCGCCTGGTTCTGGGAACAGATCTACGATCGCCCCAAGGCGATCGCCGATATCGGCCGCGCGATCGCGATTACGCCGGCCGCGGACAGCTATACCTGGCGCGCGCGGCTGTATCAGGAGTCAGGCGACCGGGATAAGGCGCTGGCCGACCTGCTCGCCGCGCAGAAGCTCGATCCGTCGGCGGACGACACCGTCGGGCAGCTGGCGTTGCTGCGCGCCGATCGCGGGGAAAAGGACGCGGCGCTGGACCTGGTGCAGCAGCGGATCGACGCGGGCGGCAAGAGCAAGGCAGCGATGATCGCGATGAAGGCGGAGGTGCTGGCACGGACCGGCGACAAGGACGGCGCGATCACCGCCATCGACCAGGCGATCGCGGCGAGCCCCGGCAACCCGCAACTGCTCAACAGCCGCTGCTGGATCAAGGGAACGCTGAATGTCGCGCTCGACACGGCGCTGAAGGATTGCACGCGGTCGATCGAACTGTCCGATTCGACGGTGGCGGCGCTCGACAGCCGCGCGATGGTGTTCTTTCGCATGAACCGGATGGAGGATGCGCTGGCCGATCTCACCGCGGCGCTGGACACGGCGCCCGATCAGCCGGCCAGCCTCTATATGCGCGGGCTGATCCTGTCGCGGCAGGGCAAGGCGGAGGGCAAGGCCGACCTCGCCGCCGCGCGCACCATCCGCCCGCGCATCGATGAGGATTACAAGCGCTACGGCATCACGCCCTGACGCTGCGCCACGCCGCATCCTAGCTGTTTGTTCACTCCGCACGCGGTAAGGCGGGGCATGGCGACCCCCGTGTTCCTGACCGTCGATACCGAATTCGCCTGGCGGCATCATGCCGCCGGGCTGGATGCCGAGACGATCTATGCGCGGTCGCTGGAGCCTGCCGATGTCGGCCTGACCTATCAGCTCGATCGGCTGGCGGACCATGGCCTGAAGGCGTGCTTCTTCGTCGATCCGATGCCGGCGCTGGTGTTCGGCCTCGCCCCGGTCGCGCGCATGGTGGAGACGATCCTGGCTGCGGGGCAGGAGGTGCAGCTTCACCTGCACCCGAACTGGGCGGGCGCGCAGGCGGGGGATCGCGGTGCCCGCTTCGGCCGCTTCCAGATGCACGAATATACGCTGGCCGAGCAGACCGGGCTGATCGCGGGTGCGGTCGACCTGCTGGTGGCAGCCGGCGCGCCGCGACCGATCGCCTTTCGCGCCGGCGGCTATGCGGCGAATACCGATACCTTGCGGGCGCTGGCGGCGCTGGGTTTCGCCTATGACAGCAGCCACAATGGCGCTGAGCCGGCGGAAAGCCGCATTGGCCTTGCCCCCTCGTGCATCGCGCCGCTGCGCCACGGGGTGGTGGAGGTGCCGGTGACGGTGATCGAGGACGCGCCGGGACTGTTCCGGACGTTCCAGCTGTGCGCCTTGTCGGCAATGGAAGCGGCCGCGGCGCTGGAGCATGCTGCGGCACGGGAACACGCCGCGGTGACGATCGTCAGCCACGGCTTCGAACTGGCCAACCGGCTGGGCACCCGTGCCAATGCCGTCCACGTCCGCCGCTTCGAGACGTTGTGCCGGCTGCTCGCGGCGCGGGCGGACGAGCTGCCGACGGCGCATTTCGCCGATCGTCCGCCGCTGCCGCTCGATCGCGACGACACCCCGCTCGCCGCCAATGCGCTGCGCCGGCGGCTGCGGCAGGCGGAGCAATTATGGTCGAACTGGGTCGCGGAACGCGCGGCGTGACCATCGTCGCCTTGAAGTTCCAGGTCGGCGCGCGAACGCTGGCGAGCGTCCGGCGGCGGCTGGTGCGCCTCGCCCTGTCGCTCGACGCGGCGCTGGCTGGCGCGGTGCCGCACCTGCCGGCCAGCGATGGTGACGGCTATCTGATTACCTCGCTGCCGGCGGCGCTCGTCGAACGGGTCCGCCCCGGCGGTTATCGGGTGGCGGTGCGGCAGCGTTACCTGCGCTTCTACACCGACCTAACGATCGGCCGCGCGGCATGGCACGCCGGCCTGTCCGGCGCCGCGCGATCGACGCTCAAGCGCAAGCTGCGCAAGGCGGAGGCCGCCGGGCTGGAGGTGCGCCGCTATCGCACGTCCGACGAACTCACCGCCTTCCATCCGCTCGCCCGCGCGGTGTCGGCGCGCACCTATCAGGAGCGGTTGCTCGACGCCGGCCTGCCGGAGGATGCCGCCGCGGTGAGCCACCTGCATGCGCTCGCTGCCGCGGACGGGCTGCGCGCCTGGCTGCTGCTCGCCGGGGATCGGCCGATCGCCTATCTGTGCTGTACGGCGCAAGGCAGCGCGCTGCGCTACGATCATGTCGGTCACGATCCGGCCTATGCCGATATGTCCCCCGGCACGGTGCTGCAGGCGCATGCGATCGCGGACCTGTTCGCCGATCGCTTCGCCCGCTTCGACTTCACCGAGGGGGAAGGCCAGCACAAGCGGCTGTTCGCGACTGGCAGCATAGCCTGCGTCGACCTGCT
The DNA here is from genome assembly GCF_058313455.1 of Sphingomonas sp. SP5. NCBI lineage: Bacteria > Pseudomonadati > Pseudomonadota > Alphaproteobacteria > Sphingomonadales > Sphingomonadaceae > Sphingomonas > Sphingomonas sp. SP5. Next base: position 35,678 of record NZ_JBZFLF010000004.1, on the reverse strand, counting down.
GCTGCTTCGCCCGACGCTGCCGAATCGCGCGACGCTGGCGGCCCTCGGCGCCTTCGACGGTGCCATGGCGCTTGCCAAGCGGGCGACGCGGCACCCCCGGCTCGCGGCGCTGACGAAGCTGGTGCGCCGCTGACCCATCCCCCTGACGCAGGGTGTGCGGCGCGCTATATCCCTCATCATGCACCTGCGCACCGAAGCCATCGTTCTCGCCATCCGTGCGCATGGCGAACATGGTGCGGTGGTGCGGGCGTTGACGCGGCTGAGCGGGGTGCAACCGGGCTACGTGCGCGGCGGGCGCTCGCGGCAGATGCGGCCGGTGCTGCAACCCGCCAATGCGATCCTCGGCGAATGGCGGGCGCGCACCGGCGAACAGCTGGCGGCACTGACCATCGAGCCGCTGCACAGCCGCGCCGCACTGCACGGCGAGCCGCTGCCGGCCGCCGCCTTCGCCTGGTTGACCGCGCTCACTGCGGCGGCACTGCCGGAGGCGCAGCCTTATCCGCGGCTCTACGATGCGCTGGGCGCAGTGCTCGACGCGATCGAGGCGGCGCCCACCGCCCGCGGCTGGGCGAGCGCACTCGCCCGCTACGAACTGCTGCTGCTCGCCGAACTCGGCTTCGGCCTCGATCTCAGCGCCTGCGTGGTGACGGGGGGCGATGACGATCTCGCCTTCGTATCCCCGCGCAGCGGCGGCGCGGTCAGCCGCGGCGCGGCGCATGGCTATGAGGCGAGGCTGTTTGCGCTGCCGCGGTTCCTGACCGAAGGCGGCGCGGCGGACTGGCCCGACATCCTCGCCGGCCTCGCCATCACCGGGCATTTCCTCGCCCGCGACCTGTTGACCGATCGCCGGGCCGAACCGCTGGTCGCGCGCGAACGACTGGTAGCGGCGTTGAAAAGGGCCGTTGCGTAACGGGGCGACGCGCGGCTAGTCAGCGCGCATGGCATTGATCGCACTCCTGCCGGGCGACGGCATCGGCCCCGAAGTCATCGCAGAGGCGCGCGCCGTGCTCGACGCGCTCGATCTCGACCTCGCCTATGAAGAGGCGCCGGTCGGCGGCGTCGCCTATCACACGCTCGGCCATCCGCTGCCCGACAGCACGCTCGACGTCGCGCGCCGGGCCGATGCCTTGCTGTTCGGGGCGGTCGGCGATCCGACCTGCGACAATCTGGAGCGGGCGTTGCGGCCCGAGCAGGCGATCCTGGGCTTGCGCAAGCATCTCGGCCTGTTCTCCAACCTGCGGCCGGCGACGCTGTTCGAGGGGCTGGAGGATGCCTCCGCCCTCAAGCCGGAGGTGGCGCGGGCGATCGACCTCGTCATCGTCCGCGAATTGAACGGCGACGTCTATTTCGGCGAGAAGGGCCGGCGCACGACGCCCGACGGTGCGCGCGAAGGCTATGACATCATGAGCTATGACGAGCACGAAGTGCGCCGCATCGCCCGCGTCGGCTTCGAGACGGCACGCCGCCGTCGCGGGCAGCTCTGCTCGGTCGACAAGGCGAACGTGCTCGAAACCTCGCAGCTGTGGCGCGACGTGGTGATCGAGGTCGCGGCGGAGTATCCCGACGTGACGCTCAGCCACATGTACGTCGACAATGCCGCGATGCAGCTGGTGCGCAATCCGGGGCAGTTCGACGTGATCGTCACCGGCAACCTGTTCGGCGACATTCTGTCCGACCAGGCGTCGATGTGCGCGGGATCGATCGGCATGCTGCCGTCGGCCAGCCTGGATGACGCGGGGAAGGGGCTCTACGAGCCGATCCACGGCTCCGCGCCCGATATCGCCGGGCAGGGCAAGGCGAACCCGTGCGCCGCGATCCTCTCGGCAGCGATGATGCTGCGCCATTCGCTCGGCGCACCGGCGGCGGCGGACCGGATCGAGGCGGCGGTGGCGCAGGCGATCCGCGGCGGCGCCCGCACCGCGGACCTCGGCGGCGCGATGAGTACCGCCGCGATGGGCGATGCGGTCCGCGCCGCCCTGTGAGCGTCCCCGCGTGAGCACGCTTCTCGAGATCGCGGTCGTCATCCCGACCTTCAACGAGCGGGCGAACGTGCCGACCTTGGTCGCCAAGCTCGACCAGGCGCTGGCGGGACGGCGTTGGGAGGCGATCTTCGTCGACGACGACAGCCCCGACGGCACCGCCGACGCGGCGCGCGAACTCGGCCGGCTGGATGCGCGGGTGCGCGTGATCCATCGCATCGGCCGGCGCGGCCTGTCGTCGGCCTGCATCGAGGGAATGTGCGCCACCGCGGCGCCGGTGGTGGCGGTGATCGACGGCGATCTGCAGCATGACGAGACGCTGCTGCCGGCGATGCTCGACCTGTTGCAGCACGATGCCGACCTCGACGTGGTGGTCGGATCGCGCTTCGTCGACGGCGGTGGGACCGGCGACTGGGACCGTGACCGCGTCGCCAAATCGGCCTTCGCCACCAAGCTGTCGCGCCGGGTGCTGAAGGGCGACCTCAGCGATCCGATGAGCGGCTTCTTCGCGATCCGCACCGCCCACGTTCGGCGGCTGGCGCCCGACCTGTCGGCGATCGGCTTCAAGATCCTGCTCGACCTGATGACGACCAGCGCGGTGCCGCTGCGCTTTGCCGAACTGCCCTACACCTTCCGCGTGCGGACGGAGGGGGAGAGCAAGCTCGACCACGTCGTCGCGATGGAATATCTGATCGCGCTGTACGACCGGATGTTCGGGCGGTTCGTGCCGGTGCGCTTCGCGATGTTTTCCGGCATCGGGGTGCTCGGCGTCGGCGTGCATATGGGCGTGCTGGGTCTTGCCATGCTGGCGGGCGCGGGCTTCCTGTTCGCGCAGATCCTCGGCGCGCTGGCGGCGATGACGTTCAACTTCCTGCTCAACAACGCGCTGACCTATCGCGATCGTCGCCTGAAGGGGTTGCGGCAGCTGCTCGATGGCTGGGTGTCATTTTGCGTCGTCTGCTCGGTCGGGCTGGTGGCCAATGTCGGCATCGCCGCCTTCGTCCACGACTTCCGCAACGGCGGTGCCGCCGCCTCGGCCCTGATCGGCATCCTGGTCGGCGCGGTGTGGAATTACGCTTTGTCGTCCAAGTTCGTCTGGGGCCGCTATTAGACCCAGCTTTTCAGCCACATCCAGCGGTGGAACGATCCCGGCCCGCGCAGTGCCGCGGCGGACAGGATGGGGTAGAAGTGGACGAACAGGACGGCGGCGGCCATCAGGATCGCCTCGTCCCAATAGCGCAGCCGGACGCGCCAGTGATCGAGGGCGGCGGCGATGACGATGGCGAGCCAGATGCTCGACAGATAGTAATAATAATAGAAGCCCAAGGATTTGGGGATGATCGCCCACATCGCGACGCTGCCGATCCAGAGCAGCGCGACGCCGCCCGCCTTGCCGTCCCGCCCCCGCAGCCAGGCGAAGAGGCAGGCGAGCACCGCCACCAGGCCGCCCCACATCACCACCGGGTTGCCCAGCATCAGCACCCCGCGCTGCGCGCCGTCCGCGGGTTCGTAGAAGTACCAGACCGGCCGCCAGTCGAGCGGCCAGGTCCACCAGCTCGACTGGTAGGTGTGCGGCGGCAGCACCTGCGTCTGCTGGCGGTACATGTCGATCTGGAACGGCAGCAGCCGTGCGAGCGTCAGCGGCTCTTGCGCGTAGAGGAAGGCCGGCCAGAAGGTGAGGAGATAGGTGGCGCCGCTGACCAGACCCAGCAGGGCCAGCGCGAGCAGCGGATGCAGACCCGGCCATAATGCCGGCCTCCGCCAGCGCGCCACGCAATAGGCAAGGCCGGCGAACCCGAGATAGGGCAGCGCCGTCCATTTGGTGCCGATCGCCAGCCCGAGCAGCACCGCGCCGAGCAGCCAGCGCCACCACACCGCGGCGCCACGCGCCCGCATCGCCCACAGCAGCGCGGCCAGCCCCGTCACCACGAACGCCGCCATGAATCCGTCGAGCATCGCGGTGCGCGCCTGGACGAAGACGGTGAAGTTCAGGATGGTGAGGATCGCCCCGACGCCGGCCGTGCGCAGCCGCCCGAACAGCAGCCACAGGATGGCGAACACCCCCATCACCACCGCGCTCGCCGCCAGCGTCGACAGCGCCCGCCAGCCGAGCGGATTATCGCCGAACATCGCCATGCCGAGCGCGATCAGCGTCTTGCCGACCAGCGGATGCTCGATATTGGCCGGCCGGGCGAAGCTCGCCAGCAGCCGCGCGGCGGGGACGTAGTGCACCTCGTCGAACACCAGCACGTGCGGCGTGGTCAGCCGCCAGCAGAACAGGATCTGCGCAAAGAGGCCGATGAGCAGCGCGGCGGGCAGGGGGCGAGTGGGCAGACGCACGAAGGGTCTTGTCTGCGGGGGCGGCCGGCTTGGCAAGTATGCATACTTGCACCCCCGCCGCCGGTCCGGCAAAGCGGCGCGCATGAAGCGCAAGGCCGGCCAGGACCCCTCGATCACCGCGCATTGGCGCCCCGCGACGCTGGCGGTGCGCGGCGGCACCGCGCGCAGCGAATATGGCGAAACCAGCGAGGCGCTGTTCCTCACCTCGGGCTATTGCTACGACAAGGCGGGCGATGCCGCCGCGCGCTTCGCCGGCGAGCAGGAGGGGATGACCTATTCCCGCCTCCAGAACCCGACCGTCGAGATGCTGGAAAAGCGCATCGCGCTGCTGGAGGGTGCGGAGGCATGCCGGACGATGGCGAGCGGCATGGCGGCGATGACCGCGGTGCTGCTGTGCCAGTTGCAGGCGGGCGATCATCTGGTCGGCGGGCGTGCCGCCTTCGGATCGTGCCGCTGGCTGACCGACACGCTGCTGCCCAAGTTCGGCATCGCCACCACCATCGTCGATGCGCGCGATCCGCAGCAGTTCCTCGACGCGGTGCGGCCGGAAACCAAGGTCTTCTTCTTCGAAACGCCCGCCAATCCGACGATGGACGTGGTGGACCTCGCCGCCGTCTGCGCCATCGCGCGCGAACGCGGCATCACTAGCGTCGTCGACAATGCGTTCGCGACGCCCGCCTTGCAGCGGCCGATGGACTTGGGTGCCGACGTCACCGCCTATTCCGCGACCAAGATGATGGACGGGCAGGGTCGCGTGCTGGCCGGCGCGGTGTGCGGCAGCGAGGATTTCATCACCAACACGCTGCTGCCCTTCACACGCAACACCGGCCCGACGCTGTCGCCGTTCAACGCCTGGGTGGTGCTGAAGGGGCTGGAGACGCTCGACCTGCGCATCCACCGCCAGTCGGAGAATGCGCTGAAGGTCGGCCGCTTCCTGGAAGGACGCGTGCCCAGGATCCTGCATCCCGGCCTCGCCAGCCATCCGCAGCACGACCTGGCGATGCGGCAGATGCGCGCCGCCGGCCCGATCTTCGCCTTCGAGGTCGCCGACCGTGCGCAGGCGCACGGCCTGCTCGATGCGCTGACGCTGGTCGATATCTCCAACAACATCGGCGATTCGCGGTCGCTGATGACGCATCCGGCCTCGACCACCCATGCCGGCGTCGCGGAGGACAAACGGCTGGAGATGGGGATCGGCGAGGGCATGCTGCGCCTCAACGTCGGCCTCGAAGACGCGCAGGACGTGATCGACGACCTCGATCAGGCATTGCGCCAGGTCGGGCTGTGAGGAAGCGGCCGTGAAGGAATTCTTTCCGCACGCCGCGACCACCGATGGGGTGACCGTGCGCGTGGCGGTAAGCTACCTGCCCGAACAGTCTGAGCCGCGGCGCGGCCGCTGGTTCTGGGCCTATCACATCCGGCTGGAGAATGAATCCGACCGGGCCGTGCAATTGCTGACCCGCCACTGGATCATCACCGACGGCCGTGGCGCGCGCCATTCGGTGGAGGGGGAGGGCGTCGTCGGCGAACAGCCGCTGCTCGCGCCGGGTGCAAGCTACGATTACGTGTCCGGCTGTCCGCTCCAGACGCCGAACGGCGCGATGCAGGGCAGCTACCGGATGATCGCCGAGGATGGCGCCGAGTTCGACGCCGCCATCCCCCGCTTCGTGTTGACCGCGCCGGCGGTGGAATCATGAAGCGGACGCACCTGCCGCTGAACGGTCTGCGCGTGCTGGACGCGGCGGCGCGGCACCTCAGCTTCACCCGCGCGGCGGACGAACTGGCGGTGACGCCGGCGGCGGTCGGCCAGCAGATCCGCGCACTGGAGGATACGCTGGGCGTGGTGCTGTTCCGCCGCACCACCCGTGGCCTGGAGCTGACGCCGGAGGCGGAGGCGGGGCTGGCGCCGCTGCGCAACGGCTTCCTCCAGTTCGAGGAAGCGGTGCGCGCGATGCAGGCGGGGCAATCGTCCAAGTCGTTGACCATCGCCGCGCCGCGCGACCTGACCGAAAAATGGCTGATGCCGCGGCTGGCCGAGATCGCCAGGGCCGATGGCGAATTGCGCTTCGTGCTGCTGGCGGCGGACGATGCGGTGGATTTCACCGAGGCCAATCTCGACCTCGCGATCCGCTGGGGCGAAGGGCCGGGCGAGCATGAGGGCGAGGCGCTGGAATCGGAAGGCATGGTGACGATCGCCGCCGCCGGTGCCGGCGATGCGGTGATCGGCTGGCCGGGCGGTCCCGGCGGCGATGGTCCGGCACTGGTCCGCGTCGCCGACGCAGGCCTCGCCATCGATGCCGCGGTGGCGGGCCTTGGCCGGACGACGGTGTCCGAACTGCTCGCCGCCCGCGCGATCTCCAGCGGCGCGGTGTCGATGATCGGCGATCCGCAGCCCTCCCGCATGGGCTATTGGCTGGTCGCGCCGCTGCCGCAATGGCGCCAGAACAAGGTCCGCACGCTCGTGGATGCACTCACCGCCTGAGTCTCGTGCCGGTGAACGTCACGGCCCGGGCACTCAGCGGTCGAAGAGCCTAACTGCCGATCAGATCGAGCGCGCGCGTGACCAGTGCCAGGAACGGCGCTTCCTCCACCGCCGCGTCCGGGCGGTGCCAGCTGCCGGTGACGGCATACCAGCGCCCGTCCTTGGCCTGCACCAGCACGTTGAGCGCGATCACGCCCGGCTCCGACCCGCCCTTGAAGCCGACATACGCGAACCGGCCGGCGGTCGCAGGCGCGATGCCGTGGTTGATCGAGAGGATATTGCGCACCACCGGCCCGGCATCGCGCAGGCTGGCGAGCAGCCGGGCCATGTCGCGCGGGGCGGCGAACCACTCCACCCCTTCGCTCGCCACCGGCCCCGACGAGAACAGCAGCGGGTCGATCGGCGCGCTGGCGATCCTTTGCGCCTGCGCGGCGAGCATGGCGCGGCGCTGCGCCGGATCGGCCGCGATCCAGGCGGCGGTGAGCGTGCGATCCGCCTTGATCGCGAACGCCTCGCGCGTGGTCAGCACCGGCGTTGCGCCGCCGTATCGCGCCGCCATCGCATCCACCCGGTTGCGGCCGAGCAGGGTGAGCAGCGTATCGGTCGCGGTATTGTCGCTGATCGAGATCATCAGCGTCGCCAGCGTCTGCACCGTCACCGGCGCCCCCGCCGGCCAGCCTTGGAGGATACCCGAGGGCAGCGAGCGCGGGCCGATCGGCACCACCTCGTCCCAACGGTGGGTGCCGGCGGCGACCTGCCGCGCGGTTTCGGCCAGCACCCACAGCTTGAATGCCGAACCGAGCGGTGCCGGCGTATCGCCGCCCGCCGCGAAGACGGGGGCGGGCGTGTCGCCATCCAGCGCATAAAGCCCGAGCTGGGCGGTGCCGGACAGGGCGGCCAGATCGGTCTGGATTCTGGCCGCCGTGTCGCCCGCCAGCGCGGTGCCGGTGATGAGCAGCCCGGTGATCGCGTGCGGTGCGGCGGGATCGAGCACCAGCCGCATCGTCGCGCTGCCGCGTTCGTAGCGCAGCACCACCGTCGCCGCCCAGCGCCCGATCGGCTGGAGCTGCGCGATCTCCCGCGGGGCGCCGAGCGTCGCGCGCAGGCTCTGGGTCAGGGATGCGAAGCGCGGGGCGGGCACCGCCTGGCGAAAGGCGGGAGCGAATAATGTGTCATAGCCGGGCCTGCCGGCAAGCACCGGTATCAACGCCTCGGCGCGGATGCGCACCGCGGGATCGGTCGCGATGGCGGGGGGCAGCGTCTGCGCGGTGGCAGCGAGCGGCGTGGCCGCGGCCAGCGCCAGGGTCGCCAGGATCAGTTCTTGAGCTTCCAGCCCTTTCGCAACAGCACGTAGCATGCGACCCCCAGCACGATGTCCACCGCGAGGATCGCGATGCTGCCGACGATGATGGGCGAATCGGCGGTGCCGAGGAAGCCGTATCGGAAGCCCGAGATGATGTAGAAGAACGGATTGGCGTGGCTGAACGCGCGGAAGGCGGGCGCCAGCCGGTCGACCGAATAGAAGGTGCCCGACAGCAGCGACAGCGGCGCGATGACGAAGTTGGTCACCGCCGCGGCATGATCGAACTTCTCTGCCCAGATCGAGGTTAGCACGCCCAGGAACGACAGGAACGCCGCGCCCAGGAACCCGAACCAGACTATGGCGAGCGGATGTACCGGCGTCACGTGTACGCCGGGGTACAGCGCCATCGCGCACCAGCAGATGAAGCCGACGATGAACGCCCGCGTCATCGCGCCGCCGACCAGCGCGGCAAGCAGCTCGGCGGTGGACAGCGGCGGTTGCAGGTAATCGACGATCGTGCCCTGGATCTTGCCGACCAGCAGCGAGAAGCTGGCGTTGGCGAAGGCGGGGCCCATCATCCCTTGGCTGATGATGAGGCCGGGCGCGATGAAGTCCGCGAACGGGATCACCACGCCGCCGACGTGGACCGGGCTTTTCGCGCCGGTCGCGATGGTGAAGACGATCAGGAACAGCAGCGTCGTGATCGCCGGCGCCCATACGGTCTGGAGGTGGACCTTGAAGAACCGGCGCACCTCCTTCACATAGAGGGTCTTCAGGCCGCCCCAGTTGACGTTCCGGATCACCGGAACGCCGGGCGCGGACCGGATCGCCGATTGGATTTCGCCGATTGGGGGCTGGCTGCTCATGGGCCAAGCGGGTAACCGCAGCCGCAGCCTCCCGCAACCCGGCGCAAGAGTAAGGAAACACGAATGTCCTGGACCGACGAGCGGATCGACACGCTCAAGACGATGTGGGAGGCCGGGCAGACCGCCAGCCAGATCGCCGAGGCGCTTGGTGGAGTCAGCCGCAATGCCGTGATCGGCAAGGCGCACCGCCTTGGCCTGCAGTCGCGCCCGTCGCCGGTGAAGCCCAACGAGCCTGCCGCCGCCGCACCGGTTGCCGTCGAGCCGGAACCGGCACCGGTCGAGGCCCCGCCCCCGCCGCCCGTCGCTGCGCCGCGCCCGGCACCTGCGCCGGAGCCCGAACCGGTCGCGGTCGAGATGGACGACGAGCCGGAGGAAGACGAGGAAGAGGAAGCGGTCGCCGCAGCGCCCGCCCGCCCGGAGCCGGCGCGCGAGCCGCAGCCGATCCTGCGCTCCGTCGGTCCCGGCGGCTTCGTGCGCCAGTCGCCCGGCGAGCAGCAGCCGCCCGCGACGCCGGCACCGCCGCGCCGCCTGGTGCCGGCCAAGCCTTCGCCGGAGATCGCCGGCAAGACGACGTTGCTCGATCTCAACGACCGTATCTGCAAATGGCCGCTCGGCCACCCTGGCGAACCGGACTTCCACTTCTGCGGCGACAAGGTGAACCCGGGCTTCCCCTATTGCGTGCAGCATTGCGGTCACGCCTATCAGGCGCAGTTGCCCCGCCGCGATCGCCGCCCCCCGCCGCCGCTGCCGTTCGGCGGTCCGCGGGTCCGCTAAGCCGGCGCAGGGCCGCCCGGCCGGCGCGGCTGTTGCCGCGTCCGACGTCATGGAATGCAAAATTCCTCCCTCGCGAAGCGGGGGAGGGGGACCGCGGCCGCAGGCCGTGGTGGAGGGGGCGTCTCCGCAAGCACGACGTTCGTCGTGTACCTCCCCCTCCGTCAGCGCTTGCGCGCTGCCACCGCCCCTGGCGGGAGGGCTTTCCGTATTTAGATCCCGCCGCGGCAAAGCCGCGTCGTCAGTCGTCGCGTTGCCGCGATGCTGGCCGGGCTGGGGCGAGTCCGCCGCTACGCGCTGCGTAGCGGCGGCCGCCCGGCGCCTTAGAACCGGAACGCCGCGGTCGCGCGCAGCGAGTGCCAGCGGAACTTCTCGTCGGAACGACGGAAGTCGGTCGAGGTGCCGCCCGATGCCAGCACGAACGGATTGGTCGCCGGCGCGGTGCCCTGAGTCACGCGCACGCGATAATCGTCGTCCTGATACTGGTGGTAGGTATATTCCATGCCGATCGAGAAGTTGCGGCCGATCTTCTGCTCGATGCCGCCACCGCCGACGATGCCGAACTGGCGGCGCTTGCCCGACTGGGCGAAGGCATTTGCGGTGTTGGTCGAGGTGAAGTTGCGATCGATATCGGCATAGCCGGGGCCGAAGGTGCCGTAGAACAGCGTCGTGCCGGGTGCATAGCCGATGCGGCCGCGGATGCTCGCTTCCCACTTCACATCGCGGGTCATCACATAGTTCGCCGGCGTGGTCGAAAAGCCGCTGACGCTGTCGGTGATCTCGGTCTTGCCGAATTCACCGACCGCACCGATCACGATGTTGCCGGCCTGCGAATCCATGCCGACGCGGGCGTAATAGGACCAGCCGTCCCGGTCGTTGCGGCAACCGGCGGGAAGCGGAGTCGCCGCCACGGCGCGGCCGTTGCAGAAGCCGGGCGAAAAGGCGTTGGCGCCCGCAGCCGTGGTCACCGTGTCGCCGAAGCTGCCGTTCGAGCCGCGGTCGAACAGGATGCGCGAGCCGACGTCATTGGGCTGCACGTCATAGCCGCCGGCGGCGCCGACGTAGATGCCGTTGAACGGCGCATCCTCGGTCATCTCCTGCGCCTGGGCGGCGGTGGCGAAGCTGGCGGCGGCGAGTGCGCCGAGGATCAGGGTGTTGCGCATGGTGTCTCCCAACGGGCGGTTACAGTCGTGCGAGGAACGTCCGCGGCGGGGGTAATATGCAAGGCGTGGGTGAAATGATGCACCTGTGGCTTTGATGCACCAGTCGGGAAACACCTCAGCAACACAGATGCTGCCGCGATGCTGGTATCGGCGTCGATGTTCCCTTATGGTTCCGTGCGATGGCCCAAGATCTGTTTGCGTCCTCCGCGGCGCCCGCCACTGATTACGATGCCTCCTCGATCGAGGTGCTGGAGGGGCTGGAGCCCGTGCGTCGCCGCCCCGGCATGTATGTCGGCGGCACCGACGAACGCGCGCTCCATCATCTCGCCGCCGAGGTGCTCGACAATGCGATGGACGAGGCGGTGGCGGGGCACGCCACCCGCATCGAGGTGACGCTGGAGGTCGGCAACCGGCTGACCATCGTCGACAACGGCCGCGGCATGCCGGTCGACCCGCATCCGAAATTTCCTGACAAGTCGGCGCTGGAGGTGATCCTCTCCATGCTCCATTCCGGCGGCAAGTTCGCGGGGAAAGCCTATGCGACCAGCGGCGGCCTGCACGGCGTCGGCGTGTCGGTGGTCAATGCGCTGTCGTCCGACACGACCGTGGAAGTCGCGCGCGACCGTCAGCTCTACCGCCAGCGTTTCAGCCGCGGGCAGACGCTGGGGCCGCTGGAGCATGTCGGCGCGGCGCCCAACCGCCGCGGCACGTCGGTGGCGTTCACCCCCGACACGGAGATCTTCGGCCCCGAACTGGGCTTCAAGCCCAAGCGGCTCTACCAGCTCGTCCGCTCCAAGGCGTATCTGTTCGCCGGGGTCGAGATTCGCTGGCGGTGCGCGCCCGAACTGGTCGAGGGGACCGACACGCCGCCCGAGGCGGTGTTCCAATTCCCCGGCGGCTTGGCCGATCACCTGAAGGAGCAGATCGGCGGCCGCGAATGCGCCACAGCCGATTTCTTCGCCGGGCGGCAGGATTTCCCGGCCGAGCAGGGGCGGGTCGAATGGGCGGTCGCCTGGCCGCTGTGGAGCGACGGCAGCTACAGCTGGTATTGCAACACCATCCCGACCCCCGACGGCGGCACCCACGAACAGGGCCTGCGCCAGGCTTTGGTACGCGGCCTGCGCGCGTTCGGCGAACTGATCCACCAGAAGAAGGCGAAGGATATCACCGCCGACGACGTGATGGTCGGCAGCGAGCTGATGCTCAGCGTCTTCATCCGCGAGCCCCAATTCCAGAGCCAGACCAAGGATCGCCTGACCAGCCCGGAAGCGGCGGGCCTCGTCGAAAAGGCGGTGCGCGATCATTTCGACCATTGGCTCGGCCACAACATGGACCGCGGCAAGGCCTTACTCGGCTATGTGCTCGACCGGATGGACGAGCGCCTTCGCCGCAAGGCGGAGCGCGAGGTCAAGCGCAAGACCGCCACGTCGGCACGCAAGCTGCGCCTGCCCGGCAAGCTGACCGATTGCGCCGCCGACAGCCCCGAAGGCACCGAATTGTTCATCGTCGAAGGTGATTCGGCCGGCGGCTCGGCGAAACAGGCGCGTGATCGCAAGACGCAGGCGATCCTGCCGATCCGCGGCAAGATCCTCAACGTCGCTTCCGCCACCAGTGCCAAGATCGTCGCCAACCAGGAGATCGCCGACCTGATCCAGGCGCTGGGCTGCGGTACGCGCAAGGAGTGCGACCCGACGCAGCTGCGCTACGAACGCATCGTCATCATGACCGACGCCGACGTCGATGGCGCACACATCGCGACGCTGCTGATGACCTTCTTCTTCCAAGAAATGCCCGACCTCGTGCGCCGCGGCCACCTCTACCTGGCGCAGCCGCCGCTCTACCGGCTGACCGTGGGGGCCAAGTCGCTCTATGCCCGCGACGATGCCCATCGTGCCGAACTCGAACGCACCGCATTCAAGGGCAAGAAGCCGGAGGTCGCGCGCTTCAAGGGCTTGGGTGAGATGAACCCCGGCCAGCTCCGCGAAACCACCATGGACCCGAAAACGCGCGGCCTGATCCGCGTGACGCTGCCCCAGGAATATGAAGAACGCGCAGGCGTGAAGGAATTGGTCGACCAATTGATGGGCAACAATCCTGCCCATCGCTTCGCCTTCATCCAGAAGAACGCGGCGCGGATGGACGAGGAAGCGATCGACGCGTGATCGATTACGGCGAATTGCGAACGCATATGTAAGAGTCCACGCCATGATGGTGGCGTGTTGTCAGCCAGTTCACGCGCCGCTGCCCAAATCGGGCTGTTCATTTCTCGATGATGGGTCCCAGTCACTGCATGATGCGTTGACAATCACCGGCATAGATCGTGTGATGGGTTCAAGTATCGGGAGATGGTATCATGCTGCTTCTGCCTCTGCTCGCGTTACAGGTTGTTGCCGGTGCACCGGCCAGCGATGCCCCATCGGAGCGTGATCCTTCGATCGTCATCAACGGCACCTCGCTGCAGAGCACGCGGGCGGCGCTCGACCGCTGCATTGCGGCACACTGTCCGCCCGATCGCGAGATCGATGCCGCGTTGCGCTATGCCAACCAGCAGTTCCTCGCGGGCGACTACGTCGCTGCGCGCTCTACCGTCCTCGAATCCCGCCGCCGCAACAACCGCTTTGCCAGCACCTTCCCGGAACCCGTGTCGGATCTTGCGCGCGCGGCAACCAAATTGTCGATGATGGTCGGCAGGGTCGGTGCGGCGCATTCCGCCTCGCTGGATGCCGTGGGGCTGCTCAAGAAGGGATTGCCGGGAGACAGCCCGACGATCATGGTGCAGCGGCTCGAACTCGGCGACCAATATGCCCGCGAGGGCCGGCTGGAGATGGCGTCGGCGATGTACGATCGGGTCGCCGCACAAGGACGGGCCGCCGGCAATATCGCGGTTGAAGGGCATGCCCTGTATCGATCCGCCGTGTTGTTTTCGGCGGTCGCGAGCGTCGATTCCGATTATCGCTATCGAGCGCGTCGGGCGGTCGCCCGCATCGCCGAACGGACGGAGCCCGGGTTCGCCCCGTTTCGCGATGGCCTGACGCTGCTGGCCGAACGACTGAAGGTGCTGGAAGCCAAGCCATCGCAGCGGCAGGCGCTGCTCGATCGCGCCCCGCCTACGCCGTTGCAGGAGCCGGTGCTCCTGTCCGAACCCTGGGTCGATCTGGCGCGGCCGGGCCTCAGCGCCACGCAGAGCGGCGGTATGCAGTCGGAATGGGCCGACGTCAGTTTCTGGGTCAAGCCCGACGGATCGGTCGCTGACGTCCATGTCGAGCAAACCTCCGCCTATGCGCCCGGGCCATGGTTGCCGGTGAAATTGAAGGCTGTGGCTGCGCGTCGCTATGCCCCCTTCGCCGGTGCCGACGATGCGCCGCCGGTATATCGCGTCGAGCGGTATTCGATGATCTACGATCTTGCGAGCCCGACAGGATCGAGGATCATGGTCCGGAACACCATCGGGCGGCTTGACACGACTACCATGTCCTCGACCTACAAGGGCAAGGACGTGCCGGTGCAGTGAGGCCGGTGCAGTGGGGGCGTGGCGCTTGGGCCTTTCCCGGTGTTGACCCGCCGCCTCGCCACCCCGTAAAGAAGGATTGGGCGACCGTCGGGTCGCCCTTTCTCGTTTGGAGAAGAGGAGACTTCCCGTGACCATTACGCCACTCATGCCCGTCTATCCGCGGTGCGGGGTGCGTCCGGTCCGAGGGGAGGGGTGCCATCTGATCTCCGAGGACGGCAGCCGCTATCTCGACATGGCGGCGGGCATCGCGGTCAACGCGCTCGGCCATGGCCATCCGCACCTCGTCAAGGCGATCGCCGATCAGGCGGCGACGCTGATGCACGTCAGCAACCTCTACGGCAGCCCGCAGGGTGAGGCGCTGGCGGAACGCATCTGCGCGCACAGCTTCGCCGACACGGTGTTCTTCACCAATTCGGGTGCCGAAGCGGTAGAATGCGCGATCAAGACCGCGCGCCGCTTCCATTACGCCAATGGCGCGCCGGAGCGGACCAAGATCATCACCTTCAACAACGCCTTCCACGGGCGGACGATGGGCGCGATCTCGGCGACCAACCAGCCCAAGATGCGCGACGGCTTCGAGCCGCTGCTGCCCGGGTTCGCCTATGCGCCGTTCAACGACCTCGACGCCGCGCTGGCGCTGATCGACGATCAGACCGCCGGCTTCATGGTGGAGACGATCCAGGGCGAGGGCGGCGTGTCGGTCGGCACGCCCGAATTCATCACCGGCCTGCGCAAGGCATGCGACGACCACGGCCTGCTGCTGATCCTGGACGAGGTGCAGTGCGGCTACGGACGCACCGGCAAGATGTGGGCGTACGAGCATTACGGCATCGAGCCCGACATCATGTCGGTCGCCAAGGGCATCGGTGCCGGCTTCCCGCTCGGCGCGTGCCTCGCCACCGAGCGGGCGGCATCGGGCATGGTGATCGGCACCCACGGCTCCACCTATGGCGGCAACCCGCTGGCGATGGCCGCGGGGCAGGCGGTGCTCGACGTGCTGCTCGCCGACGGCTTCCTGGAGCAGGTCGAGGCGATGGGCGAGCGACTGCGCGGCGGCCTCGAACAGCTGATCCCCAACCACGACCATGTGTTCGAGGGCGTGCGGGGCAAGGGGCTGATGCTCGGCCTGAAGCTGAAGGCGGGCGTCGAGCCGCGCGAATTCGTGGCCCATGCGCGCGACAATCACGGGCTGCTGCTGGTCGCGGCGGGCGAGAATGTCGTGCGCATCCTGCCGCCGCTGGTGATCGAGGAGGCGCATGTCGCCGAATGCCTGGAGAAGCTCGGCACGGCGGCACGGGTGTTTGCGGGCGCAAGCGACGATTGAGCCTAAGATCCTCCCCGGTACGGGGAGGATAAGATGCGGCATTTCTTGAACCTGACCGATGCCGGCGCCGATGGCGTCGCCGCGATGCTCGCCGATGCGATGGATCGCAAGGCGGCGCGTGCCGGCTGGCCCAAGGGGCGCGTCGACGCCGATGCGCCGCTCGCCGGCCATGTGCTGGCGATGATCTTCGAAAAGAATTCGACTCGCACCCGCGTCAGCTTCGACATGGCTATCCGTCAGCTGGGCGGCACGTCCATCGTCATGGACGCAGGCTCGATGCAGCTGGGGCGCGGCGAGAGCATCGCCGATACCGCCCGCGTGCTGTCGGGTTACGTCGATGCGATCATGATCCGCACCGACGATCATGCCAAGGTCGAGGACATGGCGCGCCATGCCGGCGTGCCCGTCATCAACGGCTTGACCGACGCGTCGCACCCCTGCCAGATCATGGCGGACCTGCAGACCATCCTGGAGGATGGCAAGGCGCTGCCGGGCCTCAAGGTCGCGTGGCTCGGCGATGGCAACAACGTGCTCGCCTCGCTGATGGAGGCAGCCGGCCTGATGCGGTTCGAGGTGGTCGCCGCCTGCCCGCAAGGCTTCATGCCGCCGGAGGAGGACGTGGCGCTCGGCCAGGGCCATGCGCGTGTCGTCGCCAGCCCGCAGGAGGCGGTGGCAGGGGCAGACGTGATCGTCACCGACACCTGGATCTCGATGGGACAGGCGCAGGCCGACACCAAGCTTGCGGCGATGATGCCCTATCAGGTCGATGAAGCGCTGATGGCGCATGCGAGGCCCGATGCCCGGTTCCTCCATTGCCTTCCCGCGCACCGCGGTGAGGAGGTGGTGGATGCGGTGATCGACGGCCCGCAGTCGCTGATCTGGGCGGAGGCGGAGAACCGCCTGCATGCGCAAAAGGCGGTGCTGCGCTGGGTGTTCGGCCAGATCGGGTAAGGCGTTTCGTCAGCCCGGCGTAGGCCGGGATGACGAATGAGGCGCCAAACTTGACCCCTGCAGCCCCGCGCCCCATCTCGCCGCCATGCAACAGACCATGACCGATCTCGATCGCGCGCTCGGCTTCGCGATCCCCTCCCGCTCGGCGCGTGGCCGGGTGGTGCGCCTGGGGCCAGCGCTCGACGCGGTGCTCGCCGCGCATGCCTATCCGCCGGCGATCGAGGCGCTGCTCGCCGAGGCGCTGACGCTCGCCGCACTGATCGGTTCGACGCTGAAGGACCCGACCGGCCAGCTGACCATGCAGACGCGGACGGAGAATGGCGTGATCCGCCTGCTCGTCTGCGATTATCGCGGCGGCGAGGTGCGCGGCTATGTCGACTACGACGCCGAGAAGCTGGCCACGGCGCCCGAGCAGCCGACGCTGTTCGCGCTGTTCGGCCAGGGCTACCTCGCGATCACCTTCGACCTCGCGACCAGCGGCGAACGCTACCAGGGGATCGTGCCGCTCGACGGCGAAACCCTGTCGGAGGCGGCGCAGACCTATTTCGTCCAGTCGGAGCAGATCCCCAGCCTGGTACGCGTCGGCATCACGCGCGACGCGGCGGGGCGGCGGGTCGCCGGCGGTCTGTTCCTCCAGCACCTGCCGGAGGGCGAGGTGGGCCGCGAGCGCCTCCATACCCGGCTCGATCATCCCGAATGGGAGCATGTCCAGGCGCTCGGCCAGACGATGGGCGCCGACGAGCTCGCCGATCCCGCCGTGTCGCTGGAGACTCTGGTGTGGCGTCTGTTCAACGAGGAGGCCGATGTGCGGGTGCTGGCCTCGACGCCGCTGTCGCGCGGCTGCCGTTGCACGGGCGAATATATTGCCAGCGTGCTGTCCAAGTTCTCCGCCGAGGAACGGCGCGAGATGGCCGACGACAGCGGCTTCATCCAGGTCGACTGCGCCTTTTGCGCGACCAAGTTCCCGGTTCCCGCGGAGCTCGATCCGGTCGCCTGACCCGCTTCGCCGTGCACATAATAAGTCCGCGGAACGCAACGCCTTAAGCCGATTTTAACCGGCTCCCCTTATCGGAAAGGGCGTGCATGTTTTCGAATGTCGCACGCTTTTCTCCCTAAGAGCGTTGACGCGCTCTTACCCTTAAAAGGGCCGCCTCACCCGCGGCCCTTTTCTTTTGCGCACCGTTGGCCTAGCGCGGCGCGGATCATGACCATTGCATCCCAGGCCGCGCCGTTGGCCGTCGTGCTCGTGTCCGGCGGACTCGACTCGATGATCTCCGCTGCGAGCGCGCGCGAGGCGGGCTATCGCCTGCTCGCGCTGTCCGTCGACTACAACCAGCGCCACCGCGTCGAACTCGCCGCTGCCCGTCGTGTGGCCACGGCGCTCGGTGCCGAGCGCCACATCGTGCTGCCGCTCGACCTGTCCGCCTTCGGCGGCTCGGCGCTGACCGACGATATCGCCGTACCGAAGGAGGGCGTGGGCGAGGGCATTCCCGTCACCTACGTACCGGCGCGCAACACCATCTTCCTCAGCCTCGCCCTCGGCTGGGCGGAGGCGGCGGGCGCACGCGACCTGTTCATCGGGGTCAATGCGCTGGACTATTCGGGCTATCCCGATTGCCGGCCTGAATTCATCAGCGCGTTCGAGGGGCTGGCGGAGATCGCCACCAAGGCGGGCGTCGAAGGGCAGCCGTTCCGCATCCACGCACCGCTCCAGCATATGACCAAGGCGGATATCGTACGGGAGGGCACGCGGCTGGGCCTCGACATGGGGATCAGCTGGTCGTGCTACGATCCGGCACCCGGCGGCGTGCATTGCGGCACCTGCGACAGCTGTCGCCTGCGCTCCAAGGGGTTCCAGGAGGCCGGCATCGCCGATCCGACGGTCTACGCCGTCCAGCCGTGAGGCGCGCATGAGCTATGCGGTCAAGGAGATGTTCCTCACCCTGCAGGGCGAGGGGGTGAACGCCGGACGGCGCGCGGTGTTCGTGCGCTTTGCCGGTTGCAACCTGTGGAGCGGCCGCGAGCAGGATCGCGCCACGGCGGTCTGCCGCTTCTGCGACACCGATTTCGTCGGCACCGATGGCCTGGGGGGCGGCAAGTTTGCCGACGCGGCGGCGCTGGTCGCCGCGGTAGCGGGCTTCTGGGGCGAAGGGGTGGGCGAACGCTTCGTGGTCGTTACCGGTGGCGAACCGATGCTGCAGGTCGACGATGCGTTGGTCGACGCCCTTCATCATGCGGGCTTTCGCATCGCGATCGAGACGAACGGCACCCTGCCGGTCCACCCCGGTATCGACTGGGTGTGCGTCAGTCCGAAGGCGGGCAGCACGGTGGTGCAGCAGTCCGGCGACGAGTTGAAGCTGGTGTGGCCGCAGGCGGGAATCGATCTAGAGACGGTCGAGAGCTGGGCGTTCGCCAATCGGCTGCTCCAGCCGATGGACGATACGCGTGGGGCGGCGAACGTCGAGGCGGCGATTGCGCTGGTGATGGAGCGGCCGCAATGGCGCCTGTCGCTGCAGACGCACAAGATGCTGGGCCTGCGGTAGAGCCGATCGCACCTGCCTGTCGCAGGGCAACCGATCGGCTCCACCGGACGTCGGCGTCAGCGTGCCGCGGTCTGCGTGGCGGCGGTCGGCGCCGCAGCCGCGGTGGCCACCGGCGCCGGCGGCCAGACGAAGGCGCCGCACTTCTTGACGACCCAGCGTCCCTTCTTGTCGTAGCAGACGGGGTCGATGCGCGGCTGCGAGGCATAGTCGCGGCCGAGCGCGCGCGAGAAATGCTGTTCGCCATAGGGCGTCAGGCTGTTGCGCAATTCGCGGATGCGGGTCAGGGCAAGATCGCCGAACTGGCCCCGCGGCGTGAACACCGCCTCGCGACCGATCTCGCTCGCCGTCTGGCAGAAGTTGAGCTGGGCTGCGACCGCCGCGAAGCTGGAATACAGCCGCGTGCCGAACTGATCGAGCGCGGTCTGCCCCTCTTTGGCCGACTTGGCGGTGCGAGTGAAATATTTGTTCAGCGCGTCGAACGATGCCTTCAACTCGGCCTGGTGGTCGGTCAGGATGGCATTGTAGTTGGTGACGGTAAGCAGCGTCGGTTCGAACTGGCATTGCAGCGCCGCGACGTTGAGCGCCGCGCGCAGGTTCCACGCCATCGCCGCGCGAATCTCGGTATCGGTGGCGCCGGGCAGCACCTGACCGAGCCCCGCTTCGGTCCCCTTGACCGTTTCGCCGCGGAAATCGTGCGAGCGCAGGTAGAATTGGGCCGAGGCGGGCGCAGCCGCCGCCGTCAGGCCGATCGCCACGCCGCCAAGCGCCAGCGCGGTACGCAACAGGGTCATTTCACCTATCCTCCCGAAGGATCGTTATGCGGGAATTCTAGATGGTTTTGCCCCCCGACCCAATCCCCGATTAAGCATATCCGCGGCAAAATCGGACGAAATGCGGCCAAGCGTTGGAACATAATAGAAAAGGCCGCCCAGTTGCCCGGACGGCCGTTTCGATGTCGTAATGACCTTACGGTAAAACCCTTGCGGGTTATTACATCGCGTTGGTGGTCATCGTGTCGTTCGACATCATGGTGTCGTTCGACATCATGGTGTCGTTGGCCATCATGCCACCGTTCGACGCGCCGTCGACGGCGGTCATGTTGTCGCTCATGGTGCCCATGTCGTCGGTGGTGTTCAGGTCGGTGACCATCGTGTTGTCGGTGGTGGTCTCGGTCTTCGGGCCACAAGCCGACACGGCGAGCGCGGCGCCGGCGATCAGCGAGCCGGTCAGGACCTTGGAGATGATTGCACGCATTGGAAGCTCCCTAGATAAGGATTTGGACGGCTTGCTGGCCCTTTAATACCCAAATCGCGGTGGACATTAATCGCATAATGCCCGGCCCTCAAGCCTCGTTTTCTGCGCCTACGCCTCGGCAGGACAGGAAAGCGACGAGAGGAACACCGGCGCGGTCAACGCCAGGGCGGCGTCAAAGGTTGCGAGGTCGGCGTCGCGGCCCAGCGCGGCGAGGCTGGTGACCGGATAGTCCGGCAGGCCGCACGGCACGATGCCGGTGAAGTGGGTGAGGTCCGGCGCGACGTTCACGGCGAGGCCGTGCAGCGTGATCCACCGCCGCACGCGCACGCCGATCGCGCCGATCTTCGCTTCCGGGCCGCCATCGCGCGTCCAGATGCCGACGCGCCCCTCCGCCCGGAACGCCGAGACGCCCAGCCGTTCGAGCGCGGCGATCACCCAGCCTTCCACGCCGTGGACGAAGCAGCGCACGTCGCGCCCGCGCCTGCCGAGGTCGAGGACCATGTAGACGATACGCTGGCCGGGGCCGTGATAGGTGTATTTGCCGCCCCGCCCGGTGGCGATCACCGGAAAGCGCGGATCGATCAGGTCGCCCGCCACCGCGCTGGTGCCGGCGGTGTAGACCGGCGGATGTTCGAGCAGCCAGAGCAACTCGGGCGCCTCGCCCGCCAGCACGGCGGCGGCGCGCGCCTCCATCGTCGCCAGCGCTTCGTCATAGGGGGTGAGGCCCGGCGACACCCGCCATTCGATCCCGTCGATCTCGGTCATGCCGGTCCATGTGTGCGAGCGCGCGGGTGCTTGCAAGTTGGCGAGTGGCCAAGCCGCGGCGCTTGGGCTAACCGGACGGCATCACCGCAAGATGGGGCGATGCCGGATGGTCAGGATGGGCAATGTGTGGGATCGCACCGTCGAGGTGCTGAACGGACGCGGCGGCATGCTCGCGGGCGTCGCCATCCTGACGCTGTTCATACCGCCGGCGCTCGCCTCGGCGTTCGGCGCCTATGTCGCGCCGGGCATGGCCCGCTCGGTAGGCGCGCTGCTGCTCACCCTCGCGACGACACTGATCGCGCTGTGGGGGCAGCTGTGGATCATCGCCGCCTCGATCGATCCGGCGACCGATCGCGAGGCGGCGCGGCGGCAGGCCAATGCGCGGCTGCTGCCGGCGTTGCTCGTCGCGCTGGTGCTGGGCTTCGCGCTGATCGTGGCGATGCTGCCGGCGGTGGCGCTGATGGCCGTATCCGGCGTCAACGTCGCGGCGATGAGCGCGGGCACGGCACCGACCGTCACCGTAACCGGCTCGGCGCTGCTCGCCAGCCTCTATGTGATCGTGCTGCTCGTCGCGATCCTGTTCGTCGGCGCCCGCATGCTGCCGCTCTATGCGGTGGTGCTGCGCGAGCGGCTGGGCCTCGCCGCGATCGCGCGCAGCTGGCAGCTCAGCCGCCGCCACACCTGGCGGATCGTCGGCGTCGTGCTGCTGTTCATGGTGGTGCTGCTGTTCGCGACCACTGCCGCGCAGTTCGCCGTCGGCCTGATCCTGCGCCTGATCCTCGGCGCCGATGCGCGCGCCACCGTCGCCTTCCTCGCCACGCTGGCCGGGCAGGCGGCGTCCACCGCGCTGACGCTGGTCGCGATCGTCTTCTCGGCGCAGCTCTACCTGTCGCTGGTCGCCCGCGAACAGCTGCTGCGCGACCGCGCGGGCCAGGCGGCGGCGTGAAGGTCACGCTCGCCGCGCTGCTCGCCGATGCCCGGGCGCTGTTCCGGCGCGATGCCGACCTGCTGCTGCGCGTCGCCGGCCTGTTCTTCTTCCTGCCGACCTATGCGCTGCTGCTGCTCGTCGGGCCATTGCCGCTGCCCGACCCGGAGATCGCGGACACGCAGGCGCGCGCGCAGGCTTGGATGAATGCGCTCGACACCTGGGTCGGCGATTACGGCCTGGGATCGGTCGTCGCTTACGCCGTCACCTATTTCGGCTTGGCCCTGCTGTTCTGCCTGTTGCTCGATCCCGTCCGACCGACGCTGCGGGAGGCGATGGGGCGTGCCGCGCGCCTGTTCCCGCGCTTCATCCTGGCGATGGTGGTCGTGTCGATCCCGTCCGGCGCAGGCATGTACCTGCTGCTGCTCCCCGGGCTGTGGCTGATGAGCCGCTTCATGCTGGCCGGCCCGATCCTGTTCGCAGCAGGCGCGGGCGCGCCACGGATCGGTGCCATCGCCGCGATCGGCCGGTCGTGGCGGGCGACGCGCAAGGCGCAGCTGTCGCTGCTCGGCGCGATCGTCACCGTCTATCTCGCCGCGTTGCTGGCGGGGCAGCCGTTCATGCTGTTCGCGCGCTGGCTCGGCGGGGAGGGGGGCGGCAATCCGCTCGGCGTGGCGATCGCCGATGCCCTCGCCGCGGCCGTCGCGATGCTGACGCAGGTCGCCGGCGGCCTGATCGCCGTCGCCGCCTATCGCCGATTGTCGGAGCCGTCCGCC
Organism: Sphingomonas sp. SP5; assembly: GCF_058313455.1. Classification (NCBI taxonomy): domain Bacteria; kingdom Pseudomonadati; phylum Pseudomonadota; class Alphaproteobacteria; order Sphingomonadales; family Sphingomonadaceae; genus Sphingomonas; species Sphingomonas sp. SP5. Next base: position 12,725 of record NZ_JBZFLF010000004.1, on the reverse strand, counting down.
AGATAGGGAACATGCCGCCCCATGTCGGGCGGCAGCAGGCCGAGCGCACGCGGATCGGGAAAGGTCTCGATCGTCCGCCTGACCGCGACGAACCCCTGTGCGCGGTAGAAATTGAGCGCGGAGGGGTGATCGAGCGTGCAGGTATGCACCCACACGCGCCGGACACCCGGTAGCCAGGCGCGCGCCATCGCCTCCGCCATCAGCCAGCGGCCATGCCCCTTGCCGGCGAGTTCCGGAACGAGGCCGAAATAGGACAATTCGCAGGCGCCCTCATGCCGGAAATCGAGTTCGAGCAGCCCGACCTCGACGCCGGCGGGATCGATCGCGGCAAAGACCTGCACCCGCGCATCGTGCACGATCGCGGTCAGCGCGGCATCGTCCATCGCCAGGCGCGAATACCACAGCCATGGCCCGCCGACGCGCGCGAACAGCATCCGGTACTTGGCCGATTCGGGCCGCGCCCAGCGCACCAGTTGCAACGGTGACGCGGGCAGCGGCCGCAGCGGCGGTCGGCGCGTCATGTCCAGCGTGGTGACGATCGTCGCCAGCTCGCGCGGATCGACCGGGATCAGCGCCACGGCGCTATTCCCACGTCGCGAGCGGCGGCAGGCTCATCAGGATCGCATCGATATTGCCGCCGGTCTTCAGGCCGAACAGGGTGCCGCGGTCGTAGACCAGGTTGAATTCGGCGTAGCGGCCGCGCCAGGCGCGCTGCTGCGCCAGATCGGCCTCGTCGAACGGCTGGTTCATGCGGCGGCGGACGATCTGCGGGTAGATCGCGAGGAACGCTTCGCCGACGGCGCGGGTGAAGGCGAAATTGGCGTCGAAATCACCCTCCAGGTGATCGTAGAAGATGCCGCCGACGCCGCGATGCACCTTGCGATGGGGAATGTAGAAATACTCGTCCGCCCATGCCTTGAACCGCGGATAGTGCGCCGGATCGTGGGCATCGCAGGCGGCGGCGAGCGCGGCGTGGAAATCGGCGGTATCCTCCGCCACCGGCAGCGGCGGGTTGAGGTCGGCACCGCCGCCGAACCAGCGCTTGGTGGTGACGAGGAAGCGGGTGTTCATGTGCACCGCGGGCACGTGCGGATTGGCCATGTGCGCGACCAGGCTGATGCCGGTCGCGAAGAAGTGCGGATCGTCGCCGGCGCCGTGGATCGTCTTGCCGAATTCGCCTTCGAACGCGCCGCCGACGGTGGAGACGTTGACCCCGACCTTTTCGAACACGCGGCCCTTCATCACCCCGCGCACGCCCCCTCCGCCCGGTTCGCCCGAGGGATCGGTGCGGTCCCATGGCGTATAGTCGAACACCGCGTCCGATCCCGCCTCGCGCTCGATCGCCTCGAACGCGGTGCAGATGCGGGTGCGCAGCGATTCGAACCAATGGCGGGCGGCGGTCTGTTCGGCATCGAGGGTCAGCATGGAGCGACCCTCTAGCGCCTGTCGCGGCGCTGGTCATCCGTCACGCAGGCTGGCAGGGACGGCGGATGACCCGTTCGGCACGACGATCGCTGTTCCGCGGCCTGCGCGTCGCCGCGGTCAGTTCGGCCTTCGTCTGCGCATGCGTCGCGGCGGCGGGCTATTTCGATCGCGATCCCGTCCACCTCTATCCGGCGCGGCCGCCGGCGAGCGGCGTCGCGCTGGTCAACGTCTCGGGCGACATGGGCCTGCGTTTCCTGCTCGGCGCCTCGACGTCGCGCGGGCTGACCGAACACCATGTGACGGTGGTCGGCATCTCCTCGCCGGCGGTCTTCCGGCGGTGGCGGAGCCGGGCGGAGGTGGACGCCTTCATGGCCGACGTGGTGCGGACCGGCCTGGCGCGCACCGGGGCGCGGCGGATCGTGGTGATGGGCCAGTCCTATGGCGCCGACATCGTGCAGACCGGCCTTGCGCGCCTTCCCGCCGACCTGCGATCGCGCGTGGCGGGGATCATCCTCGTGCTGCCGGGCGACTCGGTCTACTTCCGCGCCGACCCTACCGGCTGGGCCTATCGCGGCACGCCGGACAGCGTCGCCGTCACCACCGCCGACACGCTCACCTGGGCGCCGCTCACCTGCATCTACGGCGTCGAGGAAGACGACAGCCTCTGCCCGCTGCTCAAGGTGCCGGGCGCGCGGATCGTCGGGATGCCGGGCGGCCACAATATCCACCATGATGAAGCCGGGCTGCTCGCCCATGTGCTGGATGCGATCAGGCGCCCGGCCAGCCGCCCGTCTGCCTCAGCGCCTCGCCCAGCACGATCGCGGCGGATACCGACAGGTTGAGCGAGCGCAACGGCGGCGCCATCGGGATGACGACGCGCGCATCCACACGGGCGTGGACCTCCTCGGGCACGCCGGCGCTCTCGCGGCCGAACAGCAGCACGTCGTCGGCGGCGAAGGCGAAGTCGTGCAGCGGCGTCGCACCGCGCGTCGTCAACAGCACCAGGCGCCCCGGCGCCTGCCGCTCGAACGTCGGCCAATCCGCATGCCGGGTCACCGACACATGGTCGATATAATCCATCGCCGCGCGTGCGACGCGCTTGTCGTCCCACTGGAAGCCCATCGGCTCGATCAGGTCGAGCGGCGTGCCGAGGCAGGCGCAGGTGCGCATCACCGCGCCGACGTTGCCGGCGATATCGGGTTGGTAGAGGGCGAGGCGCAGGCGGCTGGTCATCGTGGGTCCTCCCTAGCGTCCGGCTAACCCGCGGTAAAATGCTGTTGGCAAAGCGAGGCCCTGCCGTCTATCAGGCAGCAGCCCGCCTTGGGGATGGCAGGGTTCGGTGGGCCAGGGTTTCCCGTTCCCCCGCAAGAAAAAGAGACAAGGGCAGAGACGAATGGCGACTGACAGCATGGTACCTCCCGGTGAATCGCCGGAGCCGTTCCACGAGGAAGTCCACGATCCCCGCCGCCGCGATTTCATCAACATCGCCGCCGTATCCTTTGCCGGCGTCGGCGCGCTCGCGATCGTGCTGCCGCTCATCAACCAGATGAACCCGTCGGCGGACGTGCTGGCGCTGTCGACGACCGAGGTCGACCTGTCCAAGATCCAGCCGGGGCAGGCGATCAAGGCACAGTTCCGCAAGCAGCCGCTGTTCGTGCGCAACCTGACGCCCAAGGAGATCGCGGAGGCGAATGCCGTGCCGATCGCCTCGTTGCGCGATCCCCAAACGCTGGCCGAGCGGACCAAGCCCGGCAAGGAAAACTGGCTCATCACGCTGGGCGTCTGCACGCACCTCGGCTGCGTGCCGCTCGGTGCGGGCGAGGGCGAGAACAAGGGACCGTTCGGCGGCTATTTCTGCCCGTGCCACGGCTCGGCCTACGATACCGCGGCGCGCATCCGGCAGGGGCCGGCGCCGAAGAACCTGTTCGTCCCCGAATATACGTTCAATTCCGACACCGTCGTCACGGTCGGCTAAGGGAGAGGTAGAAGACATGAGCTTTCCCTGGGCCAAGCATTACGAACCCAAGCAGCCGCTGATGCGGTGGCTGGACGAGAAGCTGCCGCTGCCGCGCCTCGTCTACAATGCCGTCGGTGCCGGCTATCCGGTGCCGCGCAACCTCAACTATTTCTGGAACTTCGGCGTGCTCGCCGGGGCCGCGCTGGCGATCCAGATCATCACCGGCATCGTGCTGGCGATGCATTATGCCGCCAATGCGGGCGTCGCCTTCGGCTCGGTCGAAAGCATCATGCGCGACGTCAATGCCGGCTGGTTCCTGCGCTACGCGCACGCCAACGGCGCGTCGATGTTCCTGCTGGTCGTCTACATCCACATCGGCCGCGGCCTCTATTACGGGTCGTACAAGGCGCCGCGCGAAATGGTGTGGCTGCTCGGCGTCGTCATCTTCCTGCTGATGATGGCGACCGCCTTCATGGGCTATGTGCTCCCCTGGGGGCAGATGAGCTTCTGGGGTGCGCAGGTCATCACCGGCTTCTTCTCGGCGATACCGCTGGTCGGCGACACGATCCGCATCTGGCTGCTCGGCGGCTACGCGCCGGACAATGCGACGCTCAACCGCTTCTTCTCGCTGCACTATCTGCTGCCGTTCGTGATCGCGGGCGTCATCATCCTGCACATCTGGGCGCTGCACATCCCGGGATCGAACAACCCGACCGGCGTCGAGGTGAAGGGTGAGCAGGACACGGTGCCGTTCCACCCCTATTATACGGCGAAGGACGGCGTCGGCGTCGGCGTGTTCATGCTCGTCTTCGCGCTGCTGATCTTCTTCAGCCCGAACCTGCTCGGCCACCCGGACAATTACATCGAGGCGAACCCGCTCTCGACGCCGGCGCATATCGTGCCCGAATGGTACTTCCTGCCGTTCTACGCGATCCTCAAGAGCTTCACCGCGAACTTCATCCTCGATGCCAAGCTGTGGGGCGTGCTCGCGATGTTCGGGTCGATCCTGCTGCTGTTCTTCCTGCCCTGGCTCGACACGTCGCCGGTGCGCTCGGCGAATTACCGGCCGAAGTATCGCATCTTCCTCGGCGTGCTGCTGCTCGACGTGCTGGTGCTCGGCTATGTCGGCGGGGCGGAGGCGAATGCGCGCAACGTGATCCTGGGGCAGATCGCCTCGGCCTATTATTTCGCGCACTTCCTCATCATCCTGCCGTGGGTCGCCCGCTCGGAGCGTCCGCGCCCGCTGCCCAATTCGATCACGGAAGCGGTGCTGGCCAAGCAGGGCGGGACCAGCGTCACGCACAGCGCGGCGCAAGCCTGAACCGACTGGGGGATATCAGAAAACCATGCCTCGCATCATCGCCTCCCTGATCGGCGCCGCCTTCATCTTCGTGCTCGCGCTCGCGCTCTTCGGCACCGCCAAGACCGCGATCGAGGATCCCGCGAAGGAAACCGCCGAGCAGGTGTTCCACCTGCACCCCGAGAACATCCACCTGTCGTCGAACGGCTTCTTCGGCAAATACGACAACCGGCAGCTGCAGCGCGGCTTCCAGGTCTTCAAGGAGGTCTGCTCGGCCTGCCACAGCCTGAAGTACGTGTCGTTCCGCGACCTCACCAAGATCGGCTATTCGGAGCCCGAGACGAAGGCGATCGCCAACCAGTGGGTGATCGAACAGCCGACGGTGAACCCGGACACCGGCGAAGCCTCGACCCGCAAGAACGTGCCGTCGGATCGCTTCCCGTCGCCGTTCGCCAACGAGGTCGCCGCGCGCGCCGCCAACAACAACGCGCTGCCGCCCGACCTGTCGCTGATGGCCAAGGCGCGGCATGACGGATCGAACTACATCCATGCGCTCCTCACCGGCTATCGCCCGCAACCTGCGGCGCTGCTGAAGGAGTTCCCGGACGCGAAGACGCCCAAGGGGCTGCATTACAACCCGTATTTCGCCAACCTCAACATCGCCATGCCGCCGCCGCTGACCTCCGACGGGCAGGTCACCTATTCGGACGGGACCAAGGCGACCAAGGACCAGATGGCGCGCGACGTCGCCGCCTTTCTGACCTGGACCGCGGAGCCGAACCTCAACACCCGCCATGGCGCGGGTCTGGCGGCGGCGCTGTTCCTGATCGCGTTCTGCTTCCTCGCCTGGGGCGCGTATCAGAACGTCTGGCGCGACGTGAAGCATTGATCGCCGCCCGTTGAGGGCCGACGGATGGGGGCGGGGGTGCGAAGGCACCGCCGCCCTTCTTCGTTGAGTGGGCCGATGGGCTGCCGCTTACCGGTCGCCCCACCATGGCCACTTGAACTTACCAGCGCTTCGGGGATTGTTTCACCGATGAACCCTTTCCCCCGCGCCACGACCAGACTGGAGGCGACGCCGCCTGCGCTGGTGCGGATGCGCAGGCTCGCCGGCGGGCTGCTGCTCGCCATGGCGGCGCTGTTCCTCGTCAGCCGGCATCTCGCCACGACGCATCCGGCGTGGGGCTTCGTGCAGGCGTTCAGCGAGGCGGCGATGGTCGGCGGCCTCGCCGACTGGTTCGCGGTCACCGCGCTGTTCCGCCATCCGCTCGGCCTGCCGATCCCGCACACCGCGATCGTGCCGCGCAACAAGGATCGCATCGGCGATACGCTGGCGCAGTTCCTGCGCGCCAACTTCCTGCAACCCACGGTCATCAGCCGCCGCATGCGGCGCCTGGATGTCGCCGGCGCGCTCGCCCATTGGCTGACCGATCCCGAGGAGGGCGCCGGCGGCCGCTTCCGCCAGGGCGCCTCCAAACTGGTCGCGCAGGTGCTCGAGGGGCTCGACCCGCAGCGGCTCGGCGGGATGGTCAAGGCCGGCATCGCCGCACGCCTGCGCGAGGCGGAGGTCGCGCCGATGCTGGGGCGCGTGATGAAGGCTGCCATCGCCGAACAGCGCCACGCGCCGCTGCTCGACGGCGCGATCCGCTGGGCCGCCAAGGCGCTCGCCGCCAACGATCACCTGATCCGCCAGATGGTGCATGAACGCGCCGGATCGATCCTGCGCTGGACCGGGCTCGACGAAACGGTGGCGGACAAGCTGATCGGCGGCCTCGACCGGCTGATCGCCGACATGGCGGAGGATCCGCAGCACCCGTTGCGCCTCAAGGCTGAGGAGGGGCTGGATCGCCTCGCGTGGGACCTGCAATTCGATCCCCGTACCCGCGAACGGGTGGAGGCGATGAAGGTCGAACTGATCGCCAATCCGGCGATGCAGCGCTGGCTCGACGGTTTGTGGGAAGCGGCGCGTGCCGGGCTGCTGCGCATCGCCCGCGATCCCGAGGGTGCGATGCAGGGCCAGTTGGGCGACGTGCTGCGCCAGCTGGGGGGCACGCTGACCGGCGATCCGCGCCTTGCCCGTACCATCAACCGCTTCGTGCGGCGGGCGGTGGTCGGCATCGCCGCGGATTATGGCGACGGCATCGTCCGTCTGGTGTCCGAAACCGTGCGCGGCTGGGACGCCCGCACGATCACGACGCGGCTGGAGAACGCCGTCGGGCGCGATCTGCAATATATCCGCATCAACGGCACGCTGGTCGGCGGCCTCGTCGGACTCGCCATCCATGCGGTGGATGTCCTGTTGTGAAGCAGGGCTGTACGCTCTCGCCATCCGTCGCATACCGCAAACGCCTTGCCGTCTCGATCGTCTTGCCGCACAAGCGCAGGCGATGAGCGCCACAGCCGAATTCGAGCAGGACAGCGGCGGCACCGTCCGCTTTTCCGGCGACCTGCTGTTGCGGACGCTGGGCAAGCTGCCGGACCGGCTGGATTCGCTGTCCGGACCGGTCGAGCGAATCGACCTCAGCGCGGTCGGGCGAATCGACACCGTCGGCGCCTGGGTCGTCCACCGGCTCGCCGCACGCCACGATGCCGCGATCGACGGGCTGGACGAGGACGGCCGCTACCTGCTCGACCAGGTGGTCGCCGCCGATCAGCCGGTCGCGCTGCCGGATCGGCCGTCCAATGCCTTCACCCGCCTGCTCGGCGAGATCGGCGATGCGGTCGTCGTCACCTTCCGCACGCTGTACGGCCTGCTCGGGTTCCTCGGCGCGACGACGATCGCCCTGGTCAACGTCATCCGCCATCCCAGCCGCTTCCGCTTCAATGCCACCGTCCACCGGTTCGAGGTGGTGGGCGTGCAGGCGCTGGCGATCGTCGGGCTGATGAGCTTCCTGATCGGCATCGTCATCGCCCAGCAAGGCGCGGTGCAGCTGCGCCAGTTCGGCGCGGAGGTGTTCACGATCAACCTCGTCGGCCGGCTGACCCTGCGGGAGCTGGGCGTGCTGATGACCGCGATCATGGTCGCCGGGCGATCCGGATCGGCCTTCGCCGCGCAGCTCGGCACGATGAAGCTCACCGAAGAGATCGACGCGATGCGCACCATCGGCGTGTCGCCGATGGAGGCGCTGGTGCTGCCGCGCACGATCGCGGCGGTGCTGCTGATGCCGCTGCTCGGCTTCTATTCGTCGCTGATCGCGATCATCGGCGGCGGCCTGCTCGCCTGGGTATCGCTCGACATCCCACCCGTGACCTTCATCCAGCGCATCCGCGAAGTGGTGCCGATCACCGACCTCTATATCGGCCTCATCAAGGCACCGGTGTTCGGCGCGATCATCGCCATCGCCGGCTGCTTCCAGGGCATGCTGGTCGAATCGGACGCGGAGCAGGTAGGCCTGCGCACCACGTCCGCCGTCGTGCAGGCGATCTTCCTCGTCATCGTGCTCGATGCCTTCTTCGCGGTGTTCTTCACCTGGGTGGGGTGGAACTGATGGCTGCGACCAATACCGATCGCGACGCCGGCGAACACATCATCCAGGTCCGCGGCCTCAAGAATGCGTTCGGCGATCAGGTGGTCCATGAAGGGCTCGACCTCGATGTCCGGCGTGGCGAGATTTTGGGCGTGGTCGGCGGATCGGGCACCGGCAAATCGGTGCTGATGCGCTCGATCATCGGCCTCCAGACGCCCGTCGCCGGCGAGATCACCGTCTTCGGCGAACCGACGATCGGCCGCGAGGAGACGGAGGCGACCAACATCCGCAAGCGCTGGGGCGTGCTGTTCCAGGGCGGCGCGCTGTTCTCCACGCTGACCGTCGCCGAGAACGTGCAGGTTCCCTTGCGCGAATTCTATCGCGACCTGAACCCGGCGCTGATGGCGGAGATCGCGGCCTACAAGGTGGTGATGACCGGCCTCAAGCCCGATGCCGGCCCCAAATACCCGGCCGAACTGTCCGGCGGCATGAAGAAGCGCGCCGGCCTTGCCCGGGCGCTCGCGCTCGATCCCGAACTGCTGTTTCTCGACGAACCCACCGCCGGCCTCGATCCGATCGGTGCCGCAGCGTTCGACGATCTTACCAAATCGCTCCAGAAGACGCTGGGCCTGACCGTCTTCCTCATCACCCACGACCTCGACACCCTGTATGCGATCTGCGACCGGGTGGCGGTACTGGCGGACAGGCGCGTGATCGCGGTCGGCACGATCGACGAACTGCTCGCGCTCGATCACCCCTGGATCCAGGAATATTTCAAGGGGCCGCGCGGCCGCGCCGCGGTGGCGACGCAGGAGGCGAATGCCGCCGCTCATCCGACCGAAGTGAAGACCAACGCAATCGCGGCGAATCCGACTGCCGCCGCTACCGAACCGGCACGAGACCGACCCATGGGGACCGACTGATGGAAACCCGTTCCAACCACGTGATCGTCGGCGCGGTCGTGCTGATCCTGCTCGCCGTCCTTGCGATCTTCACCGTCTGGATCGCGCGCCTCGGCGGCACGCAGGAGAAGGAATATGACATCTTCTTCAAACAGTCCGTCGACGGCCTCGCCAAGGGGTCGACGGTCACCTATTCGGGCGTGCCGACGGGGCAGGTGAAGACGATCGCGCTGTGGAAGCCCGATCCGCAGTTCGTCCGCGTGCGCGTGACGGTGAACGACGATACGCCGATCCTGCAGGGCACCACCGCGACCATCCAGGGCAGCTTCACCGGCACCAGCACGGTGGCGCTGGATGGTGCGCGCAAGGGCGCGCCGCCGATCGTCTGCCCCGATCATCCCGATGCGCAGCAATGCCCCTATGGCGTCCCCGTCATCGCCACCAAGCAGGGCGGCATCGGTGCGATCCTGAATTCGGCGCCGCAGTTGCTCGAGCGGCTGTCGACGCTGACCGAGCGGCTGACCGGCCTGCTCACCGATCGCAACCAGGCGTCGATCGCCGGCATCCTCGACAACACCAACCGCCTGACCGACGCGCTCGCCGATCGCGGGCCGGAGATCGCGGCGACGCTGGCGCAGACCCGTGTCGCCATCCAGCAGGCGGGCGATGCCGCGCAGTCGATCGGCCAGCTCGCGCAGACCACCAACGGTGTGCTGGCCGAGGACGTCAAGCCGACGATGCAGAACCTCAACAAGGCGATCGCCGCGGCCCAGCAGAGCGCGGAAACGCTGAACAGCGCCATCCAGGATGCGCGGCCGGGCCTGCAAACCTTCTCCAAACAGACGATTCCGGAGGCGAACCGGCTGGTGCGCGACCTGCGCGTCACCGCGACGGCTCTGTCGTCGATCGCCGACAAGGTCGACCAGGGCGGCGCCAGCTCGCTGATCGGCCAGCAGAAGCTCCCCGACTACAAGGGCAAGTGAGATCATGAAGACCAGGCTCCTCATCCTCGCCGCGGCCCTGCCGCTGGCTGGCTGCATCAGCTTCGGCGCCAAGCCGCCGCCCTCGCTGCTCACCCTGCAATCGACCGCCGCACCCGCGGTGGGGACGGAGCAGAATTCGGCGGGCACGCGATCGATCACCATCCAGGTGCCGACCACCCCGGCGGAGATCGCCGTCGCACGCGTGCCGGTGCAGGAAACGCCGACGTCGATCGCCTATGTGAAGGACGCGCAATGGTCCGAACCGCCGGCGCGCCTCTTTGCGCGGCTGCTGTCGGACACCGTCTCGGCGCGCAGCAACATGGTGGTGCTGTCCAGCATCCAATCGATCGGCGATCCCAGCGCGACGCTGGCGGGATCGCTACGCAATTTCGGTCTCGATGCCGCCAGTCGCCAGGCGGTCGTGACCTATGACGCGGCGCTGACCCGCGCCGGCAAGGATACGGTGGAGAAGCGCCGGTTCGAAGCGCGCGTGCCGGTCGCAACGATCGACGCCACCAGCGCTGGCACCGCGCTCAACCAGGCCGCCAACCAGATCGCCGTGGAGGTCGCCGCCTGGGTCGCGGCGAGCTGAGCACGGCGCCCCTGAGCGTTAGGGCGCCCGGCGCACCGCGGGCAGCACGTCGCACACCGCCGCGCCGCCCAGCGACACCATCGGCGCCTCGGGATGTTCGCGCCGTGCGACGGCGGCGGCGAAGCGTGGATTGTCGGCGCGGCGATACTGGAAATGCGGGCGTTCGGCGGCCGGCATGTCGCTCGCCAGCCGCACGCTGACGATCGGCGTGCGTTCCGCAGCGGTCGCATACATGCCCATCGCCGCATCGCTGCGCGGCAGGGCGGAGAGATATTGCATGCCCTCGACGATCCGCCCGACCACCGTGTAATTGCGGTCGAGCCGCCGCGCGGACTGGCCGATGGGTGTGAACAGTTCGGCGCCCGACCCGGTGCTCGGCAGCGCATCGCGCGCGACCCCGACCATGCCGTAGCAATGCGTCAGCCACGCCTGCCGCCCGTTGCTCGCCACCGGCCAGCCGTCGGCGGTGATCCCCGACGCGGTGGAATAGCTGTCGGCCTTTGCCAGTCGCACCGCCGGCCGGAACGCGCCGATTTCGAACTCCGCGGCGGGACGGTCGGTGACGCCGGCCGGCAGCGGCTTCTTCTCGGTCGCATCACCCCATTGCGCGACCCAATTCTCCTGCACGCGGTACACGCTCTCGCCGTCCCACCAATGCGCGCGGGCGAGCGTGCGGACGTTGCCGACGTGCTGCGGCGCCATGCCCGCGGCAAGACGGATCACCACCTGCCGCCCGTTCGCCAGCGTCATCACCAGCAGTTCGTCATCGGGAATGGCGCGCCAATCCGCCTCGATGGGGTCGGCAGGCGAGGGTGGCGGCGCAGCTTGCAGCGGCGCGGCGGCGAAAAGGAGCAGGCTCAGCATGACGCAGCAGAGTGGCGCAGCCGGCGCCCGCGCGCAATCACTTGCAGGGCGACCCCGGACCGGCTAGGCGCGCTGCTCCAGGACATGCGGAGCGGTGGCCGAGTGGTCGAAGGCGCTCGCCTGGAAAGTGAGTATACGGCAAAACCGTATCGAGGGTTCGAATCCCTCCCGCTCCGCCATTTTCCCCGCCAAACAACAAAGTCCGGCCAGGCAAAGCGCTCGCGCGCTGGAGGTGCTATGTGTGGTGTCGGCTGGGCTTGGCGGGTGCGGTTCGGCGCCACGCCGTGCGCCATCTGCGGCAGGCAAGGGCAGCTCCATGCCGCCATTCCATCATATCCTTCATGCCCATGCTGGTGAACGCGGGCATCAGCATGAAGGACGGGTTCTCCGCACGGCGATAGCTCGCCGGCTTTATCCCTTCTTGCCGATCAACTTGTCGGCGATCTGCTTGGCGGCGTCTTCGGCGGCCTTGGTCACGCCCTTCAGGATGTCGTTGGAGGTCTTGGCTGCGGCCTTGGCGGCGTCGTCGGCTGCCTTTTGGGCGTCCTTGGCAGCCTGTTCCTGCGCCTTGGCGGCGTCCGCGGCTGCCTTGGCGGCGTCTTTCTGGGCGTCGGCTGCCGCCTTGGCTGCATCCTTGGCGGCCTTGTCCGATGCGGCCTTGGTCGCATCGTCCGCCGCCTTCCTGGCGTCGTCCGCCGCCTTGGCGGCCTGTGCGTCGGAGGCTGCCTTGGCCGCATCCTTGGCGGCCTTGTCCGCTGCCGCCTGCGCGGCATCGGCGGCGGCCTTCGCAGCCTCCTTGGCGGCCTTGTCCGCGTCCTTGGCTGCCTGGTCGGCGAGCTTGGCGTTGTCGGCTGCGACCTTGTCGGCGGCATCGCGCGCCGCCTTTTCAGCGTCCTTCATCGTCTGGGCGGCCTGATCCGCCGCCGCTTTCTGCGCGTCGCGCGCCGCCTTTTCGGCGGCGGCCTGGCTGGCGGCCTCGGCGGCCTTGGCGGCATCGCTGGCCGCCTTCGCTGCGAGCGCGGCGAGCTGGTCGGCCGCGGCCTTGGCCGCCGCGTCCTGCGAGGCGGCGGCGTCCTGAGCCGCCTTGGCCGCGTCACGGGCGGCCTGATCCGCCGCAGCCTGCGCCGCTGCCTTTTGCGCCTCCTGCTGGACACGCTGCGCCTCGGCCGCCGCGGCGGCCGCGGCCGCGGCGCGCACATCGTCCTGCGCCTTTTGCGCGATGGCGGCGGCGGGAC